>JBOHGD010000058.1:0-32195 GCA_050699955.1 Pseudonocardiaceae bacterium | reverse complement strand
GCTCCGCTCGTAGCGGAGCCGCTGGTCAGGGGTGGAGCCGCCTCGGGGAATCGAACCGACGACCTGCTCGTTACGAGAGGGCCGGATCCCGCCTCATCTGGCCTCTACCAGCAACAACAGTCGCGGACCCCGCCCCGGCAGGCGATCCAGCAACACCTTTCGACGTGATTTCGCACCATGTTTGATTCCACGCCGCCCCTCTGCGGGGGTGTTCCGGTCGCCGCGCCAGGGGAGGATCACGCCACCGACGAGGAGGGAGTCAGTTGCACGGTCAGCTGGGCTCCCAGCGAGCGGGCTAGGCGCTCGAGGACGGGCAAGGTCGGTACCGTGCCCCCGGCCTCGAACCGTGCCACGGCCGGCTGGGTCATGCCCGCGCGCCGGGCCAGCTCGGTCTGACTCAGCCCCAGCTGGACACGCAGCTCCCGCACCTGCCGACCGAGCTCGAACGCCAGCCGCGCCGCATCGTACGCCTCAGCGGCCCCGGGCTCAGCCATCCGCCGGCTACGCAGCCCCTGCCAGTCCGACCGACCCGACATCGCCCTCACTCCCCGTCATCCTCGTCCACGGTGTGCTCCGCGGCAATGCAGCGCCGTAACGCCTGCCGGGCCCGGTCAATCTCCCTACTCTCCCGCATCCGGGTCTTGGCGAACACCGTCAGCAGCACGATGCGCCGCCCAGAGGCGATCCAATAAGTCACCCGCACCGACTGGCCACCCAGGTGGAACCGCAACTCCCGCAACTTCCCGTCGAGCTGTCGCGTGTACGGCTCGCCCAGCAACGGACCCTGCTCGGCGAGCAGATCGATGTAGAACGCCGCCGTGGCGAACCAGGTTGTACTCAGCCCTTCGAGCCAGTCGCGGACCTCCGGCTCCAGCTCCACGGTACCCCAGACCATACCACTGATGCTATAAGACCAGCCAGAAGGTCCCGTACCGCCGCGCCGCACGAGCCAGCACCGGGCCAATCCCGTGTGCGAGCTGAGGAAAGTAGCAAACCTTCTGATCCATAGTCGCGACGCTCCCCTACTCATCGCCGGTGACCATGGGTTTTGATGGTCATCACAATCACGAAACTGGGTACTTCAGGCAGGAGTGTGTAGCAGTTCGTGGATAGAAATGGGGATGGAGATCATCTATACCGTCCACCATGGATCAGCGTCGAGGCGCTGGCTACCCGATGCGATCCGGTTGTGGCTGGGGCATCAGGACGGCTCCGACGATCGGGTGGTGGGATGCAGGGGTGGGAGGAGCCCGAAGGACTCTGCGGGGAGGCGGGTGAGTTGGCCGTCCTCGACGATGTTCCAGCCGAGCCAGCGCCAGGCCCCCGCGCTGGCACTGACGAGCTGGTCCGTGACGGCGTCGAAGACGGCGAGCCGCCCTCCGGCAGGGTGACGATCCTGAGCCCGACATGCAGTCCAGTGGCCGCATCCCACACCCGCGCCGCCCCGCTGCCGCCGCCGGTGAGCAGGCGGGTGCCATCCGGGGACCAGGCCACCGCCCACACCACGCCGGTGTGGCCGCTCAGTGGGCGCAGTGGCAGGCCGCGACCGACCACCTGTCGGCCCTTGTCGGGTAACGGGGCGATCAGCAGCTCGGGAGCGGACTTCGGTGCCGGAGTGCACCGCAGGATCTGAGTCCGGTAGGTGGTAGCGCGGGCGATCTCGACGTCGTCAAGCGCGCATTCCCGGATGATGGTCCCGATCGCCCGCGCGCCGTCGAACCGGGCCGAGGTCAGACGCGAGTTGTGGAGCTCGGTGACGGTCAGGTCAGCGCGGCTGAGGTCGGCTCCGGTCAGGTCCACCCGGTGGAACCTCGCGTGTCGCAGGTCGGCACCGTTCAGATCCGCCCCGGCCATGGGCAGCGGTGGGTTGTCGTGGCTCTCCGTGCCGATGGCCCACCCACTCAGGCGGGCTCCCGCCAGCCGGACCCCAGCCAAGGGCTGGTGTGGATATCCGCGCTCGGCTGCCCGCAGGGCGTAGGCGAAGGCCAGTTCCGACGTTCGCGGCACGTACTGGCGCCCAATCCTGCCCAGCCCGGCCAGCGCGGCGGACCGGTGCTCGGAGCTGGTGAACGAGCGTGCGATGCGACCATACTGCGACCACACGACCATGATCGGCTCCTGCTCAGCGGTTCCGCTGGTGGCGGAACCGCTGGTCAGGGGTGGAGCCGCCTCGGGGAATCGAACCCCGGACCTGCTCATTACGAGTGAGCCGCTCTGGCCGACTGAGCTAAGGCGGCAGTACTGCCCGGCAGCGCGCACCAGTGTAACGGCTCGCTGCGCTCGCCCCGTGAGTGGCGTTGCGAGCTATAGCCCTGATTGCCACTCACGGGTGCGCTAGCGCGCTGGTCAGCGCCTCGACGGCGATCCGCGGCTTGACGTTGAGCTCGAGCGCCTCGCGGCAGGCGAGCACCGCCTCCAGCCGTCGCAGCAGCGACTCCGGGCTGCTCGCGGCGGCAACAGTGGCGATCTCGCCGGCCCGGTCGGGGTGGGTCAGCGGCACCTCGGCGCCCCAGATCACCGCCAGCGCATCCCGGTAGAAACCGGCCAGGTCGACCAGTGCACGGTCCAGCGCGTCGCGCTGCGTGCGGGTGGCTCGGGACTTCTGACGACGCTCCAGCTCACGGATGGCGCCCTTGGCGCCCCGGGTGGCGGCCGCCGCGCCTTTACCGGTTCCGCCCGCACCCAGCGCGGTCTCCAGTTCCGAGGTCTCCACCGCGTCGCGGGCCGAAGTCAGACCGGTGGCCTCCGACTCAGCGGCCCCGACCAACTCGTCGGCCAGGATGAACACGTCGCCGAGCGAGCGCAGCGCCACCGGAACCCCCAGCACGGCCTCCCGGCGGGCCCGGGCGTCGGGATCGGTGGCCAACCGGCGGGCCCGGCCGACGTGACCGCCACATACCGAGGCCGCCCACCGCGCGGTGTCGACGTCCAGACCGTCGTGGCGTTCGAGCACGTCAGCCACCGCCGCGGCGCCCGGGGTGCGCAGCCCGACCGGACGGCAGCGCGAGCGCAGCGTGACGGCGATGTCCTCCGGGTGGTCCGAAGGGGCGCAGAGCAGGAACACGGTGCGCGACGGAGGCTCTTCCACCGCCTTGAGCAGGGCGTTGGCCGCGCCCTCGGTGAGCCGGTCGGCATCCTCGATGAGCAGCACCTGCCAGCGGCCCGCCGAAGGGCGCCGGGACGCCCCGCTGACCAGGCTGCGCATCTCCGCCACCGAGATGGACAGGCCTTCGGGGACCACCGCCCGGACGTCGGGATGGGTGCCCGCCAGAGTGGTCCGGCAACCCTGGCAGACCCCGCACCCGGGATCCGCTTCGGCGTCGGTGCACTGCAGCGCGGCGGCGAAGGCCCGGGCCGCGACTGAACGTCCGCTCCCCGGTGGCCCGGTGAACAGCCACGCGTGCGTCATCGCCCCGCCGGACCCGGTGGTGTCGCGGCCGGTCGCGGTCGCTGCAGGCCGGGCCGCCTCCTGCAGGACGGCGACCGCCTGCTCCTGGCCGACCACCTGGGCCCATACGCTCATGACCGCTCCTCAGGCACCCGCCGCCGGACCCGGCGTGCGCGGTCCACCAACCCACCGGGACGGGGCCGGCTGCGCTTCGCCAACGCGGTACGCAGGCCGACCTTCGGTGAGCCGGACAGCTCATCGTCCATCTGGCGATACGCGAGCACGCCGACCACGGCGGCAACGAGGCCGGCGCCGAACAGTACCGGGCGGGTCCCGTCCACGGTGACCTGTTCGCCGAACAGGGTGAAGCGACGCTGCTGGACCAGCCCGACCAGCAGCGGGACCACGGCCATCGAGGCGAGCAGGTCGATCCGGACCAGTGACTGGACGAAGGCGATGGTGCGTCCCCGCATCTCGTCGGCGATCTGCGAGCCGATGATGGTCAGGCCGGTGAGAAAGGCGACCCCGGCAGCGCACCCGACCAGGACGACCGCGCAGAGCGCGAAGAACAGGTGCGGTGCCAGCGCGACCCCGACCAGCGCCAGACCCGCGGCCACGATCGCCAGACCGAACAGCCGCTGGCGCTGGATCCGGCGAGCGGCCTGTGGCGCGAGCACCATGCCCAGGCCCAACCCGGCGAACACCGACGCGAACAGCATCCCGTAGGCGGCATTCCCGCCGCCCAGACTGGTGGCGTAGAGCTTGGCGCAGGCGATCACCGCGCCGCCCGCCGCGAAGGCGCCGAGGATCCCCGTGACCAGACCGCGGACCAGCGGTGTGCCACGGACGAAGACCAGGCCGTCGCGCAGCATCGTGAGCAGGCCCGGCTGGGTGGCGCGCCGCGCGCCGAATCGGCCGGAGATCTCCGGGATCCGGGTGCCGACGACGACCGCGCAGGCGGCGTAGGCCAGGCCGCTCATGCCCAGCGCGAGGTAGGTCGACAGCTGGCCGGCGGGGATCGACTCGGTCCAGCCCAGCGCCGGGCCGAGCTTGGACAGCACGGCGAACAGGCCGGACGCGGCGAGCACGGCCGCCCCGTAGGTCATGATCAGCGCGAGCTGGTTGGCAGTCTCCACCTGATCGGGACGGTGCAGCAGGTTGGGCACTGCGGCATCCTTGGCCGGGATCCAGAACAGCGCGCAGACCTCGATGAGGAACGTCGCGGCGAACACCCAGGCCAGCTCGCCGACCAGGGGGATGGACAGGCACAGAGCGGCGCGCAGCACGTCGCAGACCACGATCACCCGTCTGCGGTCCAGCTTGTCCGCGAGCGCCCCGGCCAGCGGAGCGAAGAACATCGCGGGCAACAGCTTCGTGGCGACCACACCACCGAGCGCGAAGCTCTGCGCCTGGTAACCGCTGGTGAGCTGGGTGGCCAGGGCGGAGAGGGCAAGCAGGGAAAGCCAGTCCCCGGTCGCGGTGAGCGCGGTGACCCCCCACAGCCTGCGGAACGGGCGAATGGCCAGCACCTCACGCACCCGCTGCGCGGTGGACTCCCCCAAGACTTGCTCAGATGGGTGGTCCACGATGCTTAGCGTAGCCAGAATCGAGCACTCTGCGATAGGAGACACTGTCGAGGGAAATGAGTCGCCTCGGAAACCACAACGCTGAGTAGCAACCTGGGTCTGCGCACCCGTTCCTCCGCTTCATCGTCACATCAGTTCCCCTCGGTCTGCCGGGGAGGCGGTGGATCCGCCGGGCACGTCCCGGCCACACACGTATGCGACCGGCACAGCGCGTCACGCTACCTCGACACGCTGCGGCGTTGTTCGTCGGCAACATGACGGACGGTGAGAACACCCGGATATCGGACCAGGAAACCCCGGCTGTCGGCCAGCCGGCTCGCGGTGTGCGGCGGCCGGACACCCGTCAATGGATCAGTGCGGACAGTGACCGCACGATCCCCGCGACGACGTTGACGGCGACCACCCCGAAGATGAACAGCCCGATGACGCAGCCGGGCCGGGTGCCCACGGCGGAGCGGGTTTGGCGCCGCGCACCGAGGAGATCTCGGTTGATCCGGCGGCGGAGGTCTGCCGGTGGGATCGCGCGAGCTGGAGTGGGTATCAGCGGACGGCGCGGCACGGGTCTGCCGGCCCGCGCCGGGGGCGGCTCGACCGGATGGGGCACCCTCGGCCGGAGAACCGCGCCCACCGGCCGGGCCTGCGCAGCAGCTCCGGAACGCGGGGCGTTCACCGGTATCGCGGCGGTGGGCCGAACGACCGGGGCGGCCAGACCCTCCCCGAAGACCGCGTTGATCGCCTCGTGCATGGCGCCGACATCCAGGGCGGGGAGCAAGGGGGCCGGCGGCACCGTCGGTGGGGTCCGCCACGTGGCCTGCTCCGGCCCGGTCAACGGATCGGCGAGGACCGGCAGCGGATCGGGCAACTGGGTGCCGTCAACGCCGAACAGCGCGTCCACAGAGTTCGATGGGGCAGTCGGCTCGGTCATCTCGTCCACCCCCAGAGCTCTCCGGATGCCCACCATGGTGGCACGTCCCCACCACACCTACCCCCCTTCCGGCCCGGTATGCGGCCCGCATCAGGCCGACGCCGACGCCCTCCGCCCGTTTCCGCGTTTGGGAGCCGGGCCCTTGGCCCGCTTCTCTGCGAGCAGCTCGGCGGCGCGTTCGTCGGTGAGCGCCTCGACACTGTCGCTCTTGCGCAGCGACGCATTGAGCTCGCCGTCGGTGACGTAGGGCCCGAACCGGCCGTCCTTGACCACCATCGGCTTGCCCGACACCGGATCGGTGCCCAGCTCACGCAGCGGCGGCTTCGCGGCAGCCTGCCTGCCCCGGCGCTTGGGCTCGGCGTAGATCTTCAGCGCCGCTTCGAGGGTCACCGTGAAGATCTGCCCCTCTTCGGACAGCGACCGCGAGTCGGTGCCCTTCTTCAGATAGGGCCCGTAGCGTCCGTTCTGGGCGGTGATCTCCTGCCCGGTCTCCGGATCGGCACCCACCACGCGGGGCAGCGACAGCAGCCGCAGCGCATCCTCCAGGGTCACCGTGTCCACGCTCATGGACTTGAACAGCGAACCGGTCCGCGGCTTGGTGGTCTTGGACTTCTTCGCCGACGCCGACGCCGATCCCGAACCTGACGCCGCGGTGTCCTCGGGCAGCACCTCGGTGACGTAGGGCCCGAAGCGGCCCTCCTTGGCGATGATCTCGTGCCCGCTGACCGGATCGACGCCCAGTGAGCGACCCTCCAGTGGGGTGGCGAAGAGCTGCTCGGCGATCTCGGCGGTGAGCTCGTCGGGCGGCAGGTCATCGGGCAGGTTGGCGCGCTGCGACTCCTCCGCGTCCGCGCCGCGTCGTTCCAGGTAAGGGCCGAAGCGCCCGACCCGGACCACCACGTCGCGGCCCCCGTCGTCGACGAACAACGGGATGGAGTTGACCTCGCGCGCGTCGATCTCCTCGAGATTCACCCCGACGAGCTTCTTCAGCCCGCCGTAACGCGCCACCGACATGGTGCTGCCGTGCTCCGAACCGAAGTAGAACCCGGTGAGCCACTCGGTGCGGTGCTGGGCGCCGGCCGCGATGGAGTCCAGCTCGTCCTCCATGGCGGCGGTGAAGTCGTAGTCCACCAGGCACCCGAAGTGTTGCTCCAGGAGCCCGACCACGGCGAAAGCCAGCCAGGACGGCACCAGCGCCGAACCGCGCTTCCACACGTACCCGCGGTCCTGGATGGTGTTGATGATCGACGCATAAGTGGAGGGGCGGCCGATGCCCAGCTCCTCCAGCGCCTTGACCAGGCTCGCTTCGGTGTACCGCGGCGGCGGGGTGGTGGCGTGGCCCTCTGGCTCCAGTTCGGTGGCGATGACGTGCTGGCCCTCGGTCAGCCGGGGAAGCCTGCGCTCGGCGTCGTCGGCCTCGCCACCGACCTGGTCGTCGACGGTCTCCACATAGGCCTTGAGGAACCCGGGGAAGGTGATGGTGCGACCGGACGCGGCGAACGTGCACTCCTCGCCGGTGGCCGCGTGGCCGGTGATTCGCACACTGACCGTGGTGCCCCGGGCATCGGCCATCTGGGAGGCGACGGTGCGTTGCCAGATCAGCTCGTAGAGCCGGAACTCGTCCCCGTCCAGCGCGCCCGCCACCTGGCCGGGCGTCTGGAAGGCCTCCCCGGAGGGACGGATCGCCTCGTGTGCCTCCTGGGCGTTCTTGACCTTGCGGGTGTACTGGCGCGGCCCGCTGTGCAGGTACTGCGCACCGTAGAGCTCCCGAGCCTGGGCCCGAGCCGCCTCGATGGCTACCTGCGACAGCGTCGTGGAGTCGGTCCGCATGTAGGTGATGTAGCCGTTTTCGTAGAGTCGTTGCGCGGTGCGCATCGTCCGCTCCGCGGAGAAGCGCAGCTTGCGGCCTGCCTCCTGCTGCAACGTGGAGGTCATGAACGGCGCGTAGGGCCGTCGCGTGTACGGCTTCTCCTCGACGCTGGAGACCGTCAGCTCGGTGTCGGCGAGCGCTTCGGCCAGCCGCCCGGCCTGCGCCTCCTCGACGATCAGCAGGTCACCGTCCGAGCGTTTCAGCCGGCCGTCCGGGCCGAAGTCCCTTCCGGTGGCGACCCGGCGGCCGTCCACCCCGACCAACCGGGCACCGAACGTGCGCGGCGAGTCCTGGACCTCCTCCAGGGTGGACAGGGTGGCCGACAGATCCCAGAAGGACGCGGACACGAAGGTCATGCGCTCACGCTCGCGCCGCACGATGATGCGGGTGGCGACGGACTGGACACGCCCGGCGGAGAGCTTCGGCATCACCTTCTTCCACAGCACCGGAGAGACCTCGTAGCCGTAGAGCCGGTCCAGGATGCGCCGGGTCTCCTGCGCGTCGACCAGGTCCTGGTCCAGGTCACGGGGGTTGTCCGCGGCCGCCCGGATGGCCGCCTCGGTGATCTCGTGGAAGACCATCCTGCGCACCGGGACCTTCGGCTTGAGGGTCTCCAGCAGGTGCCAGGCGATGGCCTCGCCCTCGCGGTCGCCGTCTGTGGCGAGGTAGAGCTCGTCGACGTTCTTGAGGGCGTCCTTGAGCTCGGTGACCGTGGAGCGCTTGTCCGGGCTGACGATGTAGAGCGGTTCGAAGGCGTGTTCGACGTCCACCCCGAGGCGCGCCCACGGTTCGCCCTTGTACTTGGTCGGCACGTCGGCCGCGCCCCTGGGCAGGTCCCGGATGTGCCCCCGGGAGGACTCGACCACGTAGTTCGAGCCCAGATAGGAGGCGATCTTGCGAGCCTTGGTGGGTGATTCCACGATCACCAGGCGGCGACCTGCGCCGTTGGACTGCCCGTCGGCTGACTGAGCGCTGTCCGACGGCCCAGCAGCGGGCTGGGTGCCGTTCACGCCTCTCGCCGCATTGCCGCGGTTGCGACCGCCGGGCTTGCCGCCCGGATCGGCCGTCGTCTTCGACCCTGCCACGCTCGACCTACCTCGGTTTAGACCTTGAATGCCCCGTCGCCCCGCTCGCCAGTGTGCACAACTTGCCGCATCTGCGTCGGCTGCGGGGAGCAGCCAGGGTCGCACACCCCACCATGAAGAACCTCATCCTGTGTTACGCCACGCGGGTCAATCAGTCCGGCCACAGCCCGGTCGGAGTAGTCGGGGGGCGCTCTCCGACCAGCTCAGCGAGCCGGGAGAGCCGTCGCCGACCGGACACTCGCAGGACGGGTCCACCCGTTCGCGGGCCCAGCGGGGTGGCGGCCAGACCGGCGGCCGCCAGTACTGCGGCCAGTGGCGCGTGGGTATCCGGCGCACGCGGATCCAAGCCCAGCAGGTAGCTGCGACCGTCCCGAGCGCCAGCAGCCAAAACCCACATCCGCAGCGCTGCGCCATCGAGCTGCCAGCCGGGGGGAACCGCCTTCACCGCCCCCCGGGTCCACGCGGCGGCCAGCGGCAGCAGGCCGGCCACGAACGCGGTGTGCACCCAGTGGTGGTCCTCCTCGGAGCGGCCCCGCTCAGCGGGCAACCCGCGCACCGTGGCGGCTCGCGCGATCTCGACGGCCCGCCACTGCTGGGTGACCACGGTCGACACCCGGGCGGCGGTACCTGGCCCGAACCGGTGAATCTGGCCCTGCGCGCAGAGCAGGCCGGCCAGATCACCCGGACCGGCCAGTCTGGCCTGAGCAGAGAACAACGACAGCTGCCGCACAGCCAGACTGTAGAACAGGCGTTCGACCTTGCCCGCCGGGCTCGCCGGACCTGCGCCGGCCGGCGGTCAGGGAACGGCGGTCAGGGGCCCTGGCGGCTCGCCGCACCGACCCGCTGACACTCCGGCGACGCGAGCCGGTAGGGCTCCAGAGCACGGTTGCCGAGCAGGGCCTGGGCTTGGGCCGCGACCGACTGCAGGTCAGGGGCGGGCAGCGCATTGACCTTGGCGTAGAAGTCCGGTGCGTTCGCGTCCAGCGCGCTCAGCTGATCCCGCGGAGCGGCGACCTTCTGCGCACCGGTGGCGAAGAAGTTCACCGCGGTGTTCTGCACCTGCTGCCCACCGGTGATCGCAGGCGGCCCGAGATGCAGGAGCTTGGCGGCCGCGGTGTTCATCGCCTGCTGGGTGCTGTCGATGAAGCGGATCAGGGTGTCCTTCTGGGACTGCGAGGTCGTCTGCTGCTGCTGCAGGATGCTCCCGCCGGCAGCCACCGCACCGATCCCGTCGCAGAACACGCCCACCCACGCCTTCGGGTCGGCACCCTTGAGCGGCGGCCCGGTGGGTGCTCCCGCCTGCTGCGAGGTGCCGCCGGAACCACATCCGGCCAGCGCGATACCCAGGACCAGCAGGACACCTGCACCGGACCGGAGACGAGGCACGATCACTCCTTCCTGAGCACAAGTGCTCGCGAGTGGCGATGCGAGCTATAGCTCGCATCGCCACTCACAAGCCGCTAGGCACGGACCTCCGCGGGCTGCGAGTCGATCAGCGAGGTGGACCGCCGCTTGGACACCACCACCGCCGTGACGATGATCGCCGCGGCGAGCACGGCGATGCCGATCCGGAACGGCGTCGAGGCACCGGTGCCGATCGACAACCCGACGATCGCCGGAGCGATCAGCACCGAGACCAGGTTCATCACCTTGAGCAGTGGGTTGATCGCCGGGCCTGCGGTGTCCTTGAACGGGTCGCCGACGGTGTCGCCGATGACCGTCGCGGCGTGCGCGTCGGAGCCCTTGCCGCCGTGGTGGCCGTCCTCGACCAGTTTCTTGGCGTTGTCCCAGGCGCCGCCGGAGTTGGCCAGGAAGATCGCCATCAGGGTGCCGGTGATGATCGCCCCGGCCAGGAAGCCGGCCAGCGGGCCGACGCCGAGGCCGAAGCCCACCGCGACCGGGGACAGCACGGCGAGCAGGCCAGGGGTGGTCAGCTCACGCAGCGAGTCCTTGGTGCAGATGTCGACGACGCGGCCGTATTCGGGCCGTACCGACCCGTCCATGATCCCGGGGTTGTCCCGGAACTGTTTGCGCACCTCGTAGACCACCGCGCCGGCGGCCCGGGACACGGCGTTGACGGCCAGGCCGGAGAACATGAACACCACCGCGGCGCCGATGGTCAGGCCGACCAGCACGTTGGGCACCGAGACGTTGAACACCGCGTTCAGGTCGAGGTTCGCCGCCGTGGACCGGATGGCGTCGCGGTAGGAGCCGAACAGCGCCGTCGCGGCGAGCACCGCCGTGGCGATCGCGATGCCCTTGGTGATCGCCTTGGTGGTGTTGCCCACGGCGTCGAGCTCGGTGAGGATTCCCACACCCGCACCCTCCACGTCGCCGGACATCTCGGCGATGCCCTGGGCGTTGTCGCTGACCGGGCCGAAGGTGTCCATCGCGACGATGACGCCGACGGTGGTGAGCAGCCCGGTGCCGGCCAGTGCGATCGCGAACAGCGCCACCGTCACGGTTCCGGAGAGCAGGAACGCACCGTAGACCGCAGCACCGATGACCAGGGCGGTGTAGACGGCGGACTCGAAGCCGATCGAGATACCGGCCAGGATCACGGTGGCGGCACCGGTCAGTGAGCTCTTGCCGACGTCGGTCACCGGGCGGTGCTCGGTACCGGTGAAGTAGCCGGTGAGCCACAGGATGATGCCGGCCAGCACGATGCCGATGATCACGGCGATGGCCGCGATGAGCGCCGGGTTGCCCGAGATCTCGGTGATCGGCTTGCCGTCGATCTGGGAGATTCCGGCGAGCCCGCTGAACTTCTTCGGCAGATACAGGAACGCCGCCACGGTGCAGGCCACCGCGGAGATCGCCGCGGAGATGTAGAAGGAGCGGTTGATCGCCCGTAGCGCGGGCTCGCCGGCGCGGGCCCGGGTGATGTAGACGCCGATCACGGCCGTCACCACACCGATCGCCGGGACGATGAGCGGGAACAGCAGGCCCTTCTGGCCGAACGCCGCGGTGCCCAGGATGAGCGCGGCGACCAGTGTCACCGCGTAGGACTCGAACAGGTCGGCGGCCATGCCTGCGCAGTCACCGACGTTGTCACCCACGTTGTCGGCGATGGTGGCGGCGTTGCGCGGGTCGTCCTCGGGAATACCCGCCTCGACCTTTCCGACCAGGTCACCACCGACGTCGGCGGCCTTCGTGAAGATGCCGCCACCGACCCGCATGAACATCGCGAGCAGGGCGGCCCCGAAGCCGAAGCCCTCCAGTACCTTCGGGGCCTGCCCGGCGTAGGACAGCACCACCACCGTGGCACCGAACAGGCCGAGGCCGACGGTGACCATGCCGACCACGCCGCCGGTGCGGAAGGCGATCCGCATCGCCTTCTCCCGGCCGCCGGCCAGATTGGACGCCGAGGCGACCCGGATGTTCGCCCGGGTGGACAACCACATACCGAGGTACCCGATCGACGCCGAGAACAGCGCCCCGACCAGGAAGAACATCGAGCGACCGATCCGTTCGCCGAGGTCCTGGGCCGGCAGTGAGAACAGCAGCAGGAAGACGACCACGGCGAACCCGGAGAGCGTCTTGAACTGCCTGCTCAGATACGCCGAGGCGCCCTCCTGGATGGCGCGGCCGATCTCCTGCATTCGCGGGGTGCCCGGATCCGCGGACAACACCTCCCGCAGCAACACGGTGCCGACGGCCAGAGCAGCGAGAGCGATGACGGCCACCACACCGAGAATGGTGTAATCGCCCCCAGCCAGCTCGAGACCCTCACCCTGGGCGAGGATGAACCCGGACATCCGTCCTCCTGATTCTGATTTCCTTGCACATGCACCCGCGCCCGGGGACAAGTCGTGACGCCAGTGCGGGTGGAACGACCGGGCCGTCCTCGCGGGACGCCCGTTATGGCCGGGGAGTCTATGGGGTGAGCGCGCCGGTCACCTCCGCCGGTGCCCTGGGGAGCTCGGGATGATCGATCCAGTGTCCGCTCTCCATGCGCCGGACCCGGTCGCGGTGCGGTCGGCGAGCCCCTGGGTTCGTGGGGCCTTCGCGATAGCAGAGTTGCGGGGCTAGCGTGCGGATCGCTCGGCTCGGACAGCGGAAGGAGCGCGGTAGGCGGTGCACGGCGGTGACGCGCAGGCTCTGCTGCAGCGGCTGCTCGCCGGTGGTGGCCGAACGGCCGGCTCCGCCGGTGGTGGCCGGACTCCCGGCGGTGGCCGGACTGCCGGCGTCGACGAGTCACCGTTGCGGCATGCCGCGACCGTACCCGCCCGGCAGGCGAGAACGGCCGACTGGCCGGTCTGGGTGCCCGAGCGGCTGCGCGGCGGGCTGCGTGCGGCGGGCGTGGCGGCCCCGTGGGCGCACCAGGTGGCGGCCGCGGAGCTCGCCCACCAGGGCCGCCATGTGGTGATCGCCACCGGTACCGCCTCGGGTAAGTCGCTGGCCTACCAGTTGCCGGTCCTGGCCCATCTGCTGGCCGACCGCAATGCCACCGCGCTGTATCTCTCCCCCACCAAGGCACTGGGCGCTGACCAGATCCGGGCGGTGGCCGCACTGGGCCTGGACGGGATACGACCTGCCGGCTACGACGGCGACACCCCGATGGCCGAGCGGGACTGGGTGCGCTCGCACGCCAGATGGGTGTTCACCAACCCGGACATGCTGCACCACGGCCTGCTGGCCCGGCACGGCCGATGGGCGCGCTTCCTGCGTCGGCTGCGGTTCGTGGTGATCGACGAGTGCCACGCCTATCGTGGCGTGTTCGGCTCGCACGTCGCGCTGCTGCTGCGCCGACTGCGCCGGGTGGCCGCCCGTTACGGTGCGCATCCGGTGTTCGTGTTGGCTTCGGCGACGGTCGCGGATCCCGGCGCTTCGGCCTCCCGGTTGACCGGTCTGGACACCGTGGCCGTCACCGAAGACGGCTCGCCCAGCGGCGAACGCACCGTGGCGCTGTGGGAGCCGCCGCTGCTCGATGAACTGGCCGGTGAGAACGGGGCGCCGGTCCGTCGCTCGGCGGGTGCGGAGGCCGCCCGGTTACTGGCCGACCTGGTTGTGGAAGGTGCCCGCACCCTGGTGTTCGTCCGGTCCCGCCGGGGTGCGGAGCTGACCGCGCTGGGCGCCCAGCGGGCGTTGTGCGCCGCCGCCGCGGACGACCTGGCGCCCCGGGTCGCCGCCTACCGCGCCGGTTACCTGCCTGAGGAACGTCGTGCGCTGGAGACCGCGCTGGACTCCGGGGAGCTGCTCGGGGTCGCCTCCACGAATGCGCTGGAGCTGGGCGTGGACATCGCCGGGCTCGACGCGGTGGTGCTGGCCGGCTATCCCGGCACCCGGGCGTCGTTCTGGCAGCAGGCCGGGCGGGCCGGGCGGGCCGGGGCCGGCGCTCTGGTGGTGTTCGTCGCTCGGGACGACCCGCTGGACACCTACCTGGTGCACCACGGCGCGGCGCTGCTCGGCGCCGCGGTCGAGGCGACCGTGCTGGACCCGACGAACCCCTACGTGCTGCGCCCTCAGCTGGCCTGTGCGGCGGCGGAGCTACCGCTGACCGAGGCCTGCGTCGACGAACTGGGCGGTGCGGCGGCCAGGGCGGTGCTGGCCGATCTGGTGGCCGAGGGAGTGCTGCGGCGCAGGCCGGGTGGCTGGTTCTGGGCCGCCCCCCGGCAACGTCCGCACGGCGACGTCGACATCCGCGGTTCGGGTGGCCAGCAGGTGGCGGTGGTGGAGGCCGACACCGGTCGGCTGCTCGGCACGGTCGACCCCGGGTCGGCCTGCTCGACGGTGCACCCGGGCGCGGTGTATCTGCACCGGGGGGACTCCTTCGTGGTGGACGAGCTGGACCTGGAGGCGGGGATCGCTCTCGTGCATCCCGAGGAGCCGGAGTGGAACACCTCAGCCCGGTCCACCACCGACATCCGCGTGGTATCGGTGCTGCAACAGCACCGCTGCGCTGGGGTGTCCGTGGCGCTGGGCGAGGTTGAAGTGACCTCACAGGTGGTCGGCTACCTGCGGCGGCTGCCGTCCGGTCACGTTCTCGACGCGGTGCCGCTGGAGCTGCCACCGTCGACGCTGCGCACCCGGGCCGTCTGGTACACGGTGTCCGAGAAGTCACTCAGGGCCGCCGGGCTGCCGCCGGCGTCGTGGCCCGGAGCGCTGCACGCCGCGGAGCACGCCGCGATCGGGCTGCTTCCGCTGGTCGCCACCTGTGACCGGTGGGACATCGGCGGGGTGTCCACCGCGTTGCACCCGGACACCGGGGAGCCGACGGTGTTCGTGCACGATGGGCATCCCGGTGGCGCCGGGTTCGCCGACCGGGGGCACGCCGCACTGCGACCGTGGTTGATGGCTACCAGAGCCGCGATCGCCGCCTGCGAGTGCCAGACCGGCTGTCCTTCGTGCGTGCAGTCACCCAAGTGCGGTAACGGCAACGAACCGCTGGACAAGGCAGGGGCCGTCGTGGTGCTGGACGCCGTGCTCGCCTCCCTGCCCGAAGCCTCCCTGCCGGGGAGCTCCCGGCCCGCGGACGACGCTCGTTAGCGGCGCACAGCCACTGGCCGCGCCCCGTCGATTGCGGCGAGTACCGCGTCGGTCACCTCGTCCAGCCGCGGCAGCTCCCAGCCGCATACCGCGGGCTTGACCCGCCAATGCACGACACCGGGCAGGCAGGGTGAAGGCGGCAGGGGCACCCAGTCACCCTCCGCGTGCAGCACGACGTCGGGGTGCTCATCGAGCTCGCGGTGCGGCGTGCCGCCGCCGAGCAATGGAAACAACCACCGCCCGGTGGGCGTGGCGGCAATGGGAACCGGGACGCCTGCCACCCGCAGGCCGATCGCGGTGGCCCGGCCCAACTCGGCAGGCAGATCGAGTGCATCCAGACCCATCCCGGTGGCGAGCAGCACGCTGAACGGATGGCCCGACCACAACTCGGCGATCCGATCAGGGCCGCAGCCCGCCAGTTGAACCCAGTCCGGGTGCACCGGTACCGAACCGTGCTGTCCGGCGCCGTTGCGCAGAGACGGCGGCATGCCGACCCAGTTCGCGCCGCGCGGGTAGCTGCCGGGTACCACCGGCCAGCCGTGGCAGGAGAAGCCGATGGCCTCCGCCCGCAGCTCCGTGCGGAACGCGTCTCTCCAGGTGTCCGTCCAGTCCATCTCGTTCTCCGTACGCCGTGACCGTCCCCACATCACTCAACGCCTCGGTACCCGGGCGGGTAGCGCGAAACCGTTCATCGTCGCTGGTCGGCGGCCCTGATGCGTCGAGCGTGCCCAGCCGCCTCCAGATCGGGTGGGATGAGCCTCACCCCCAGTCCGTTCGTCCCACGCTCGTCGCCTGTTCGACGCCGTTCGTCGCCAGTGGTCCGGACGGTCGACTGGTCACACCCGTTTCGCCGCTCTCGCTCCCGGCGTTCAGCCTCGGCTCACTCGCCGTCGCGCAGTTCGGCCAGCAACCGGGGGACCTGCCGAACCACCGGACCGAGTACCCGGAACCGGGAGAGGCGGCAGAGCCGCTCGATCATCGAAACTGTGCGCTCGATCAGCGCGCGGGTGCGACGCAGATCCACCGAGTCGTCATGCACCCAGAACAGGACGATCCCGAGGTGGTAGAGCCAGAACAGCTCCGGCAGGTCCGGTGCCAGCTCCTCCGCGACCCGGACCGACGATCCCGCGATCACCTCGTGGTACAAGGCGATCTCCGCATCCCGCGCCGCGTGTGAAGCGTGACTGAACGGGGAGAGTGGGTTGCCCGGTTGTGCGGCGACGGCGAAGAACCGCCCTGCCAGCGAATGATAGGGCTCGGCCACTGCCAGCCAGGTCAGCAATGCCGCGCGCAGCCGCTCGCCCAGATCGGTACTGGCGGCCAACGGCTCCGCTGCGGCGGCGGCATGGTCCGCGGCGAGCTGGTCGTAGAATCCCTGAACCAGTTCCTCTTTGGAGCGGAAGTAGTAGTAGGCATTGCCCACCGAGACGCCGGCAGCCTCGGCGATCGCTCGCATCGTGGTCCGCTCGTAACCACGCTCCCGGAACAACTGCAGCGCCGATTCGACGATGAATTCCCGCGTCCGCTGCGACTTCGTCGCCCTTTCGCCCGCCCCTTCGCCCGCGTTCGGCACCGTTATCGCGGCGTGCTCTGCCCGATCCCGAGGATCGGTGCCTGAGCCCCTGGCGGTTCCGTGGAGACCTGCCGTCCGGCGACGTCGAGCCTGGAACGCATCTTGTCGAGCGCTTGCTGCTCCCGGCTGCGGGCCCGTAGCCGGGTGAGCATCAGGATGAGCAGTCCGTGCGCCATCCCAAGGATCAGCAGGACGATGCCCAGCTTCGTGACCACGGTCTGCACCGCGCCGGTCACCGGGACGTCGACCGTGGAGATCAGCGCGAGGATCCCGAGTGCCCCCAGGTGGAACAGCACGGAGAGCAGCCGGTTGACCGAGTTCGCCACCCGTTGCTCGAAGGCCTCCTCCAGGATGGCCTGCCCGGTGCGGAGCAGCACCTGGCCGACGAGCAGCACCGACCCGATACCGAGCACGAGCACCACGACGTAGGTGCCCAAACCGTCGCCCATGACCATCACCTCTTCTGAACATGTTCAAAAAGAGTATGCCACGGTGACGACTGGGGCGGTAGCCATACGTCACGACGAGATCCGTCCGCTCCCTTCTGGCACCAGTGGCCCTGCTCGCGCGCGGCCGACGGCATCCCCGAGACTGCCCATTGGGCCGCCGGGGCGGGCCACCGCGCGCACCAGCACGTCCCATCCACGCACCGAGCAGGACACCAGCCGCGTCCGCATCCGATCGGTCACCCGTCGGGCCTGCTCGCAGGCGTGCCGCTCACCGGCAACCACACTCCCGGCCCCAGCCAGCGCAGCCAGGTCGGCTGCTGCCTCGGCATGATGGCGGGCGACCATCGCCGCACCCAGGTGGAGTCCGAAAACGGTCACGACCATGAGCACGGCAATGGCGCCTGCGGCCCACACCGTGGCCGTACCGCGGTCCGATCCGCGGTCCGACGTCATAGCGCAAGCTCTGGTTCGAGCACGGCCATCGCCTCGGCTACGACCTCGATCCCCGGTAACAGCCCGGCCGCCGGATCCGCCGACACCCGCGCCGTGACCTCGTCGCCGCGGACGCTCACCCGCACCACCGCGCCCCCCGGCGCGAGCCGACGGGCCAGGTCCTCCCCACGGTCCTGCTCTCCTCGCGCGGTCAGCCGGGCCGCCTCCCTGGCGGCGTCGACGCACCGCAGCTTCGCCGCGACCGCCGATACCCCGGCGAGCATCAGGGCGAGTACGACAACCAGCGAGCACAGCGCCAGTGCCGCTTCCACGGTCACCGTGCCCCGGTCATCGAGCGGGCCGGCCGCCGACATCAGAAGTTCACCGACAGCGCCCGCTGCACCAGCGCGTCGAGCGCGCCGGCGACCGAGTCCCCGGTGACCACCGCGTAGAGCACCGCCGCGAAGGCCGCTGCGGCGACCGTGCCGATGGCATATTCGACGGTGCTCATGCCCGCCTCCCCACGAACCGCACTCCCCAGCCGTGCGCACACCAGGCGCCACCACCCCGGCCGGCACGATCCCAGGGCCACCCGCTTGCTCCGGATCTCCATTCCGTACTCCTCATCGGTAGTAGTTCTCTCTGAATGTTCAGACACGTCTCTGAAGGTTCTGACACGTCGTTGCCTCGACGAACTTCTCGCTACCCCGTTCTGCCTGACCTGCTTCCCGATCACCACCGCGCCAGGCCCGCGGCGAGTCCGATCACGACCGGCACCACACCGATGACGAGAAACGCAGGCAGGAAGCACAGGCCCAAGGGGCCGGCGATGAGCACCCCGGCGCGCTGCGCACGGGTCTCGGACTGCTCTCGGGCGCTCGCCCGCTCCGCGGCCGCCAGCCGGATGGCGGAGTCGGCGAGTGCTGTGCCGCTTCGACCGCTGCGCCGGGCGAGCCTGGCCAACCGCCCGGTCGAGGGGCAGTCCATGGCGGGCTGCCATGCCTGTTCCGGATCGGCGCCCAAGGCCAGCAGCTCCGCTGTCCGGCGCAGCGCGGGCCCGGCCGGTCCGTCGAGCCCCTCGGCGATTGCCAACACCGCAACCGGGACGGGCAGCCCGGCCCGCAGGCATGCAGCCAGCAGATCCCATGCTCCGGCCAGGACCAGCCGCTCGTCGTCATCGTCCGGCCGGGAGCTCAGCGCGGCGAACAGACCGGGCCTGCGCACCGGAACCGGGTTCGCCGGGGTGGTCCCCGCGGGCCGGCGCAACCTCGACCGTGGCCCCGCCAGACCGGGTGCGGCCACCAGCGCGGCCGCGATCAGCAGCATCGACAGCGCGGGCCCGGTCACGGCGGCGCCGCCCCGGCCACCAGTCGCGCACTCCAGAACACTCCTGCACAGGCCAGGCAGGTGCCGAGCACGAGCAGGACCTGACCCAACCCGGTCTGACCGAGAACCCTCAAGGGGGCCGCACCCACCGCTTGGCCCAGCATCAGCCCCAGCAAGGGCAGCCCAGCCAGCACCGTCGCGGTGGCCCTGGGCCCGGCCAGCCTGGCCTGCACCTCAGTGGCGAACCGCACGCGCTGTTCGGTGTCGGAGCGGACCGCCTCAAGCAGGGCAGCGAGCGGTATGCCGTGCCGGTCGGCGAGCGACCAGGCATCGGCCAGCCTGCTCAGCCACGGTCGCAACTGCAGGGTGCTCGCACTGCGCAGCACCGCGGGCACGTCGCCCCCGATGCGGGCCGCAGCGGCGGCCGCCACCAGCACCCGGCTGGAGTCGACGTGACCGTCGATGGCGGCCGCACTGGCAGCGTCGCCGACGTGGGCTCCGGCACGCAGTTCTGCCACCAGCACCGCGAGCGCATCGGACAGTCCGGTAGCCGCAAGGGCCCCGGCATGCCGCTGCCGACCGGCCCGCCAGCGACAGATGGTGGTGCCGACCGCTATCGCAGCAGCAAGTCCGCCACCAGGGCCGGCCAGCAGCACTCCGCACCCTGCGGCGGGCACCACCAGCAGCACGAACCAATGCTGATCGACCCAGCGCCGAGCGATCCACCGCACCTCTGGCACCATCCACCGGGCCCGCAGCCGACCGAGTCGACCCCGCCCGGTAGCGACCGGCCAGCACAGCGCTGCAGCTCCCATCGCGGCGACCGCAAGGCTCAGCACGCCGCACCGCCGCTGCCCGCGTCGAGCAGGTCGTGCAGGCGCTGACCCCCTGGGCCCCACTGCCCGTCCTTCCAGGCGGCAACCACCCGGACCAGATCGCCGTCGCGCTCCAGCACTCCGACCGCGGCGAGCCCGCGGGACCCACCGCGACGCACCACGTGCAACACCACGTGCACCGCGGCGGCGAGCTGGCTGTGCAGCGCTCTGCGGGGCATACCTCCCAGGGCGGCCAAGGCCTCCAGCCGGGCGGGCACCTCGGTCAGGGAATTCGCGTGCAGGGTTCCCGCGCCCCCGTCGTGCCCGGTGTTCAGTGCCGCGAGCAACTCGCACACCTCGGCCCCGCGCACCTCCCCGACCACCAGCCGGTCCGGGCGCATTCGCAGCGCTTGGCGCACCAACTCGCGCAACGTCACCTCACCCGCGCCCTCGATATTGCGCTGCCGCGCGGCCAGCCGGACCACATGCGGATGGCTGGGCTGCAGCTCAGGGGCCTGCTCTACGCACACGATCCGTTCGCTGGCGGGTACGCAGCCGAGCAGCGCGGCGAGCAGGGTGGTCTTCCCGCTTCCGGTACCGCCGACGACGAGGAAGGCCAGCCGAGCGGCGACGATGGCACGCAGCAGCCTGCCCGCCTCCGGCACCACGCTGCCTGCCTGCTGCAGTGCGTCCAACCCGTGGGTGGTGGGGCGCAGCACGCGCAGCGAGATACAGGTGCCGTCCGCGGCGACCGGTGGCAACACGGCATGCAACCGGACCCCACCGGGCAGCGGGGCGTCGACATAGGGCGAGGCGTCGTCCAGGCGCCGCCCCGCGGCCAGCGCCAGCCGCTGGGCCAGCCTGCGCACCGCCTCCTCATCGGCGAACCGCACGTCGGTGCGGCGCAGCTCGCCTGCCTGCTCGACCCACACCTGATCGGGCGCACTGACCAGCACGTCGGTAGTCGCGGGGTCGGTCAGCAGCGGTTCCAGCGGCCCGGCTCCGACGAGTTCCTGCTGCAGCTCACGCAGCGCCGACAGCACCTGCAGATCAGCCAGCACACCGCCGGCCTCAGCTCGCACCGCAGCCGCCACCGCACCCGGGGAGACGGCCCCCCTGGAACCTGCGGCACTGTCCGCCGCCAGTCGCTGCCGAACCCGATCGACCAGGGGCACGGCGGTGCCGATCTGCTGCCCGGACCCGGTCACGCCGCCCTGCCCTGAGAAGTTCTGTGCAGGGATCGGCCGCAGCCGTCCAGCACGTCAAGCACCTGGCGGGCAGCGGTGGCCAGTGGCCCTCGGGTCCGGCCCGGCACCGCACCGCGATCCAGCGCGCCGGCCAGCCCGGGCTGCGGCCGCATGGCGGCGAGCAGGGGCAGGTCCAGCGCCCGGCTGACGTCGTGCGGAGTGAGCCCACCAGGAGCCGGTCCCCGTACCACCAGTTGCAGCCTGACCCCATGACGCACTACGCGGGCCGCAACCGCTGCCGCCGCCGCACAGGCCCGGACCTCTGCCGGGACGACCAGCACCGCCAGGTCCGCGCTCTCCAGCGCGGCGTCACCCGGAGCGCCGGGATAGCGGGCCACATCGCACACCACGATCTCACCGGCCCGGCGACCGGCACCACACACCGTGCGCACCGCGACCCCGTCGGGCCCCGGACCGTCCCGATCGCAGGACAACACCGTCAGCCCATCCCGGTCTCCGAGCCGTGGAGCCGGCAGCGCCGCGTGCAGCGCAGCGGCCGCCACCCGGCCGCCGCCGAGGGCGAGCCCCGACCACCGCAGCCCGCCCATCTCCTCAACGCCGAGGGCCAGATCCAGCCCACCACCCAGTGCGTCGCAGTCCACCAGCAGCGCCTCGTGGCCCGACCCCACCGCGGCCACTGCCACCGCGGCTGCGAACACCGAAGCGCCGGCACCACCACGGCCGCCGAGTACCGCCAGCACCCGCCCCGGTTCGACCGGAGCCTCCACCGCGTCGGCCAATGCGCCGACCAGCCAGGCCTCCGCGTCGGGCAATATCGCGACGTGCTCGGCCCCCACCGCCACCGCACACCGCCAGACCTCCGGATCAGGCGCTGCGGACACCACCACAACCCTGTCCCTGCGGGGCAGGCCTGCGCCGGCACTGCCGACCGCGGCCTGGACATCCAGCAGCAGCAGCGGAGCCGCGCTCCACAGTTCCCGGACCGCAGCGGGATCGGTGACCCGGTCCGGTTCGCACCCCGCGGCCGCGGCCAGCCGGAGCACCTCGTCGGCCAGCCCTCCCGGCGCCATCATGACCACCGGCCGCCGACCGGCCGCCCGCCCACCGTTCGCACCCCCACCGTGCACGCCCACTCCTGACTTCGCAGTTCCCCGGCGCCGTGACTGCCCGGGGCGTCCGGTGCCACCATCGGCCGAGGAGCCCACCGCCCGCGATCCGACCATGATCGACATGTGGACAGCTGGGGGCGATGTGGATGACGCAGGGGCGCAGGCATCGGCTCGGACCCAATGCGTCGGGGGTCGGGTGCATGATGCGCGGGGACCCGTCGAGCCAGCCGGAAACGACAGGCACGTCCGTCGGCCCGGCAACGACCGATCCGGCTCGGGAAACCGGCATCACAGGGCAGCCGACACCTCGGGCAACTGAGCCCGGACATGGGACGACCCCCGTCAGGGGGGAGGGACGGGGGTCGTCGTGGGTTCAGCCCCGGGGGGTCGGGCTGAACCCATCCGGTGCAAGCCCGGACCGTGACACCATATCCCCAGATGGCCCCTCTGCGCTTCCCCTTCTGTTCGCAGGATTGGACATCGAGCATCCGGCCCAATGCACTGCAACCTATGCTGCGGCCGTGACCCCTCCCGGCCAAACCCTCCCGGGCGTTGCGGCGTTCTTCGATCTCGACAAGACGATCATCGCGAAGTCGAGCGCGCTGGTGTTCTCCCGGCCGTTCTTCCAGGAGGGCTTGATCAACCGTCGCGCGGTGCTCAAGAGCACCTACGCTCAGTTCATGTTCCTGCTGTCCGGCGCGGACAACGAACAGATGGACCGGATGCGCGCCCACCTCACCGTGCTGTGCGCAGGGTGGGACGTCGCCCAGGTGACCGCGATCGTCGAGGAGACGTTGCACGACATCGTGAACCCGCTGGTCTATGCGGAGGCAACCGAGCTCATCGCCGAGCATCGGGAACGCGGCGACGACGTCGTCGTGGTGTCGGCATCCGGCGCAGAGGTCGTGCAGCCAATCGCCGAGATGGTCGGCGCCACCCACAGCGTGTCCACCCGCATGGTCACCCAGGACGGCCGCTACACCGGCGAGGTTGAGTTCTACTGTGCGGGGGAGAACAAGGCGGTCGCTGTTCGCGAACTGGCCGCCCAGCGGGGTTACGACCTGCAGCGCTGCCACGCCTACTCCGACTCGATCAGCGATCTGCCGCTGCTGGAGGCCGTGGGTCGCCCGACGGCCGTGAACCCGGACCGGGCGCTGCGGCGCGAAGCCGTCCAGCGCGGGTGGCCGGTGCTCGCCTTCTCCAGCCCGGTCTCGTTGCGGACCCGGATACCGGCCCCGTCCGGGGCGCAACTCGCTGCTGCTGTCGGATTGGGTGCGATGGCGGCTGCCGGTGTCGCGTGGTACGGGTTGCGTCGCAGGCAGCGCTGAGGTGCCGGACGGCCAGGTCCGGCGTCGCGGCTAGGCCGAACAGGTGGCAGAGAAACCCTGTTTCGCCACGCTATGTGCCTGGAACGGTGCACCTGATCGGGCCTCTTGCTGTGACCGGAGGCACCGCGTAGGAATGACCTCACGGACTCCTGGGAGGCCAGGGACGGTTCAGGAGAGAAGTGCCGTCCACCCCGAGCAGGGCTCCGGGCACGGACGCCGGGCACCCACGCGCAGCACGCCGCGGGAGGCTTGTCGTCAAGGGTCTGCGTACTGGTCCCGATGAGGCTTTGCCGGTAGCGAAGGCGTCGCCTCGGAGGGACACGGGCGCCGAGACCCAATGGGTACGACACGAGTTGCACGCTTGGTACCCCGGTTGCCTGTGCGGACGGCGGCGCTTCCTCATCCCGGCAGGGACGTGGTGGCGCCGTCGCCTCATGTTCGGGCCTGCCTCGCGCAGTCAGCGGACTGAGCGAGGTGCACCCAGCACCCAGCACCCACCGCTCGGCGCGCTGAATGCTGAAGGTGGGGCTCAGAGCGTTGTGCCCCCTCGAACTCGTCAGTAACTTTCACCCATGGACGCACGCGTCGCCGAACCCGTGGATCGGGCGCAGGATGAGTCCAGCCCGCTGGTCCGGATCCGGTCCCTGCTGCCGGTGCTGGCCAAGGCGGAGCAGCGGGTCGCCCAGGTGGTGCTCGCCGACCCCGCTACCGTCGCGCACCGCAGCATCACCGACGTCGCCGAGCAGGCAGGTACCAGCGAGACCACGGTCACGCGGTTCTGCAAGGCGATCGGCGTGGGCGGATACCCGGAGCTGCGGATCTCGCTGGCCGCGGACGCCGCCCGCAGCGCGGTCCGGGTGCACCGGGACGTGGGTGGCGACATCGGCCCGGACGACCTGCTGGCCGATGTGGTCGCCAAGGTCGCCTTCGCCGACGCCCGCGCCGTGGAGGAGACCGCCGAACAGCTCGACATCGAGATGCTGGGCGTTGTCGTCGGCGCACTCGCCCGCGCCCAGCGGGTCGACATCTACGGAATAGGCGCCAGCGCCTTCGTCGCATTGGACCTCCAGCAGAAGCTGCACCGCATCGGCCGGGTGGCGTTCGCCTGGAGCGACGTTCATATGGCGCTCACCTCTGCCGCGTTGTTAGGTCCTGGCGACGTTGCGTTGGGCATCTCGCACACCGGAGCCACCACCGACACCCTGGACGCGCTGAGCGAGGCTCGCCAACGTGGCGCCACCACGGTGGCTCTCACCAACTTCCCCCGCTCCCCCATCACCGAGTTGGCCGACCACGTGCTCACCACCGCGGCGCGCGAGACCACCTTCCGCTCCGGCGCGATGTCCAGCCGGATCGCACAGCTCACCGTCGTCGACTGCCTGTTCATCGGCGTCGCCCAGCAGCATCGGGACACCGCACGCGAGGCGCTGCGGTCCGCCCAGGACGCGGTCAGCGGACGGCAGACGGACTCCCGGCCGGATCGCAGGCGTACCCCGCGCGGCCGGTAGCACTGCGGCTGGTAGTGCTGAGGAGAAGCCTCAGCCGGACGCGACTGCCTCGGCGATCGAGCCGGCTTCCAGGGCCCCGGCACGCACTGCGACGCAGCAGTGCAGGATCCACCGGCCGACCGGCTCCGGGCCGCCCTCGGCGAAGCCGGCCGCGGCCGCCCGGTACTCCCGCTCGCGCCGCAGATGGGCGACCTCGGGTACCACCAGCCCCTTGGGATCCAAACCGGTGGCGATCGCGGTGAGCCGGGCTGCCGCCCTGGCGACCACCCCGCTCGCGTGTTCGAAGGGCGCCAGGGTCAGCAGCTCCCCGTGCACCACTGCGACGAGTACCGGGGCGGCCACCTGGCTGTCGCCTGCGACCAGCCGGGCCAACCCGTCGAGCCGGGCGCTGATCCGTGCCGATGAGCGCGGCCTGCCCAGAGCCGAGTCGGGCGCGAGATCCGCCGCGGCGAGCACGTGCAGCCGGGCCAGCACCTGCAACGGCGCCCGCTGCCAGGTGCCCAGCAGGCCACCCGATGCCTCGGCCACCCGCAGCGCACCGGCCAGCACCGGGTCATCCACCGAGCCGTCGGCGGGCAGTACGGCGCTGCCGCCGTCCAACGCCGCCGAGGCCCGAGCCGCGCGCACCGACGCCTCGGCGGACGTGGCCGGCCAGCCACGTCGGTTGGCCGGATGCCGGTACACCTCGGCCACCCCATCCCGAGCCGCCGCGACGGCCTCCCGGACCCCGGGAAGGTCGATCAACGCGGCCAACGGATCCGCAGACACGGCACCGAGACTAGTGCGGGCCAGGCAGTCCCGTCCCCGTGCGCATCGGAGACATCCCGGCCGGGACGCTGAGAGCGATCGAGCACGATCTCGAAGTCGCGTTCGGGAAGGGGTGGTTGCGATGACTATCGAGCAGGTATACCGGGTGATCGTGACCCGCGAGGACGGTGTCTGGCCGGCCGACGTCCCCGAAGCCGACGTCCCCGAACTGGAAGGCGCGCGCACCTACGCCCGGACCCTTCCCGCACTGGACCGAGCGGTGCGCGAGGTTGTGGTGATGGCCGCCGCGCTGCTCGTCGAACGCGGCCTGTCAGTCCGCGACGTCGCCGCGATCCTCGGAATCAGCCCGCAACGAGTCTCCCAGCTCACCGGCACTACCAAAACCGCTGGCTAGTGCGGTGCGCAGCGCGGCGAGCACGTCTACCTCGCGGCACAGTTTCAGGGCATGCGACACAGGTGGGCGTACCCAGCAGAGCTGCCCCTGGGCGCTCACCGTTGGGGGAAGCAGCAGGGTGCCGGTGGCTCGGTGGATCCCGGTGGGCCAGGCCAGCGGGACCGGGAAGCGCTCCCCGGCGACGATGACCCGATGCGTGGGCATGGCGGGGTGGGCCAGCACGGGTGGCGGGCAGCGTCGGCGGGTGAGGATGTCGGCGACCTCGGTGGCCAGAACAGCGGGGATGACCACTGCCACGGCATCCACGTCCACGTCCAGGTTGAGCGACACCTGGTCGCCGCGCACCGCGACCGGCCAGCCCAACCGCCGGTAAGCGGCGACGACCTGCAGGCGCCTCGCGACGGTATCTGTGACGTCGCTGCTCATGCCGGACACCGCGCAGCTGTCTGGGCGACCAGCACCGGCAGCTCCGGCTCGGGCAGCGACCGGGACGATTCGGGCTGCCGTGGGAGTTGCTGGTTCAGTTCGCTGACCAGATGGCCCAGCAGCACCCTCTCATCGGGCTGGCGCAGCCAGAAGTCCACCCAGCTGTGTACTCGGCAACGGCGATAACGGCGCCCGAACACCGCGCCGGGACGCCGGCACGACCGGCACCTCCCCCGCCGGTCAATCGGGTGGTTCAGCAGGATCAGGTAGAGCGCGGCGACGGCCCGGCACTGCACCGAGCTGATTCCCTGCGCAACGCCGGGGCCGGCCCGCACAGCGGCCAGCAGCACCGTGCCCAAGGTCTCGCGCAGCAGCTCATTACTGGTCTGATGCACGCTCGGGGCCGAATGACTGGACGTGTTCCGCACTGGCACGCGGTGACTATCGCCGCCGAATGCGAACCGGACCCCCGGCCCATGCAGAGCTGAATACGGCGCCTGCTGATGATCGGATTGTCAGTACGGTGCGCGAAGCTCCGCATGGGTCTGCGGACGCACCGACAGGGGCAATGGGGGCGGTCATGGAACATCTGCCGGCACTGGCGGCGATCCTGGGGTCGCCGCAGGATCGCGCGGTCCTTTCCGCCGGGGAGCCCGGCAAGGTCGTGCGGCTGTTCCGGGTGGCCCGCGGCTGGACCCAGCAGGAGCTGGCGAACCGAGCGGGCTGGTCGCAGTCCACCATCTCCCGGATCGAGGAGGGCAAGACCCGCGCCGCACACGACATGGACGTGCTCGCCGCGCTGGGCCAGGCACTGGACATTCCCCGTGCCGCACTCGGCCTGGCCACTGCATCGGATCAGAGTCGTACCCTCGACGACATGGACCGACGCGGGGTACTCGGCGGCACTCTCGCACTAGCCGTCACGGCACTGCTGCCGCACGGCGTCGCCACCGCGAGCCGGATCACCGCCGCCGACGTCACCCAGTGTTGGACCGCACTGCGGCGCCTGTATGAACTCGACGCCACCCAGGGCGGCGCGCCCGTGTTCCAGATGGCGACGGGCATGGCGCGACGACTGGAGAATGCCCTGCGGGGCGGCAGCTACTCGCCGTCGGTCGGCCGGGAGCTGCAGCGGGTGACGGCCGAGACCGTGGAGCAGGCGGGGTGGCTCGCCTATGACGCCGGATGGGGGCAGCAGGCCCGGCAGTGGTGGCTGGAAACCTGCCATCTCGCCGACCTGACCGACGTTCCGGAGGCTCGGGTCCGGGCGCTGGCCTCGATGGCCTTGCAGGCCGGGGAGCGCCCGGGTGGCGGCCCGGAGGCGGTCGAGCTGGCGCAGGCAGCCACGGCCGTCGCGAAGGACGACGGCACACCGAGGCTGCTCTCGCTGCTGGCGGCGCGGGAAGCCTTAGGGCACGCCCAGGCCGGCGACTCCCCGGCCGCCGTGGCAGCCATCTCCCGGGCCAGGCACTGGCTCGACCAGGGCGAACAGTCCGAGGACCCCTTCTGGCTGGGCTTCTACGGGTCAACCGATCTCGCCGCGCACGAGACGACGGCGGCGCTGCTGATGCGCAACGGCAAACTCGCCGAGACATCCGCGCGCGCCGCCCTCGCCGACGTCGACGCGACGTCGTTCCCGCGCAATCACGTTCTTCGTACCGTGCGTTTGGGGTCGGTGCTCACCCAGGTCGGCAAGCTCGACGAGGCCATCAACGTCACCAGCCGGGCCGTGCACGGAGTGCACACCATCCGCGGCTCCGGCCGCACCATCACCGACCTGCGCCACACCATCGACCTACTCGGACGACAGAACTACCCCCCAGCCAAGTCCTTCTCCACCGCCGCCCACCGCCTACTCCCCACCGCGGTCTGAGCAACGCTGCTCGATGACCAACCCGGCGACCGGTCGACAGGATGGGGGCCGAGGTCGCCCAACCGCTATCGGCCTCTGCGCCAGGACAGACAGCGCGATGACTCCCTCGGCGGCGAGCCGATCCAGCCGTTCCCCGAGAGGTTCCCGCAGTTCGCCCATCGCAATATCCTTGGGACTAACCCCGGACTAACCCTGAGAATTCATGATGATTCTTGGTTAGCATACAATGAGTGGCGGTCACACCTCGTCCGTCAGCAGCCGCAGGCCCTCATGTTCAGCAAAATCAACGAAGTCCTTGCGGTTCCACGTCACGAGCGGGAGTGCACGATCAAGACAGCATGCGGCGATCCAGCTACCGTTGACGGGACGAGGACGACCCCTCCGTTCAGCCCGGGCCTGCAACCGGCCCCAGCAGCGAGCCACCGCCGATGTGTATGGCAGCACTCCTAACCCGCGCGTAGAAGCTCGTAAGAGCAGACAACCGCTGTGGTCCACAGTTGCGGAAATCTGTCCACTTGGCCAATTCACCAAAGCTCCGGATGCGCCAGTTCCTTCAATGACTCCACCGGTCCGACACTCTGACGACGCATCAATTCCTCAGTCGAGAACTCCTCTTCGCCTCGCTGCACCGGCACCGGCACCGGCTCAGGTGTCGCTGTCATCGTCATCACCTTCTCGATCCAGGCCTCAGCCTGACTCCGGCATGCCATCGTCACCAGCCGAGACCTCGGGCGCGGCGCCGAGCGTGCTCGCCCTGGCAGCGACCAACGCGTGCATTGCCAGCTCCCGGATGCTCTCCTCGGGGTCGGTGACCGTCCTCTGTTGCAAGAGCACCAACGTCCCAGCATCATCGTGCCAACCTGCGGTCAGCGCGTTGCTGGCGATCGACCACCGGGACCGACGAGTGGGTGCCATGCTGCGGGCTCGGTGGCCGGGGGGCCACGGCTACTACTACCGTCAGCAGCAGACCGTGACCGGTGCAACAAGGAGGTTTCCGCGATGGGCGACTCGGGCCAGGCACTCGACAACCTACTCACCGAGAGCCGCGCGTTTCCCCCCAGCGACGAGTTCGTGGCACAGGCGAACGCCACCGCCGCGCTCTACGACGAGGCCGACGCCGACCACGAGGCGTTCTGGGCCGAGCAAGCCCATCGGCTGCACTGGGACACCGACTTCGAGCAGGTACTCGACTGGTCGAAGGCGCCGTTCGCGAAGTGGTTCGTCGGCGGCAAGCTCAATGTCGCGTACAACTGCGTGGACCGCCACGTCGAGGACGGGCACGGGGACCAGGTCGCCTTCCACTGGGAGGGCGAGCCCGGCGACACCCGCACCATCACCTACGCCCTCCTGCAGCGCGAGGTCTGCAAGGCCGCCAATGCGCTGCTCTCCCTCGGCCTGGAGGCCGGGGACCGGGTGGCCATCCAGCTCCCGATGATCCCCGAGGCGGTCTTCGCCATGCTCGCCTGTGCCCGGCTCGGGCTGCTGCACAGCGTGGTGTTCGGCGGTTTCTCCGCCGAGGCGCTGCGCAGCCGGGTCGAGGACGCGCAGGCCAAGCTGGTGATCACCGCCGACGGCCAGTACCGGCGGGGCAAGGCAGCACCGTTGAAGGCCAACACCGACGAGGCGCTCAAGGCCACCTCGACGGTGCGCCACGTGCTCGTGGTCCGGCGGACCGGGCTCGACATCGACTGGACCGACGGGCGCGACCTGTGGTGGCACGAGCTGGTGGACGAGCAGTCCGACCGGCACGCCTGCGAGCCGTTCGACTCCGAGCACCCGCTGTTCATCCTCTACACCTCGGGCACCACCGGACAGCCCAAGGGCATCCTGCACACCTCCGGCGGCTACCTCACCCAGTGCGCTTACACCCACCACGTGGTCTTCGACCACAAGGCCGGGGAGGACATCTTCTGGTGCACCGCCGACATCGGCTGGGTCACCGGGCACAGCTATATCGTCTACGGGCCGCTGGCCAACCGGGCCACGTCGGTCATGTACGAGGGCACCCCGAACACCCCGCACGAGGGACGGCACTGGGAGATCGTGCAGCGCTACGGCGTCACCATCTACTACACCGCTCCCACGCTGATCCGCACGTTCATGAAGTGGGGCGCCCAGATCCCGGAGAAGTTCGACCTGTCCTCGCTGCGCGTGCTCGGCTCGGTCGGGGAGCCGATCAATCCCGAGGCCTGGATGTGGTACCGGGAGAACATCGGCGGGCAGCGCTGCCCGGTCGTGGACACCTGGTGGCAGACCGAGACCGGCGCGATCATGATCTCGCCGCTGCCCGGCGTCACCGCCACCAAGCCGGGCTCGGCCATGCGCCCGCTGCCGGGTATCAGCGCCACCGTCGTCGACGAGTCCGGCACCTCGGTCGGCCATGGCCAGGGTGGGTTCCTGGCGCTGGACCAGCCGTGGCCGGGCATGCTGCGCACGCTGTGGGGCGATGACGAGCGGTACCGGCAGACCTACTGGTCGCGCTTCGCCGACCAGGGCTACTACTTCGCGGGCGACGGCGCCAAGTACGACGACGACGGCGCGATCTGGCTGCTCGGCCGGGTGGACGACGTCATGAACGTCTCCGGGCACCGGATCTCCACCACCGAGGTGGAGTCCGCCCTGGTGTCGCACCCGACGGTCGCGGAGGCCGCGGTGGTCGGCGCGTCGGACCCGACCACCGGACAGGGCATCGTCGCGTTCGTGATCCTGCGGGGCAACGTCGCGCAGGACGAGGCCGAGGGTGAAGAGGCGATCAAGGCGCTGCGCGACCACGTGGCCACCCAGATCGGCGCGATCGCCAAGCCCCGCCAGATCATGGTCGTCGCGGACCTGCCGAAGACCCGGTCCGGCAAGATCATGCGGCGGCTGCTGCGCGACGTCGCGGAGAACCGCGCCGTCGGCGACGTCACCACACTGGCCGACTCCACGGTGATGGACATGATCTCGGCTGGAATGCGGTCCGGCTCCGAGGAGTGACCCGAGGGCGTCGGGCATGCTGGACAGATGCCTGACGCGCTGCCGGTACGCGGCTCGGTCTCGATCCCCGAGACCGAGCTGCGGTGGCGCTTCTCCCGGGCCGGCGGGCCGGGCGGTCAGGGCGTGAACACCACCGACTCGCGGGTCGAACTGGTCTTCGACGTGGTCGCCAGCACGGCGTTCACCGAGCACCAGCGGGCCCGCGTGCTGGAGCGGCTGGCCGGGCGGCTGGTCGATGGGGTGCTGACGGTGGTGGCCACTGAGCACCGCTCACAGCTGCGAAACCGGGACAGCGCCCGCGTCCGCCTGGCCGGTCTGCTGCGCGATGCGCTCGCCCCGGATCCGCCTGCCCGCCGGCCGACCCGCCCCTCCCGGGCCGCTCGGGACCGTCGCCTCGCCGCCAAACGTCACCGGACCCACATCAAACGGCTGCGCAGGCCGACCGAAGACTGACGCGAACTGACGTATCCAATTGTGTCGCCACGGACTCATGACTGTGTGACGACTGTGAGTGACGTACGTACGGGTGGGCAGCCTCGTGGGGAGGGCGTCATGGGTGAGCGTGTGGCGGTGGTGGTGGTGGCGTTTGATCCGATTTCGCAGGCGGGGATTGCGAGTCAGTTGCGGTTTCGGCCGGAGGTTGTGGTGGTGGAGGGGTGTGAGGGGG
>JBOHGD010000057.1:0-33432 GCA_050699955.1 Pseudonocardiaceae bacterium | reverse complement strand
CCCCCCCCACTCACGGGTCGAAGACCCAGAGGGCTGGCAGCGTGAGATCGACGTGTTGCTCGCCGAGCGGGACTCCCGGCGTGGCCGGCAGCAGGTCATCCTGCCCGCGCACCTGTCGGTCAGCCAGCTCGTCGAGCTCGCCGCCGACCCCTCGGCGCTGGCGCAGCGGCTGCGCAGGCCGCTGCCTTACCCGCCGAACCCGATGGCGCGTCGCGGCACCGCGTTCCACGCCTGGCTGGAACGCCGGTTCGGCTCCACCCGGCTGATCGAGCTCGACGAGCTGCCCGGTGCCGCCGATGAGGGCGCTGCACCGGACAGCGAGCTGACCGCGCTGCAGGAGGCTTTCCTGGCCGGCGAGTGGGCCGCGCGCACTCCGCATGAGGTAGAGGTGCCCTTCGAGACCGTCGTCGACGGGGTGGGTCTGCGTGGCCGGATGGATGCGGTGTTCGCCGACGGTGACGGCGGCTGGACCGTGGTCGACTGGAAGACCGGCGCGGTGCCCGGCCCCGAGCGGTTGATCGCGGTCAGCGTGCAGCTCGCCGCGTATCGGCTGGCCTGGTCCGCACTGGCCGGCGTACCGCCCGAGCGGGTGCACGCGGCGTTCCACTACGTGCGCCACGACCGCACGCTGCGTCCGGTGGACCTGCTCGACGGCGACGGGTTGCGTGACCTGCTGCGCAGCATTCCGCCTGCGGAATAGGTACCCGCATCCGAAGGTACGTGACAGGTGGTCGCCGGCTACGTATCCGAAAAGCAGTTCCGAAATTACGTGGCCGACGCCGGAAGGTTAGGTACGGCCACCGGTTGCTCTTGGACCTCGCTCACCGGCAGGGTATGAACGTGCCGAATCGGTAATTTTGCCCGATGAGGTTTTTCTGTGTGAGGCCCACTGGGGGTCACGTTTTCCTAGGAGGACTGAATGTCTGACGCGCTGTGCTTTGCTGAGATCGAAGAGCAGCAGGTGGAGCTGCTGCCGGCCCGTACCGTGCTTTCTTCGATGTTCGGTAACCTGTACTCCGGTGGGTATGGCGATGACGGCGGCCCGGGCGGCGACGGCGGTTACGGTGGCCACGCCGGTTCGAGCGGCTATGGCGGCCCTGGTGGTGCCGGCGGCCATGCGAACTTGGCAGGTTTCAACACCGGTGACGGAATCCAGATCAACATTGTCATGGCCAACGGTGGTGACGGTGGCCATGCCGACGGTGGCCACGCCGACGGCGGTACTGGTGGCGAAGGCGGCACCGGCCACGATACCGAAACCGGCGGTGCTTCTGACAGTGGTTCCGGCGGTGCTTCTGATAGTGGTTCCGGCGGTGGTTCCGGCAGTGGTTCCGGCAGTGACGGCTACAACGACGGCAACGGCTACGGTGGCTGAGCCTGGCCCTGATCCGAAAATCAACTCTGGACTACGTGGTCGGCCTGGCGGTTTTAGGTAGCCCCACTGGTTGCCGTGTGACGTCACACCTCGGCAGAGTATGAGGTGCCGAATCGGCGAAATCACCGACGAGGCGATGCAGTACCTGGGGCCCAAAATGGGTGGGTCACGTTTTTCTAGGAGGAATTTGATGTCTGACGCACTGAGCTTTGCCGAAATCGAGGGGCATCTCGTCGAGCTGCTTCCGGCCCGTACCGTGCTGTCGGCGTTCAGCGGCGGGCCCGGCGACGACGGCGGCCCTGGCGGTCACGGCGGCGAGGGTGGGCACGGCGGCGACGGTGGCCTGGGTGGCCACGGTGGCGACGGTGGTCACGTGAAGATCGAGGCCCACAACTCGGATAACGGCTTCCAGTGGAACTTCGCCAGTGCTGACGGCGGCCACGGTGGCGACGCCAACGGTGGCCATGCCGACGGCGGCGACGGCGGCGAGGGTGGCACCGGTCACGACATCGACGCTGGTGGCGGCTCCGACGGCACCGGTCCCACCGGCTGAGCCGAGTCGGTGCTGCGTGGCGATCGGGTGTGATCGCGCGGCGCGCCGTCCGCGCGGAGGGGTGGCCGGGATTCCGGTCACCCCTCCCGCATGTCTGGATGAATGATCAGATCGCACCGGCACCGTCAGTCGCCCGATGATGGGGTTCAGTGGTTCACGGCGGCGCCATTACGCAGTCGGCCGGAGAAGCTAGGTGGTGGCCACCGGTGCCTGGTGGGGTTCGGCGTCGATAGGATTGGCTGGCGCTGAATCGGCGATGCAGCTGACCGAACTATCTGTGCCCGGGGCCTCGCCGGAGGCCCCGGTAATGCCGATCATGCCGAGGTCCTGTCTTCTCGGGGCCGTGGTCAGGGTGGTGGTTCGAGGTGGAGACTGCTCGATTGATGTCGCATCCGCTGGACGAGGTCCCCCGTGTGGTGTGGCGTCCTGTGCACAAGGTCGTACAGTTCGTGCGTCAGGTGCGGGATGCCGTATCGCATGTGGCCGATCAGATGAGAGAGGTCGCACAGCTGATGCTGCGCATACTGGACGGGGTCACGCTGCAGATGACGCGGATGCGTACCCACTCCCAGATGGAAATTGTGTTCGGACCGCTTACCTGGTCGATCGCCAGCGGGGTGGTCATCGCCAGGCCCGGTAGCGGAACCGCCGGATAGCTGGATCAACGCTGATCGGTGAATCCCGGCACGAGGACCGTTCGTCAGCCCGCCGAGTGGGGGGCGGCGAGCTGATGAACGGCCGATGCTGCCCGACGCCATTGCGCAGTGCCATTGCGCAGTGCGTATCCGAGTGGCGACTTGAGGACTGAGTGACCGGTCCGGCGGATTTACGTATGGCTACCGGTTGCCCTACGATCCCGCTCCTTGGCAGGGTATGAGGTGCCGAATCGGATACGCCGATGAGGTGCTTCGTGTCGGACCCGACAGGAGTCACGTTTCTAGGAGGAAATTGATGTCTGACGCACTGAGCATTGCCGAGATCGACGGGCAGCAGGTCGAACTGCTGCCGGCCCGTACCGTGCTTTCGACGCTCGGCAGCGGTTACCAGGGCGGGAATGGCGATGATGGCGGCCCCGGTGGTGACGGCGGTCAGGGCGGCTGGGGTGGTCACGGTGGTCACGGTGGCGATGGCGGTAAGGGCGGTTACGTGGAACTCGACGCCGACAACTCCGGGCACGGCTACCAGTGGAACTTCGCCAGCGCTAATGGTGGCGACGGCGGCGGCGCCAACGGTGGCGACGCCCACGGCGGCGATGGTGGTGAGGGTGGAAACGGCCACAGCTACGGCACTGAGGGGCGGAGTCACTGAGGGGCGGAGTCACTGAGGGGCGGAGTCACTGAGGGGCGGAGTCACTGAGGGGCGGAGTCACTGAGGGGCGGAGTCACTGAGGGGCGGAGTCACTGAGCCGAGCCGGGTGCTACCGGGCGATCGGGTGGTCGTACGGCTCGTCGTTCGAGGTAGGAGGGGTGGCTGCGCTGTGGCCATCCCTCCGCGCACCGGGACGGGATCACGTTCTCTAGGAGGTAGTTGTGTCTGACGCACCGGGTTTTGTCGACATCGATGGCTTTGTCGACATCAAGGGCCAGCACGTCGAGTTGTTGCCGGCCCGTACCGTCCTGTCGCTGCTCGGCAACGGTGCTGCTGGTGGGCACGGTGCTGCTGGTGGGCACGGTGGCACCGGTGGGCACGGTGGCACCGTTCACGGTCAAGGAGGCGGCGTCGCTGTCGCGCATGACGGCGCCAACGGCACCAGTGCCGATGGCTCGAGTGCACACGGCGCCGACGGGGCCTGAGCGGAGTCGGTGTCGCCGGGGGTCGAGTGCTCACGTGGCTGCACCGTGTGGTGGAGAAAGGGGGCGGCAGTGGGCCGCCCCCTTCTCCGGTCGCTGCCCGAGCATCACCGCGACGATGCGGTAGGTACTCCTATCTTGAGCCCGCGGGACGGTGTGGCAGATTATGTATACAATACACAGTGGATTGTGAAGGACGTAGCGACGCATTCATCTCAGGGGACTTCGAGTAGCTCTATGCTTTCTTGCCGGCTCGCCGTGAACTCGGCTGTCCGACTCGAAAGCCACAGGTCGGAGGAGGACAGCGATCGGATCGCGCCTCAGCGGTCGGCGACACTGAGCCTTCTGCATATGCCTCGCACCTCAGTACTAGGTAGCCGGCGGGCCAGATTTACGTGTTGCCGACGGTTGTCGCATGGCGCACTCCTCGGCAGAGTATGTGATGTGCCCAATCGGCACCGATGAGGCGCCGACCCAACCGGGGTCACGTTTTCCGAGCAAGGAGGACTGAATGTCTGACGCACGAAGCTTTGCCGAGCTGGACGGCCAGGAGGTGGAGCTGCTGCCGGCCCGCACCGTCATGTCGCTGTACGGAGGCAGCTACGGCCACCACCACGATCCCAATGGCAACAGCAGCGAGGCCACCGCTGTCAACTTCAACCACAACACCGCGATCAACCACAACGAGATCGAGTCAGATTACTCGTTGCTCGGGTCTCTGCTCGGCATGGGTGGTGGCACGCCTCCCGTTGCGGCGGGGGCCGGCGGCGGTGCTGTCGCGCCTGGAGCGTGAGCCGGTACTGATCGGGCAATGATGTGACCGTATGGCGTGGGCTACGGTCAGTGCGGGGGGCGGTCCGGCCGGGCCGTCCCCCGCACCCGTGGTCACATTCTCAGCTTGGGCGAGGGACCCATATCGGCGGCCTGATATGGGTCCCTCGCCGCCAGCATGTCCCGCAGCTCTGGGGACGGTTCGATCCCCAGCTCTTCGCGCAAGAAGCGGCGGAAGAGCTCGTAATGCCGGAGTGCCTCGGCGATGTTGTGCTCGGCCAGGTGGATCTGCAGGACGGCCCGGTGCGCGCTCTCCCGGAGCGGTTCGAGCTGGACGCACTGCAGGGCCGCATCGAGAGCGCGTGCGTACTGTCCGCGGACGGTCAGCTGTCTGACCAGCGCCTCGAGCGCATGCAACCGAATCTGACGCAGCCGCTCGCGCTCGAAGAGCAGCCAATCATCGTACCACCCGGGTAGCAGCTCTCCCGTGGTGAAGACCTGTATCTGCTCCCCGTCGGATTCGGCGGACCGCTGGATGCGGGCGGCGGCAGCAGTGAACTCGTGGACGTCGACGCGCACGTCAGGTGCGAGCGTGAGAACGCCTGCATGGCTGTCCACCAGTGGGGTGCCGATGCGGTGCAAGCGCCAGATCGTCGTACGAAGACTGCCGTGCGCGCGACCCTCCGTGGCTTCCGGCCACAGTGTGCCCGCGGAGCCGGCCCGAGTGGTGTTGCCACGGATACCCAAGAAGGCGAGAAGCCGCTGACCGTTCAAGGAGACCGTGACGTTCGTGCCCGCATATTCGAGCCGGAAGCCGCCGAATAGTCGCAGGGTAGGGGCCGCCCTCCTCGCCGGTCCTGGGGCCGTCAAGCTCCCGGCCGCAGGCTGACTGAACATCAAGCTACCTCTCTATGGACCGGATTCGTTTTCGAGCTCCAGTGCTAGAGATCTCCGCGCGCGCATCCCCTGCTGCCCGCCGGTCATTCCCCCCGACCGCACTTGGGACGGCACCTCGACGGTGTCGCAGCCGTCCTCCTATCGAGTGTAGAGCAGATTACGAGATGTCGGAAACACTTCGTGACCAGCGGCGCGCGCCACACGTTCCGACGTCCTCCGTTTATGGTCACGCAGATGTGCTCCGCGAAGCGACGGTCAAGGTCTGTGACTCACCCAAAGAGTGGACAGTGGACGGCGCGGCTGGTCCGCGGGTCCGGCATAAGGACTAAGTAGTGGTGTGGTGGATTTACGTGCTGCCACCAGTTGCCGACCGACCGTCATCCTCGGCAAGGTATGTGGTGCCGAATCGGAAAACGTCGCCGATGAAGCGTGTCTACCGGGACCACCGGGCCCCGTTTCCGAGCTAGGAGGATTGAATGTCTGACGCATTGAACTTTGCGGAGCTGGACGCACAGAAGGTGGAGCTGCTGCCGAACCGCACCGTCCTTTCGTGTTATGGGGGGAGCTTCGGTCAGGACAACGGCGACCACGGCGACTATGGCCAGGACAGCCACGACAGCGGCTCCGACCAGAGCGGCGACTCCGGCCAGGGCAGCGGCTCCGATCACGGCAGCGACGGCCACAGCAGCGCCACCGCCATCAACTACAACTACAACACCGCGGTGAACCGCACCGAGGTGGATAGTGTCCTGGGGTTGCTCGGCCTTGGCGGCGGAGTCGCCCCGACTGCCTGACCTCGGAGCAGGTGCTGATGAGCGATGACGCGATCGGGTGACGGCGCTGTCTGAGCGGGGAGAGGTGGCCGCGCTTGCGGTCACCTCTCCGCAGTACGTAGCCGGATCGGGTATGGCAGCCATGGTGTTACGTGGCCACCGGGAAAAGATATTACGCAGTGCACCTGGGGAAACCAGGTAGTGCCGACCCGGGTCAGTGGGGTTCGGCGTCGGTAAACTCGCCGGGAGCCGAAGTCGCAATGGTGAGTTTCGAGCCATGGGGGAGGGCGTCATCGACACCGAACGTGCAGTGCTGGATCCTCTGCCCGTTTCGAAGGTTGCGGAGCGGAGGGCGCCGCGGCTCGCTGAGGGAACCGAGCTGATCGGTGAGTACCAGGGGTCGGGGTTTCAGGAGCCCAAGTACATTTTGCGCCGGGCCGACGGGCAGGTCGTCCAGGTTCCGCACCTGCTGTATCTGCTCGCGAGCAACCTCGACGGGCAGCGCGATCTGCACGAGGTAGCGAGTCGGCTCAGCGACGAGTTCGGCCGGAGTCTCGATGCTGAGCAGGTGTTGTTCCTGCTGGACAACCGACTCCGGCCGGCCGGGATCCTGACGGCCGATCCGGCGGCCACCGACGACGGCACACCACCGAAGATGAGATCGGATCCGCTGCTCTCGCTCAGGTTCCGGGTAGGGGTCGTGCCCGAACGGGTGGCCTGGGTGATCGCCGGGATCTTCCGCTGGTTCTTCTTGCCTCCTGTCCTGCTGATCGCCCTGGCCGCGTTCGTCGCTCTCGATGTAGTGCTCGTCCTGCAGGGTGGCCTCGCCCAGATCGGTCCGAGCGCGCTGGAGCTGGTTCACCATCCTGAGCTGACCCTGCTGGTGCTGGCCACGGTGTTCGTCTCGGCGATGTTCCATGAGTCCGGACACGTCACCGCCTGCCGCTACGGGGGCGCTCGGCCCGGCGTCATGGGTTTCGGGCTGTACCTGGTATGGCCGGCCCTGTACAGCACGGTCACCGACTCCTACCGCCTCAGCAGGCGTGGGCGGCTGCGCACCGACCTCGGCGGCGTCTACTTCAATGCCGTGTTCATCGCCGGGATGAGCGTTGCCTACCTCGAGACCCGGGTCCCGTGGCTGCTGATCGCCATCTTCGTGATGCACGGGGAGACCATGCGGCAGTTCCTGCCCTTCATCCGGCTCGACGGCTACTACATCCTCAGCGACATCATCGGGGTGCCCGACCTGTTCAGCCGGATGGGGCCGGTGCTCAGGAGCATCGTCCCCGGCAGAGACCCCCATCCGCGCGTTCTGGAGCTCAAACCGTGGGTCCGCCGAGTGGTCACCCTGTGGGTCATCCTCGTCGTCCCCGCGCTGGTGTACTTCATGGTCCCGTTCATCATCGTGGCGCCTCAGGTACTGCCGGTGGTGTTCGGCGCGCTGGTCGGTCGTGCCCCCGGGGTGGCCGCCGAGGCGCAGGCCGGGCACCTGGCAGCGGCCGCGGTGGGGGTGATCGAGATGTTCCTCCTGGTGCTGCCCTGGGCGGCGGCCACCTTGATCTTCGGCCTGATGGGCCGCCGGGTAGTCCGCTCGGTGTACCGCCGGATGCGAGGGCGGGCCGGGTCCCCGCAGCCGCAGTGATGGCCGCGCCACGCCGCCCGGTGTCCCGGCCGCCGGCCTCGGTGCTGCGAGCCGGCCTCGTCCTGGTCACCGTGCTGCTGCTGACCGGCTGCCGAGGGACGTCGGGCGCACCCGGCGGGTACGGCGCAGCCGGCGACGACGGCACGGTGGATATGCACGTGGTGCATGGCGGTGACGGAGCCAACGGCAACGGCGGTGACGGGAACGGCGCTGACGGAGCCAACGGGAACGGCGGCTCGCGGGGGGCCGACGGAACGGCTGGGGCTGCCGGAGCGGACGGGACTGCTGGAGCGGACGGGGTCAACGGGGCTGACGGAGCGGATGGGACCGATGGCTCGTCCGGTCGCACCTACTCCGCTTCCGGCCCCGGGTCGGTGACCGGATCCGGCCACCTGACGAGCAGGCAGGTCCCGTTGTCCGGGGTCAGTGCCCTCGTGGCAGGCGCCGGTTTCGTCGTGCACGTGCGGATCGGTGAGCCCGAGCAGGCGACGATCCGGATGGATGACAACCTCACGGAGCAGGTCGACGCCACCGTGGCCGGTGACGAGCTACGTCTCGGGCTCAAGCCGGGTGCACATGTCCGGAATGCGACGCTGTCCGCCGAGGTCACCGTGCGCCAGCTCGATCGGCTCACCGCCCGCGATGCCGGCCAGGTCACGCTGGCGTCGCAGCTGACCGGCCAGGCGCTGCAGGTCGAGGCCAGCGGGGCGAGCCAGATCGTCGGTGCCGTGAGCGTGGCACAGGTCAAGGTCGCCGCGTCGGGTGCCAGTGCGGTCACGCTGGCCGGGCGAGCCGATCACCTGCAGCTGCGCGGAGCGGGCACCAGCGCGCTACGACTGCCCGGCCTGGCTGTTCGAGACCTCGACGTCGCGCTCGTCGGGGCCAGCCACGCCACCGTCGCGGTCAGCGACACGCTCGCCGCGCGTACCAGCGGCGTGTCCACCCTGCGCTGCAGCGGTACCCCGCGGATCACCCGTGCGCAGAGCACCGGGGTCTCGTCGATCGATGCGCAGTGATGCGCCACGCGACTTCGGCACCTGTTCTTTGGTGTGGTGATTCAGGGAACTCCCGGACCAGCGCCTTAAGAACTCATACCTGGCGGTGGTGGAAGGGTTGCCCTGTCTCGGTGAACGAGCTGCTCGGGAAAGTCGAGTGGGGGAGGGCCGCCTTGCCTGCCTGTTGTTCGACGCTCTAGCATTCATGGCGCACCGGGGCGGGATCCGGGTGCGTCCAAGAGATGACGTTCACCGGTCCGGAATTCTTGATCTGGCGAACATCCGTGGTTTGTTCGACCGGCCAAGGAATATCTCATCATCTTATGTTGCGACGCGGGGGAGCGGTTGATGCGTCACGAGGGGCTCACGCCCACGAACGGTTTGTGTCGCGCTATCAGAAATACCTCGGACGAGTGGGATGTATCGATTTCCTCGGCCGGGCCGGTTCTGCCGGCAGATGCGTGGACGCTGGTCGGGCGGGCGCCCGAGCTGAAGTTCATCGCCGACCGCATAGCCTGTGCCCAGCCCCGCAGCGTAGTCGTCGCGGGACCGGCCGGAGTCGGCAAGACGCGGCTGGCTCGGGAAGCGCTGGCCGCCCAGTGCGGCGCAGGCTCGACGCGGTGGGCGGCGGGCACGAAGGCGGCCGCGGCCATCCCGCTGGGGGCCCTGGCTCATCTGTTTCCCGCGGTCGAGACCGCATCGGACCCGCTCGCGTTGTTGCAGCGCGCCGGGACCGCGATCGCCGATGGCAGCGGGCAGCGCCTGGTCATCGGGATCGACGACGCGCATCTGCTCGACGAGCTGTCGGTGGCTCTGGTGCACCAGCTCGTGCTCACCGGTGCCGCCTGCATCGTGCTCACCGTGCGAACCGGCGAACCGGCACCCGATCCCGTGGTGACGTTGTGGAAGGACGGGCTGGCCGACCGTCTGGAGCTGCCACCGCTGCCGCGGCCCGAGGTGCACCGGCTGGTGGCCGAGGTGCTCGGCGGTGTGGTGGACAGCCGGACCAGCGAGCGGCTGTGGCAGGCCAGCCTCGGCAACGCGGTGTTCCTCCGTGAGCTCGTCGAAGGCGGGTACCAGAGCGGCCGGCTGCGGATGCGGGACGGCGTATGGCGCTGGTCGGGACCAATGGACCCGACACCTCGCCTGCACGAGATCGTCGCGGACCAGCTGGGCGGACTCGACACCGACGAGCGGGCCGCGCTGGAGCTGCTCGCGACCGGCGAGCCGCTGGGCCTCGGCCGCCTCGCCGGTTTGACCAGCCCCGAGGTGGTCGCCGCGCTGGAGCGCAGAGGCCTGGTGATCGTGGAGAACAGCGGGTGGCGGGCCCAGGCCCGGCTGGTCCAGCCCATCTATGGCGCGGTCGTGCGCGGCCAGTTGCCCGAAGCCGACGCCTGCCGGCTACGCCGCAGGCTCGCGCACGCCTACCTGCCCTGGCAGTGCCACGACGACCTGCTGCGCGCAGGCACGTTGCTGGTGGACAGTGACGAGCCCGGGGCCAACGCCGGCCTGCTCGCGGACGCCGCCGTGCGAGCCAACCTGGCGCTCGACCACGACCTCGCGGCCCGGATGGCCCGCGCGGCCCTCGATGGCGCGGGTGGTGTGCGGGCCCATCTGGCCCTGCAGGAGGCGCTGCGCTGGCAGGGCAAGCCGGAGGAGGCCGAGCAGGCGGCAGTCGCCGCGGCGCCGCTGGTCAGCTCTGCCGATGACCGGTACCGGCTGGTCGTCGGCCGCGCCCTCAACCTCTTCTTCGGCCTGGACCGGGCGGCCGCGGCCGAGACGATGCTTCGCGAGGCGGCGGAAGGTGCGCAGCCGCAGGTCGGACGGAGTATCCGGGCGGTAGGTGGGGTACTCGCGTTCTTCGCAGGGCGGCCCCGGGAGGCGGCCGAGTTCGGGCTGGATGTCGCCGGGTGCGGCGGGGAGAGCGCGGGGACGCGGCTCTGGGCGTCCAGTGCCGCCGGGCTGGGGCTGGCCGCCACCGGACGCAGCACCGAGGCACTCGCGGCGGTGGCCCGTGGCCGGGCGGCACTCGAGCGCTGTCCCAGAACGCCGGACGCCGCGGAGCCGGAGACCGCGCTGGCCCGGCTTGCGCTGGCCCACGGCGAGCTGTCGGCGTTGTTGTTCGCCGGGCGGATCCACGACGCGCAGGCCAGGGCGGCCGAGCTGCACACCTGGTGCATGACGCAGCCGGCCTGGGCCGGTGACGGGGTCGTGGCCGCACACGTGGGGTGGTCGGCACTGGCAGCCGGACGTCCCCGCACCGCTGTGCGCTGGCTGTCCGAGGCCGCCGCCGGCCTGCGTCAGCAGGACCCTGGTGGGTGCCTGCAGCTGTGCATCGCCCTGCTGGCTCAGGCCCATGCGTTGCTCGGCGACGGGGCGGCCGCTCGCCGGGTCCTGGACACCATCCCCGCGCGGCACCCGGAGATCTTCGAGCCCGAGACCCTGCTGGCCCAGGCGTGGGTGGCAGCCGCGGACCACAACATCTGCCACGGCGCCGACCGGGCGATCCGGGCGGCCTCGGTGGCGGCCGACATGGGTCAGCTGGCCGTGCAGGCCCACGCCCTGCACATCGCGGTCCGGCTGGGCCGGGCCAGCGCGGTGACGGCGGGCCTGCGGCAGCTGGCCGAGCAGGTCGACGGTCCGCTGGTGGCCGCCTACAGCGCACACGCGGACGCCGCCTGCGCCCGCGCCGGCGGGGCCCTCGACGACGTGGCGACCGAGTTCGAGGCAATGGGTGCCCGGCTGCTCGCCATCGAAGCCGCCGGGCACGCCGCCGCGGCACACGAGCGCGCGGGCAACCGCCGCCGAGCGGCCGCGTCGGCGGCGCGGGCCGCTGGTCTGGCCCGGACCTGCGAGATGGTCCGGACCCCGGCCGTGGAGCAACTCGCTCCGCCACCGCTGACCTCGCGGGAGGACGAGGTGGCGGACCTGGTCGTGCAGGGCCTGAACAACCAGGCGATCGCCAAGCGGCTGGTGCTCTCGGTACGTACCGTCGAGGCCCATCTGGCGCACGCCTACGCCAAGCTCGGCATCAGAAGCCGCACCGAGCTGGCCGCAGCCCTCGGGGGGCACCAGCGCTCCGGTTCGCTGCACGCCGCCTCGCCACCTCGCCCGCGACGTCCCGCCGACCGGCAGGACGACGTCTCGGGGCTGGTCCACCGCTGATCGGGCTGGGGCTGATCGGGCTGGGGCTAGCCTCGCGATCGTGACGGGACGGATCGTACTGTTCGGCGCCACCGGCTACACCGGTCGGCGCACCGCGGCGGAGATGGTCGCGCGGGGCATGGTGCCGGTGCTCGCCGGGCGCGACGCGGGCAGGCTCGCGCGGCTGGGCCAACAGCTCGGCGGGCTGCCGACGGCGACCGCCGACGTGACCGACGCCGGCTCGGTCCGCGCCCTGATCGGCGCCGGGGACGTGCTGGTCAGCACCGTCGGGCCGTTCCTGCGGCTCGGCGAGGCGGCGCTGTCCGCCGCGGTGGACACCGGTGCGATCTACCTGGACTCGACCGGCGAACCACCGTTCATCCGCCGGGTGTTCGAGGAGTTCGGCCCGCTCGCCACCCGGTCCGGGGCGAGCTTGCTCACCGCGTTCGGGAACGACTACGTGCCCGGCAACCTCGCGGCGGCGCTCGCGCTGCGACTGGCAGGCGGACCCGCCCACCGGGTCGAGACCGGCTATTTCGTCACCGGCGTCGGGCGGGCCCAGGTGTTCAGCCGGGGCACCGTCGCCTCACTCGTCGGAGCGGTCAGCGAGCCCAGCTTCACCTGGCGCGGCGGGATCCGCAGCGAGCCCGGCGGGTCCCGGATGCGAACCTTCCGGATGGCTGGGCGGGACCGCCCAGCCTTGACCATCGGCGCCAGCGAACATTTCACCCTGCCCCGGCTCGCGCCGGATCTGGCCGAGGTGGACGTCTACCTGGGCTGGTTCGGGCCCGCCACGCGGGCTCTGCATCTCGGTTCCCGGGTGGGCGCCGCGCTCTCGCGGCTGCCCGGGACCGGCTCGCTGACGCGCAAGGCCGGAGAGTGGGTGACCGGGCGAGTGGCTGAGGAGCCCGACGCCTCCGCGCTGGAGCGGGTCAGGTCGCACTTCGTCGGCGCTGCCTACGACGCCGACGGGACGCTGCTGGCCGAGGTCCGTCTCGTGGCCACGGATCCCTACCAGCTCACCGCCCGGCTGCTGGCGTGGGGCGCGGAGCGGGCCGCCGAGCGCGGCGTCAGCGGTCCGGGCGCTCTGGGGCCGGTCGACGCGTTCGGGCTCGACGTGCTGACCGCCGGTGCCGCCGAGATCGGCCTGCACCGGTGCGGTGCGGTGGACCGAGGGGAGCCGGCGTGAGTAAGGAGCAGCGACGGCTCTACACGTGTCTGCAATGCAACGGCGTCGGAATAGTCATGACGTGGAAGCGCGCGCAATTGGACGACCACCCTGAGGTGCAGGAGATTCAGACGATGGAGGACTGCTCGATCTGTGATGGGGCCGGGCAGCTCCTCGGGTCTCCGACGTAGTCGTCTGGCTAGGCTGGCATTATGCCGCGCACCGCGATCCTCTACGCCCGGTCACAACGTCGCGGTGAGATCAGCCGGCAGATCCGAGAGCTGCGGAACTGGTGTGACCGTGCTGGTGTGGTTCCGGTCGACACGGTTGCGGAGGTCGCACTCGGCAGTCGCGCTTCGAAGCGGTGTCGTGAAATTCTTGCCGATGTAGCGGCAGGCCGGGCGGATCTCGTGGTAATCCGAGACGTGTCCCGGTTGTCCGAGAACTCCGATCAACTCCGAGAGATTCTCGACGAGCACCGGTACCGGATCGCCATCAGCCGAGACGATGTGGACCACTCCGGCTGACAGTTCACGCTATGAGCCGGCGCGGCCGATAGGATCACCTGCCGTGAGCCCCGACCCGCGCCTGCTCGGCGTGCTGCGTTGGTGAGGACCCGGCGGCCCAGCGCGGACGATGGGCTCACCAGTCACCCGGATCATGCGCTGGCGGGTGTGGTGCGGGTTCCGGAGAGCCGGGTGGGGCCGGCTGTGTCGATCGGGCGCCGGATGGCCGGGGCCGCGCTGGCACTGACCGTCGCGGTGCTGCTGGTCTACCTGGGCCGGGACGGATATCGGGACGTCAACGGGGACGGTCTGTCCCTGCTGGACTGCATCTATTACGCGACGGTGTCGCTGTCCACCACGGGGTACGGCGACATCACCCCGGTCAGCGCCGCCGCCCGGCTGGTCAACGTCCTGGTCATCACCCCATTGCGGGTGCTGTTCCTCATCGTGCTGGTCGGGACCACGCTCGAAGTGCTCACCGAGCGGTCCCGGCAGGCGTGGAAGATCCAACGCTGGAGGCGCAAGGTGCATGACCACGTCGTCGTCATCGGGTACGGCACGAAGGGCCGAGCCGCGGTCAGCTCGCTGCTCAGCGACGAGGAGGAGCGCACCCCCGTGGTCGTCGTGGACTGCGACTCCACTGCCCTGGAGGCGGCCAACGCGCGCGGCCTGGTCACCGTGTACGGCAACGCCACCCGCTCCGACGTGCTGCGGCTGGCCGGGGTGCCCAGGGCACGCGCCGTGGTGATCGCCACCAACCGGGACGACGCCGCGGTGCTGGTGACGCTCACCGCCCGCGAGCTGGCTCCCCTCGCGCATATCGTCGCCGCGGTACGGGAGCGGGAGAACGTGCACCTGCTGCGGCAGTCCGGCGCCGACTCGGTCGTGGTGTCCGCCGAGACCGAGTCGGCTGCTCGGCCTGGCCACCAAGACGCCTGAGGTGGTCGAACTGGTCGAGGACCTGCTCACCCCGGATGCCGGCCTGGCCATCGCGCAGCGGCCGGTGGAGTCTGCCGAGGCCGGCGGCTCGCCCCGGCACCTGCCCGACATCGTGCTCGGAGTGGTCCGTGCCGGCCACCTGTACCGGGTGGACGCCCCCGAGGTGGACGCGGTGGAGGAGGGCGACACGCTGCTCTACGTCCGTAAGGTCACTCCGGCCGAGTCACGCTGACCGGGCGCCGTTCAGCCGCCGGGGCGGCCGCCCCCGCCGCCGCCCCCGCCGACGGCCCGACGGACGTTGCCGGCCTCGGTGGTCGGCAACGCCCGGGACAGGTCGGCGAGCACGACCTGGTCCCCTGGGCTGAGCCCGGAGAGCACCTGGGTGCGGATGGGGCCGGTGGTGCCCACGGTGACCCGGACGTCGGTGGGGCTACCGCCGCGCAGCACGGTGACGGCGTGGCCGGCACCCACGGTGTGCACCGCGGAGCTGGGCACGGTGAGCGCATCGGACGCATGCGCCAACGTGATCGACACCGCCGCGCTCTGCCCGTCGAAGAGCTGTTGCCCGGTGTTGGTCAGGCCGATCGTGACCGGGTAGCTGACCGATCCGGACGCCGAGGTGGAGCCCGAGGCGGCGAGCAGGCCGACCGAGACGACCTGGCCGCGCAGCGGCGTCGTGCCTCCGCTCGGGGTGACGGTGGCGGCGTCGCCGACCCGCAGCGAGTCGATGTCGGTATCGGTGATCGTGGTGGTGACCTCTTGAGATCCCGGTCCGATGACGATGATCTGTCCGGTGCCCGAACCGCCCTGGACCGACTGCCCGGGTGCGATGGTCACCGCGCCGACGGTGCCGCTGATCGGGCTCAGCAACTCGGCCTGGTCGTGGGTCTGCAGGGCGACGGTGAGCTGCGCCTGTGCGGCGTCGATGGCCGCCTGGTCCGCGGCGAGCTGCTCGGCCGAGGCCGGTCGGCCCGACGATGCCGACCGGCCGGAGGAGGCGGGTCGGCCGGACGACCCGGCCAGTCCGGACGAAGCCGAACGGCCGGAGGACCCGGCACGTCCGGCCCCGGCGGCCGGTGACCCTGCCGAAGCGCCGGATCGGCCCGCACCACCAGGCGTCGCGGCCGGCGCGCCGTGCTCTCGGTCCGACGCGGCGGCCGGTGTCGGCGCCTGCCCGGCGACGGCCGGCTGAGGCGAGTTCTGCAGCGGCTGATCGCCGGACCGTGCCGAGGCCACGGCCACCAGCTTGTCGACGGCGTCGTCGAGTGCCGGCAGATCCGCCGCCAGGGTGTGCTGGTCCTGGCTGACCGCCTCCTGGTCGGCGAGCACCTTCGTGAGCGCCGACTCGCACCCACTGGCATCGGGTGCTCCAGCGGATGACGAAGACCCGGCCGAGGGCTTGGGGGTCGGCGACTGCGAGGTGGTCGGTGCAGCCGGGGACGCTGTGCGGTGCGCCTCGGTGCCGGTTGCGCCGGTTGCGCCGGTTGTCCCGCCGGCCCCGGCCGAGGCCAGGAAGGCCTGGCAGAGGCTGGTCTCGGGGGTGAGGTCGTGCTGTTCCCGGGCCAGGTCCTGGTCGGCTCGGTGCTGGTCGGCGACGAGCCGGGCCTGTTGCTCGGTGACCAGTTGGCGGGTCGTCGCAGGGTCGGCGGGGGTGAGCCGCTGGATGAACGCGGCTGGCGCCACCCCGTCGGCGGCGGTCTGGCTCTGCCCGTCGGAGACCAGCCTGGCCTGGGCCGCGGCGACGGTGGCCTGGGCCGATGCGACCTGGGCGTCCAGGTCGGTGGTGTCGAGCTGGGCCAGGGTCTGACCGACGGTCACGTGCTGACCGACGGCGACCGGCACGCTGCGCACGCTGCCCGCGACGGGGAAGCTGAGGTCGGCCTGGTTGAGCGACTGGATCGTACCGGTGGCGTCCAGGGTCGAGTCGACGTCGCCTCGCTCGACAGCGGCCGTGCGGTAGGACGACCCGGCTGTGCGGTTCGCCCCGATCACCCCGGCGATGACGACCGCGACGGCGACCACGACGCCCCCGGTCAGCCAGAGCCGCCGCTTGCGTGGCCGCTCCAGCGCGGGTGGCGTGCTGAGTGGCTCAGGCATGGTTGTCCCCTTGGCCGGGTGCGGTGCCGCCCTCGCCCGGCCCGCCGTGACCAGTACCGCGCCGGAAACCGCCCAAGCCTGCCGAGCAGCCGCCCGGACCGGGCTGGCGGATGCTGATCGCGGAGGCGGCGACGGTTCCGGTGTCGTCGGAAGGGCCGATGGCGGTCACGCACTGACCGACGACCAGGCCGGAACGGTCGGTCCCGGCGGTCTTGCTGAACGTGGTGGCCGGGGTGGTGGTGACCGTCCGCCCGGCGTTCGCACCGCCACCCTGGACGACGAAGCTGCCCCCGGTGACGGAGGTGATCTTGCCGGAGGCGTTCGCGGCACGGCCTCGGCCCGCACCAGGTGGCCGGTTCCTGGCCGACGGTGTGCCGCTCGGATGGCTCCCGGCCCGCGCGCCGCCGCTGGGACCACCCGCTGCGCAGGTGCCGTCGGCGGCGGCCGGGCTGATCCGCACCGACCTGGCGGTGATCGGGCCGCCCGGGTCCGCGGCTGCCTGCGGGGCGCCCATGGCGACCACGCAGTCCCCGGCCGCCAGGTCACCGGCGCTCGCGTCGACCATCGTGGTGATGCTCGTGGACGGGGTGAACGTGACGGTCACCTGACCCGTGCTGGGGTCCTGCACCTCCATGCCGGCGGCGCTGACCGCGGCGATGGTGCCCGAGGCACCGTGCGGGCCGGCGGGTGCCGCGGGCGCGGAGCTGGGGTCGGCGGCCGGTCGGCCTGCCGTCGAGGAGCCCGCGCTCCCGCAGGCGCTGAGCAGAACTGCGACCCCCACGACGAGCAGGCCGCGTGGGCCGGACAACCACCGATTCATGAGTTCCTCACTCGCTGCGCAGGGCTTCGATCGGGGCGAGCCGGGCGGCCCTGCCTGCTGGGTAGACGCCGAAGACGAGCCCGATCGCGACGGCCACCGCCAGCGCGCCCAGGGTCGCCGTAGGAGAGATCACGATGGGCAGGGCGAACAGGTGTGAGAGCCCGGCCGCTCCGGTCAGGCCGAGCAGCACCCCGAGCAGGCCACCGGTCAGCCCCAGCACGGCGGCCTCGACCAGGAACTGCCGTCGAATCACCCGCGGGGTGGCCCCCAGGGCCTTGCGCAGGCCGATCTCGCGGATCCGCTCGGTGACCGACACCAGCATGATGTTCATGACGCCGACGCCGCCGACGAGCAGGGAGATCGCCGCGATACCGCCGAGCAGGACGGTGAGCGTCTGGGTGATCGAGGTGGCCGTGTTCAGGATGGACTGCTGGCTGGTGATGGTGAAGTCGGTGCTGACCGGAGTCAGCACGTGGTGCAGGTTGGACAGCTCGGCTTGGGCTTCCTGGTAGGCGGCCGACAAGGTGTCGGAGGACTGCGCCTGCAGGTAGATGTTCTGTACCGAGGCGCTGGCGGCTCCGCCGAAGAGCCGCGCGGCTGCCGTGCTGAGCGGCACGAGCGCCTGGTCGTCCTCGTTCGTGCCGCCCGTCGAACCCGCCGGGCTGAGCACCCCGACCACGGTCAGCGGCAGGCCTGCGACGGTCACGGTCTGCCCGACCGGCTCCTGCGCGCCGAACAGCTCCTGAGCGGTGGTCGCGGCGAGCACGACGACGGCCGCGTGGCCGGTGATGTCCGCGCTGGTGAGGAACCGCCCATCGGCCACCGTTCTGGTCCGCACCGTGGTCCACGCCGCCGTGGTGCCGACCACGGTGGTGGTCCAGTTCGACGTGCCTGCGGTCAGCGACTCCGAGCGCTGCACGGTAGGGGCGACCGCGGCGATGTCGGGTGCCACCACCTTCGAGGACAGCGCGGTGGCGTCCGCCACGGTCAGCGTGGAGGCCGAACCGAAGCCGCCGCGCACACCGCTGCTGCTGGTGGTGCTGCCCGGGGTGACGATGAGCAGGTTGCTGCCCAGTGCGTTGATCTGCTGGCTCACCCGGGCCTGGGCGCCGAGCCCGAGCCCGACGGTGAGCATCACCGCGGCGATGCCGATCAGGATGCCGAGCACGGTCAGCCCTGAGCGCAGCCGGTGGGATCGCACCGCGTCGAGCCCGGTGCGAACGGTCTCCAGCCAGTTCATCCCCCCACCCCCCGCGTGTCCGCCCCCCACGCACGGTGTGTCCGTCCTTCATGCACGGTGTGTCCGTCGCTCATGCACGGTGTGTCCGCCCCTCGTGTCCGCGGTCGCTGTCACTGCAGATCGCGCCGTCCAAGATGCGCACCGTTCGCTGCGCCGCCGCGGCCACGTCGGACTCGTGTGTGATGAGCACGATGGTTCGCCCGGCCGCGTGCAGGCCGGCGAGCAAGCCGAGCACCTCTGTGGTCGAGGCGGAGTCCAGGTTTCCGGTCGGCTCGTCGGCCAGGATCAGCGCCGGGTCGCCGACCAGGGCCCGGGCGATGGCGACCCGCTGTTGCTGGCCACCCGACAGCTCGCCGGGACGGTGCTCGACCCGATCAGCCAGCCCTACCCGGGCCAATACCTCCAAGGCCTTGGCGCTGCGCGCGGAGCGCCGGGCCCCGGCGTAACACAGCGGCAGCTCCACGTTGCGCCCCGCCGTCAGCGACGGCAGCAGGTTGAACTGCTGGAACACGAAGCCGATCCGCCGGTTGCGAACCTCCGCCAGCTCGTCCTCCGACATCGTGCTGACGTCCTGGCCGGCCAGCCGGTAAGTCCCCGCTGTCGGGCTGTCCAGGCAGCCCAGGACGTGCATGAGGGTCGACTTCCCGGACCCGGAGGGACCCGTGATCGCGACGTACTCGCCTGCCCGGATCGAGAGGCAGGCTCCGCGCAGCGCTTCCACTTCGAGCGACCCGCTGCGATAGGTCTTGCCGACGTTGCGGAGCTCGATGAGCGGAGCGTCCACAGCAGGTGTCATCACGTCGGTCATCCCTCACCCACCGGCTCCGCCGGACCCACCCTGGCCCGGTCCACCCCGACCGCCTCCGAAGCCACCGCCACCGCCACCGAAGCTGCCGCCGCCTCCGAAGCCGCCGCCTCCGAAGCCACCGCCACCACCCCGGCCGCCACCACCCCGGCCGCCGCCGCTACTACCGCCAGCGGCACCGGTTCCGGTGGGCGCGGGCGGCAGCACGATCTGCGTGCCTGCTACCAGGCCGTCGGTGATCTGGGTCCGGCCACCAGAGCTGAGCCCCACCGTCACCGGGTGGGACACCTGCTTGCCACCCGCCATCTCGTAGACCACCGCCCGCCCGCCCTCGTCGTGCACGGCGGTCCGGGGCACCACCACCACGTCGGTGAGCTGCTTGACGATGATCGAGACCTGGGCGCCGGCGCCGATGTGCAGGCCGGCGGGATTACCCGTGATGCCGATGGTGACGGGGTAGCTGGCCACTCCGGAGCTCTGGCTGCCGATCATGCCCACCGACGACACCGTGCCGAAGATCTGGCTGGTCGAACCGTTCGGCACGACGACGGCCTGATCGCCGGTCTTGAGCTGACCGATCTCGGTGTCGTCGACGCTGGCATTGACGATGTAGGTACCGGTGCTGATCACCACGAGCTGGGCGCTCGATGCCGACGTGGCGGCAGCTGCCGAGGCACTCGACGCCGCGGTGCTCGACGCCGAGGCCGGGTCCGACCCGCTACCGGCCCGCCCGGTGGCACCGCCCCCGCTGGAGTCGGTGGTCGCGGCGCTACCGGACGAGCCGCCCGATACCTGCTGGCCCACGGTCAGGTTGACCGCGGCGACGGTGCCCGCGAACGGTGCGGTCAAGGTGGCCTTGGACAGGTTCTGCTCCGCTGCGGCCAGCTGTGCGTTCGCCGCCGACAGTGCCGCGTCGTCCGAGTCGAGCTGGGCAGCGGAGGCACTGGAAGCCTGGTCGGCGGCGACCTTGGCCGTGTTGGAAGCCACCGTCGCGCGGGCCTGGGCGACCTGGCTGGGTAGCGCAGCGGCGTCCATGGTGGCCAGCGTCTGGCCCGCCTGCACCTGCTGACCGACCGTCACCGGCACCGTCGTGACCTGACCGCTGACCCCGAAGCTCAAGTTCGCCTGCTGGGCCGGTTCGATCGTGCCGGTCGCGGAGACCGTCTGCCGGATGGTTCCCAGGCCGGCGGTGCCCAGCCGGGGGGCAGCCGTGGACGACGACCCCGACTCCGCCCATACGACGACGCCTGCGACGCAGGCCACCACGACCCCGCCACTGACTATCAGCCACCGCCTGGTGAACAGCCGGCGCACTGCTGGCTTCAACACGACACCTGACCTCTGCGGACCTTGGCCGGGCAAGAGGTGACACCGGCACCGAGGAACGTGAGTTAGCCAGGTCAAGCTGAGTGGTCGCTGAAGACAGCCTGGAAATTCGATGTGAGGGGTCGTCAGGTGGTGAACAAGTGGTGAAATAGCGTGCAGGTCACGGTCGGTGGCCGGACACGGCTGGCGGCGAAGCAGATGAAGCGGTCGAACTTGCGTAAGGTAGAGGGCCACGACCATTACGGCGCGGATGTCTCAGATTCGCGGATGTCTCAGATTCGCGGATGTCATCAGTGCCGCCGAACAGTGCCCGAGTATCACTCAGCCGCCGCGGCCTCAAGTCTGACGTCGACGCGGAGCCCGTTGTCGCTGGCCACGGTGGACACTTTCGCGACATTCCCGGCTTCGCGGACGTCGTCGATGACCGCGCGCAGCAGCTGAAGATGGTCCGCCCCGGCGTGAACGGTGAGTTCGCTGACGGTGGTACGCAGGGAGACCTTCGCGGAGCTCTTCACCTTGCGGATCTCATGGAGCAGGCTCGCGGCCGTATCCAGATGGGCGGCATCGGCCTCCGGTTGCACCCCGATGGCGTCGGGGTCGGGCCACCGCGAGCGGTGAATCGAGTCGTTGTGGGAATAGGACCACACTTCCTCGGTGACGAACGGCAGGAAAGGCGCGAAGAGTCGAAGCACGACGTCCAGGGCACACTGCAGCGTCGCCAGCGCCGAGCTGTCCTGCTGGTATGCGCGGTTCTTGACCAACTCGACATAGTCATCGCAGAACGACCAGAAGAAAGTCTCGGTCACGACCAGTGCTTTTGTGTAGTCGTAGCCCTCAAAGGCCGTGGTGGCCTCGGCGACGGTCTTCTCCAGCCGCTGGAGCAGGGCGTTGTCGAGCGGATGCGTCGTGCCCGCATCGGCTTGTGGCTCGCCGAATCCACCGATGAACCTGGCGACGTTGAGCAGTTTGACCACAAGCTTGCGGCCGATCTTGAACTGGTTGCGATCCATGGCCAGGTCGAGACCGGGCCGACCGCCTGCTGCCCAGTAACGCACGGCATCGGCGCCGAAGGAAGCGATCAGGTTGTGCGGTGTGTCCGGGCTGTTGTCCAGGGACTTGGACAGTTTCTTGCGGTCGGGGTCGTGGACGAAGCCCGAGATCGCGACGGTGCGCCAGGGCAGGGCGCCGAAGCAGTAGTGGCTGCGCACGACGGTGTAGAACAGCCAGGTTCGGATGATCTCGTGTGCCTGTGGGCGCAGGTCCATGGGGTAGACGCGCTGCCACAGGTCGTCATCGTCGATCCGGTGGCCGGCTATCTGTGGGGTCAGCGATGAGGTCGCCCAGGTGTCCATGACGTCCGGGTCGGCCGCGAAGCCGCCGGGAACGTCGCGCTGGTCGGCCGTGAAGCCCTCCGGAACATCGACCGACGGATCGACCGGCAGGTGCTCGGTGCGGACCACGATCGGCCGGTCGTGTGCCACGGTGCCGTCGGCCTCGATCGGGTACCACACGGGGAAGGGCACGCCGAAGAACCGTTGCCGGGTGATGTTCCAGTCGCCGATGAGCCCGTTGACCCAGTCCTCGTAGCGCGCTTTCATGTATTCTGGCGACCACCGCAGTTGGTTGCCGCGTTCGATCATGTCCCGCTTCGGGGGGTAGCGGATGAACCACTGGCGATTGGTCACGATCTCCAGTGGCTTGGTACCGTTCTCCCAGTGTTTGACCGGATGGGTCGTCGGTCGCGGTTCACCTTCCAGCTCCCCGGACGCGGCGAGCAGCTCGACGATCGTCTCGCGGGCTTGTGCCACCTTCTTGCCGACAAGCTGTGTGTACGCCTCTCGGCCGCGTTCGCTCACGATTCCGTGCGGTGTCTCGTGGATGACGCGCCCGGTTTTGTCGATGACCGCTCGAAGCTCCAGGCCGAGGTCCCGCCACCACGTGACGTCCGTGGTATCGCCGAAAGTGCAGATCATCGCGATGCCGCTGCCCTTGCCCGGCTCCGCGAGCTCGTGGGCGAAAACCGGGACCGCCACGTCGAACAGCGGTGACAGTGCCGTGCCACCGAATAGGTGCTGGTAACGTTCATCGTCGGGGTGGGCAACCAGCGCAACGCACGCGGGCAGCAGTTCGGGCCGGGTCGTCTCGATGTAGATGGGGCTCTCATCTGCCTGGGTACGGAACCGCAGGCGGTGGAAGGCGCCCTGGATTTCGCGATCTTGAAGTTCGGCCTGAGCAACCGCTGTCCGAAAGTCGACATCCCATAGTGTCGGGGACTCGGTTCGGTAGATCAGTCCCTTGTCGAGCAGTTCAAGGAACGCGTACTGCGATGTGTGGATCGCGTGCTTGCCGATCGTGGTGTAGCTCTGTGTCCAGTCAACCGACAACCCGAGTGCGGACCACAGCGTGAAGTACTGCTCCTCCAACAACTCGGTCACCTGAGCGCAGCACTCGACGAAGTTCGGCCGACTGATCGCCACGGTGGGTGTCAGACGCTTCTCCGGGATATGAAAGTCGGGGTCGTAGGGCAGTCTCGGGTCGCAGGTCACACCAAGCATCAGCTGCACCCGGCGTTCGGTGTTGAGGCCATTGTCGTCCCACCCCATCGGGTAGAAGACTTCCTTGCCTCGCATGCGCTGGTAGCGGGCGATGATGTCTGTGTGGGTGTAGGAGAAGCAGTGGCCGGGATGCAGCGTGCCGGAGACGGTCGGCGGTGGGGTGTCGATGGAGAATACGTCGTTGCGAGGCTTCGTCCGGTCGAACCGGTAGGTGCCGCGTTCCTCCCACTCGCGCCGCCACTTGGCCTCGATATCGGCGACCGAGTCGGCCGTGCTCTTGCCCTTGCTCATGGTCTCCGGTGGTCTTCCTCTGCATCTACTGTTGGCTGGTACCCAGTGACAAGATCGGCGCCTGCACTCCGCGGATGGTGGTGGTTGTTACCCGATGTGCGGCAGGCCTCGGCGTCAGCGTAGCTGGCACGGCTCGGTAGTCGGCCGGAGGCGGTCGTCCAGCCTCGACCAGGCCGGCAGGGATCTCGTCCTCGCCGCGGTGCAGGTAGGCCTCCAGTTCGCGCTCGTCGAGCATCAGGTCACCTCCGGGGGGTCATGCCAAGGCCCGGTACTCACGAGCGAGTCTGGCCAGCACCGCCCGAGCTGAGTCGCCGACCACGGCGAGTTGGGCGTAGAAGCTGTGCCCGCTCCAGCCCCCTGTCCCGCTACCATCACCGTCGTGGCTGTCGTGACAAAGGTCCCGTTCGCGGACGCCTCCCCGGCTGAGCTGCGGGAGGCGATTCTTCCCGAGGAGCGGGCCCAGTTCGACGAAGGCTTCCGCCGTGCCCTCGACACTGCCGCGGTGACGCTGCGGCTCGACGAGCTGGAGAAGTTCCTGACGCACTGGCGTCGGATCGCGTGGTGCCAGACCGACGCTGGCCACGACAAGTGGCGGGCCGTGCTCCGCGAAGCTGACCGGAGACTCGCCGGCGGGGCGCCACCCCCCGGGGTGGTGTCGCAGGAGGAGATGGAAGACCTCATCCGGTTACGCCTGGGCCGGTAGGTGTACCAGGTCAGCACCGACCCCCAGGCGCGGGAGGCGGTCGCTGCACTTCCCGATGCCGCACTGGCGGGCTACGCCGAAGCGCTCGGGGTGCTGCAGATTGTGCCCTGGGCCGGTGTGCCGATCAACGAGACCAACCCTGATGGAGCGGTACGGCAGCTCGTGTTCGGACCAGGAGGCTACGGCACGGTCACGTACTTGGTCTTGGAGGACCAACGGCGGGTGGATGTACTTCTCGTGCAATGGGCCGGCTGACCGTGAGCCTTCGGGACGCGGTGTTGCGGCTGGCCCGCGAGAATCCCCGCTGGGGGTACCAGCGCCGTTTGAGCAGCCTCATGTCGACATGCAGGAAGTCACGGACCGAGGTTGCTCATGACGTCGGATCTTCCTTCAGGCTGCCGATTCCCAGCGAGGACCCGGCCGCCGGAGTACTCCCTGCCTGGTTGGGCGCCGGCGGAAGATCGGTGAGGAAGTTGGCGGTGGGCACGGCGAACAGCGAGCCGGTGACCGCGGTCGAGAAGTCCAGGATGCGGTCGTAGTTGCCCGGCGGCGACCCGACGAACATGTTGCTCAGCATCTGCTCGATTACCTGCGGGTCGGCGGTGTAGCCGATGAAGTAGGTGCCGAACTCCTCACCCGCGAAGTCGCCGAAGGGCATGTTGTCGCGCAGGATCTGCCGTTGCTTACCGTCCGGGTCGACGATCGTGTTCAACGCAACGTGCGAGTTCGCCGGCTTGATCTCGTCGGCGAGTTCGATGTCGGCCAGCTTGCTGCGGCCGATCACCTTCTCCTGCTCCTCGGTCGACAGCGCGTTCCAGGCTGCCAGATCGTGCAGGTACTTCTGCACCACGACGTAGCTGATCCCGGCGAAGTGCGGGTCCTGCTCGGCGGTGACCGTCACTGCCGTGCGCGCCGCCACGGCCGTGGGATTCTCCGTCCCGTCGACGAAACCGAGCAGGTCGCGTTCGTCCCAGTACTTGAACCCGTGGACCTCGTCGGCCACGGTGACCGCCCCATGCAGTCGGTCCATGACCTGCGCGGCCAGTTCGAAGCACAGGAACATCTCCCGGGCGCGGATGTGCAACAGCAGGTCCCCCAGCGTCGACACCGACCGGTGGCAGTCGCCGGTGAACTCCGGCAGCCGGTGCAGCCCGACCGGCCGCGGCCCGGCGAACAGGCGGTCCCAGGCCGCCGAGCCGATGCCGACCACACACGCCAGCCCGCCTTCGGGATGCCGAAATCCCACCGACCGTTGCAACCCGGCCAGGTCGGCAAGCAACTCGTGCACCCTCGATTCGCCACCCGCCTCGACGGTGAGCACGAGGAAGATCGCCGAGCCGGTCAGCGGCATCAGCACCGGCTGGGCCACCACATCAGGACGGGACGGATCAACACTCGACATCGGAAAGACCACCTTGACACAGGACCTTGACACAGGACCTTGACACAGGACCTTGACACAGGACCTTGACACAGGACCTTGACACAGGACCTTGACACAGGACCTTGACACAGCACGGCAGGGTCGCGCCGAGCTTGACACACGCAGGCCCACCTCCGCGTGCTGACATCGAGGGCGAGCACACAACTCCACCCTGTCCGGCGCCGAGCCGATGTGCCAGCGCAGCGCCCCCTCGTCGAGTCGGCGCACGGGCTGGCTCAAGCGGTCCTCTGAGTTCAGGCGACTGGCTGGTTCACCCGATGACATTGCGGATGCGCACCTGCTCCTCGTCGATCATTCAGGCGTTTCGAGCTGTAGGTAGTCATCGGTGACACGGTGGATGAGCACCCACTGTCGGCTGGGGTCGTCCAGCATGTGGTGCCGGGCCATCCGGGAGGCGAGGGACGGAGCCGTCTGGTCCTCGGTCATCCGTTGGGTGAACACCACGTGGGCGTAGGCGCGGGTCTGCAGGATCCCGAGCACCGCCGTCGGGGCAAAGCCACGTACCAGCCGGGACTGCTCGTCAAGGTGCCGGATGCGTTCCTGGAAGTGATGGGCGCCGCGTTGCAGGATCACCCGGGAGTCGACGTGGCCCGCGCGGGCCGTCTCGACCAGTGCCATGATGTGGCGCCGTTCGTGTCCGCGCACGCTGTACACCGTGAGCAGCGCCTCGGCTTCCGCCGTGGTGAGCAGGCCCTTGCTGTTCTCCACCCGGGAGATCTTGTTCTGGCTGGTTCCCGCTTGGGTGACCGCTTCGATTTGGCCGAGTCCAGCGGTGCGGCGGGCGGCGTGCAGTGCCCGGGACAGCTCGTCGCGGTCATCGTTGTCAGGTCCGGTCACTGCCAGAGTTTCCCGCGCTGGGGTTCAGGCGACCCGGTGGTACTCCGGGTGGCGAGCCCACCATGCCTCGAACAGCTCAGCCCCCTCCCAGGCCGCATCCCGCGCCGCCTGGTACCGGTCCTGCCACAGCCGGGTCGACGACGGTGGCCCCGAGGAAGTGGCCGTCGTCGTAGTGCATCCGCACTGGACGCTCGTGGTCGACAAGCCAGAAATCGTGATCGACCCCTGCGGGTGACAGTGGCCGTTGGGCCACGTCAAGTATCCGGGTGTCTTCCCCGGCGGGCACGTTGTAGGCATACCCCCACTCGCAGGCATAGCGGTCGTAGTCGCTGAGCGGGGTACGCAGCACCCGGACCCGGTGCCGGTCGATGCCCTGGGCGGGCTGCTCACGCAGAAACTCCAGCCAGCGCCCCTTGCGCTGCATGTCCGGGGCGGGTTCACCAGCGAGATACCGGGGGAAGTCACCCTGGTCGGTGGGCACGTCGTAGCGCGGCAACAGCTCCAGCCGGAACAGGCTGCGGGTCGCTTGACGCAGGCAGGTCCCCAGTTCGCGCTCGTCGAGCATCAGGTCACCTCCGGGGGGTCATGCCAAGCCCCGGTACTCACGAGCGAGTCTGGCCAGCACCGCCCGAGCTGAGTCGCCGACCACGGCGAGTTGGGCGTAGAAGGTGTGTCGCTGGTCGTAGTCGGCGACGTCGGCCGGGTCGGTGATGATGGCGGTCGCGGTCTCGGTGCCCACGATCACCGCGCGGTCGTCGAAGATGGTGAAGCAGTGCAGCGCGGGTGAGTGCACCGGCGTGGTCCAGGGGATGATCCCGAGACGCAGGTTGGGGCGGTGACTGGCCTCGATCAGGTGTTCCAGCTGGGCGGCCATGATCTGCGGGGAGCCGATGTGCCAGCGCAGCGCACCCTCGGTGATGATCGACTGGAACTGGCGGTCGGTGTCCAGGATCTGTTGCCGCTCCGCGCGGGAGCCGACGAACGACTCCAGTTCCTCACCGGCCAGCCGGTGGGAGCCCATGGCCCGCACGTAGTCCGGGGTCTGCAGCAGCCCGTCCACGATGGTGGGGGTGAAGCTGCGGACCAACTCGGACGCCTGCTCGATCTTCCCGATGCGCTGCTGCATGTACCGGGCGCCGTGGGATAGCACGGCCCGCGCGCGAACGGTGTCCCCGGTGAGGTCGGCGGCCAGTTCCAGCAGCCGGTCCCGTATCTCGGGTGCGGCGCCGTACACCCTGCACAGGGTGCGGATCTCCTCTGTGGTCGGCACCTGCCGGGCGGTCTCGAAGCGAGAGATCTTGGGTTGGGAGTAACCCGCACGCCGCGCGGCCTCCATGCCCGAGAGAGCGGCGTCTGCCCGCAGTTGACGCAGCAGTGCGGACATTTCGTCGGGTTGGCACGGCGGGTGACTCAAGCGGTCCTCTGGGGTCAGGTGACTGGCTGGTTTGCCCGATGATATTGCGGATGCGCGGCCCACCACGACGTGAACTCCTCAGCCATGTTCCAGCCGACGTCGCGGGCTGCCCGGTAGCGGGGGGTGTGGTCGGCAGGGAGCAACTCGGCACCGTGGAAGGTGGCGTCAGCGTTGTAATGCATGCGGAGCACCCGCTCCTCGTCGATCATCCAGAAGTCGTGGTCGATCTCGATCAGCTCGGGGGGACGGCGGTCGGGGGGCAGATCGAGGATGCGCACCCCCTCGCCCGCAGCGGTGGTCGCGGTGTATCCCCACTCGCATTCGTAACGCAGGTAGCCGTTCAGCCCGTGAGTGGTGTCGATGAGGTGCACTCGATGCCGCCAGATCCCGGCGGCCCGCTCCGCCCGCAGGTGCTCCTGCCAGGCCAGCTTTTCCGGGTTGTGCGGTTGCTCCCCACCAGCCAGGTACACGGACAGGTCAGAACCGTCCAAGGCACCCTCGTAGCGGTCCAGTGTCTCCAGGCGGAACAGTGAGCTTCGGGCCGAACTGGCGACCTCGTTGAGCTCGGCGGTGGTCAGCACGGCTGGGGCTCCTTCCGCAGTTCCGGCAGTATCTGTGCGGGGACTCGGACAACAGCCTCCCCCGCAGGCAGGTTCAGCTCCGTGAGCAGTTCGACGTCGTGCACCTCGTGGCCCTGCACAAGCAGGTCTGCAGCGTCAGAATCGGGCTGCAACTCCGGCAACAGATGGGCAGGGACGCGGACGACGGTCTCCCCGGCAGGCAGGCTCAACCCGACGAGGAGCTGCGGATCGGTAACGGTGTAGCCCTGGATGAGGAACTCGTCGGTATCGGGCTGGTAGTGCAGTGTCGGGCAGTCCATCCCGTGGTTGCAGGTTCGTCGTAGCTGGACAAGTCGGGCCATGGGATTCCCCCTCAGGTGAGCTGGTCGGTTCTGAGGATGGCCTGCCGACAGATGCTAGTCAAGTCGAACTGTGACTAATCCGTTCGGGGGATCTTCGCCGAACCGAGTTGTCCTAGTCATCCTCGGCAGTGAATCGTCTCAGCACACTGGTGGAGTCGAGAACCACGACAGGAGTGGGAGGCTTGCCGTGAAGCAGCCGGTGGAGCACGAGGGGCCGCACAACCTGCCGCATGACCAGCAGGAACGGTGCGCGGTGGAGGGACGCCGGATCGACGGCGGTGGGCCGTGCACCGTGGTCGCCATCCGCGACCGGCGCCGTCGCGGCTGGGTTCTTTATCCCCACGGAGTCGCTGGTCTGGGAGTGCTGCTGGCCGACGACGGCGCCCGCACCCTCGCCGACCGCATCGGCGGGACAGAGACGCGGTGAGCAAGCTCGAAGGAGGTTCTGATGTCGGCACACCCTGCCCCGCTGTGGCGTGATCCGTTGTTCAGCCCGGGGGACCGGTTCCCACTCGGTCCGCCGCGCGGGATCATGGATGACTGCCAGGAAGGGCCGAGCGGCCCGGCCACCCGGCCGTTCTCGCTGCGGCACGTGGTGGCCGGTGCCCGGCTCGACACCCCGCCGGCCTGGCGTTACACCTACTGCCCGCACCGGCAGATCGCCCTGGTGTACGACGAGGACGGTGCGCTCGTCCCGCTGCTGCGGCACACCCAGCCCGGCCCCACACCCGGCTCGACCTCGGGAGGCGGTGACGGGCAAGGGCCGAACCCACCTTCGGAGGAGGTCGGCAATCCGGACTACCAGACGAGCTGACATGACTGTCCTGGTACTGGCCCGTGATCTCGACCCGCAGACGGACCGGGTGGTGGAGGCGCTGGGCGAGCGCGGGGTGCCGGTGTTCCGCACCGATCTCGCCGCCTTCCCGCAGGCGCTGACCGTGGACGCCCGGTTTGGTCCGGACGGCTGGGACGGAGTGCTGGACACCGGGTATTGCCAGGTGCGCTTGGGCGAGATCCGGTCGGTCTGGTATCGCCACCCGTCGCATTTCGTGTTGCCTGACGGCATGTCTGGGCCGGAGCGTCGGCACGCCGCCGCCGAGGCCCGCTGCGGGTTGGCGGGCGTGCTGTCCAGCCTGGACGCGCTGTGGGTGAACTACCCGGCGCGCGAGTCTGATGCTCTCAAGCCGCGTCAGCTTCAGGTGGCTCGTCGTTGCGGGCTGAGAGTGCCCGATGCTCTGGTCACCAACAGGCCCGACGCCGTGCGGGGCTTCGCCACCGCTGTCGGCGGGGCACTGGCAGGAAAGACCCTGGCCGCTGCGGTGACCCCAGCCCAGGAGTGGATCATGTTCGAGTGCAACCCCTTCGGCGCCTACGGCTGGCTCGAAGAAGCCCTTGACCTGCCGATCACGTCGGCGCTGGCCGACCTGCTCGCGAAGGGCGCAACCGGATGAGCTACCCCACCGATCTCAGCCTGGGGGAGCGGGAGCTGGCGCAGATCCGGCTGCGGGAGCTGGCCGAGAGGTTCACCGCGGACGGGATACTGCGCACCCCGCAGTGGCGAGAAGCGTTCCAACGCACCTGGCGCCATCCCTATGTGCCGTCCTTCTACCCCAAGCTCGACGGGCCGTGCCTGCTCTCGATCGACCCGCAACGCCGGGAAGACTGGCTGGCGGCCGTCTACAGCGACCAGACCCTGATCACCAAGGTGGTGCAGGTGCCGATGTCACCGGCGCTGCGCCCGGGTACCTACCCGGTGTACACGAGCTCGTCCACGATGCCTTCGCTGGTGCTGCGCATGCTGGAGGCGTTGGATGTCCACGACGGGCATCGGGTGCTGGAGATCGGCACCGGCACCGGCTACAACGCCGCCCTGCTGTGTGAACGGCTCGGCAGCGAGCACGTGACCAGCGTGGACATCGACCCCGAACTCATCGAGCTGGCCGCCGAACGGCTGGCCGCCAACGGCTACACCCCCACCCTGGCCGTCGTGGACGGCGCAGGTGGCTACCCGCCCGGCGCCCCGTACAACCGGATCATCGCCACCTGCGGCGTCCGAGCCATCCCGCCCGCCTGGCTGGCGCAGGCCGCGCCGGGTGCAGTGATCCTGGCCGATGTGCACGGCCCGATCGGGGGCACCCTGGCCCGGTTGACCGTCAACCCCGACGGGGTAGCCACCGGAAGGTTCTTGCCCGACTGGGCAGGATTCATGTGGCTTCGGCACACCCCCGGTGTTCCGGCGCCACCACCGCAACGCTGGTTGGACGACGAACCCGTGGAATCGGTCAGCGCGGTCGACCCGACGCTGGTGTCGTCGGATGGGTTGTTCGCCTTCGTCGCGCAGTGGCACCTCCCGGACGTCACCTGGGGTCCGGCGACCGAGGACGGCGAGGCCGCCATTCACCTCTGGGCACCCGACGGTTCCCGCGCCTCGATCCGCACCACGCCCGCGCACGGTGCCTTCCGGGTCAGCCAGGTCGGTCCGCGCCGGCTCTGGGACCGGGTCGAGCAGGCCCATGCTTTCTGGCACCGCGCGGGGCGCCCCCGCTACGACCGGTTCGGCATCACCGTCACCGCTACCGGTCAGTACGTCTGGTACGACCATCCGGATGGCGAGCACCGCTGGGCACTCCCCACTCCACCTGGGTCGTGAGTGGCATTCGGTGCCGGAACCCGGTTATGCGCTCACGACCTGCCGGTAGTGGTCGTGGAAGTCGCGGACGCAGGTCAGCGTCGGGTAGCGGCGGACGAGCGCGGCGTTGAGGTCATGGGCGTGGGTGCGGACGAAGTTGGCCGCGCAGGCCGAGGTCAACGCCTGGTGGCCGAGGGCGGCTGCTTCGTCCGGCTCGCCCAGATGGGTCAGTGCGGTCGCCAGGTTGAGCCGGGCCATCGCGCCCTTACCTGGTGAGCTGCTGGCGGGTGGGGCTGACTCGTGCACGGCCAGCGCCGCTTCGCTGTGTGTCTTGGCGGCGTGGAAGTCTTCCAGCGCGAGGTAGGCGTGTGCGGGGTATGCGGTGATGGCATAGGAGGCCAGTGTGCCGGTGCCGATAGTGAACCGGTTGGGTGTCTCGGCTGGCAGCTGGTCGTGCAGGCGCCGGGCCTCGGTGAACAGGGTGTCGAACCTCTCCCGGTCACCCAGCCGGGCATACGCCCGAGCTGCTTTGACGCGGAGCTGGATGGCCAGCGGATGGTCGATAGGGACTCGGGCGATGCCTTTCCTGGCGGCCTGCACCGCTCTGTCCGGACGTTCGGCATAGCTCGCGATTGTTGTCATGACATCCGCTGCCCACCCGCCCAGTTCACCGTGTCCGGCCTGTTCGGCGTGCGCGTAGCTGTCCACGGCGTAGGCCTGGGCCGTGCGCGGGTGGCCGAGATCGTTCGCCAGCCAGGCCAGCAGTTCCGAGAGCCCCCCGGCGTAGACGTACAGATCCCGGAGCTCGGAGAGGGTGTGACGGCCGTGGATGAGCTCGTCCACCCGAGCGCGATAGGCCCGGGCCACCACGAACTGCTCGGCGGGTGGCTCCTGGGAATAACCCCGGTTGAGGTCGCTGACGATCAGCTCCAGATGCTCCAGCGTGCCGCGCCCGACGGAGGAGACCCCGGTCCGGCGGGTGAACTCCATCGCCTCGGCTGAGGCCTCGGACAACACCCGGTTCAGCATCTCGGGAGCCACGGCCACCGCCAGGCCCAAGGTGAGCGCGGTCCGTCGCCCGGTGGTGCCGCTGTTGGCCGGCGAGGCGGACGGTCGCGTCTCAGCGCGCCCAGTATCGCCGTCCGTGTTCCGGTGCGGTCGCTGGTTCACCTCTGCGGCGTCCCGTTTGGTGGTGACCAGCGCCTCGTAAGCGGCGCGCAGCGCACCATCGGCTTTGAGCAGCTCGTCGGCGCGTGCCCAGAACTCCCGTGGTGCGGGGTGGCGGCCGGCTTCGAGGTGGGAGATGGCGCTGCGGTGATAGTGCAGCTCGTCGGCGAGCTTGGCCTGGCTCCACCGTGCCTCCTGGCGGCAGGTCGCCAGTACGCGGCCCAATGCGCACCGCAATTCCAGCACGTGCGCGGGTTCGCGGGCCACGTCGGGCACCTTTCTGCGACGGAGATAACCGGGACGCCGAAACCTGTCGGCGGAACGTATCAGGATACGCAGGTAATGGCTGAGGCTCCTGTTGAACAAGATCGTTTCACGACTCCTTCAACGACCGGTTCATCCGTTGTGGTTCCCATTCAGGCCCCAGGGCCGGGCCGAGCGCCGGGCTGTGTCCCCCTTCCGGGATGTCCTGCACCGTTTCCCCGTCAGTCCGGTAGCTCCCCGGCCCTGGGTGCCGTTCACGACGACACAGGGGCGGGCTCAGTACATGAACAACGAGGGTGACCAGGCAATCCAGAGTACCGGCGATCGACGTCCCGGCGACGGCGCAGATCAGCGGGCGCAGTGTG
>JBOHGD010000056.1:0-33849 GCA_050699955.1 Pseudonocardiaceae bacterium | reverse complement strand
TTCACCCTGCTATTCAACCGCAAACCACGGCGGATGTCCAGTTTTTCTGTGACTACACGGAGGCCAGGTGGGGCGGCATTGTTCCAGCTCAGCACCGTGATCATCGACCAAGATCAAGTAAGTTCGGTTTAATTACGACTTCTTAGCTTCAGCCAGTCGAGTGTCTGACGTGGATGGTTGTTGAGTTCATCGGCGACTGCGTCGAGTTCGGCCTGCATGTAGCCCGACTGGTTCGGTTCCTTTGAGAAATACTGGCGCCGGAGCCCGTTGCACGCTCCACATATTTGCCAAGGGCGGCTGGGTGGTAGCTCCGCGCCACGAGTGCGCGCCGAAACCAGCAGATCATTACCGTCAGATAAGTCGCTCCTGGGTGCCGCCAACCCGACTGGCATCCGGCGACTAGAATCCGCGCTTGTCTTCTAGAAACTCGACCAGAATTCCGCTCGGATCTTTGATGAAGAAGTAGGTCACCCCGGTTCTTCCTTGCTGAACTTCGACGTTCGACGCAATACCGCGGTTCTCGACGAAGTTCTTGGCTTCGTGCACCGAGTCGACTTCGAGAGCAAAGTGTTTGACACCGATCCGGGGCAGATCTGTCGCCAGAGATCCCGCAGTCTCGGGCGCGGGTTCCTGATCCCGATAGCAGAAGATCTCCAGGTAGTTCGCGCCGAGCTTGAGATGTGCGATCTCCAGTTCGCCGTCCGGATCTTTCCAGTGCAACACGACCCTAAAACCGAACTGTTCGTAGAACGCTACGGATTCTATCATATCGATCGCGCTGATGGCCGCGTGATGAATCGTGAAATCCATTGGCAACTCCTCCGTATCTCGACCGATGCGGGCGCTGCTATACCGCCAGAACCACCCGCGCCCGTTCCAGGAAGTCCTCGACGGCTGGGACCGACGCGTGCGGCCGCATTTGCCTGTAGAGATCGCGGAGGCAGTCGGTACCCCGGGTCGAGGTCAGCTGTCCAGCTCGAACTGCTCCACCTGCGTGCGCGCCTTGGCGACGGGCCGACCGTGACGAGCGGCCTGATCGGCCATGCAACCGAGGATGTGGGCGCCCAGTGCCCGGTCATCGGCACTGTGTGCCGCCCGCAGAGCGGCGATGTGGTAGCGCTGACCCAGTCCGGGTCGCCCCGCGTCGTGGGCCACCCAGCCCGTCAGCTGGCCAAGCTCAGCCAGCGCGATATACAGCCTTCGGCCGGTGCGCTCGTCGTAGGACGCCTGATCGAGCAGCCCCGCAACCCAACCGAATGCCTGCTGAGCCAGCCAGAGCACGGTGCCACCACCGGCAGCATCATCCATGGTCCGCAGCGTGGCGATCATGGTCGTTAACTGATCAGCCAGCGCCACCGATACCCGGCCGCCCGACAGCCCTGACACCAGTGGTTCCGGGTCGCGGATCAACCATTGGTGTGCTGGAACCGTCAAGGCCGCTCCCGTCAGGAGGGTGAAACGCCGACGCTCCACCGGGCCACCACCACCTCCGCTCAGCGCGACTGACACCTTGACGGTACTTCGATGGTTCCACGGCGCAGAGAGCACCGGATCGCACCCAGCATCGTCGACCGACTCACCAGCCGCGTCCCATCCAGCGACTGCGGAGATCACTGATTGCTCGCTGCACAGACGCTCGGCGGCGCGATGAGCCGCCTGGCTGAACTCTGCCTGCGACGCGGCGTACTCGTGCTTGGCGATGACCACCTCGTCCTGCCGTTTCAGCAGAGCGCCATTGGCAAACCGGGCTTTCACCTCGTCGGAGGCTCGCGCGAGGGCGGTGTCCAGCACTTCTTGCATGTGCGGCAGCGGAGTGATGTCCGCCTGTCGTGCTTCCCACTTGTTGACCGTTCGCACGCCGATCCCCGAGACGGGCGGCGAAGTCGCGGACGCTGAGCCGCAGCGCCTCCCGCAGCAGCTTTGCCTCACGGCCGGTCCAGCGGTCAACGATCGTCATAGACCCCACTACCCCCTCGGTCAGGAATACCGCACGCAGCGTAGTACCGGGCAACTGCGCCAGGAGTGCACCGCGCGGGCGCCAGTAGATCATTCCTGTCGGACTCCACGCCGAGCAGGCTTCGACCCAGGCCCCAGGGCCGGGAGGTTCGAGTCACTGGATGCGGTAGTGCTGCCGGTTGCCCCGATGGACGCCAGCCGTCATCGACGGCGGGCGGACCCGACCGGCGGCACCGCTCACTCCGCACCGCCTCCGGTGACTCGCCCCGGCTCTGGGCGCCCACCCATCTACCAGCGCGAGAAGCACGGAAGCGGGGCCGACAGTGCGTGAGCGGGTCGAGTGCGGAGGCGAGCACGATGCGTCGCGGTGACAACAACGGCATGGGCGGCATCGACCACAGCATCTGCCCGTCCGCGCCAGTACCAGCCACGGTGCTGGTGGTGGTACTGAGTGACGGTAGCTGCCTGCTTGTCGGCTACCCGCAGGGGGAACCATCCGCCTTCGTCATTGCCGAGGACGCCATGCCGCTGCGCCACGCGCTCGCCGCGGCGTTCGGCAGCGACCTCATCCGCGGGAAGGCGACACAGCCGTGATCCGTGAAGACCGGGGGCTGCTGGCCGAGCTGGCGCTACGGGCGTGGGTGGCGGGTCGCAGTGAGTCTCGCGTTACCGATGGGGGTGACGAGGGCGGGGCTGGCAGCGCGGGCAGGTGTAGGAGGAGCGGTTCATGAAGGCCTCGCGCCGGATCGCCGTGCCGCAGCGGGGGCAGGCCTGCCCGCCCTGCCCGTAGGCGGCCAGCGAGCGGTCGAAGTAGCCGGAGGCGCCGTTGACGTTGACGTAGAGCGCATCGAAGGAGGTGCCCCCGGCGGCCAGCGCCTCGGTCATCACCTCGGTGGCGGCGGCCAGCACGGTGCGGCCCTGCGCGCGGGTCAGCGTCGCGGTGGGCCTGGCCCAGTGCAGTCGTGCGCGCCATAGCGCCTCGTCGGCGTAGATGTTGCCGATCCCGGACACCAGGGTCTGGTCCAGCAGCGCGCGTTTGACCTCGGTGCGCCGCCGGCGCATCCCGGCTACGACGGCCTCGACGTCGAACCCGGGGTCCATCGGGTCCCTGGCGATATGCGCCACCGGAGCGGGCACGCCGTCGACCACCTCCTGCACCGAAAGGCCCCCGAAGGTGCGCTGGTCGATGAAGCGCAGCTCGGGCCCGCCGTCGGTGAAGCCGAACCGCACCCGTAAATGGGCTTCATCGGGCGCGTCCGGCGGCTGGATACGCAGCTGCCCGCTCATGCCCAGATGCGCCAGCAGCGCCTCATCGTCGCCCAGGTCCAGCCAGACATACTTGCCGCGTCGCCGGGCCGCCCGAATCCCCCGGCCGGCCAACCGCGCGGCGAAGTCCAGCTCACCGGCCAGGTGCGCGCGCACCGATCGGGGGTGGCGCACCTCGATGGCGGCCAGGGTGCGGCCGACGACATGCCCGGCCAGGCCGAGCCGGACGACCTCCACCTCAGGCAGCTCCGGCATGGCGCGCTACTCCGCCGGGGCGGATCTTCCGTCGGACACCTCGGACAGCGCATGCCACGCCGCTTCGGCGGCCCGCTGCTCGGCTTCCTTCTTGGTCCGGCCCTGCCCGGCGCCCCGCGCCTCCCCGGCGACCATCGCGGTCGCGGTGAACTCCTTGAGGTGGTCCGGCCCTTCCTCGGTCACCCGATACTCGGGGACCCCCAGGTCACCGGCCGAGGTGAGTTCCTGCAGGCTGGTCTTCCAGTCCAGGCCTGCACCCAGCAGCGGGGCCTCGGCCAGCAGCGGGTCGAACAGCCGGTGCACCAATGTGCGGGCCACCTCCATGCCGTGCTGCAGGTAGACCGCGCCGATCAAGGCCTCAGTGGTGTCGGCGAGGATGCTGTCCTTGTCCCGGCCCCCGGTGAGCTCCTCGCCCCGGCCGAGTAGCACGTACTCGCCCACCCCGCCTGCGCCCAGCCCACGAGCCACCCCAGCCAGCGCGTGCATGTTCACCACGCTGGCGCGCAACTTCGCGAGTTGTCCCTCGGGCAGGTCGGGGTGGGTCCGGAACAGGTGGTCCGTGACGACCAGGCCGAGTACCGCGTCGCCGAGGAACTCCAGGCGCTCATTGGGTTCGAGGCCGCCGCTCTCGTAGGCGTAGGAGCGGTGGGTGAGTGACAGCGTCAGGAGCTCGGCGTCAAGCTGGACATCGAGCGCGACGAGCAGCGAGGCCGGATCTGGTCCGGCACCTCGCGACGACCGACCCCCCACGGTGCGTCGAATCCCCCGGTCACGCCGGGCGGACGACCTGGCGGCCGTCGTAGGTGCCACAGTGCGAGCAGGCCACATGGGGCAGCTTCGGCTGTCGGCAGGCCCGGTTCGAGCACGGCGCGAGGGTGGGTGCGGTGGTCTTCCACTGAGCCCGCCGCGAGCGGGTGTTCGACCGCGACATCCTGCGCTTCGGGACGGCCACGTTACTCGTTCTCCTCTTCGCTATCGCTGAACCGCTTCAGTGCCGCCCAGCGCGGGTCCATCGTCTCATGCCGGTGCTCCACCCCGAGTTCGGCCCGCTTACCACCGCACTCCGGGCACAACCCAGGGCAGTTGTCCCGGCACAGCGGTGTCTGGGGCAGTGCCAGCAACACCGCATCGCGAACCAGTGGTTCGAGGTCGACCAGATCATCGACCACCCGGCTGACCTCGTCAGGATCGGTGCTCTTCTCAGTCGCCGTATCCGGGTAAGCGTACAACTCGGTCAGCTCGACTTCGAGCCACTCGGTCAGCGGATCCAGACATCGGGAGCACACTCCGGCGACCGGGGCTCTTGCTGTGCCGGAGACCAGCACGCCCTCCACCACCGACTCCAGCCGCACATCCAAGGCCACGTCGTCACCCTCGAGAACCCGGATCACATCCTGTCCGAGGTCGGCGGGCGCCGGGACGTCCCGGTGGTAGGAACGCATCGCCCCGGGATACCTGCCCAGCTCCCGGGTGTCGATCACCCAGGGAGCGGACGGGTCGGGACGGACGGGAGTGACGTTGCGTCGCATGAGGGTTTCCAGGTTAGGCGATGAGGGACGGGCCGGTGACATCACCCGACCCGCTCAGCTTCGGTACTCGGCCGCACCCGCGGTCACCGGCCCGTTCTGCCGAGTACGGCCACGTCCGACGGTGCGCAGCGTGCGGGTGAGCAGGTCCTCGAACTCGGCCAGCGTGCGGTCGACGTAGGTGTCGCATTCGGCGCGTAGGTGCTGCACTTCGGCGGTGGCCTCGGCATGGACGCGGTTCGCCTCGGCGCGGGCCACCTGCATCACCTCAGTCTGCTCCACCAGGCGAGCCTGCTCGGAACGACCGTCGGCGACCGCGCGTTCGTAGGCGGCCCTACCCGCCGCGACCATCCGCTCCGCCTCGGTCTCGGCACGTTCGGTGAGCTGCTGGTACTCCTGGCGCCCGGCCGCGACGACGTGTTCGGCCTCGGCTTGCGCGTCGGCCACCATCGACTCCGCACGGGCCCGGGCCTCGGCGACCAGACGCTGGGCTTCCTCGCTCGCCTCGGTCACGGTCCGGTCGGCCTCGGTGCGGGCGGACTCCAGCCGTTGCTGCGCCTGCTGCTGGGCGGTGTCCACCAGCTCGTCCCGGTGATCCAGCACGTCCTGGGCGTCATCAAGCTCGGCCGGAATCGCGTCCCGGACGTCGTCGAGCAGTTCCAGCACGTCACCACGGGGCACCACGCAGCTCGAGGTCATCGGTACCCCGCGTGCCTCCTCGACGGTGGTCACGAGCTCATCGAGCGCCTCGAAGACCCGGTACACCTGCCCCTCCTTATCGCCACTGGCCGCAGGTCGCCAGTCTGCCCCCTCCGGCAGCGCAGCCGCGGGAGCACGTGGCTGCGGCGTGTCCCCGGGCTGGGAGCTCAGCGTTCCTCGGACAGCCGATTGATCAGGCGCTGGTGCACTCTGGGCGGCAGCAGGTGGCCGACGTCACCGCCGTAGGTGGCGACCTCCTTGACCATCGAGCTGGACAGGAAACTGTAGGTGGGGTTGCTCGGCATGAACATCGTGTCCACCCCGGACAACTGGTAGTTCATCTGGGCCATCTGCAACTCGTAGTCGAAGTCACTGACCGCCCGCAGCCCCTTGACGATCGTTCCGATGTCATTGGACCGGCAGTAGTCCACGAGCAGTCCGTGCCAGGAGTCGATGCGGATGTTCGACAGGTGCTCGGTGATCTCCTCGAGCATCGCCATGCGATCCTCGACCTCGAACAGGTAGCTCTTGGTCTTGTTGATCAGGACGGCCACCACGAGCTCGTCGAACTGGTTGGCGGCACGTTCGATGATGTCCAGGTGACCGTTGGTCGCCGGGTCGTACGAGCCGGGACAAACCGCACGCCTCATGGCGCGGAACCGTAGTACACCGCAGTGTCTCCGTACCGCCGTTGAGTGAGCGCCGCCACATCATCCGGCCAGGTCGGCGGGGCCGCTCTGGCCGCGCGTTCCACCACGAGCAGCGCGCCGGACGCCAGCCAGCCGCCGCTGACCAGACCGCGGAGTACCTCGCTGAGCGCGTCGTCGCCCAGCGCGTAGGGCGGGTCCGCGAGCACCACGTCGTAGGGCAGGCCCGGATCACCCCGCAGCACCGCTGCCACCGTCGCCGTGCTCACCTGCGCCCCGGGCAGCCCCAGCGCCTCGGCGTTGCGGCGCAGCACGGCGGCCGCGCACCGGTCGGACTCCACGAACCGGACGTGCGCCGCCCCCCGGGACAGCGCCTCCAGCCCCAGCGCACCGGATCCGGCATAGAGGTCGAGCACGCGAGTCCCTTCCAGGTCACGGCGTGCCCGCAGCGCACTGAACACGGCTTCCCGGACCCGGTCCGACGTCGGCCGGGTACCGCGCGGCGGAACAGTCAGCCGCCGCCCTCCGGCCACCCCGGCCACGATGCGCGTCACGAACACCATCATGCGCTGCGCACCCGTGAGTGGCGATACGAGTCATAGCTCGCATCGCCACTCACGGGTCCGGCTGCGACGTGTCGACTGACTACCGCCGGAGCCACGGAGCGACCTGGTCCAGGAACGTCCGGACCACGCGCTGATGGTCGTAGCGGCTGGCGGCGAACTGCTGCGCTTCCTCCCGCATCCGGTTCCGTTCAGCGACGGTGAGGGCAAGCACGCGTCGCACGGCGGCTGCCAGGCTGGTGGGGTCTTCAGGGGTGGCGGCGAATCCGGTGCGCGCGTCGATGACTTGTTCGGTCAGGCCGCCTGCTGTGGTGGCGATCCTTGCCGATAAGAAACTCGGCATTGAATCCGGAATAGTAAAATACCATCCCGACTTCGTCGACGTCAGACTTGCGCGGAAGGATTCATGAAGCGATAGCGGACTTTCGTACGATGGAGCCTCGACGCCACGTCGAAGTCTACGTAACCACGATGGCGTTTCGGCACGCGATATACATGTCCGCAGATCGCGCCGTACTGGCACTCTACGCCCTCTGCAGCGAACGCATCCCGACTCCAGCGCTTCTAGTATCCGAAGGAGGGCTACTTTCGTTCCTGCGCGTAGATTTCGACCGCTTGATCGAGCAGAGCGACCGCATTTCATAGAAGCAATGGAGGGTGGAGAGAGTGGATTTGATTCGGGTTGATTTCGCCCTGATTCCCGATGACCCCCTGTTCGGGTCAGTAGTCAGCGCCAGCCAGGCGATTACCGATGAGTTCTACTACAACGAAAACGTCATTGACAACAACGGGTTTCCGCCACATCTGAGTCTCCACATATGCACTTTGCCGCAGGAAGCAATCCAACAGGTAGTCGACGATCTCGGCGCCCTCGTCGAGCAATGCGATCTACCCAGCATTAATCCTCTGGGTACCTCGCATCCGACTCGCCCACGCGCACTCGACCTATGCGGCATCGGAGACCGCAGCGAGCGTTGGGACGTCCTGGCCAGTTTCCCGATCGGGGAGCTCCCACATCACTGACCGTATGACGCCCCCAGCGCCGTCTACGTTCAACCCGACTGCTAGGTCGTAGCCCTACTCCACTCACGGGGAACGCAGCTCCATGATCAGGTCGCCGCCCTCCACCGGCTGCACCGTCTTGATCGCCAGCCGGACCACCGTGCCGTCCTTCGGTGCGGTGATTCCGGCCTCCATCTTCATCGCCTCGATGGTGGCCACCGGCTGTCCCGCGGACACCGTGTCCCCCTCGGCCACCTGCAGGGTCACCACACCGGCGAACGGCGCCGGGACATGGCCGGTGTTGGACCTGTCGGCCTTCTCCGCCGCCGGGACCTCGGATGCGACCGAGCAGTCCCGTACCTGCAGCGGCCGCATCCGCCCGTTGAGTGTGCACATCACGGTGCGCATGCCGCGCTCGTCGGCGTCGCCGATCGCGTGCAGCTGAATCAGCAACCGGACCCCCGGTTCGAGGTCGACCGCGTACTCCTCATTGGCCCGCAGACCGTAGAAGAAATCCTTGCTGGACAGCACCGAGGTGTCACCGAAGGACTCGCGGTGCGCCGCGAACTCCGCGGCCGGACCGGCGAACAGCAGCCGGTTGAGCGTGCCGGCCCGGTCCTGCCGCAGCCCCGTGCGGTCCTCGGCGGACAGCTCCGCGACCTTCCGGGGCCCGCTGCGGCCCTCGAGCGCCTTGCTGCGCAGGGGTTCGGGCCATCCGCCTGGGGGCTCGCCCAGCTCACCGTGCAGGAAGCCGATCACTGAGTCGGGGATGTCGAAGCGAGCCGGATCGGACTCGAAGTCCTTCGGCTCGACGTCGGCACCGACCAGGTGCAGCGCCAGATCCCCGACCACCTTGGAGGACGGGGTCACCTTCACCAGTCTGCCGAGCATCCGGTCGGCTGCCGCGTAGGCGTCCTCGATCTGCTCGAACTTGTCGGCGAGCCCCAGCGCGGCGGCCTGCTGGCGCAGGTTGGACAGCTGCCCGCCCGGGATCTCGTGGTGGTAGACCCGTCCGGTCGGTGCGGTCAGGCCGGACTCGAACGGCGCGTAGACCTTGCGCACCAGCTCCCAGTAGGGCTCAAGATCGCAGACCGCCTGCAGATCCAGCTCGGTGTTGCGCTCGGTGTGGTCGGTGGCCGCGACCAGCGCGGACAAGGCGGGCTGCGAGGTGGTCCCGGCCATGGAGGCGGTGGCCGCGTCCACGGCGTCCACCCCCGACTCGATCGCGGCGAGCAGGGTGGCCAGCTGGCCACCCGGGGTGTCGTGGGTGTGCAGGTGCACCGGAAGGTCGAAGCGACTCCGGAGCGCTCGCACGAGGGTCCGCGCGGCGGGCGGGCGCAGCAGCCCAGCCATGTCCTTGATGGCCAGCACATGCGCGCCCGCGGCGACGATCTGCTCGGCCAGGCGCAGGTAGTAGTCCAGGGTGTAGAGCGTCTCCGCGGGATCGGACAGATCAGCGGTGTAGCACAGCGCCACCTCGGCGACCGCCCGGCCGGTCTCGCGCACCGCGTCGATGGCCGGGCGCATCTGAGACACGTCGTTGAGCGCGTCGAAGATGCGGAAGATGTCCAGCCCGGTCTCGACGGCCTGCTCGATGAAGGCGGTGGTCACCTCGGTCGGATACGGCGTGTAGCCGACCGTGTTGCGCCCGCGCAACAGCATCTGCAGGCACAGGTTGGGCACCGCCTCGCGCAGCGCCGCCAGCCGCTCCCACGGGTCCTCGGCGAGGAAGCGCAGCGCCACGTCGTAGGTCGCGCCGCCCCAGCACTCCAGCGACAGCAGCTGCGGGGTCATCCGGGCGACGTGCGGGGCCACGGCGACCAGGTCCTTGCTGCGCACCCGGGTCGCGAGCAGCGACTGGTGCGCGTCGCGGAAGGTGGTGTCGGTGACACCCACCCGGTCGCGGGTGCGCAACCAGCGTGCGAAACCCTCAGGGCCGAGCGCGAGGAGCTTCTGCCGGGATCCCGCTGGCGGCTCAGCCTCCAGATCGATCCCAGGCAGCTTGCCGACCGGATCGGCCAGGTTGGGCGGTTCGCCGTACGGCCGGTTCACCGTCACCTCGGCGAGGTAGGTCAGCAGCCGGGTGCCTCGGTCCGCGGATCTGCGGGCGGTGAGCAGCTCGGGCCGTTGCTCGATGAACGAGGTGGTGACCTTGCCCGCCTGGAAGTCCGGGTCGTCGAGCAGGGCGAGCAGGAACGGGATGTTGCTGGCCACCCCGCGGATCCGGAACTCGGCGATCGCGCGGCGGGCCCGGCGCACGGCAGCCCCGAAGTCCCGTCCCCGGCAGGTCACCTTGACCAGCATGGAGTCGAAATGCGCGCTGATCTGCGCGCCCGGGTAGACGGTGCCGCCGTCGAGGCGGACGCCCGGGCCGCTCGCCGAACGGTAGGCGCTCACCGTCCCGATGTCCGGGCGGAACTCGTTCGCCGGATCCTCGGTGGTGATCCGGCACTGCAGGGCGGCGCCGCGCGGCACGATCGAGTCCTGGGTCAGCCCGAGCTCGGCCAGCGTCTCCCCCGCCGCGATCCGAAGCTGGGCGCCGACCAGGTCGACCTCGGTGATCTCCTCGGTCACCGTGTGCTCAACCTGGATCCGCGGGTTCATCTCGATGAACACGTGGTTGCCCGCGCGGTCGACGAGGAACTCCACGGTGCCCGCGTTGACATAGTCGATGTGTCGTGCGAAGGCCATCGCGTCGGCGCAGATCCGTTCTCGCAGATCAGGGTCCAGGTTCGGGGCGGGGGCGATTTCCACCACCTTCTGGTGCCGCCGCTGCACCGAGCAGTCCCGCTCGTAGAGGTGGATCACCTCGCCGGTGCCGTCGGCCAGGATCTGCACCTCGATGTGCCGGGGGTCGATGACCGCCTGCTCCAGGAACACGGTCGAGTCACCGAAGGCCGACTCGGCCTCGCGGGTGGCGGCCTCCAACGCATCCCGCAGGCCGCCGGCCTCGGTCACCCTCCGCATGCCGCGTCCACCACCACCGGCCACTGCCTTGACGAAGACCGGGTACCCGATGTCCGGCGCGGCGGCCACCAGTTCGTCGATGTCGCAGGACGGAGCGGAGGACTTCAACACCGGCACCCCCGCCTCGCGGGCTGCGGCCACCGCGCGCGACTTGTTGCCCGCCAGCGCCAGCACATCAGGAGGCGGGCCGATGAACGTGATACCGGCCTGCGCGCAGGCCGAGGCGAGCTTCGGGTTCTCCGAGAGGAATCCGTATCCCGGGTAGACGGCGTCGGCACCGGCATGCTGGGCGGCCCGGACGATTTCCGCCACCGAGAGGTAGGCACGGACCGGGTGGCCCTCCTCACCGATCTGGTAGGCCTCGTCGGCCTTGAGCCGGTGCTCGGAGTTGCGGTCCTCGTACGGGAACACCGCGACGGTCTGGGAGCCCAGCTCGTAGGCAGCGCGAAACGCTCGGATCGCGATCTCCCCGCGGTTGGCGACCAGGACTTTGCCGAACATGTGCCAGCTCCCTTCCACCCGGCCGGTCGGCCGGTGACGCTACCGGCGAAATCCTGACATCCGCTGGGCAAACGTGTTTTCCTCGTTGAACGTTCCACAGGGGTATCCCACTGGGGTATCAAGGAACACAGGGGTATCAAGGAAGTGGCACACCGGAGAGGACACTGCCGTGCCCAGACCGCCTTACCACTACCCGCACCGCCTCCGCGGCGCTCGGGGACCCGTGGGTCCGTTGCTGCTGGTGCTCGGCGCGGTGCTGCTGGCAGGTGGCATGGCGGTGGTCGTCACGGTGGTCGCCGTGCTGGCCACGCTCGGCCCGCTCGTACTGGCCGGTGTCGCCGCGGTGGCCATCACGTCGGCCCGGCGGCGGCACCGGCGGGCGGCGGCCCGGTCACCGCGCACCATCCGCATCCCGCGGGCTCAGCGGGGTTTCTCCCCGCCCGGCCACCCCGTCGGGCCCGATCGACCCGGGTCCGCCCTGCCCGCGCCGGACTGGGCGGGCGCCCGGGCCCGGTTCGATCGGTTGCGCAGTGCGTACGGGCGCTTCGAGTGCGACCCACTCGCCGTCCTGCGGCTGCCCGCGCTCACCGATGTCACGGTCCCGTCCACCGGCCGGTTCGTGGATGCCTTCGCCGAGGCCCAGGCACTGGACACGGAGACCGAACCGCCCACGGCGCACCGCGACCGTTTCATCGCCGCGGTGGACGCGGCATGGCGCACCTGGCGGGCAGCGATGGACGCGGCACAGCGCATCCGGCTGGCCGGCATCCCCGCCGAGGAGCGCGCCACCGTGCTACGCGCGATCAAGCTGCTCACCATGGCGCGGGACTCCGACCACGACGCGGAGCGCATCACGGCGTACGCCAAGGCCCGCGCCGAGCTGGCGAAGCTGGACCGCACCGGCACGCTGCGGCTGCCACCGGCCGCCGCCGCCGCACTGGACACCGCCGCTCGCGGTCAGCTGCCTCCGGCCTCGGTCAGGACCGAGTAGCTAGTTCATGCGTCCGCTCCGGACCCGGACGACGCCGCCCAGTCGCGTCACGTCTCGCAGGACGAAATCAGCCATCAGCCCGGCAGCGGTAGCCGGCGGCACAGTACTGGAAGACCCGCCGGTTGCGATATACGCGACTGCCTGGTCAACCAAGCCCGAGGCGAGAAACGGGCTGGTCAGCGTCAGGCCGCCGTCCAGCAGCAGGGAGCGCACCCCACCGGCGAGCAGCGCGCCGAGCAGACCCTCGGGTTCCTGCCGTGGGTTGACCCTGGCGAAGCTGAAGACTTCCGGCTTGTGCCCGCCCGGACAGCCCTCGACAAGCTGTCCGTCTTCGGAGAGCACGGCATCGTGGACCGTCCGCAGACTGCGCGCGTCCACCGACGCCTCGCCGAACGGCGGTTCAGCTGCCGTCGGCATCCCGTTGGCCAGGCCATCGGCAGGCACGGCATAGGCCCAGGTGACAAAGGGACGTCGCTGGTGGAGTGCGGTCAGCCAAGGTTCGAGGACAAGCCGCGCCTCGTGCGACAACACATCGGTGACGACGTTCACCCCAGCGTTTCGCAACCGGGCAACACCACCCTCACCCCGCAATGTGGTGTGCAGCCACGCAACGAGCACCCGGCGGATACCGGCGTCAATGATGGCCTGATGGCAGGGCGGGGTGCGGCCGTGGTGGCTGCACGGTTCGAGGGTGACGACAGCCGTGCCGCCCTGCGCTCGTTCACCTGCTGCCCGCAGGGCCTGCACTTCAGCGTGTGCCTCACCTTTGCGAACGTGGTAACCCTCGCCGACCGCACGGTTGTCACGGTCCAGGACGACACAGCCGACCGGCGGGTTGGGACTGGTGGTGCCCAGGCCCAGGGCGGAGAGAACGATGGCACGTCGCATCGCGGCCTGCTCGGCAGACGTGCTGCTCACGGTGGCGACCGCGCGGCGAGGACGAGCCATCAGGTTCAACAACCTCTCGTTCACAACCAGTGCAGTCCAGCCTACTCAGCGTTCAGCTCGCCATGCCGCGTTGTCGCCGAACCGAGGGTCAGCGCCTGAGCTCGACGCCTGGGCCGGCCCGTCAGACCTTTTCGAGATACTGCGCCCGTTCCTCGTCCAGCAGATCGGCGGCCAGCCGGGCCAGCCCAGGGTGCCCGGTGAGCTCGGGATCAGCCTCGACCAGTCGCTGAGCAGCCTGCCGAGCCTGACCGATCAGGTCCTCGTCGCGCAGCAGAGAAAGCAGCTTGAGCCCGGACCTGCGGCCGGACTGCACCGCGCCGAGCACGTCACCCTCGCGGCGCAGCTCCAGGTCGAGGCGGGCCAGCTCGAACCCGTCACCGGTGGCGGCCACCGCGTCCAGCCGCTCCCGAGCGGCGGTGCCCTCGGGGGAGTCGGTCACCAGCAGGCACAACCCCGGATGCGACCCCCGGCCCACCCGACCGCGCAGCTGGTGGAGCTGACTGACCCCGAACCGGTGCGCATCCATGATGACCATGACGGTGGCGTTCGGCACGTCCACCCCGACCTCGACGACGGTGGTGGCCACCAGCACGTCGATCCCGCCGTCGGCGAAGGAGCGCATCACGGCGTCCTTCTCCTCCCCCGGGAGCCTGCCGTGCAGCACACCCAGCCGCAGCCCCGCCAGCAGACCCTCGGTGAGCTGCGGCGCCAGGTCGAGCACCGCGAGCGGAGGGCGGCCGCCATCGCCCTCCTCGGCCACCGCGTCATCACCGGCGGCGGCGTCCTCGGCAGCGTCCTGCTCGCCGATCCGCGGGCACACCACATAGGCTTGCCTGCCTGCGCCGACCTCCTCGGTGATCCGCCGCCACACCCGGTCCAGCCAGCTGGGCTTCTCCCCCACCGGTACCACCGTGGTGGAGATCGGTGACCGCCCGAGCGGCAGCTCGCGCAGTGCGGAGACCTCCAGATCGCCGTAGACGGTCATCGCGACGGTGCGCGGGATCGGGGTGGCGGTCATCACCAGCACGTGCGGACTGGTGCCCTCGGCGGCCCTGTCCCGCAATGCGGCACGCTGCTCGACGCCGAAGCGGTGCTGCTCGTCGACCACGACCAGGCCCAGGTCGAAGAAGGAGACCCGGTCCTGGATCAGGGCGTGCGTGCCGACCACGATCCCGGCCGCGCCCGAGGCCGCGTCCAGCAGAGCCTGCTTGCGAGCCCTGGCCGGCAGCGATCCGGTGAGCAGGGCGATCCGGGTGGCCTGCTCGGCGGACCCCAGCTCGCCTGCCCGGCCGTGATCGCCCAGCAGGTCGCGCAACGACCGGGCGTGTTGCGCGGCCAGCACCTCGGTGGGTGCCAGCAGCACCGCTTGCCGTCCCGCGTCGACGACCTGCAGCATCGCACGCAGTGCCACCACGGTCTTGCCGGATCCGACCTCGCCCTGCAACAGCCGGTTGGTCGGGTGCTGCCCGGCCAGCTCGACGGCCAGGGTTTCGCCCACCTGCCGCTGCCCGCCGGTCAGGGTGAAGGGCAGCGAGGCGTCGAACGCGGCGGCTAGCCCGCCGTCGCGGCGCAGGCAGGCGGGCGCGGGCCGGCTGGCCGCCTCCTGACGGCGCCGCGCGAGGGTGAGCTGCACCGCCATCGCCTCGTCCCATTTCAGTCTGCGCTGGGCAGCGGCGATCTCGGACCGATCGTCGGAGCGGTGCACGGCCCGCAAGGCGGCGCCCAGTGCGGGCAGCCGGTGCTCGGCGCGCAACGACTGCGGCAGCGGGTCCTGCGGGTCGTCGAGGATGTCGAAGACCTGCCGCACGCAGAGCTGGATCGTCCAGGACGGCAGGTCCTTGGTGGCGGGATAGACCGGGATCAGCGACCGCGAGAATTCGGCCAGCCTGGCGGCGTCCCGGTCGGAGTCGCCGTCGAGCAGCTGGAAGCTCGGGTGAGTGAGCTGCAACGTACGGCGATACCTGGTCACCCGCCCGGCGAACAGCGCCTGCCGTCCGGGGACGAGCACGGTGGGCAGATGCCGCTGGTTGAAGAACGTGAGGTCGAGCGTGCGGGTGCCGTCGAAGATCTCCGCGTGCTGGATGGTGCCCGGCTTGCGCTGCATCCGCCGCGAGCTGCAGCTGCGGACCTCGGCGATCACGGTGACGTCCTCCCCCGGCGTCAGACCCGCGATCGGGGTGAGCTGGCCCTGGTCGGCGTACCGGCGCGGGTAGTGCCGCAGCAGGTCACCGACGGTGTGTACATCGAGCTGCCCGGCCAGCAGGGCGGCCGACTTGCGCCCCAGCGGGCCCTCCAGCGCCTCGTCCATCCGCACCATGCTTCACTCCACCCCGCATCATTCCACACCGAGGTTGATCAACGCCGAGGTTATTCCACGCCGACCAGCAGTACACTGTCCGGCTGACCACCCTGGTAGACCACCGCCTCGACCTCCGGATACACCGTGCGCAGGTACTCGGCCAGCACCTCTGCGAGGTCGTCCGGGGCCTGCCTGCCGAGCAGCACGGTCACCAGCTCTCCGCCCGCCGCGAGCATCCGGTCCACCAGCCCGAGCGCCGCGTGCACCACATCCCGTCCGATCAGCACGACCTCGTCGTCGACCAGGCCCAGTGGGTCCCCCGGCTGGCAACGCCCGACCCAGGTCAGCGCCTCCTCCCCGGCAACGATCAGCTCTCCGCGCCGGGTCGCCACCGCCGCCTCGGTCATCGCCACCAGATCGTCGGCCGGTCGCCGGTCGCCGTCGTGCACCGCGAGCGCGGCGAGCGCCTGTACCGGTGACGCCGCCGGCACGACAACCACGTCCTGACCCGCGTCCCTGGCCTGCGCGGCCGCGGCTTCGGCCACCCGGGCGGCGGCGCCCCGGCCTGGCAGCACGGTGACGTGGCGGGCCCGGCTACCGGCCAGAGCCGCGACCAGTTCGGTCACGCTGCAGGTGGCGGGGACAGTGGCGGCTCCCTCCCCGCGGAGCAGTTCGACCACCCCCGCCCCGGAGACCATGGCGAGCACCGCGTGGCGGGTGATGAACCGGGCCTGCTCACCGGCCGCGCCGGTCTGGTCGGCGAAACGCAGCACGGTGATGCGGTGCGGCCGACCTGCCCGCACCCCCGCCTCGATCGCGGCTCCGACATCGGCGCAGTGCACGTGCACGTTCCACAGTGGAGCCACCCCACCCGCCCAATCACCGGAGCCGACCAGCGCCACGCAGTCGCCCAGCGCGCCGAGCTCTGCGCGCAACCCGGCGACCCGGCTCTCGTCCGTGCCGTCGAGCAGATACATCACCTCGTACTCGTACTCCAGGGACCCGGCCTCCCGCGGCACCCGCAGCACCTGCGCAGGCCGGGCCGGGGCGGCGGCAGCGACCGCCGTCTGGGCGGAGCGCTCGGTGACCACCGCCAGCAGCGCCTCCAAGAGCAGCACCAACCCCTGCCCGCCCGCGTCCACCACCCCGGCCCTGGCCAGCGCGGCCAGCTGACGGGGAGTGTCGGCCAGCGCGGTGGCCGCCGCGGTGGCCGCCGCCGATGCCACCGCACAGAGGTCATCGGACCTGACCCTCGCGGCACCCTGCGCCGCGGCGTGCAACACCGTCAGCACGGTGCCTGCCACCGGCTCGGACACTGCGGCGGTGGCCAGCTCCTCAGCTCGGCACAGTCCCTCCCGCAACGCCGCGCCGCCCACCTCGGGCACATCGGTCAAGCTCTCCGACAAGCCGCGCAGCACCTGGGACACGATCACTCCGGAGTTCCCCCGCGCCCCGACCAGCGCGCCGCGGGCCAGCGCGGCAGCGGTGCTTCCCGCCGCGGCGGCGTCGTCCCGCAGCACCGCCTCCAGCCCGGCCTGCATGGTGGCCAGGAGGTTGGAGCCGGTGTCCTGGTCGGCGACCGGGAACACGTTGAGCTCGTCGATCTCGTCGCGGTGCGCCGCGAGCTCATCGCAGCAGGTGGCCGCCCAGCGACGCACCGCCGCCCCGTCCAGCGACTTCAACACCGCGGCTGCCTCCTGACCGCCTCAGTTGGGACTGGATCGAAGGCTACCGATCTCCTCTGACGTCCCCGGTTTGGAGCACCGTGGCGCCCCCAGCTACCCTGACCTGGCTGCCCGGGACCGGGCGAGCCCGCTTTCGTGCCGCAACCGGCGCGACCAACCCAGGGAGTTTGACGTGGCTGCCGTGTGCGATGTCTGCGGCAAGGGGCCGGGCTTCGGCATGTCGGTCTCGCACTCCCACCGGCGCACCCATCGCCGGTGGAACCCGAACATTCAGACCGTCCGGGCGAAGATCGGCCTGAGCCAGCGCCGCCGGATGAACGTGTGCACCTCCTGCCTCAAGGCAGGCAAGGTCGTCCGAGGCTGACCCAGGCCGCAGTCCGCAACCGGACTGCGGAAAAAAGGGCCTACGGCAGCGCCCAGCTCACCGGCTCACCACCCAGTTCCTCGAGCAGCTGGTTGGCGCGGCTGAACGGACGGGAGCCGAAAAACCCCCGGTCTGCCGACATCGGTGATGGATGCGCAGACTCGATGCACGGGACGTCGGACAGCATAGGAACCAGGGTGCGCGCATCCCGCCCCCACAGGATCGCCACCAGCGGTTCGCCGTCCCGTGCCACCAGCGCACGGATGGCCTGCTCGGTGACCTCCTCCCAGCCCTTGCCCCGATGCGACCCCGGCCGTCCGGGCTCCACGGTGAGCACCCTGTTGAGCAGCAGCACACCACGGTGTGCCCATGGGCTGAGATCTCCACTGGACGGGGCGGGCAGGCCGAGGTCGTCACGGTACTCCCGGAAGATGTTGGCCAGGCTGCGCGGCAGCGGCCGGACATCGGGCTGCACGGAGAAGGACAGCCCCACCGCGTGGCCCGGGGTCGGATAGGGATCCTGGCCGACGATGAGCACCCGTACCTGGTCGAAGGGCTGGGTGAAGGCTCGCAGGATGTTGGGCCCGGACGGCAGGTAGCGCCGTCCCGCAGCGATCTCGGCTCGCAGGAACCTGCCCGCCGCGGTGACCTGCTCGGCCACCGGGGCCAGTGCGCCCGCCCACCCGGTCTCCACGATCTCGTTCACACTTGCGGTCACGGCTCGCGACCCTAGCGAGGGCTCATTGGGCAGTCTCAGCCGCCACCGGTAGTAACTTGCCGAAGCAGCGGCTGCCCGGCGCACATCGATACACCCCGAACCCGGAGATCGCGGTGTAGCCGGATGACGTGTAGAGCCCGATCGCCTCAGGCTGGCGAGTGCCGGTCTCCAGCACCAGCCGCCGCAGGCCCGCGGCGATCGCCCTTCGCTCCAACTCGGCGAGCAGTACCCGGGACAGTCCCCGGCCGCGCGCCGCCGGGACTACGTACATCCGTTTGAGCTCGGCGTCGCCCTCGGCGAACTCCGGCCCAGGCTGGTGCGCGCGCCAGCCACCGCAGGCCACCGCAACGCCGCCGAGGTACCCCACGACGAACGTCCCGTGCGGCGCGGCGAACTCGGGCACGTCGACCGGCGTGGCGTCCTCCCCGCCGTAACGACGGACGTACTCCTGCTGTACCTGGGCGATCAGCCGCTGGGCGTCGGGATGGTCGAGGGCGAGGGTCCGCAGCTCCACGACAGGCAGACTACGTCTGGCCGGAAGCGGCCTTCGGTGGCGGAACGCTGTCATGCGCTCACGACCCGAAGTGGTCCCACCCCGCTGAGCCCTCGTAGGGAGTGCCGTCGACGGTCACGGCACGCCCCTCGGCCACGACACCGATGACGGTCCACCCGGCGGGCAAGGCGGACTCGGCGGGAAAGCTCGCCAGCAGGGCGTGGTCCTCACCCCCGGTGAGCACCCAATGCCGCGGGTCGGCGCCCAGCGCAGAGGCCACTTCGACCAGCTTGCGCGGCACGGCCAGCGCCGCCGAGTCGATGTCGATCCGGACGCCGGAGGCCTCGGCCAGGTGACCGGCGTCGGCGAGCAGACCGTCCGAGACGTCGATCATCGCCGTTGCGCCGGCCGCGGCGGCGTGCGGACCGGCCGCATAGGGCGGCTCTGGCACCCGGTGGGCACCCACCACCATCGTCGGGGACCGGAATCCCCGGCCGAGCACGGCGAGCCCGGCAGCCGCCCAGCCCAGCCGGCCGCATACCCCGAGCACATCCCCCGGGCGGGCGCCGCACCTGGTGACCGGAGCCCGGCCCTGCAGATCGCCCAGTGCGGTGACCGAGATGAAGATCTTGGGCGCGCTGACCACGTCTCCACCGACCACACCTGTCCCGACCCGGCCCGCCTCCGCCCACATCCCGTCGACCAAGCCATCCACGGTGGACACCGGGGTGTGCCCCGGACAACCCAGACCGACGACCAACCCGGTGGGCACCGCACCCATCGCCGCGACGTCCGCCAGGTTGGCGGCCACGGCCTTACGCCCGACCTGGTGCGGCGTAGACCAGTCAAGCCGGAAGTGCACCCCTTCGACCAGCACATCGGTGCAGGCCACCACTCGGCCGTCCGGGGCGGCCAGCACGGCGGCGTCGTCCCCAGGGCCGAGCAGCGTGCCCGGCGGCGGCTTGCGTCCGGCCGTGACCCGGGCGATCACCCCGAACTCGCCCAGATCAGCCACCGAGCCGTCGCCGGGATGCGGCGGGTCCGGGCCGACACCACCTGGGCCGACACCACCGGCAGAACGCACAACCACACTCCCGATCCGGGGACGTATTTCAGGTAGGTTTCGTTCCTACCCCGACCGAGTCGTCGAGACGAAGGGGCCACGCCGTGGTTCAGGCATACATCCTCATCCAGACCGAGGTCGGCAAGGCGGCTGCGGTGGCTACGGCGGTCGCGGCTCTGCCGGGTGTGACGAGCGCGGAGGACGTCACCGGCCCCTACGACGTGATCGTCCGTGCCGAGGCCGCCGACGTGCACCAGCTCGGGCAGCTCGTGGTGGCCAGGGTGCAGAACGTGGCCGGCATCACGCGCACGCTGACCTGCCCGGTCGTCCATCTCACGGAACTGTGACGCGGGCTGCCCAACCGGTCGGCGCCCCGCGCTGGCCACTGGGGATCGCGCTGGCCGTCGCGCTGGCGCTGGTGGCCGGGGTGCTCATCGCCGCCGCGGTGGTGCGGGGCCAGCGCCCCGATCCGCTGCTGGTACCCGCCGCCGCGGCCCCCGCGGCCGAGTCCGCCGGCTGCGCCCGCCTGCTGGCGGCCCTGCCGCAGCAGCTGGACGCGGGCGTGGAGGGACGACTGAAACGCCGGGAGCTCATCGCCCCGGCTCCCTCCGGCACCGCAGCCTGGGGCGAACCGGCGGTGGTGCTGCGCTGCGGGCTTGAGCGGCCCGCCGAGCTCACCGCCACCTCACGACTGCTCGTGGTGTCCGGCGTGCAGTACCTCAGGCTCCCCGCGAACGACTGGGTCGTGGTAGACCGACCCGTCTATATCGCGGTGACCCTGCCGCCGGAGTTGGGCACCGGGCCGATCCAGCAGATCACCGAGGTGGTCGCCCAGACGCTTCCCGCCCGAGAGGTGGACGTCTCCCACTGAGGGCCGGGCTACAGCCGGTGCAGCCCGGCCAGCACCCGTTCCATCAGCTCCAGGCCCGGTTGGCTTCCCGGCACCAACGGGTTATCGTGCGCGCGCACCAGGCCCAGGTCGATCATGTCGGCGAGCAGCACCCGGGCGATACCCAGCGGTAACGCGAGCAGGGCAGCGACCTCGGCAACCGAACGGACCTCCGCGCACAGCTCGGCGATGGCCCGGTGCTCGATGGAGACGGTCCCGGTAACGTCCCGAGCAAGGCTGCTGGTGGACACCAGGGTCTCCAGGGCGAGGTCCTGCACCGGCCGGGTGCGTCCCCGGGTCCAGGAGTACGGACGCACGAGGAGCCTGAAGTCCTCCGGCTCACCCCACTCGCCGGTGAACGTCGCGTCCTCGTCGTCGGCGGCGCCGTTGTCGTCGCTGCTGAGTGACGGAGGCACTCGCGATCCCTCCACGGCAGACGCCACAACCACAACCGGTTCAGGGCAACGAACAACCGCTGGCCGGCTCCGCCCGTGCGGGCGCTTGCCACAGACTCCGTGAGACACACCGCACGGGCGGACCCACACAGTTAACTAGGTGTTCATACAAAGGGATACTGTAAAGCACTCGAACGGAGTACAGAGATCAGCGCAATCCAGTGCCGCGGGCCACTGCGGTATCGACCAGCGTCGAGAGCAAAGTGGCGTAGTCCACTCCGGTGACCGCCCACATCCTCGGATACATCGAGATCGGAGTGAAACCGGGCATGGTGTTGATCTCGTTGACGGTCACCGAACCGTCCGCTCCGACGAAGAAGTCGACCCGCGCGAGTCCCTGACAGTCCAGTGCACGGAATGCCGAGACGGCCATAGCCCGCACCCGGGTGGTGACATCGTCGTCGAGCTTGGCGGGGATGTCGAACTCGCAGGCATCGTCGAGGTACTTGGCGTCGAAGTCGTACCAACCCGCCGACCCCTCCGCGACGACCCGGATCTCCGCAGGCAGTGATGCCTCGACCCGGCCGTCGGGGAACTCCAGCACCCCACATTCGATCTCCCGGCCGGGCACCGCCGCCTCGATGAGCACCTTGGGATCGGCACTTCGGGCGGCGGCGATCGCCGCGGGCAGCTCGGCCCAGTCCGCCACCTTGGTGATGCCCACCGACGAACCCGCCCTGGCCGGCTTGACGAAAACCGGCAGCCCGAGCCAGGTGCACTGCTGCGGGGTCAGGGTGGCGACATCATCGCGGCGCAGCACCACGGCCTCGGTGACCGGAAGGCCCTCGGCGCGCAGCAGCTTGCGGGTGAACTCCTTGTCCATCCCCGCCGCGCTGGCCAGTACCCCCGGTCCGACATAGGGCACGTCCGCCAGCTCCAGCAGCCCCTGGATCGTGCCGTCCTCGCCGAATGCCCCGTGCAGCACCGGAAAGACCACGTCCACCCCGCAGAGGACCTCGCCGACTTGATCACCTGCCATGCACACCAGCTCCCGCCGGGTCGGGTCGCCGGGCAGCACGAGGGCCGCGGCATCGCCGTCCACAGCGGGCAGCCGCCGGTCCCGGATAGCCAGCTCAGCCGGCTTTCCGGTGCCGAGCACCCAGGCCCCTTCCCTGGTGATGCCGACCGGGAACACCTCGAACCGCTCCCGATCCAGGTAGGTCAGCACGCTGCCCGCCGAGACGCAGGAGATCGCGTGCTCGCTGCTGCGGCCGCCGAAGACGACGGCGACACGCAGCCTGCGCTCCGTCATGGCGGCAGACCCTACCGCCCGCCCGGGCCGCACCAAGGGACCGCGGTGGTGGGCAGACCCTCGGTGGCCCAGGCGCGGAAACCGCCGATCACGTCCGTGGCGCGACGCAGGCCGAGGCTGCGCAGCGAATCCGCGGCGAGGCTGGACGTGTAGCCCTCGGAGCAGAGCACGATCACGTGCACGTCGTAGCCGGCCGCCTGGGGTAGCCGAGCCTCGCACTCCGGGTCGAAGCGCCACTCCAGGTGGTTGCGCTCGACCAGCAATGCCCCCGGCACCTCGCCCTCCTCGGCGCGCTGCCAGCCCGGGCGGATGTCCACCAGCACAGCACCGGCGACCACGGCCTGGTAGGCCGGTGCCGGGCTGAGGCGCTGCAGCCGGGACCGAGCCTGGGCCAGCATCTGGTCGATACCGAGGGCGCCCTGCGGGCGGCTCACCAGTCCACCCCGGCCTGCTCCACCCCGAGGTGACGCAGCTCGTGTGGTTCCAGTCGATAGCGGTTCATCACGCTCAGTCCGGGCGTGTAGACGTGCACGCTCACCGCGGGGACGGTGCCGGTGTTGCTCACCCGGTGAATGTAATGCGGGCCGAAAGCACGGGACTGACCCGCCTGCAGCGTGCGGGTGAGCTCCACCGGAGCACCGCCCGGCCTGGCGGCGGCCACCCGCTCGGTCAGCACGCCCGCCGCGACCGCGAAGGCACCGCATGCCGGGCCGTGGTCGTGCAGGTCGGTGCCCTGGCCGGGCAACCAGGACAACAACCACACCTCGTGGTGCCCGGTGCGCTCGAGCAGCCGGTACCAGCGGGTGTCAACCCGGTAGTCCACCATCGGCCGCCACCGCTCGGGATGCATGGCCAGGATCATGGCGAGGCTGGTGGGACCGCCGGGACGAACGACGTCGGCGGAGGGAACGGTGAGATAGGGAACGGCGTGCACAGGGTCCTCCGCAGGGATCCGGTGAACCGACCGCGCAGGGGCCGCCACCCGGACGAGGCGGGCACATCGGAATGGCACGGTCAGCGGGGCAGGATGCTCACCGCGCCGGACAGAGCGCGCTCGCCACCCGGCGCAGATCCACAGGGGACCGCTTCACGAGGACAAGGGTGCGGCGCACGAGGGGTGATCGAACCAGCAGATCCGCACCGCGGTCAAGTCGCGTCCAGTGCCCGGGACAGGTCGGCGAGCAGCTCCCCGGGGTCCTCCACGCCCACGGACAGCCGCACCTGACCCGGCGTGATCCCGGCCGCCGCGAGTGCGGTGTCGTCGAGCTGGCGATGGGTGGTCGATGCCGCGTGGCTGACCTTGGAGTGCACGCTGCCCAATGAGGTCGCGATCTGCACGACGCGCAGCGCGTCACAGAAGGCCATCCCGCCGTCCCGCCCGCCGCGCACGTCCAGGGTGATCAGGCTGCCGTAACGGCCGGCCCGGAACAGCCTGCTCGCCGTGGGGTGCTGCGGGTGCGAGACCAGCCCCGGGTAGCGCACCCCTTGCACCGCCGGATGGGTGTCGAGACTCTCGGCCAACGCGGCGGCGGTCGCGCTTTGCCGCCCCACCCGTAGCTCGAGTGTGGCAAGCCCGCGATGCAGCAGGAACGCCTCGTCCGGGGCCAGGCATCCACCCAGATCGATGCGGGCGTCCCGGACCGGCCCGAGATGTTCCCGCCTGCCGACGACGACCCCGCCGGTGGCGTCGGCGTGGCCACCGAGGAACTTGGTGGCTGAGTGCAGGACCAGATCGGCGCCGTGCTCCAGCGGCCTGCACACCGCAGGAGAGGCGATCGTGGAGTCCACCACGAGCCGGGCGCCGACCCCGTGGGCGAGCTCGGCCAGGGCAGGCAGATCGGGCAGTGACAGCGTCGGGTTGCCGATCGTCTCCGCGTAGATCACCCGGGTTCGCGAGGTGAGCGCAGCCCGGACGGAGGTGACGTCAGCGATGTCGACCAGCACCGGCTGCACCCCCCAGCGCGGCAGCCAGCGAGTGAACAGTGACCAGGTGCCGCCGTAACAGTCCACCGGTGCGAGCACCTCATCGCCCTGGGCGAGATGGCTGAGCAGCGTTGTGGACACGGCCGCCATCCCGGAGGCGAAAGGCTCCGCGCCCACGTCGTCCGCGTCCGGCGCCTCCAGCGCGGCCACCGCGTCGGCGAAGGCGGTCGCGGTCGGGTTGTCGATCCGGGAGTACGAGTAGCCAGGGCTACGCCCGCCCAGCACCTCGGCATAGTCGTATGCGGAGTCGAAGGCGAAAGCGGCCGAGCGCATCACGGGCAGCCCCAGCGGACGTGACATACCCCGAACGCTAGTGGCCACCTGTGAGTGGCGATACGAGCTATGACTCGTATCGCCACTCACAGGTGCTCATTCCGGTTTGGGTGCGCGGCCGAGCAGGCCTGCGGCCATCTCGCGCGGGGACTGGCCGTCGTGGCAGACCCGGCGCACCGCGTTGGCGATCGGTACCTCGACGTCGCACCGGGCAGCCAGCTCGGTGATCGACGAGCAGGACTTGACTCCCTCGGCCACCTGGCCCTGAGTGGCCTGCTGGGCCTGCTCGATCGTCTCCCCCAGGCCGAGCCGGTGGCCGAAGGTGCGGTTGCGCGACAGCGGTGAGGCACAGGTGGCCACCAGGTCCCCCACGCCGGCCAGACCGGCGAAGGTCATCGGATCGGCACCCAGCGCCGCGCCGAGCCGTCCGATTTCGGCCAGCCCGCGGGTGATGAGCGCCGCCAGAGTGTTGTCGCCATAGCCCAGTCCGGCCGCCATCCCGCAGGCCAGCGCGATGACGTTCTTGCACGCGCCGCCGAGCTCACAGCCGATCACATCGGTGTTGGTATAGGGCCGGAAGTAGCCGGTCAGGCAGGCGAGCTGGACCGCGACGGCACGGTCGTGGTCGGTGCAGGCGATCACACCCGCGCTGGGTTGCTCGGCGGCGATCTCGCGGGCCAGGTTGGGACCCGACACCACGGCCACCCGGCCGGGGTCGACGGCCGTGACGTCCACTACCACCTCGCTCATCCGCTTGAGGCTGCCCAGTTCGATGCCCTTGGCCAGGCTCACCAGGGTGGCCTCGGGGGGCAGCAGTGCGCTCCAGACGGCGAGGTTGTCGCGGAGCGTCTGGCTGGGCACCGCGAAGACCACCGCGTCAGTTCCGCCCAGTGCCTCGGCCGCGTGCACGGTGGCCCGCAGCGTCGGTGGCAGGCGCACTCCCGGTAGGTAGTCCGGGTTGGTGTGCTGCCGGCAGACCGCGTCGGCGACCTCGGGTCTGCGGGCCCAGAGCACGACGTCCCGGCCTGCGTCAGCGAGCACCTTGGCGAACGTGGTGCCCCACGAGCCGGCCCCCATCACCGCGATGCGCTGCATCGGTGCCGCCTGGGCGTGAGTGGCCGCTTCCTGGGCGAGATCCCTCACAACTCCTGCCCCCTGTCCTGTTCATGCCCCGACGGAGCGAAGAACCCGGTGGGGGCAGGCTCGCCGCGCACCTCAGCGAGCAGGTCACGCACCCCGCCCATGACTCGATCGGTGGCTTCGTGCAGCACCTGACGGCCCACCGGCCGATGCTGGAACTCGGTCAGGTCTATCGGGGCGCCGGCCCGCACCACGACGTCGACGCGGGGCAACGGGCGGAAGCGCCTGCCGTAGTGGTCGTAGACCCGCTGGGTGCCCCAGTGCACCACCGGGACCACCGGCACGCCGCTGTGCAACGCCAGCCGGGCCACCCCGGTATGGGCCACCATGGGCCAGTACTCCGGATCCCGGGTGATGGTGCCCTCGGGATAGATCAGCACCGCCTTACCCTCGACGAGGGCCTGCTCGGCCGCCTGCAGGCTGTCCCCCGCGTCGGGGTGTCCCCGGTACACCGGAATCTGGCCGGTGCCGGTGAGCACCTGGCGCAACAGCGGCACGCGCCACAGCCCGGCCTTGGCCAGGAAATGCGGAATCCGGCCCCTGTGGTGCACAAACACCGCAGTATAGATCGGGTCCAGGTACGAGACGTGATTGCACACGACCAGAACCCCCTCGCGCTCCGGGATGTGCTCCAGACCCTGGAAGTGACGCCGGGCCAGCAGCCGGGTGAGCGGGTAACACGCCACGATACCCAGCCAGACCGAGAGACCACCCTTCTCGCGTGCTCGCCGCACGAGTCTTCCCTTCGCCCGGATCGGACGTCCAGCATCCCTTGCCTCATCCAGCCGGGAATGATGGGGGCGTGCATGTCGACGTGCTCGTTCCGGTGAAGTCACTGTCCCGGGCGAAGACGCGGCTGCGAGGCGCGGCCGACGGCGGAGCGGGTTCGCCGGAGGCACATGCCCGGCTCGCCCTCGCGCTGGCCAGGGACACGATCGCCGCGGTGACCGGTGCGGCCACGGTGCGCCGGGTGGTCGCGATCTGCTCCGACGTGACGGTGCGTTCCGCGCTGGCCGCCGACGGGGTGGCGGCGATCCCCGATGAGCCGGACGCCGGGCTGAACCCCGCTCTGCGGCACGGCGCGGCCCTGCTGCGTGCCACAAGCCCCCTCGTGGCCGTCGCGGCACTGACGGGTGACTTACCCGCATTGCGCCCGCAGGAACTGGACAGCGCGGTCCGCATCGGCCTGGCCACCGGAGTCCGAGTGTTCTGCACCGACAGATCGGGCACCGGGACCACCCTGCTACTGGCCCCGCCGCAGTGTCACCTGGACCCCCGCTTCGGGTCCGGCTCGGCGGCCGCGCATCGGGCCGCCGGTGCTCAGGAGCTGCCCGGTTGCTGGCCGGGGCTGCGCTGCGACGTCGACACCGTCGCCGATCTCGCCGTGGCCCGCGACATCGGGCTCGGCCGGTTCACCCGCGCCGCGCTCGCCCTGCACACCCACTGAACGCACTCAGCGCGCCCATCAGCGTCCTCGGTTCACCCGACCACCGCGAAAGACTCGCGCGGTACGGAACAATGGAGTGGTGAGCACGGACGACGAGGACATCGGCGCACGACGCGCGTCCGGCGCCCGGGCCCGCGGAGCGGCGCGAACCGGGTCGATCTCCCGTCGCGCTCCCCGGCCTGCCGTCCGCGGCTCGCACAATGGCACCGCGTCGGCATCGGCACCGGCTCGTACCGCAGCGGCGGTGGGGGACGGTGCCGCGACCACGGTACCGCCCGCTCCACCTGCGGTGACCCCACTGCCGTCACACACCGACCTACCGGACGACCGCTACCTCAACCGGGAACTGTCCTGGCTGGACTTCAACGCCCGGGTGCTCGCCCTCGCCGAGGACGCCAGCCAGCCACTGTTGGAACGGGCCAAGTTCCTGGCGATCTTCGCCTCCAATCTGGACGAGTTCTACATGGTCCGGGTCGCCGGGCTCAAGCGCCGCGACGAGACCGGGCTGTCGGTGCGCAGTGCGGACGGGTTGTCCCCTCGCGAGCAGCTGGCCCGGATCGCGGTGCGCAACCAGGAGCTCGCCGTGCGCCACGCCCGGGTTTTCATCGACTCGGTCCTCCCGCAGCTCGAGGAACACGACATCCGCTTCGTCACCTGGTCCGACCTCGACGACCAGCAGCGGTTGCGGCTCTCGGAATACTTCTCCGACCAGATCTTCCCCGTGCTCACCCCGCTCGCGGTGGACCCGGCACACCCGTTCCCCTACATCTCCGGCCTATCCCTGAACCTGGCTGTGACGGTGCGCGATCCGCACAGCCGGATCAAGCACTTCGCTCGGGTCAAAGTGCCCAACAACGTGCCCCGGCTGGTGCGGGTGGACGGCGAGGAGGACTCCCGCAGCTGCGCGCGCGCCACCTTCCTGCCACTGGAAGAGCTGATCGGGGCACATCTCGGTGAGCTGTTCGCGGGCATGGAGGTGGTGGACTGGCATGTCTTCCGGATCACCCGCAACGCCGACTTCGAGGTCGAGGAGGATCGCGACGAGGATCTGCTGCAGGCGCTGGAACGGGAGCTGGCCCGGCGCCGCTTCGGTCCGCCGGTACGCCTCGAGGTGGCCGACACGATGAGCGAGGACGTGCTGGAACTGCTGATGAGTGAGCTGGAGGTCGACCAGCACGACGTGGTCGAGGTGCCCGGTCTGTTGGACTTCTCCTGTCTGTGGCAGGTCTATGCGCTGCCCGCCCCGGAGCTGAGGGACGAGCCGTTCGTCCCGGTCACCCATCCCGCTTTCGGTGAGGGGGAAACGCCCAAGAGCGTGTTCGCCACCCTGCGCGAGGGCGACGTGCTGGTGCACCATCCCTACGACTCGTTCTCCACCAGTGTGCAGCGGTTCATCGAGCAGGCCGCCGAGGACCCGCACGTGCTCGCGATCAAGCAGACGCTCTACCGCACCTCCGGCGATTCCCCCATCGTCGACGCGCTGATCGCCGCGGCCGAGGCGGGCAAGCAGGTCGTCGCGCTGGTGGAGATCAAGGCACGGTTCGACGAGCAGGCCAACATCAAGTGGGCGAGGACGCTGGAGCGCGCCGGAGTGCATGTGGTCTACGGGCTCATGGGGCTCAAGACGCACTGCAAGACCTCGCTGGTAGTCCGCCAGGAAGGCTCGATGATCCGCCGGTACTGCCACATCGGCACCGGCAACTACAACCCGAAGACCGCCCGGCTCTACGAGGACATCGGGTTGTTCACCGCGGAGCCTGCGACCGGCGCCGACCTCACCGACCTGTTCAACTCGCTGACCGGTTACGCCAGGCAGACGTCCTATCGCAGCCTGCTGGTGGCGCCGTACGGTGTCCGACGCGGCATCGTGGAGGGGATCGAGGGTGAGATCGCCCGGGCCAGGGCGGGTAAGCCGTCCGGCATCCGGCTCAAGGTCAACTCCCTGGTGGACGAACAGGTGGTCGACGCGCTGTACCGGGCGTCGCTGGCCGGTGTCCCGGTCGACATGGTGGTCCGCAGCATCTGTGCCCTCACTCCGGGACGACCTGGTTTATCGGAGAACATCCATGTGCGTTCCATCCTGGGCCGCTTCCTCGAACATTCCAGGGTGTTCCACTTCGTCGGTGCGGACGAGCACTGGATCGGCAGCGCCGACATGATGCACCGCAACCTCGACCGTCGGGTGGAGGTGCTGGTGCGGGTGGCCGACCCGAAGCTGACCGTGGAGCTGGACGCGATGTTCGCCTCCGCACTGGACCCGGCCACGCGGTGCTGGGTCCTGCAACCGAGCGGCTCGTGGAGCGCCGCCCCCGCCGATGGATCCACCGTCCGCGACCACCAGGTGCAGGAAATCCTCCGGCACCGCAGAGGTCGGTGAGCGTGCCGGAACTGGTCGCGGCCGGTGCCGTCCTGTGGCGCCTGGCGTCCCACGGCCACGTCGAGACGGCGGTGGTGCACCGCCCCCGCTATGACGACTGGTCCTTGCCCAAGGGCAAGCCGCACAAGGGGGAGGCGCTGCCTGCCACCGCGGTCCGCGAAGTGGCTGAGGAAACCGGGCACACCGCCGTGCTGGGCCCCCGGATGGGTAGCACCCGGTATCCGATGGCCGCGGGCGACAAGACGGCCCACTACTGGGCGGCGCGGGCCACGCACGGCCACTTCACGCCCAGCGAGGAGGTCGATGAGCTGCGCTGGCTGACGCCCGGCGCGGCGGCCGGCCTGCTCAGCTACCCGCACGACCGCGCGGTGCTCGCGGATATCGGCCTCGCGACCGGCGTCATCGGCACCGTGCTGCTGATGCGGCACGCCAAAGCGGGCAAGCGCGATGACTGGGACGGCGACGACGCCCTGCGCCCGCTGACCGCCGCAGGCCGACGGCAGGCCGCGGCACTCCGCGCGGTGCTGCCGTTGTTCGGCCCGCAGCGGGTGTACTCCGCACCGGTCACGAGGTGCCGGCAGACCGTGACGGATCTCGCCGCGGATCTCGGCGTGCCGGTGATCGACGAACCACTGTTGTCCGAGGAGGGGTACCTGGCCGATCCGCAGGCCGGCAGACACAGGTTGCTCACGATCGCGGCCGAGCCGGGTCCCGCCGTGGCATGCAGCCAGGGCGGAGTGATCCCCGATGTGGTCCAGCGGCTCATCTCCGAGACCCGGCTCACGGTGCCCGGCGAGCCACCCAGTCGCAAAGGCAGTTTCTGGAGCCTGTTCTTCGGTGCCGACCAGACCAACCAGAACCGTCAGCAGACATCACCGTCCCTGCTGGCCGCCGACTACTACGACGATGCGCTGAGCTGACGCCGGGCGGACGACTCCGACGGTCAGCCGGATCCAGCAGTTGGTCAGGTCGCGGCGACCGGTGTGGTGGTCGGAAACCAGGGTGAGCGCTGCGCCTCGAAAACATCGATCTGGGCGGCGTGCCGCAGACTCAGTGCGATGTCGTCCAGCCCCTCCAGCAACCGCCAGCGGGTGTAGTCGTCGATGGCGAAGGGCACCGTCAGGTCCTTGGCTTGCACGATCCGCTCCTGGAGGTCGACGGTGACCTCGGTGCCCGGCTCGTTCTCCAGTAACTTCCACAACAGTTCGACGTCGCCCCGCTCACACTGCGCCGCGAGCAGGCCCTGCTTACCCGCGTTGCCACGAAAGATATCGGCGAACCGCGGAGAGATCACCACCCGGAAACCGTAGTCCAGTAAAGCCCAGACCGCGTGTTCCCGCGATGACCCGGTGCCGAAGTCGGGCCCGGCGACGAGCACACTCCCATCCCGATATGCCTCGTGATTGAGGATGAATTCCTCATCCGCGCGCCAGGCCGCGAACAGCCCGTCCTCGAAACCCGTGCGGCTGACCCGTTTGAGATAGACCGCGGGAATGATCTGATCGGTGTCCACATTGGAGCGACGCAGTGGGACGCCGACACCGGTATGGCGGGTGAACCGTTCCATCACCAGAGTCTCCTTCACGTGTGCGCGATCCGGCCTGGAATCTCAGTCCAGGTCGGCGGGAGCGGACAGGGTGCCGCGCACCGCGGTGGCCGCCGCCACCAGGGGGGAGACCAGATGGGTGCGCCCACCCTTGCCCTGACGGCCCTCGAAGTTGCGGTTGGATGTCGAGGCGCTGCGCTCGCCCGGGGCCAGTTGGTCGGGATTCATCCCCAGGCACATCGAGCAGCCCGCCGCGCGCCACTGGGCACCCGCCGCCGTGAACACCTCGTGCAGGCCCTCGGCTTCGGCCTGCGCACGGACCCGCATCGAGCCGGGCACCACGAGCATCCGGACCCCGTCGCGTACCCGGCGCCCGGACAGCACTCCCGCCGCGGCCCGCAGATCCTCGATCCGCCCGTTGGTGCAGGACCCCAGGAACACCGTGTCGACCGCGATCTCCCGCAGCGGCATACCCGGTTCGAGGTCCATGTAGGACAGCGCCTTCTGCGCCGCGAGCCGCTCCCCCTGGTCGGCGATCTGCTCGGGGTCGGGCACCCGTCCGGACAACGGCAGGCCCTGGCCGGGGTTGGTGCCCCAGGTCACGAACGGCGTCAGGGCATCGGCGTCGATGTGCACCGCGGCGTCGAAGGTGGCGTCGTCGTCGGTGCGCAGCGCCCCCCACTGCTGCACCGCCAGATCCCACAGCTCGCCCGTGGGGGCGTGCGCCCGGCCGGCGAGGTAGTCGAGCGTGGTGGCATCCGGCGCGATCATCCCGGCCCTGGCACCCGCCTCGATCGACATGTTGCAGACGGTCATCCGGGCTTCCATGGACAGCCGCTCGATCACGTTGCCGCGATATTCCAGCACGTACCCCTGGCCACCGCCGGTGCCGATCTTGGCGATCACCGCCAGGATGATGTCCTTGCTGGTGACCCCGGTGGGCAGCGCTCCATCGCGGCTCTGCACCGTCACGGCCATGGTCTTGAAGGGCCGCAGCGGCAGTGTCTGGGTGGCCAGCACGTGCTCCACCTCGGATGTGCCGATGCCGAAGGCCAGCGCGCCGAACGCGCCGTGGGTGGAGGTGTGGGAGTCACCGCAGACCACCGTCATACCTGGCTGGGTGAGACCCAGCTGTGGCCCCACCACGTGCACGATGCCCTGTTCGACGTCGCCCATCGGGTGCAGCCGCACGCCGAACTCCGCGCAGTTGCGTCGCAACGTCTCCACCTGGGTGCGCGACACCTCGTCGGCGATCGGCAGCTCGATGTCCGTGGTGGGGACGTTGTGGTCCTCGGTGGCGATCGTCAGGTCTGGCCTGCGGACCGGCCGACCGGCCAGCCGCAGGCCGTCGAACGCCTGCGGGCTGGTGACCTCGTGCACCAGATGTAGGTCGATGTAGAGCAGATCCGGTGCCGCGCTGCCCTCACCCCGGCGCACGACGTGCGCGTCCCAGACCTTTGCTGCGAGCGTGCGGCCCATCGCAATAGTTCCTTCTCGTCGTGATGGCGGCGCCCAGCGCCGGGCGCTGACGCCCACTACACTGGACTTCTCAAATTGCGGGAAGTTAGTATCGTCTTGTGGGACAGCATAGCGGTATCGGAGTGCTGGACAAGGCCGTGACGGTGCTGCGGGCCATCGCCGACAGCCCGTGCGGCCTCACGGAGCTGTGCACCCGTACCGGGCTGCCCCGGGCCACCGCGCACCGGCTGGCCGTGGGGCTGGAGATGCACCGGTTGCTGCGCCGCGGCAACGACGGGCGGTGGCGTCCCGGACCCGCCTTGCACGAGCTGGGTAACGGCGCGCTGGACCCGCTACTCGATGCCGCTGCGACCGTGCTGCCCCGGCTGCGGGATCTGACTGGGGAGAGTGTGCAGCTCTACCGGCGGGAAGGGTTGATCCGGGTATGCGTGGCGGCCGCTGAGCCCACGAGTGGCCTGCGGGACACCGTCCCGGTGGGTGCCAGGTTGCCGATGACCGCCGGGTCGGGCGCGAAGGTCCTCGCCGCATGGGCCGATCCGGCCACCCAGCGCGCCATACTCGGAGAGGCGGTGTTCGGCGAGCGGGTCCTCATCGAGGTACGCAGGCGGGGCTGGGCCCAGAGCGTCGCCGAACGCGAGTCCGGGGTGGCCAGCGTCTCGGCCCCGGTGCGCGATGGTGCAGGCAACGTGGTGGCCGCCGTGTCGGTCTCCGGCCCGGTGGACCGGATCGGCAAACGACCGGGTGCCCGGTGGGCCGCCGACCTTTTAGCCGCCGCCGAAGCCCTGCACAACCGCCTCTAACCCGCCCACCCCCACCAGGCCCCCCCACAACACAACGCACCCAACGCCACGCAACACACCCAAACGCCCCCCACAACGCACCCAACGCACCCAACGCCACGCAACACACCCAAACGCCACCCAACGCACCCAACGCACCCAACGCACCCAACGCACCCAACGCACCCAACGCACCCAACGCACCCAACGCACCCAACGCACCCAACGCACCCAACGCACCCAAACGCCCCCCACCGCCCCTTGGGGGGCATGGGGGGCTAGGCCC
>JBOHGD010000055.1:0-34455 GCA_050699955.1 Pseudonocardiaceae bacterium | reverse complement strand
GATGCTGTGGCTGCTCGCCGGTGACGCATGGGCCTCGGTCAGCGCAGGGCTCGTGCTACAGGCCGGCACCCGCAACCTCTGGGACGAGGCGGTGACCGCCCACCAGCGGTGGCTGCGCTACGGGCACTCCACTCGGTGGCGCTTCGGCCTCACCATGACCCGCGAACACCAGTGGGTATGGCTCGACGAGCCCACCAACATGGTCCACGTCCTGGCCTGAGCCGATGAATGCCGCGTCGAAGGTTCGCGCCAGACCGGCCAGGTGGTGCTCGACCCGGGCGGGGGTCAGCTGGGCGCATCCCAGCAGCCGCAACAAGTCCTCGTACACCTCCGGCTGCGAGGAGCCGGTGTCTCCGCCGATCGCGGCGACCAGCGCCACCGCGCTTCGCGCCGGTGCGAAGCGCCCTTCCATGACCCCACTGACAGTGGTATAGGCCCTCGTTCTGAGTTGCGGTCGACTACCGGACGCTGAGCCGCGCTGGTAGACCTTCGCGGGACCTGTGGGCCGCCGCGACCTCGCCGCTGAACGTCTGGCTGCTCGCGGCCGGGACCCCTCACCGGGCACCCGGTCGTCGCGGCCGGCGCGGTCGGCAGCTTCGACGGCCGCTTTCGCGCGAGCCGGCGGGTCGGGCCCCACGGCTTGGCGATCGACACCTACGCCTCGTGATGGCCGCCTTGACCAGCACCCACCAGTGCCGGGTGAGACCCCACGGCGTGGTGATCGCCAGGAAGAACCCGGTGAACGCCGTGACGTTCGCCATCGGCGCCAGGACGCGCAGGTCGAGGTGCTGCGCCATCGACACCGCGCCGAGAGCGGTCGTCGGGTCGGGGGTCGACAACGCCGTCGCGGTCAGCGTGGCCAGCGCGATGGCCTGGGCCATCGGGCCGACCGCATCGCCCCGAGGCGTAGCCTTACGGCCGGAATTCCTATGCACCACCTTCCGGAGAAAACGACGCACCTCTCAAATAGTGGTCAACACACTTGTCGGATAGTGAAAAACGCACTTGTCCCGGGCCGGGCCGATCCGAACAATCCGCTCCGGGGAAAGGTGCCTTTCGGTGCCGTTTCCGGGTTCGCCGGGCGCATCGCTGACCGGCAGGCGCGCAGGCCGAGGAGGTCCGATGTCCGCTGAGCCGCCGGTGTCCACTGGGACGCAACCTCAACAGCCGGTGGTGCCCGCCGTCCGGCATCCGCTCGAGCCGCTGAGCGCCGAGGAGATCGCCGCCACGTCGGCGATCCTCACCCGCGAGCGGTCGCTGAGCGAGACGGTGCGGTTCGTCAGCGTCGAGCTGCACGAGCCGGCGAAACGGACGGTGCTGGACCTGCCCGAAGGCCGGAGCGTGGATCGCGAGACGTTCGTGGTGCTGCGCGATCGGCACAACCTGACCACGATCGAGGCGGTCGTCTCGCTCACCCGTGGTGAGGTGCGCTCCTGGCGGGAGATCCCCGGCGTGCAGCCGGCGTTCACTCGCGACGAGCTCGGGGAGTGCGGGGCGCTGATCGAGACCGACCCCGTTATTCGGGAGGCCATGCGCAGGCGCGGGGTGACCGACATGTCACAGGTGCTGGTCGACCTGTGGCCGGTGGGCAACACCGGGCCGCAGGACGACCCCACCCAGAGCCGGCTGATCCGGCTGCTGTTCTTCGTCCGCAACGCCAAGTTCGACAACCGCTACGCCCGGCCGGTGGAGGGGCTCGTGGTGCTGGTAGACCTGGATCGGATGGAGGTCACCGAGGTCGCCGATCACGGGGTCGTTCCGCTGCCCCAGCAGCCCGGCAACTACATACCGGAGCTGGTGACCGGGCAGATCGAGGGCTACGACGGCAATGTCCCGGCGATCGACCGGCTGCGTGAGGACCTGCGGCCGATCGAGATCACCCAGCCGGACGGACCGAGCTTCACCGTCGAGGGCCACGCGGTGGCCTGGCAGAAGTGGCGGCTGCGCATCGGCTACAACCCTCGCGAGGGGCTCGTGCTGCACCAGGTGAGCTACGAGGACCACGGCCGGGTGCGGCCGATCCTCTACCGGGCATCGCTGTCGGAGCTCTACGTCCCCTACGGCGATCCCAACCCGACACATCGGATCAAGAACGTCTTCGACGAGGGCGAGTGGGGCATCGGGCCGCTGCTCAACTACCTCGTGCTCGGCTGCGACTGCCTCGGCGACATCCGCTATTTCGATGTCGTCGTCAACGACGAGGACGGCAACCCGCGAACCCTGCCCAACGCGATCTGCCTGCACGAGGAGGACGCCGGGGTGGGCTGGAAGCACACTGACGGCATGCTCGGGCACATGGAGACCCGCCGGAACCGGCGGCTGGTGGTGTCCTGCTTCCTGACCGCCAACAACTACGAGTACGGCTTCTTCTGGTACTTCTACCTCGACGGCACCATGGAGTTCGAGGTCAAGCTCACCGGCATCGTCTCCACCGGCGCCTTCCCGGCCGGGGACCCGCCACCGGCCTGTGGCACGGTGCTGGCCCCCGGTCTGTATGCCCCCAACCACCAGCACTTCTTCAACGTCCGGCTGGACATGTGCGTCGACGGCGAGCACAACTCCGTCTACGAGGTGAACTCCGTTGCGCTGCCGCCCGGGCCGGGCAACCCAGCGGCCAACGCCTGGGCGGCCCGCCCGAGGTTGCTCGCCAGGGAGAGCGAGGCGCAGCGGGTGGTCGACCCGCTGGCCGGCCGGTACTGGACGGTGGTCAACCCGTCGGTGCGCAACGAGCTCGGCCAGCCCGTGGGATACAAACTCGCACCCGGGGAGAACATCCTGCCGATGGCGCAGGAGGGCTCCCAGACCCATCGGCGGGCCGGGTTCGCCTACCGGCACCTGTGGGTGACCGCCTACGACCCGGCGCAGCGCTACGCGGCGGGGGACTACCCGAACCAACGGCCGGACGACGACGGGCTGCCCGCCTACGTGCAGGCGGACCGGCCGCTGGAGGACGCCGACGTGGTCGTCTGGTACAGCTTCGGCGCCCACCACGTGCCCCGGCCCGAGGACTGGCCGGTCATGCCGGTGACCAGCATCGGGTTCCACCTCAAACCGGTGGGCTTCTTCGAGGGGAACCCGGCGCTGGATCTCCCCCGGCACCCTCCCGAGGCCTGATCGGCACGCGATCAGGACAGGTGCAGCCACACCCCCGGTGACGGCACGCCTGACGGGCTGACGACGAACAGCAGGTGCCAGCCGGGGGGCGCCAGGGTGGCACCGTTCGGCATCGTCAGGGTGATCTCGTTCGGTGCGCTCACCTGATGCGGGACGTCGATCAGCCGGTGCTCGACGTTGGTGGAGTGGGTGGCGATCCCGACCCGGATCAGGCAGGCCGAGCCCACCGCAGCCGCGTCGGGCACCTGGGCGGTCACCGATTGGCCGTAATGCACCTCGGTGGCGGCCGGGGTGCACGTCGGCCGCGGGCCTGCGAATAGGTAGGGCGGCCAGTACACCTCGATCCGCAGCTCCTCCACGGTGCGCTCCGGGTTCGAGCCGGCGGTGATGACCTTGCCGTCCGGCATGAGCAGCGCCACCGAGTGGTAGAGCCGCGGAACCCGCGAGGTGGCCCCGATGGTCCAGGTGTTGGACTGCGGGTGGTAGATCTCGGCGTCGAAGGCGGCCTGCGCGGCCATCTCCTCCATGCTCGCGCCCCCGTTGACCAGCACCGTCCGATCCGGTAGCAGCACGGCGCACAGGTGCATCCGCGAGGTGTGCAGCGATGCCGCGGGGTGGTACGCGGGGTTCGGCGCCGTCAGATCGACGATCGCCGTCGTCGCGGTGGGCGGGGCCTCGTTGTGCATGTCCCATGAGCCCCCACCCATGATCATCACCCGCTGGTCCTGCGCGGGGGGCAGCAGCACGCTGGCCGACTGGTTGCGCAGGTCCTGTTCGGGCAGGCCCGGCACGTCGACGGTCGCGTTCGTCGTGATGTCCCAGATCGTCGGGGGGACGCCGTTGTCAGCGCCGTACTGCCCGCCGCTGTAGAAGATGCGCCCGTCGGCGAGCAGGTAGAGGTGTGCGTACAGCGGCCACGGCTTGGACGGCGGGAGCGTCTTCCAGCCGACGCCGTCGGTGTAGATCTCGGGGACGACGTTGACGTTGCCGTCCTCTCCGAGCCCGGAGGCGGCGAGGATGCGGCCGTCCGGCAGCGGGGTCAGCGTCGGATACCAGCGGCCACCGGCCATGTCCTGCTCGTGCAACCAGGCGCCGGTCTTGCCGGTGGGGCTGGTCGGGTCGCCGGGCCCGGCGGTGGGGTCGAAGAGGGAGGACTGCCGCAGCCCGTGGAACGGGTCGTACTGCTCGGTGCCCCCTGCAGCCAGCACCCGGCCGTCGATCAGGAAGGCGTGCCCGCAGCAGAACAGGTCCACCGGAGTGTCCGGTGCGCTCAGGCTGTCCGACGGGTAGTGCCAGACCCGGGTGCCGTATTTGTGCGCGGCGTGGTTGGCCGGGTTGTTGCTCGAACCAGCGAAGAACAGCACCTCACCGGTGTGCAGCAGGGCCGCGTGGACGGCGAGCACCCCGGAGTCGTTCTCCAGCAGCCGCCACACCCCGCGGGTCGGTGCCTCGGCCAGGTCGGTGACCACGTCCAGCAGTCGGTAGTAGCCCTGGTTCTGCCCTGCCGGGTTGTCGACGGCGAGCACGGCCAGCTCGGGCTTGCCGTCACCGTTGACGTCGGCCAGCGCGGCGCCCGCGCCCTGGTTCTCCCAGTAGACCCAGTCCGGCACCGGCTCCCAGGGCCCCCACCCGTCGGCCGGCCTGCCCCGGCCGTCCAGATGCCAGCCCACACTGTAGTAACCGGCGTTCTGGGCCTGTGGGTTGTCCACGGCGAGCACCAGCAGCTCGGGCACGCCATCGCCGTCCAGGTCGGCGACGGCGAGCCCGGCGCCCTGGTTCTCCCAGAACTTCCAGTCCGGTACCGACGCCCACGGGGTCCACTGCGCCACCACCCCGGTGTGGTCGATGGCTCCGGAGCGATAGAAGCCCCCATTCTGCTGAGCTGGGTTGTCGACCATGAGCACGACGAGTTCCAGCCGGCCGTCACCGTTCACATCGGCGACGGCGATATCGGCTCCCTGGTTCTCCCAGCTGAACCAGTCCGGCACCTGCTGCCACGGACTCCAGCCGCCACCGATCGTGCCGTCAGCGCCCAGCCCGAAGCCCACCCGGTAGTAACCGACGTTCTGGCCCACCGGGTTGTCCACCGCCAGCACGACCAGGTCCGGGTGGCCGTCACCACTCACATCGGCGATCGCGATCCCCGCGCCCTGGTTCTCGAAGAAGGGCCAGTCCGGCACCTTCTGCCACGGACTCCAGCCGCCATCGACCGCGCCGTCAGCGCCCAGCCCCCGACCCACTCGGAAGTAGCCGACATTCTGGCCCACCGGATTGTCCACCACGAAGACGACGACATCGAATTGGCCGTTCCCATCGATGTCGGCGATCGCGATCCCCGCGCCCTGGTTCTCGAAGAAGGGCCAGTCCGGGACAGCCGCGAATGGTGTGATCACGATGTACTCCCTCTCGCAGGACGGACCAGGTTGTCGTGGATGACGGCTCGGAGTCCGCCGGCCGCCGAATACCGCGGGATCGACAGGCCACCGATGTCAGCTCGACGGTGAAGGGCAGGGCGGATATCGGAGCCGTTCCAGCCCGGCTGAGCCTAGCGGCTGACTCGCGTCGCCGAAGCGGAATTCGTCATGTCATCGACGTCGCATCCGCATCCGCATCCGCCCACTCAACCCGGGCCACCCGCCACGAGCAGGTGCGGCGAGTCGGCGCAACGGCTGGACCGCGGAGCTGCCGTCGGCGGGTTACATCCCCGACCTACACACGGAGGGTAGCCAAGAGGTGAGCGCTGGCCACGGAGGGTCGCCGATGACGCGCTGAGCGCACGGAGGGGTGGCCGAGGGTGAGTTCGCCGCACGCAGGTCGGATGACGCTGCCACTCGGAAGAGGGTCTGAGCCTCAGGTCCCTTGCCTGCGCCGGGAATGCCGAGAATGCTTGAGCCGACAAATAGTTGCGTGTGGCACGCAGTGAAGGTGGCTCGATGCCTGCTCCTCCGCCGATATCCGACGAGCTGACCGTCTCGGGCCGGATCGGCACCGGGCTGGCTCGGCTGGTCCGGCTACTGGAGCGCGCCCCCCACGGCCGTACGGACGACCTGGACCGCCCTTCGTTCATGTTGCTCTTCAGCTTGGTCTGTGCCGGGCCGTCGCGGGTCACCGCGTTGGCCGCCGCTGTGCACTCCGACCCGTCCACGGTCAGCAGGCAGGTCGCGAACCTGGTGGGGATGGGGTTGCTGGAGCGCCGGGCCGATCCCGACGACGGCCGGGCGTCGCTGCTCGCCGTCACCGATGCCGGGATGGCCCTGCTCAAGCGTGCCCGGCAGGGTCGCGACGAGCGGATCGCGGCGATCACCGAACCATGGGAACCCGCCGAGCGCGAGCTGTTCGCCGAGCTGCTGGACCGGTTCACCGCCGGCTTCGAAGAGACCTGGTCAGACCGCTAACCTGGCGTGTCAGTCCCCCGTGCACGGTGTGTCAGCCCCTCGTGCCCGGTGTGCCGTGGGAGCTCAGGCGCCCGGGTCGGCGCTCAGGGGGCCGGACCTGCCGCTCTCCTTGCGGGCCCGGTCCCAGGAGGCGTGGATCTCCCCTTCCGCCTCGGCACGCCCCACCCAGCTGGCGCCCTCGACGCTCTTGCCCGGCTCCAGTGCCTTGTAGACCTCGAAGAAATGCTGGATCTCCAGCTTGTAGAACTCCGGTAGGTGGTGGATGTCGCGCAAGTGCTCTTGGCGCGGATCCGCGTTGGGCACGCAGACGACCTTGTCGTCGCGGCCCTTCTCGTCCCGCATGCGGAACATGCCGATCGCCCGGCAGCGGATCAGGCAACCGGGGAAGGTCGGTTCCTGCACCAGCACCATCGCGTCCAGCGGGTCGCCGTCCTGGCCGAGGCTGTTCTCCACGAACCCGTAGTCCGCTGGGTACTGGGTGGCGGTGAACAGGGTCCTGTCCAGCTTGATGCGACCCGTTGCGTGATCCATCTCGTACTTGTTTCGCTCCCCTTTGGGGATCTCGATGGTGACGTCGAAGTCCACCCGCGCACTCGCTCCCTCTGTCGACCGGCTGCGTCACCAGTGTGACGCAGCCGCCGGTCACCGCGCTTTGACGACCAGTAGCGCGATGTCGTCCTTGGGTGGGGTGGAGGAGAAGTCCTTGGCCGCGGTGCGCAGCGCGGCGGCCATTGTGGCTGCCGGGACGCCGCCCAGCCTGGTGGCCAGCTCGGCGAGCCGGGTGCGGCCGAAGAACTGGCTGCCGTCGCGGCGTTCGGTCACTCCATCGGTGTAGATCACCATCGCCTCCCCGGGCTGCAGGGTATGGCGGGTGGTGCATAACCGCATCTCCTCCAGCAACCCGACGGCGGTACCGAACTCACCGAGGAATGCGGTCGAGCCGTCCGTACGCACCAGCAGTGGCTGGTCGTGCCCGGCCAGCACCAGCTCGACATCGAGGCCCCTTCGCGGCGTCCGGCTGGTGACCAGTGCACCGGCCAGGGTGCAGAACTGCTGCTCGTCGATCGATTCGCCCATGGCGTCGTTGAGCAGCCGGACGGCCCGTTCCAGCGGACAGCCGTCCCGGACCAGCACCCGCAGCACATCGCGCACCCTTCCGGTGCGGGCCGCGGCTGGGGCTCCTTTGCCACAGACGTCCCCGACGGCCACCAGCCAGCGCCCGCCCTGCAGGGTCAGGACGTCGTAGAAGTCGCCGCCGACATCGGTGCCTGCGCTGGCGGGCAGGTACGCGGCGGCGAACTCGACCTGCTTGGACACCGGCAGCGCGCGCGGTAGCAGAGCCCGCTGGAACGCTTGTGACACGGTCACGTGCGCGGCGTTGAGCTGCGCATTGGCGATCGCCAGCGAGGCGCGCCGGGCGACGTCGGAGATCAGCGCGACGTCCTCCGGGGTGTGCGAGCGGGTCTGCGGCCGTCCCACGGTCAGGGTGCCCAGGGTCGCTCGGCGGGCGATCAGCGGGACGGTGACACCCTCGACCGGCGTGGTGAAGGTGACCGGCCTGCTGCCGCGCAGCGCCTCGTCGATCCGGGACCGCAGGGCGCCCTTGTCGCCTCCGTTCTCGCCATCCAGCCAGGACCGCAGCGGCGCCAGGGCGGACTCGTCGGCATGCCCCCAGGTCGCCCGGATGATCCTGCCGCGTTCGTCGACCAGGTGCACCGCGCACCAGCCACCGAGCCGGGGCACCACGATCTGGGGCACCAGCGCCGTGGTGAAGTTCACGTCCAGCGACTGGGCGAGCAACTCGCTGGTCTCGGCCAGGTACGTCATCCAGGACCGGCGGCGACGGTCGGCGCCGCGCAGCCAGTCGGACTCGATCGCCAGCGCGATGCGGTGCGCAGACAGGTCGGCCAGCTCCTCGTCGGCGCGGGTGGGGGACGGCCGGTGCACCCGCAGTCGTCCGTGCAGCGGGGCGTCCACCGCCAGCCGGACGTCGATGGTGGCCGGGCCGGGGGTGCAAGCGGGGGAGCCGGTGCCGGAGGAGCCTGCGTAGTGCTGGGCCAGCCACTGCTGTCCCTGGCCGTCCCCGTAGTCCAGCGACACGCTCGCCTCGTCCGCTCCGATCACCTCGCACAGCCGCCGCAGCAGCTCGGTGACCAGCGAAGGCACGTCCAGCCGCGCGGCTATCGGAGCCGGCATGCGCAGCAGCCACCGGCAGGCCTGTGCGCCCGGCCAGCTACCCGGTGCCTGCGCCACCTCGGGGATCGGCGCGGCAAGGGCCGGTCCGGGTGCCGCGGTGTCACCCGTGACGCCGGCGTCATCGGCCGAAGCGTCGAGGGTGAACCACACCAGATGGCGCCCGGTCGCGTCGTGCCGAGTACCCCAGGTCGACGCCAGTGCCGCGACCACCTGCAGCCCATGCCCGCCCGAGCCCTCTGCCGAGGCCGGTGCCCCTGCCCTGGCGAGCTCGAGCGGCACCGCCCCCCGATCCGTCACCGTGACCGTCAACGTGGATTCGTCGACGCTCAGCTCCAGCTCCAGGTCGGTACCCGCGTAGCGCACCGCGTTGGAGCACAGCTCAGTGGTCAGCAGCAACGCCACATCGGTCAGCGGTTCGAGCTCGGCTTCGGCCAGTGCGGTGCGGAGCAACGCCCGCGCCGCGGAGGGCGAGTGTGGGCTGGGCGGGAGCTGGATTCGTCGCATCAGGCAGGCGGCCACCTACCCAGTCTGCCGAACGGGTAGCGCGTCGCGTCAGGGCCTCGCATTCCTTAACTCGGCACGGTAAACATGGCGACGGGTAGGCGGACCTGGTCCGCCGGGCGGGCTACTGCATCGTCGCTCATCGTGGGCGAGGTGGGAGGGTCGGAGAGAGGACAGCGTCGATGACTGCTGCTCCGCGCACCGGATCGCGCGTGAATCCCAGTGAACGCCCACCAGCAGGCGCCACCGCAGCGGTACTCACCGAGCTCGCTGACGCACTGGCTCAGGTCAGGATGGGTCATTTCGGCATGCGGTTGGCCCGGCGTAGCGGGTTGGCAGGCGAGGTCGTCGACCGGTTCAACGAGGTCGTCGCCCTCCAGGAGCGGCGCAACCGCGACCTGCTGCGGATCAGCCGGGTGGTCGGGCGGGAAGGCCGGATGCTGGAACGCCTCGACGAGGAGGCCTTCGACGGCTCGTGGGCCGAGGACGCGCAGGCGGTCAACTCGCTCATCGACGACCTGGCCGCTCCGACCGGGGAGATCGCCCGGGTGATCGTGGCGGTCGCCGAGGGTGACCTGTCCCAGCACATGGCGCTGGAGATCGAGAACAGACCCCTGCGCGGCGAGTTCCTGCGGATCGGCCGCACCGTCAACACGATGGTGGACCAGCTGTCCTCGTTCGCCGACGAGGTGACCCGGGTATCCCGCGAGGTGGGTACCGAGGGCAAGCTGGGTGGCCAGGCGGACGTCCGGGGCGTCGCCGGGACCTGGCGGGCGCTCACCGACTCGGTGAACACGATGGCGTTGAACCTCACCAACCAGGTCCGCTCGATCGCCTCGGTGTCCACCGCGATCGCCGAGGGGGACCTGTCGCGGCGGATCACGGTGACCGCGAGCGGCGAGGTCGCCGAGCTCGCCGAGACGATCAACTCGCTGACCGACACGCTGCGGGTGTTCGCCGACGAGGTGACCCGGGTGGCTCGCGAGGTGGGTACCGAGGGCAAGCTGGGTGGCCAGGCCGGGATGCCGAACGTCGCGGGCACCTGGAAGGACCTCACCGACGCGGTGAACCTGATGGCGTCCAACCTCACCGCCCAGGTCCGCAACATCGCGCATGTGGCCACCGCGGTGGCCAAGGGCGATCTGAGTCAGAAGATCACCGTGGACGCGCAGGGCGAGATCCTGGCGTTGAAGAGCACGGTGAACACGATGGTGGATCAGCTCTCTTCGTTCGCCGACGAGGTGACCCGGGTGGCCCGTGAGGTGGGTACCGAGGGCAAGCTGGGTGGGCAGGCTCAGGTCAAGGGGGTCTCCGGGACCTGGCGGGCGCTGACCGAGGGGGTCAACCAGCTGGCCGGCAACCTCACCGGCCAGGTGCGCAATATCGCCCAGGTCACCACCGCGGTGGCCGACGGCGATCTGAGTCAGAAGATCACCGTGGACGCTCGGGGCGAGATCCTGGCGTTGAAGAGCACGGTGAACACGATGGTGGATCAGCTCTCTTCGTTCGCCGACGAGGTGACCCGGGTGGCCCGTGAGGTGGGTACCGAGGGCAAGCTGGGTGGGCAGGCTCAGGTCAAGGGGGTCTCCGGGACCTGGCGGGACCTGACCGAGAGCGTCAACCAGCTCGCCTCCACGCTGACCATCCAGCTGCGGGCCATCGCGGGCGTCTCCACCTCGGTGGCCCGGGGTGATCTCACTCAGCAGATCACCGTGCAGGCCAGGGGCGAGGTCGCCGACCTCAAGGACAACATCAACCAGATGATTCTCACCCTGCGGGAGACCACCGCGGAGAACGCCGAGCAGGGCTGGCTGGACTCCAACCTGGCCCGCATCGGTGGACTGCTGCAGGGTCAGCGAGACCTGACCGAGGTCTGCAACATGATCATGACCGAGGTGTCGCCGCTGGTGAACGCCCAGGTCGGTGCGTTCTTCCTGCGATCCGCCATCGACGGTGCCGGTCCGGCGGAGTGGCGGCTGTCCGGCTCGTACGGGCTGGTCGGCACCGGCCCCCAGGTCACCTTCCGGCCTGGCGAGGGCCTGGTGGGGCAGGCCGCCGCCGACAAGCAGGTCATCCTGCTCACCACGGTCCCCGCGGGTTATCTGCCGATCCGGTCCGGGGTCGGGGGTATCGCACCGGCCGCGGTCGTGGTGCTGCCGGTGCTCTTCGAGGGCGAGTCGCTGGGTGTGATGGAGTTCGGCGCGATCGGCCCGTTCTCGGAGCTGCACCTGACCTTCCTGGAGCGGCTGGTGGTCACCATCGCGGTGGCGATCAAGACGATCCAGGCCAACCGCCGTACCGAGGAACTGCTGTCCCAGTCCCAGCGGCTGGCCCGGGAGATGCAGGACCAGTCGGCCGAGCTCCAGCGCACCAACGCCGAGCTGGAGGACAAGGCCGAGCTGCTCTCCAAGCAGAACCGCAAGATCGAGATCAAGAACCTGGAGATCGAGACCGCGCGGCGGGGTCTGGAGGAGAAGGCCCAGCAGCTCGCGCTGGCCAGCCAGTACAAGTCGGAGTTCCTGGCCAACATGAGCCACGAGCTGCGCACCCCGCTCAACTCGCTGCTGCTGCTGTCCCGGATGCTGGCCGACAACCCGGACCGCAACCTCAACCCCAAACAGATCGAGTTCGCCAGCACGATCCACAGCGCCGGGTCCGACCTGCTCGCCTTGATCGACGACATCCTGGACCTTTCCAAGATCGAGGCGGGCCGGGTGGACATCGAGGTCAGCCCGCTGACCCTGGGGGAGGTCCGCGGCTACGTCGAGCAGGCGTTCGGGCCGCAGGCCGAGGAGAAGGGACTCGAGCTGCGGGTGCAGATGGGCAACGGCGGGGTCGACCAGATCGTCACCGACGCCCAGCGGCTGCAGCAGATCCTGCGCAACCTGCTGTCCAACGCGGTGAAGTTCACCGATTCCGGCAGCGTCACACTGGTGATCGAGGAAGCGCCGCCGGGCATGGTGTTCGGCGTGCCCACCCTCGACACCGCGGGGCGGGTGATGGCATTCGCTGTGCAGGACACCGGTATCGGTATCTCGGACACCAAGTTCGCGATGATCTTCGAGGCATTCCAGCAGGCGGACGGCACCACCAGCCGTAAGTACGGCGGAACCGGCCTCGGTCTTTCGATCAGCCGCGAACTGGCCCGCATGCTCGGCGGGGCGATCACGGTCACGTCCACGGTGGCCGAGGGCTCCACGTTCACCCTGTACCTGCCTGAGGGCCTGCCACCGGGCAGGTCGCTGCCACCGCCCTCCAGCATCGAGCAACAGGGCAATGACTGGCGTCCGGCGAGCAGCCACGGGGTCACGCCGATCCTGCGCCCGCCACCGGCCGGACGGCGCAGCTCACCGGCTCCGCGGCGGCTCGACGGCAGCACCGTGCTGATCGTCGACGACGACGTGCGCAACGTCTTCGCCCTGACCAGCGCGCTGGAGCTGCACGGGCTGCGCGTGCTCTACGCCGACAACGGCGCCGAGGGGCTCCGGATGCTCACCGAGCACCCGGAGGTGGACGTGGTATTGATGGACGCCATGATGCCGGACTTGGACGGGAACCAGACCACCCGGCTGATCCGGGAGCTGCCGGGCGGGGCGACGCTGCCGGTGGTCTTCCTCACCGCGAAGGCGATGCCTGGAGATCGCGAGTCCAGTTTCGCGGCGGGGGCCACGGACTACATCACCAAACCGGTGGACCTCGACGAACTGTTGGAAGCGATGTCCAACTGGGTGGCACGCTACCGCGCCAGTGGCGACGGGGACTGAGCGTGGCGCCGACACCGAGGGTCCTGATCGTCGACGACCGCTGGGAGAACCTGCTGGCCCTTGAGGCCCTGATGCAAGGCTTGCCGGTGGAGCCGGTGACGGTGTCCAGCGGTGAGGCCGCGCTGAAGCGGCTGCTGGTCGACGAGTACGCGGTGTTGCTGCTGGACGCGCACATGCCGGGGATGGACGGCTTCGAGACGGCGGGTCATATCAAGCAGCGGGAACGGACCCGGCACATCCCGATCATCTTCCTGACTGCGGTCGACTACGACGCCCATCTGGCTTTCCGCAGCTACGAGGCGGGCGCGGTGGACTACATCACCAGGCCGTTCGACCCCTGGATGCTGCGGGCCAAGGTGGCGGTGTTCGCCGACCTCTGGCGGACCACCGCTGAGCTGGCCGTCCAGGCCGAGGCCGCCCGTGCGCTGGAGGCCGAGGCGGTCGCGCTGCGTTCGGCGGTCGACGATGCCCTCGCTGCGTTGCGAATGCCGGACGGTGAGGACGCCACCGGCCGTGGAGCCCAGCAGGCAAGGGCCCGGCTGGAAGAGGTCCGGCCGGGCCCTCGGATGCGCGTGGGGTGAGGCCATGGTGGACATCGTCGTGCAACGCGGTGACCCGGACTCCGATCCTGTGGTGGTCGTAGCCGGGGAGGTCGACCTGTCGACCGCGCCCCGGTTGCATCAGGCGATCTTCGACCTGCTCGCCGAGGAACCCCCGCAACGGGTCCGGGTCGACCTCGCCGCGGTGCCGCTGCTCGACTCCACCGGCGTGTTCGTGCTGGTCGACGGCTACAAGCGAGCCAAGGGCAGGGGAGTCGGCCTGACCGTCGAGCATCCGCAGCAGATCGTGCGCCGGGTGCTGGAGATCTGCGGCCTGCTGGAGATCCTCACCCGGGGCTGACCCGCCCCGGGGTGCCACCATCCGGCGTGGCGCATTCGCCTGCACAGGGCGTCATCCAGAACGGCCGGTGAGTGCCCGCTCGCCGGGACACTCTATTTTCGGCGTACGCAGCAATCGGGAGGCGGAGGGAGTGCCCCAGTGTCGGGACCGGGTCGCCGGGTCGGTGACGCGTTGCAGTCGCCAGTTCGGCGCGGGAAACGGATCATGGTGGTCATCGCCGTCCTGGTGCTGGTCGCGGGCCTCGGGATCGGCGTCCTGTTCGGCGCCCCCGCGCTGGCTCTGCTCCATGCATCCGGCCTGGTGGCCGTACCGACCGCACCGCCACCCGCGCCGGTGACCCCGCAAGCGGCGTTGCGTCCGGTCACTGCGCAGGGACCGGCCCCGACGGCTGCCGGGGTGGGTGCCCTGCTGGGCCCGCTGGTCGCGCAAGGCGGGCTGGGCACCCTGTCGGGCCGGGTGGTCGACCCCGCGACCGGCACGGTGCTGTGGCAACACGACGCTGCCACCGCGCTGGTGCCCGGGTCCACCGCCAAGCTGCTCACCGCATCGGCGGCGTTGCTCGTCCTGGACCACCAGACCACGTTTCGCACCACCGTGGTGGCCGGTGCCGAGCCGGGGACCGTCGTCCTGGTCGGCGGCGGGGACCCGACGTTGTCCGCCGAGCCGGTCGGCGTGCCGACGGTCTACCCCGGCGCGGCTCGGCTGGATGACCTGGTCAGCCAGGTCAGAGCGGTCGAACCCGGCCCGATCCGGCGGGTGCTGGTCGACGTCGGGCGCTACTCCGGAGACGCGTTCGCGCCCTCCTGGGTTCCTGGGGACGTCGCCGCCGGCTTCATCGCGCCGATCGAGCCGGTGATGCTCGACGGGGGCCGCGCCGACCCCACCCAAGAAGTGTCGCCGCGGTCGCCGAAACCCGCGACCGCGGCTGCGGTCGAACTGGCCCGCCGGCTGGGGGCCGATCCCAGTACAGTCGCGGTCGGCAGTGCCCCGCCAGGGGCCAAGGTGCTCGGCCAGGTGTCCTCCCCGCCGGTGACGGACCTGATCGCCAACGCGTTGAGCATTTCGGACAACGTGCTGGCCGAGGTACTGGCCAGGGAAGTGGCCAGGGCGACCGGTGCCGAGCCGTCGTTTGCCGGCGCCTCCCATGCGGTGCTCCAGGTGCTTCGTGACCACGGGTTCGACGTCGGGCAGGCCACGCTGGTGGACGGCAGCGGACTGTCGGATCATGATGCGGTCCCGGCCACGCTGCTCAGTGATCTGCTGGCCGCGGCGGCAGCTCCCGACGAGGCGCAGCAACCAGCCGGGGCGCGGCAACGAACAGTGGCACTGCGACCTCTGTTGGTCGGGCTCCCGGTGGCCGGGGGCAGCGGCACGCTGGCCGACCGCTACGGGGGCTCCGCGACGCTGGGCCGGGGATGGGTCCGCGCCAAGACCGGCACGCTCACCGCCGTCAACAGCCTCGCGGGCACGGTACTGGACGGCGACGGACGGGTACTGGTCTTCGCGCTGTTGTCCAACGGACCCAATCCGAACGCGGTACGTCCGCGGTTGGACACCCTGGCTGCCGCGTTGCGGTCCTGCGGCTGCCGCTAGCTCGCGTACCGTCGATGGTTATGGGACATCCCGCGCTCGGTGACACTGCCGGAACGAAGGGGCACGGTGGGACCGTCGAACCGGACACCCCCGGCTCCCCCATCGACTGGGGCGTCGTGGCGGCCACCGCCCACCGGCTGCTGCCCACCGGCCCTGCGGTCGCGGCCGACGAGGCAGCCGCGACGGTGCGCCGGCTGCGGGCGCTGGCGGTCACCGCGGAGGCGCATGTGCGGGAGCTGACCGGTATGGACGACGGTGCCCCTCCACGACCGGCCGAGGTGGTGGACCGGCCGGGGTGGGTCGATGCGGCGACCGACGGCTTGCGGCTGTTGCTCGCCGAGAACCGTGGCGGGCAGGCCGACGGCGTGGCCCGGCGCATGCTGGCCAGGACGGCGGGGGTGCAGATCGGGGTCGCGCTGGGATTCCTCGGTTCCCGGGTACTCGGGCAGTACGACCCGTTCGGCGGTTCGGACTCGGCCCCGGGGCAGCTGTTGCTGGTCGCCCCCAACGTGCTCACCGTGCAGCGGGTACTGGACGTTCCCGCCGAGGACTTCCAGATGTGGGTGTGCCTGCACGAGGCCACCCACCGGCTGCAGTTCAATGCCGTGCCCTGGCTGCGGGAACATTTCGCAGGTCAGGTGCAGGCCTTCGTCGGTGCCACGGAGGACCCGGACTCCTTGTCCGGGATGCTCAGCAGGCTGCCCGCGGCGCTGCGTGGTGCGCGGCGGGGCGAGGCGTCCGACGCGTTGGCCCTGCTGACCCTGCTGCAGTCCCCGGAGCAACAGGCGGTGCTGGATCGGCTGCTGGCCCTGGCCACCCTGCTGGAGGGACATGCCGACCACGTCATGGACGCAGTCGGGCCGGAGGTGGTGCCCTCGGTCCGGCTGATCCGCAAGCGGTTCACCGTGCGCAGGCAAGGCGGCGGCCTCACCGAGCGGGTGATGCGGGCGCTGCTGGGTATCGACGCCAAACTGCGCCAGTACGCCGAGGGTGCCGCGTTCACCCGGCACGTGGTGGAAGCTGTCGGCATGGCCGGGTTCAATGCGGTGTGGACCTCTCCGGAGACATTGCCGACGCGCGCCGAGATCGCCGACCCGGCGGCGTGGCTGCGCCGAGTGTGAGCCCATCGCCGGGTGTGAGCCCACCGCCGGGTGGCGTGCGCACCGCGGCGGGTGGGGTGCGCACGGCGCGGCCGGCGGCGGCGGTCAGCGAGGTGCGTGCCGCGGTTCGGCGTTTCCTGGCCGCGCACGGCACCGGGCAGGCGGTGGCGGTGGCCTGTTCGGGTGGTGCCGACTCACTGGCGCTGGCCGCGGCGACCGTGCACTGTGCGGACCGCCTCGGCCTGGCGGTGCATGGCCTGGTCGTCGATCACCGGCTGCAGCCGGGTTCCCAGCGGGTGGCGCAGGTCGCCGCGCAGACCCTGCGCGGTCTCGGCTGCGCGGCGGTCCGGGTGCTCGAGGTCACCGTGGACGGGCCGGGTGGCCCGGAGGCGGCGGCCCGCCGGGCCCGGTACGCGGCGCTGCGCGCGGCGTCACCGGCCGGGGCGCTGGTGTTGCTCGGGCACACTCTGGACGATCAGGCCGAGACCGTCCTGCTGGGGCTGGGCCGGGGATCCGGGCCGCGTTCGGTGGCCGGGATGCGCGAGCTCGACCCGCCCTGGGGCCGGCCGCTGCTCGGTGTCCGGCGGGCTGTCAACGCCGCTGCCTGTGCCGCGCTGGACCTGGCTCCGTGGGCGGATCCGCACAACGCCGACCCCCGGTTCCGCCGGGTCCGGCTGCGTGCCGAGGTGCTGCCGCTGTTGGAGGAGGTGCTCGGTGGCGGGGTGGCCGAAGCCCTGGCTCGTACCGCCACTCAGCTGCAGGAGGACGTGGATCTGCTGGAAGGGCAGGCCCGTGCCCTGCTGAGCTCGGCATTGGCAGAGGCAGAGCCGGCCCTGCAGGTCGCGGTCCTGGCGGCGGCGCCGGCCCCGCTGCGCCGCCGCGCGCTGCGCCGCTGGTTGCTCGACGCCGGGGTGCCCGAGCTCACCGACGCCCATCTGCGCGCTGCCGACGGTCTGATCGGCAGGTGGTCAGGCCAGGGCGCCGTGCGGTTGCCCGGGAATCTCCAGGTGTACCGCGCACGTGGCATGCTGCAGCTCGCCTGAGGTACCCCTGCGGGGGTACCCCTCCTGAGTTGCTGATTGGGAGTTACCGGTCCTTCGTTACCGACGACACCCCGAGGGGGATACCGGCCGTGTATTCGGGCGACATCGCCTCCGTGCTTGTCACCGAGGAGCAGATCCAGCGGCAGACGGCGGAGCTCGCCGAGCAGATCGCCGCCAACTTCCGGGCCGAGCACGGCAGCGATGAGATGGCCGGCTTCGCGGGCAGCGGGGACCTGCTGCTGGTCGGAGTGCTCAAGGGCGCCGTGATGTTCATGACGGACCTGGCCCGGGCGCTGCCGATCCCGGTCCAGCTGGAGTTCATGGCGGTCGCCTCCTACGGCTCGGCCACGTCGTCCTCGGGTGTGGTGCGGATCCTCAAGGACCTCGACCGCGACATCGCCGACCGTCACGTGCTCATCGTGGAGGACATCCTGGACTCGGGTCTGACGTTGTCCTGGCTGCTCAAGAACCTCGCGTCGCGCCGCCCGGCATCCTTGGAGGTATGCACCCTGCTGCGTAAGCCGGATGCGGTCAAGGTCGACGTGCCGGTGCGCTACGTGGGCTTCGACATCCCCAACGAGTTCGTGGTCGGCTATGGCCTGGACTATGTCGAACGCTACCGTGACCTGCCTTATATCGGCACTCTTGATCCCCAGGTCTACGCCCACTAGCGCACTGGCCCGCGGTCAGCTCCGGCCAGCTCCTGGTGTCCGCCGTGCCCGTATCATGTGCGGGTTGTGTCCGCCCTGTGTGAACGGCCGTCGCCGACCGGAACATCTCAGCGGGTGCCGCCGTTGAGCCTGGCAGTCGGCTTCGGTTCGCACCGAACCGGCACGCCGGTCCACCCGGTAGGCTGGAACGAACCGGGAGTGTTGTGCTGTCCTGCGATGGTGGGCCACCACCGTCACCCCACATCTGGTCAGGAGGGTCGAGGCCGCCGAGGGCCGTAGCCGAATGGACCGCAAGAAGTTGCTCCGCAACCCGCTGCTGTGGGTCGTTGCCGTGTTGTTGCTCTACTGGGCATTCAGCATGTTGCTCGACGACACCCGCGGGTACACACAAGTCCACACCTCGCAGGCGTTGGCACAACTCAGCGATCACAACGTCAAGCAAGCGACGATCGAGGACAAGGAGCAGCGGCTCCGGCTCACCCTGAACAAGCCCGCGCCAGGCATCGACGGCACCCAGATACTGACCCAGTACCCGGCCGCCAGCACCGACGAGATCACCACGGCGCTGCGAGACGCGCAGATCTCGGGGGGCTGGGACACCAAGGTCACTCAGCAGTCCCTGCTTTTCCAGATCCTGATCTACCTCATCCCGCTGGGTCTGCTGCTCCTGGTGCTGCTCTGGATGATGAACAATGCCCAGGGCGGCGGGAACCGGGTGCTCAACTTCGGGAAGTCCAAGGCGAAGCAACTGTCCAAGGACATGCCCAAGACGACCTTCTCCGACGTCGCAGGCGCCGATGAGGCCGTCGAGGAACTGCATGAGATCAAGGACTTCCTGGCCAACCCCACCAGGTATCAGGCGCTCGGTGCCAAGATCCCCAAGGGCGTGTTGCTCTACGGGCCGCCCGGCACCGGTAAAACCCTGCTGGCCCGTGCGGTGGCCGGCGAGGCATCGGTGCCGTTCTACTCGATCTCCGGCTCGGACTTCGTCGAGATGTTCGTCGGCGTCGGCGCGTCCCGGGTGCGGGACCTGTTCGAGCAGGCCAAGCAGAACGCCCCGTGCATCATCTTCGTCGACGAGATCGACGCGGTGGGCCGCCAGCGTGGCGCCGGACTCGGCGGCGGGCACGACGAGCGGGAGCAGACGCTCAACCAGTTGCTGGTCGAGATGGACGGCTTCGACGCTCGCGGCGGCATCATCCTGATCGCCGCCACCAACCGGCCCGACATCCTGGACCCGGCGTTGCTGCGGCCCGGCCGGTTCGACCGTCAGATCCCGGTCGCGGCGCCCGACATCCGCGGCCGCCGCGCGATCCTGGAGGTGCACTCCAAGGGCAAGCCGCTCAGTCCCGACGCCGACCTCGATGGGCTGGCCAAGCGCACCGTCGGCTTCTCAGGTGCCGACCTGGCCAATGTCATCAACGAGGCTGCGCTGCTCACCGCCAGGGAGGACGGCCGGGTGATCAACGGCGCCGCGCTGGAGGAAGCGGTGGACCGGGTGATCGGCGGCCCCCGCCGCAAGAGCCGAATCATCTCCGAGCAGGAGAAGAAGATCACCGCTTACCACGAGGGCGGGCACGCGCTCGCGGCGTGGGCGATGCCGGACATCGACCCGGTGTACAAGCTGACCATCCTGCCCCGCGGGCGCACCGGCGGGCACGCCCTGGTCGTGCCCGAGGACGACAAGCAACTGATGACCCGGTCGGAGATGATCGCTCGGCTGGTCTTCGCGCTGGGCGGACGGTCGGCGGAGGAACTCGTCTTCCACGAGCCGACCACCGGCGCTTCGTCGGACATCGAGCAGGCCACCAAGATCGCCAAAGCGATGGTCACCGAATACGGCATGAGTGCCCGGCTCGGTGCGGTGAAGTACGGTCAGGAGCACGGCGATCCTTTCCTCGGACGCTCGGCGGGCAGGCAGCCGGACTACTCGCTGGAAGTCGCCCACGAGATCGACGAGGAAGTGCGGGCGCTCATCGAGGCCGCGCACACCGAGGCCTGGGAGATCCTCAACACCTACCGCGACATCCTGGACGTGCTGGTCGTCGAGTTGCTGGACCGCGAGACGCTACAGCGCAAAGACCTCGAGCGGATCTTCGACCAGGTGGAGAAGCGACCGCGGATCACCGCGTTCAACGACTTCGGCGGACGTACTCCCTCGGACAAGCCGCCGATCAAGACGCCGGCGGAGCTGGCCAAGGAGCGCGGGGAGCCCTGGCCACCCGTGCGGCCCGAACCGCAGCCGAGCCCGGTGGGGGTGGTGCCCGGCGCAGGCGACCTACCTGGTGGCCCGCCATATGGCGGCCCCGGTTATCCCGGACCCAACGGGGCGAGCCCGTATCCCCCGGCCTACCCCGGGGGTGACGTCAACGGCGGGCAGCCTGCTGGAAACCCGGCACCCGGAGCCCAGCCGGGCGGCTACCCCCAGACCCGCCAGTTCCCTGCACCGCAGCGTGGGCCGGGTTCCCCACCGCAGAGCCAGGGCGGGGGAGCGGGGCAGCCCCCCTACGGACCACCCAACTACGGTCCGCCGAACTATGGTGCGCCGCCCGGATGGCGTCCGGCCACCGAACCGACCGGTCCGATCTGGCAGCCTGCCCGGCCGAGTGGCCAGCCTCCGCAGTCCGGTGCTCAGCCACCGTCCGGTGGCCCGGCCGAGCCGCGGGGCCCAGGCCAGCCGCCCAGGGACCAGCCGCCCAGAGACCAGCCGCCCAGAGACCAGTCGGCTAAGGACCAGTCGACAACGTGGTTCGGCGACAATAGCGGCGAGCAGACCGAGCCTCGTTCGCCGGACTCCGGGCGGGCCTGGGACTTTCCACGGGATGGGGATCGCTGAGGCTCCGCTTCGGCGGCAGATCCCATCCCCGGCGCAAGCCTGTCCAGCGCGCGGAGGTCCGCCATGACGAGAATTGCCGAGCCCAGGCCGGGCGCGCACCCGGATCGAGCTTTCGACCATTCGCGCGCCGAGGCGGCGGTGCGCGAGCTGCTGATCGCCTGTGGGGAGGACCCGGAACGGGAGGGGCTGCGGGACACCCCTGCCCGGGTCGCCCGGGCCTACCAGGAGATGTTCGCGGGCCTGTTCGTCGACCCGGACGTGGTGCTGGAGCGGACCTTCGACGAGGGGCACGACGAGCTCGTGCTCGTCAAGGACATCCCGATGTACAGCCAATGCGAGCATCACCTGGTGCCGTTCCACGGGGCCGCGCACGTCGGGTACATCCCCAATGCCGAGGGCCGGGTCACGGGGTTGTCCAAACTGGCCCGGCTGGTCGATCTGTACGCCAAGCGCCCGCAGCTGCAGGAGCGGCTCACCTCGCAGGTCGCCGATGCGCTGATGCGCAGGCTGGAACCGCGCGGGGTGATCGTGGTGATCGAGGCCGAGCATCTGTGCATGGCGATGCGGGGTATCCGCAAGCCAGGGTCGACCACCACCACATCGGCGGTACGGGGGCTGTTCAAGACCAGCGCTTCCTCGCGCAGTGAGGCGCTGGAACTGATGAGGCGGAGGTGATAGTGCACCCTGCGCTGCCCGATCCCGGCCGCTGCGCGGTGCTGGGCATCCTCAACGTCACGCCCGACTCGTTCAGTGACGGCGGGCGCTTCCTGGACCGCGACGACGCCGTGGCTCACGGCCTGCGGCTGCGTGCCCACGGGGCCGACCTGGTCGACGTCGGGGGCGAGTCCACCCGTCCTGGGGCAGGGCGGGTGGATGCCGCCACTGAGATCGCCCGGGTGGTTCCGGTCCTGCGTGAGCTGGCCGATCACGGGGTGCCCTGCAGCGTGGACACCACCCGCGCCGCGGTCGCCGAGGCGGCACTGGAAGCCGGCGCGATCATCGTCAACGATGTCTCCGGCGGCCTGGCGGACCCCGCGATGGCGGGGACCATGGCCCGCTGCAAGGTGCCCTGGGTGCTCATGCACTGGCGGGGGCACAGCGCCCGGATGAACGAGCTGGCCGACTATCACGATGTCGTCACCGACGTGCGCGCCGAGCTGGTGGCCCGGGTGGATGCCGCGGTGCTGGCCGGGGTGGACCCGGCCGCGCTGGTGCTGGACCCCGGGATCGGTTTCGCCAAGACGGCGGAGCACAACTGGGCGCTGCTTCGTCACCTCGACGTACTGGCCGAACTGGGGTTCCCGCTGCTGATCGGGGCGTCTCGAAAGCGGTTCCTGGGTGCCTTGCTGGCCGGAGCGGACGGCACCCCGCGCCGCCCGGAGGGCCGCGAGACCGCCACCGTCGCGGTGACGGCGTTGGCCGCCTCCGCCGGCGTATGGGGGGTCCGGGTACACGACGTGGCTGCCTCGCGCGATGCCATCGCGGTGGTCACGGCCTGGCAGCTCGGCCTCTCGCGCAGCACGGTGGCTCGGCAGGCAGGGGGCCTGCGGTGAGCCCCGATCGACCTGCCCCGGCCATCGGCGACGATCGGGTCACCCTCAGCGGACTGCGCGTGCACGGCAGGCACGGGGTGCACGAGCACGAGCGGGCACACGGTCAGGAGTTCGTCGTCGACGCCACGGTCTGGCTGGACCTCGGCCCGGCCGCGAGCACCGACGAGCTGTCCGCGACGCTGGACTACGGCGTGCTGGCCCAGCGGATCGCGCGGATCGTCGGCGGAGCGCCCTGCAATCTGATCGAGACGGTGGCCGCCCGGATCGCCACCGACGTGCTGACCGACCAGCGGGTGAGGGCGGTCGAGGTGACAGTGCACAAACCGGCCGCGCCCATCCCGCTCGATTTCGCCGACGTGGCCGTCACCACCCGCCGCTCCCGCCGCCCCGGTCAGGGTGATATGCGGTGAGCGCCGCGGTGCTGTCGATCGGGTCGAACATCGGTGACCGGCTGGGGTACCTGCGTGGCTGCGTCATGATGCTCGGCGATGCGGTGTACGCGGCATCACCGGTGTACGAGACCGCGCCGTGGGGCGGCGTCGAGCAGGACGAGTTCCTCAACGCGGTGCTGCTCGTCGACGATCCGGATGCTGACGCGCAGCAGTGGCTGCGCCGTGGGCAGCGGTGCGAGGACGCCGCAGAGCGGACCCGCGAGGTCCGGTGGGGGCCGCGCACCCTGGATGTCGACGTGATCGACGTGGCGCGGACCCACCGCAGCGATCCGCACCTGACGCTGCCACACCCGCGGGCTCACCAGCGTGCCTTCGTGCTGGTGCCCTGGTTGGACGCGCAGCCCGATGCGGTGCTGCCCGGATACGGCACGGTGGCCGATCTCGTCGCCGCGCTGCCCGACGCGCAGCGGCGCGGCCTGCGGCGGCGCGACGATCTCGCGTTGGGGTCGTTGGAGTCGCCGTGACCTTCACCCGATCCCGTGATCTGATCGCCGTCGGTGTCATCGGGGCGGTGCTGGTGAACCTGCTGCTTCAGACCTCCTACGGTGACCTACCGCTGCTGCCTCAGCCGGCCGGGATCACGCTGCTCGCCTTCGCGGCCGTCGAGGCGGTGCTGGGCACGACATTGCGGGCGCGGATCCAGCGCAAGCCGGGAACCCGGCCGGTCCAGGCGCTCAGCGCCGCGAAGGCGGTCGCGCTGGCCAAGGCATCGTCGCTGGCCGGCTCGATCACGTTCGGCGCCTGGCTGGGTGTGTTGACCTACGTGCTGCCGCTGCGTGACCAGCTACAGTCCGCCGCCTCGGACACCGTCACCGCGTCGATCGGGGCGGTCTGCGCGGGGGCACTGGTGGCCGCCGCCTTGTGGCTGGAGCACTGCTGCCGGAATCCCGACTTCCCCGACGGCCAGCAGGCTGATGACCGCCATTCCGACGACGGCTGAGATCGGCATCGGCCGACCGTCACCCGGACGATGGCTGGATATCCCCGCGCAGGCCTCCCATCAGGCATAATGCCAGGTACCGTGGCTGCCATGACCAGCCCCGAGGAGCTTCCGTTACGGTGGGTCGGCGATCGGGTCCTGGTACTCGGCAGCGGCGTGCTGGCGGTGCTGGCCGCGGCCGCGCTCGCCGTCGGAGCTGACGATGTGCGTCTGCTGAGGCTGGGCATCGTGGTGGCGCTGTGGGCGGCGCTGATCGGAACGTTCGCGGCAGCACGGATACGCCTGGGGGTCGGCTCGGATCGCAGCGACGGACTGCGCGAGGTCTACCAGTTGGAGCTGGATCGTGAGATCGCCGCCCGTCGGGAGCATGAGCTGACCGTGGAAGGCGAACTGCGCGAGCAGGCCGAGCGAAGGGATCGGGAGGAGATCGTCGCGCTGCACGGTGAGCTGCAGTCGCTGCGCGAGACCCTGCGGACCTTACTGGGCGGGGATGTGCTGGTGGAGCGGGTCGAGCTGCGGGCCGAATCCACCCTCCTGCGCCCGATTCCCGATTCCCGGCCCGTCGCCGACCGGTCCGGCCGGGCTCGGCACAGCAGCCCGCGCGCACCGCACGGCACTCGTCAGCGGCCGGTGGACGATCTGCTGGCCGCTTACGGTGACGGCTCGGCCTCCCCGGGCAGGCGGAGGCGTGCGCAGGACTGACCTCCGATCCCCTTCGACTGATCGAACTCGGCGACGGCGGCCTAGGCTGCGGTGCCATGAGTGCGTTCGGACCGGCGGTGCCGCCACCATCGACACCCGGGTCACCGCCGACACCCTCGTCCCACCGCATTCGCCAGCAGTGGGGGCAGCGGCACCGTCGACGGGTGCTGATGCCGGTGCTGGGCCTGGTTGTGCTGGCGATTCCGGCTCTGATCGTGCTCGGCTTCCTGAGCACCAGTATCGGCGATGCCGCGGTTCTGGTGGGCACGATGGCAGCGGTGCTACCGGTGCTGCCGGTGGTGGCCGCCTTCCTGTGGGTCGACCGCTGGGAGCCGGAGCCGTCCCGGTTGCTGCTGGCCGCCTTTCTGTGGGGCGCGGGGGTGTCCGTACTCGGCGCGGGGATCGTCAACGACACCGCAGCGATGATCGGGGAGCAGGCGCTCGGCAAGGGCCATGGTGATCTGGTCGGAGCGGTCATCTCCGCCCCGATCGTCGAGGAGGCCTTCAAGGGGGCGTTCCTGATCGGCCTGGTGTTGTGGCGGCGCAACGAGTTCGACGGTGTGGTGGACGGGATCGTCTATGCGGGGCTGGTCGCCGCGGGTTTCGCGTTCACCGAGAACATCCTCTACTTCGGCCGCGCCTTCGCCAGCGACGGGCTGGTCGGCCAGGACGGCGGCGTGATCGCGGTGTTCATCCTGCGCGGGGTGCTCTCCCCGTTCGCGCATCCGCTGTTCACGGCGATGACCGGGATCGCGGTGGGGCTGGCGGTCTGCCGGCGCAGCCGGGTCGCGATGGTGGTGCTGCCGTTGGTCGGCTACCTCGGGGCGGTGTCGTTGCACGCGCTGTGGAATGCGTCGGCCGGTTTCGGGTTGCTGCCCTTCGTCTACGTCGTGATCATGGTGCCGCTGTTCGCCGGTCTGGTCGGGCTGGTGCTCTGGCAGCGCCGCCGGGAGCAGCGGGTGGTTGCCGCCCAGTTGCCGGGATTCGCCGGCGCGGGGTGGATCGCGCCCAGCGAGGTCCCGCTGCTGGCCAGCCTGGCGGGCAGGCAGGGGTGGCGCTCGGTGGTGCGCGATCGCGCCGGTCCGCAGGCCGCCGAGGCGGTCCGCGACTATCAGAACGCGGTCACCGAGCTCGCCTTCCTGCGGGACCGGATGCAGCGCGGCACGGTCGGCGCGGACGCCGGTCGCTGGCACCATGAGTCACTCACCGCGGTGCTGGCCGCCCGCGAGCGGGCGGTGCGGGCGCCGCAGGCGCTGGGCTCGGCCTGGCGGCGGCCCCCACCGGGCTGGCAGCCGCCACCAGCGGTCCTGCCACCCAGCCCGGCCCCGACCCTGCCGCAGCCACCCGGACAGCCGGGCCGCTACGTTGCCCCGTATCCGCCTCCCCCACCGCGGAGGCGATGATCGTCGGGGAGGGTGAAGCTGCTCACCCGCAGCGGCGCGACCCGCGTCAACGGCGTTAGCCTGCGCGCACGGAAGTCCGGTACCCGCGATGACGGGACTGGAACGGCTGGAGGACGGCGATGGCGACGATGCCTCGGTCGGGGGCGTCCGCTTCAAAGGATGTGGCCGCCCGCCCGGCCCGGTTGGCCGTAGGCGTGGTCTCGGCAGGCCGGGTGGGGGCGGTACTCGGCGCGGCCTTGTCCGGCGCCGGGCACACGGTGCTCGGGGTCAGCGCGGTGTCCCGGGCGTCCCTGCGCCGGGCCGCGCTGCTGCTGCCCGATGCTCCGGTGCTGCCACCCGACGACGTGGTGCGCCGGGCCGACCTGGTGCTGCTGGCCGTGCCGGACGACGTGCTGCCCGGGCTGGTCTGCGGGCTGGCCGCCACCGGGACCTTTCGGGCCGGTCAGATCGTGGTGCACACCTGCGGTGCGCTGGGGGTGGAGGTACTCGAGCCGGCCACCGCAGTGGGGGTGCTCCCGCTCGCGCTGCACCCCGCGATGACCTTCACCGGACGCGCTGAGGACGTCGCCCGGCTGGGGACGGCCTGCGTCGGCGTCACCGTCGCCGACGAGACCGGCTGGAGCGTCGGGGAGGCGCTGGTATTGGAGATGGGCGCCGAGCCGGTGCGAGTCCCATCGCAGTCGCGGCCGCTGTACCACGCCGCGCTGGCGCACGGTGCGAACCACCTGGCCACCCTGGTACGAGACGCCGTGGACGCGCTGGAGCGGGCCGGTGTGGTGCCTGCCGAGCGAGTCCTCGGTCCGTTGCTGGAGGCAGCGCTGGACAACGTTCTGCGTCACGGTGACCGCGCACTGACCGGCCCGGTGGCCCGTGGCGACGTCGATACTCTCCGACTGCACCTGAGGGTGCTCGCCGAGTCCGCCCCGGAGTTGCTCGGCTCCTACCGCGCGCAGGCCGGCCGGACCGCGTGCCGTGCCGAGGACGCCGGGTTGATCTCTCCTGCGGCCGCGGCCGGGATCCGAGAGACATTGGAGCAGGAGTGATGACCGCCGACGTACTTTTTCCCGCGGAGGCGGCGACATGACCGATTTCGCGCCTGGCCTGCTGACCGTCCACGAGGACCCCGCGACGCTGTCCCGGGTCACCCGCGCGCTGCGCCGCAGCGGGCGTCCGGTGGTGCTGGTGCCGACGATGGGTGCCCTGCATGCCGGGCACCGTGAGCTGATTCGGACCGCCCGCCGCACACCGGGCGCGGTCACGGTGGTGTCCATCTTCATCAATCCGCTGCAGTTCGGACCGGACGAAGACCTGGATCGCTACCCTCGCCGGTTCGAGGCCGACCTCGCGCTGTGCCGCGAGGAGGGTGTGGAGCTGGTGTTCGCGCCGGGGGTGGAGGCGATGTACCCACCTGGTTCGGACACCACCGTGCATCCGGGAAGGCTGGGCGCCGAACTGGAGGGTGCCAGCAGGCCGGGTCACTTCGCCGGGGTGCTCACGGTGGTCGCCAAACTCTTCGGGATCGTCGGACCGGATCGCGCGTTCTTCGGCGAGAAGGACTACCAGCAGCTCGTCCTCATCCACCGGATGGCCCAGGATCTGCGGCTGGGAGTGCAGGTGGCCGGAGTGCCCACGGTCCGTGAACCGGACGGGCTCGCGCTGTCCTCCCGCAATGTCTATCTGGGGCCTGACCAGCGCGCTGCCGCGGTGGCGCTCTCCGCAGCGTTGGCGGCCGGTTCGCACGTGGGTCCGCGCGGCTCGGACGCGGTGCTCGCCGTCGCTACCCAGGTGCTGGAGTCGCAACCGGCCGTGGTGCTGGACTATCTGGTGCTACGCGGCCTCGAGCTCGGCCCGGCCCCGCAGTGGGGTGCGGCGAGGCTGCTGATCGCCGCCACCGTGGGGACCACTCGCCTGATCGACAACGCCGGCGTGCACCTGGACGTGCCCGAAAGCGCCGGGTCCTTGCGGGTGGCTGACGCCATAGGGCTTGCGGGACCGGCCGGACCCGGCGGAGGCGTTACAGCACACGGATCGAGCAGATAAGGAGGTCCGCGATGTTCCGCACCATGTTGAAGTCCAAAATCCATCGCGCCACCGTCACTCATGCGGATCTGCATTATGTGGGATCAGTAACCGTCGACGAGGACCTGATGGATGCCGCAGACCTGCTCACCGGTGAGCGGGTGGCGATAGTGGACATCACCAACGGAGCCCGGCTGGAGACCTACGTCATTCCCGGCGCCCGCGCTACCGGCGTGATCGGGATCAACGGTGCAGCTGCGCATCTGGTGGCCCCTGGCGACCTGGTGATCATTATCTCGTACGCCACGATGGACGAGACCGAAGCCCGGAACTGCCGGGCCCGGGTGGTGTTCGTCGATGCCGCGAATCGGATCGTGGACCAGTGCAACGATCCGGCTCGTGCCCCGGCGGGGAGCGGCCTGATCACCGGCTCCGCGGGTGTCCTGCCCGCGGGACCGGCCGGGGCGACCCCGGTGAGTGGCTCGGCCGGTGATGGTCGCACAATCGGCGCACCAGCTGATCACGAGGAAACGGCCGAGACGGTCGATGCGGCTCGGCTGGACGCTCTGATCAACGTCGACGTCTGAGGGGGAGCGGTGCTGCTGGCGGTGGACATCGGCAACACCAACATCGTGCTCGGCTTGTTCGACGGCACCGGGGACGACGCCACACTGGTGCACGACCGGAGGATGCATACCGACGCCAGAATGACCGCGGACGAGATGGCGCTCACCGTCCGCGGTCTGCTCGGTGAATACGTCGAGAAGATCACCGGGGTTGCGGCCTTGTCCACCGTCCCCGCGGTGTTGCGTGAGCTGCGAGTGATGCTGGAGCGGTACTGGCCGCAGATCCCTCGGGTGATCGTGGAGCCCGGGGTACGCACCGGGGTGCCATTGCTCTACGACAACCCGCGTGAGGTGGGCGCCGACCGGATCGTCAACACGCTGGCCACCTACACGCTCTACGGCGGTCCTGCGATCGTCGTGGACTTCGGTACCTCCACCAACTTCGACGTGGTGAGCGCGCGCGGGGAATTCCTCGGTGGCGCACTTGCCCCGGGTATCGAGATCTCCGTCGACGCGTTGGCCGCGCGAGCCGCTCAGCTGGTGAAGGTGCAGCTCATCCGTCCCCGATCGGTCATCGGCAAGAGCACTGTGGAGGCCCTGCAGTCCGGGCTGCTGTTCGGTTTCGCCGGGCAGGTGGACGGGCTGGTCCGGCGGATCTCCGCGGAGTTGGCCCCCGGCGCGGAGGACGACGTGGTGGTGGTCGCCACCGGGGGACTCGCCCCGCTGGTGATCGCCGAATCGGAGACCATCACGCACCACGCGCCCGAGCTCACGCTCTACGGATTGCGGATGGTCTTCGAACGCAACACCCGCTGACCCCCCACCCGCGTGTCCGCCTCTCATGCACGCCGTGTCCGCCTCTCATGCACGTGGCCGGCGTTCGCCGGTAGCTGCGGGACTCGTGCCACCCAGCTCAGCACGACCCCGGCGGATTGCGGATGCGTTCCGACGAGTGCCGGTGCTGACGCTGCCCAGCCCGGATCACTACGTTGTCGGTGGTGACAACCGAGTCATCTCCCACTGCCGACGGCCGACCGGACCAATTGCGGGTTCGCCGGCAGAAGCGAGAGCGGATGCTGGCCGCCGGACCGCACCCCTACCCCGTGGCGGTACCACGGACGCGGACTCTGCGGGAGATCCGGGACGCCTACGCTGACTTGCCCGTGGACACGGCTACCGGCGAAGAGGTCGCTGTTACCGGCCGGGTCATCTTTTTGCGCAATACCGGCAAACTGTGCTTCGCGACCTTGCGGGAGGGTGCCGGCACTGAGCTGCAGGTCATGCTCAGCCAGGCCGAGGTCGGCGCCGAGGGGCTCGCCGCGTGGAAGGCGGATGTCGATCTCGGGGACCACGTTTCAGTGACCGGGGAGGTGGTTACCTCCCGACGAGGTGAGCTGTCGGTGCGTACCCGGGAATGGTCCATGGCGGCCAAAGCACTGCGACCTCTTCCGGTAGCCCACAAGGAACTGACCGAGGAAATGCGGGTCCGCTACCGTTACGTTGATCTCATCGTCCGTGATGCGGCCAGGCGGGCGGCGCGGGTGCGGGCTGACGCAGCGCGATCAGTGCGTGAGACGCTGCATTCCCGCGACTTCGTCGAGGTCGAGACGCCGATGCTACAGGTAGTGCACGGAGGTGCCGCGGCGCGGCCGTTCGTGACGCACTCCAACGCACTCGACACCGACCTGTACCTGCGCATCGCGCCGGAACTCTACCTGAAGCGATGTGTCGTTGGCGGCATCGAGCGTGTCTTCGAACTCAGCCGAGTGTTCCGCAACGAGGGCGCGGACTCCACGCACTCACCGGAGTTCACCATGCTCGAAGCCTACCAAGCCTACACTGACTACACCGGGATGGCGGAGCTGACTTGCACGCTGTACCAGACAGTTGCACAGGATGTGTTCGGTTCCACAACGCTTCGACTCGCCGACGGCAGCGAGTACGACATCGGTGGCGAATGGGCGCAGACGACCCTGTTCGGTGCAGTCTCAGATGCGCTTGGTGAAGAGATCACTCCCGCAACACCGAAGGTTGATCTGGTCCGTCATGCCGACCGGGTCGGGCTAGCGGTGCGTCCTGGCTGGGTACCAGGCAAGCTCGTGGAAGAGCTGTTCGAGCACCTGGTGGCGTCTGGGCTGCATGCTCCGACGTTCGTCAAGGACTTCCCCGTCGACACCGCTCCGCTGGCCCGTGAGCACCGCAGCGCCGAGGGCCTGGTCGAGAAATGGGATCTTTACATCCGGTCCGTCGAGTCGGCCACGGCCTACTCCGAGCTGGTCGACCCAGTCGTGCAACGCGAGCGTTTCGAGGCTCAGGCTGCCCTCGCTGCGGCAGGCGACGACGAGGCGATGCCGCTCGACGAGGACTTCCTGCGTGCGATGGAGTACGGAATGCCGCCGAGCGGAGGGCTGGGAATGGGGATCGATCGCCTGCTCATGGCGCTCACTGGTTCGGGTATCCGTGAGACGATCCTCTTCCCGCTGGTGCGACCCGAATGAGCTGATCGCCCACGGCGGGTCGATTGCGCAATCCGTCGGTGAATAGGCTAACCTGCCTCTTGTCGTTGTGGAGTCGTCGTGCGATGGCTCCGCCTACCACATGTCCCAAGGGAGGACGACAAGCTATGGCGCAGAAGGTCACCGTGACCTTGGTCGATGACCTCGACGGAGGTACGGCAGAAGAGACCGTAGAGTTTGGTATCGATGGAGTGTCTTACGAGATCGATCTGTCGGAGGGCAACGCGGGCAAGCTGCGTGACTCGCTGGCCGACTTCGTCTCCAATGCTCGTAAGGCCGGAGGCCGTCGCAAGGCCTCAACCCCTGCCCGCCGCTCCAGCGGTGGCGGCCGGGCTTCAGTTGACCGCGAACAGAACGCGGCCATCCGCGAGTGGGCTCGCAAGAACGGTTACAACGTCTCCGATCGCGGTCGTATCCCGGCTGAGGTGCTCGACGCCTACCACAAGGGAAACTGAGCCCGGCCCGCCGGTGTCGCCCCGGCCCAGGGCGGGATCGGACGGCGCCGGTGGGTCCGATCGAGTCTCGAAGGCTCATGTGATCGTCGACGCGGTTTTGGGGCATACCGCAGTAGGCTCCCCTTTCGGACGGCTACCGTTTTCGGATCTGCCGCCAACTCGGGGATGGTGACGTGAGCACCCCCGTGACCCGGGCCAGGGCAGTGGCCGGGCACGAGGAGGGTTCGTTCTCCGCTACGCCGAGGTACGCAGTGAACTGCCCCCCGTGGTTCTCCGAGCCGCTGTAGTCCGCCCTGGTGGTCCGCGCATCGGGCGTTTCCGATGGCTCCGCATCCCCGGTACGACGTTTGAGCGCTCAACGGGCGACCCGCACCAGCAGGGCTCCTCGCTCGACGCGCATCCGCAGTATCTGTGCGTTGCCCACCGAGTCGCCGTCGAACTGGACCTGTTGTGGTCCCTCGGAGGCGATGGTGATCGTGTGGCCCTGCCGGTGCTCGATTATCGGGTGGCCGCTGCGTCGCCGGGTCAGCACCTGGGCGGCCACCGCCAGCCATCCGATGATCCCCTTCGGTGCGATGGTCACCACGTCCAGCAACCCGTCGTCCAACTTGGCGGCAGGCATCAGCACCAGCCCCGCAAGCAGCCTGCCGCAGTTGCCTACCACCACTGTGCGTACCCGACGGTGCATCTCGGGCTGGCCGTCCATGGTGAGGGCGATCCTGACCTGCGGTCCCTTCAGCGCGCGGGTCCCAGAGATGAAGTAGGCCAGCGGGCCCACCCGGGCCTTCAACCGCGCCGGTGCGCCAGCCATGATCGCGGCGTCGAACCCCATGCCGGCCATCACCAGGAAGACCTGCTCCTCGTCGCCGTCGTCGACGCTCACCCGGCCCACGTCGATCGGCCGGTTCACGCCGGACAACGCGATCCGGGTGGCTGCCGCGGGGTCGTCGAGCTGTATGGCCAGGTTGCGAGCCAGCAGATTCCCGGTTCCGGCCGGCAGCAGGCCCATCGCCGTGCCCGACCCGGCCAGGACCTGCGCCACATTCCGGATCGTGCCGTCGCCGCCACAGACGAGCACCAGATCGGCGCCGGCTGTCAACGCGGTCCTGGCCTGGCCGATCCCCGGATCCTCCGCGCTGGTCTCCAGCCACAGCGGGTCGGACCAGCCCAGCTCCGCGCACACCTGTGCAATCTGGACGTGAACCGTGGCCACATCGCCGAACCTGGTCGGGTTGAATACCACGGCGGCCAGCGGACGCTGCTCCCCCGGATCGGGCGCCGATGCGAAGCCCGGGTCAGCCGACGGGCGCCGGGTGGCCCGGGTATACATGATCGCGACCATACAGACCACTACCGCAGCGAAGATCAACGCGATATAGGTCTCGGGCATGGACGCCCAACATACGGGGTCGATCAGGGCTGATCGAGCGTGCCGAGAATTCGGGCGCGCCCCGCGTCGTCGGTTCGCGGGCAGGTGACGCATGGCTGTTCGACACCTGGCAGGGCGAAGTAGAAGCAACATGAGCCGCGTCGGCGTGTCCAGTGCACTCGCCCGTGCTCGTCGGTGACCGTGCACGTGGTGGACGCCGACGTGAGCGGTTCGACGCGCTGCGCGAGGACGAGCCGGGCATCGGCGGCACCAGCTTGCGCAGACCCGAATGAGCGCCCCGCCAGCAGCAGACCGGTATCCAGAACGTCGGTCACCGCGGCCCAGAGCGTGCGGCGCCCGAAGCGGACCTGTGGGCCGTAAACCCGTAGGAAACGTGTGGCGTGCGACACCACCTCATGGCGTAATGCGACACCCAGCGCCACCTCGTCAGGCAACACCGTGGCGTCGGGATGCCCGGCGTCTGGGTCATTGGCCAGGCACCAGAACCGGCCGGGCCGCAGCGCCACTTCCTGCACCCACCCGGGGTCGAACCGGAACGCGAGTTGTTGCGGTTGCAGCGAGGGCACCCGCCGGGCGGCGTGGAACAACATCGTGCCGATATAGGTCGGGATGCCCAGGTACCATTGCAGTACGTAACCGGCCGCGGTCCGCTCTGGTACCTCGGCGTGCTGCCTGCCCAGCCACGCCGCCACCAGGGCTCGCCAGCGGGTGAAGAACGCGGGATCGGAAAGCGCCTGTTCACAGCGGGTCCACTCGGTACCGGGCAGGTCCAGCAGCCGGAAGGACAGCCAATCCACGGCGCGGTCCACCTTCGCCACGGAGACAGCCAGTGGGTGCGTAGAGTAAAATGCCGAAGTCGGAGGGCTCGCCCCGCCGGGCAGGTTCAGTGGCCATGCGGCTCGTGGCACTGTAATCCTCCCTCAGGCGGATCTGAGCTTTCAGGGTTGCCTAACCTAACAGCGCGCTGGCCCGATGACATGGGTCTGGGACCGGGACCACCCGAGAGGGTGGATCCGATAGTGTGGGCCGTTCACCCTGAGCGGACACGGCTACCCCACGGGAATCTCGACCGGGGGTACGACGTTGGATCTGGCGTCGGCTAGCAGCATTGGGACGCCGCGTTCGTCGCCCGGCAGTTACAGTTGCCTCACGGCGTGTCTCGGGTCCACAAGATGACCAAGTCGGGCCGCGCTGCGACGGCGCATCAGTCAGGAGTGCACATGTTCGAGAGGTTTACCGACCGTGCGAGGCGGGTGGTTGTGCTGGCTCAGGAAGAGGCCAGGATGCTCAACCACAATTATATCGGCACCGAGCACATCCTGCTGGGTTTGATTCATGAGGGTGAG
>JBOHGD010000054.1:0-34479 GCA_050699955.1 Pseudonocardiaceae bacterium | reverse complement strand
GCGCGCCATGCTGTTCGGTGTGGGCCGGGCAGTGGCCGGGCGGACGCGGGGTAACCGCCCGAGTGGGGGACGGGCAGTGGGTGTGACTCTTTCCGGTACCAGGGCCACGCTGGGCCGTCGGCGCCCACAAGAGGGGCTTCGGGGCGCCGACGGGCCAGGCCGGCGGAGTCGTCGTGGCCGCTGCGAGCCAGGTCCGGATCAGGCCCGGCGGCGGGACGGCTAGGCTGGCTGTACCAGCCCACTCCGGGGCTCCGCCCCCACCGCACCCGTAGGGAGCGCGACCGGCGTGTTCGACACCCTCTCTGACCGGCTTACTTCGACGTTGTCTGGCCTGCGTGGCAAAGGCAGGCTCTCCGAGGCCGATATCGATGCCACGGCCCGTGAGATCCGCATCGCCTTGCTCGAGGCCGACGTCGCCCTTCCTGTGGTCCGCCAGTTCATGGTGCAGGTCAAGGAACGCGCGAAGGGTGCAGAGGTCGCCGCTGCGCTGAATCCCGCCCAGCAGGTCATCAAGATCGTCGACGAGGAGCTCGTTCGCCTGCTCGGTGGCGAGGAGAGCCTGGCGGGGCAGAACCGCCGCCTCGAACTGGCCAAGACGCCACCCACCGTGATCATGCTGGCCGGCCTGCAGGGCTCGGGCAAGACGACGCTGGCGGGCAAGCTGGCCCGCTGGCTGCGTGGACAGGGGCACACCCCACTGCTGGTCGCCGCCGACCTGCAGCGCCCCAACGCGGTCACCCAGCTCCAGGTGGTGGGCGAGCAGGCCGGGGTACCGGTGTTCGCGCCCCATCCGGGCGCGTCAGCGACCGGTCAAAGAGCAGAGCCGGGCGCGTCAGCGACCGGTTACCGAGCAGAGCCGGGCGACCCGGTCGACGTCGCCCGCCGCGGGGTGGCCGAGGCCCGCGCCCGCCAGTACGACATCGTCGTGGTGGACACTGCGGGCCGGTTGGGCATCGACGCCGAACTGATGCAGCAAGCCAGCGACATCAGGGACGCCGTCGAGCCCGACGAGGTGCTGTTCGTCGTCGACGCGATGATCGGCCAGGACGCGGTGCTCACCGCCGAGGCGTTCCGCGACGGTGTCGGCTTCACCGGCGTGGTGCTGACCAAGCTCGACGGCGACGCCCGTGGTGGTGCGGCACTGTCGGTTCGGCAGATCACCGGCCGCCCGATCCTGTTCGCGTCCAACGGGGAGAAGCTGGAGGACTTCGACGTCTTCCACCCGGATCGGATGGCGAGCCGGATCCTGGGCATGGGGGACATGCTCACCCTCATCGAGCAGGCCGAGCAGGCCTTCGACGCCGAGCAGGCCGAGCAGGCCGCAGCCAAGATCGGTAGCGGTGAGCTGACCCTGGAGGACTTCCTCGAGCAGATGCAGGCGGTCCGCCGGATGGGGCCGATCTCCAACTTGCTCGGCATGTTGCCCGGAGCGGGTCAGATGAAGGAACAGCTCGCGGAGGTCGATGACAAGCAACTCGACCGGCTGCAGGCCATCATTCGCGGCATGACCCCCGCGGAGCGGGCCGATCCGAAGATCATCAACGCCTCCCGGCGGCAGCGTATCTCTCGGGGCTCCGGGGTGACGGTCAGTGAGGTCAACCAGCTGGTCGACCGGTTCTTCGAGGCTCGCAAGATCATGCAGCAGATGGCGGGCCAGTTCGGCCTGGGCGGGTTCGGCGCCGGGCGCAGGAGCCGCAAGGGCAAGAAGGGCAAGAAGGGCAAGGGACGGGGACCGACCCCACCGAAGGTGCGCGGCGGGCTGCCGGGCGGGTTTCCCGACCTGTCGGGGCTGGGTCAGGCCGGGCCGGGTGCTGGGCCCGGCCAGCTGCCGCCCGGTCAGTCCGCCCTGGACCAGCTGCCTCCTGGGTTCGATCCGTCGAAGTTGAAGTTCGGCAAGAGGTGATGGCGTCTTCCTGGTCCTCTGGGGCGGGCGAAGCCCCGGTGCTGCACCTTCGCGGCGTGCTGTTGCCCGCCGGGGAACCCGGTGAGCTATGGGTCGCCGACGGAGTGATCTGCGATGGACCCGTACCCGGGGCGGTCACCGTCTGCGACGGCGGCTACCTGCTTCCGGGTCTGGTCGACGCACACTGCCACGTCGGTATCGGCCGGCACGGGACTGCCACGCTGGACGAAGCCGCCGAACAGGCCGCCACCGACCGGGACGCGGGCACCCTGCTGATCCGGGACTGCGGCGCCCCGATCGACACCCGGCCGCTGCAGTCCCGGGCCGACTTGCCCCGCATCATCAGGGCGGGACAGCACCTGGCCCGCCCGAAGCGTTACATCCCTGCGATCGGCGTGGAACTCGACGATCCCAGGCTGCTGCCGCAGGCGGTGCAGGAGCAGGCCGCGGCCGGGGACGGGTGGGTCAAGCTGGTCGGGGACTGGATCGACCGGTCCGGCGGGGCAGCGTCGGACCTGGCCCCGTTGTGGCCGGATGACGTGCTGGCCGAGGCGGTCGGTGTTGCGCACGCGGCCGGTGCCCGGGTCACCGCGCACGTCTTCGGTGAGGATGCGCTGCCAGGTCTGATCGCCGCCGGGATCGACTGCATCGAACACGGCACCGGCCTGTCCGCCGACACCATCGCCGAGATGGCCGCTCGGGGCACGGCCCTGGTGCCCACGCTGATCAACATCGAGAACTTCCCGGCGATCGCCGACCGCGCGCAGCGCTATCCGCGCTATGCGGACCATATGCGCGCGCTGCATACCAGGGGCCGAGACGCCGTCGGCGCCGCTGTCGAGGCGGGGATTCCGGTCTACGCGGGCAGCGATGCGGGTGGTGGCATCGGGCACGGCCGCCTGGTGGACGAGATCGTGGCATTGCGTACCGTCGGGTGCAGCGGCGAGCAGGCTCTCGCGGCGGCGAGCTGGGCGGCTCGCGACTGGTTGGGGGTTCCCGGTCTGGTGGCGGGTGCCCCCGCCGATCTGCTCGTCACCCGGACCGACCCACGGCTGGATCCGGCCGCACTGCGCGATCCGGTGTTGCTGATGTTGCGTGGCGTCGTGCGCGGGGTTCATGCGGCACCAGGACTGTCCTAACCACCAGGAGAAGCCGTGAGCACGCCCGAGTATCCGCACCAGCCCGGAGCGCCGCCCCTGCCGAGGTTCGGGCCGGGCGCGATGGTTCCACCGCGGGAGCCGGCGGACCAGCCGGATCCCCGTCGCGGCTGGTACATGCTCGCCGTTTTCGCCTTCGCCGAAGTGACGTTCCTGGTAACCTCGGTGCTGGTGCTGGTGCCGTTCGAGCTCAATGCGCGGGATCTGGCCGTCGGCGGGCCGCTGCCACCGCTGGCGTTGGTCACGGCGCTCGTGGTACCCACCGTGGTGGCCGCCCTGGTCGCCGTCACGGGTGTCGCGATCGTGGGCCGGGGGGCAACGCTGCGGGAGCGACTGCGCACCGAGCTGTCCGTGCGGTGGCGATGGCGCGACCTCGGCCTGGGGCTGGCGCTGGGCGCGGTGGGGCTGATCCTCACCCTGCCCGCTTCAGCGCTGTGGGCGCGCTGGGTGGGTCAGGCTCACGCGAACTCCGCGGTGGGCGAGGTGTTCGACAGCCAGCGACTGCCGATCGGGATCGGAATCGTGACCTTCTTCGCGGTCTGGCTGGTGGCGCCGATCTGCGAGGAAGTGCTCTACCGCGGTGTGCTCTGGCGAGCCATGCAGTACTGGGGATGGAACCGTTGGGTGGTCTTGGTGGTGACCACGGTGGCGTTCTCCTTCGCGCATCTGGAACTGCTGCGCACCCCCTTGCTGCTGGTGATCACGCTGCCGATCGCGCTGGCCAGGCTGCTCACCGGCAACCTGGTGGCCAGCATCGCCGCCCATCAGGCGAACAACTTTCTGCCCGCCGTCGGGCTGTTGCTGGTCAGTCAGGGCATGCTGCTCGGGTGACCGGGTCCGTCGATGGGCATGGGCAGTACTGGCCCGCCCCGATCGTCTGGCACAATGGGACGCTGTTGTCACGGCGGGCCCTCTACCGCGCTGGGACCACTGACCTGATGGGACCACTGACCTGATGGAACCACTGACCTGATGGGCAATGCCGGCTCGCGCCCCCACCGTAGGCCGCGCGCGCTCACCCGTGAACATCTGATCGTTGACAGGAGTAGCTCTACCCGTGGCTGTCAAGATTAAGCTCATGCGGCTTGGCAAGATCCGCCAGCCGCACTACCGGATCGTCGTCGCCGACGCCCGCAGTCGTCGCGACGGTAAGGCGATCGAGGCGATCGGTAAGTACCACCCCAAGGAGGAGCCCAGCTTCATCGAGGTCGACTCCGATCGGGTGCAGTACTGGCTCGGAGTCGGAGCGAAGCCCACCGAGCCGGTCCAGCACCTCCTCGAGATCACCGGTGACTGGCAGAAGTTCACCGGCCAGCCGGGCCAGGAAGGCACGCTGCGGCGGGCCGCGCCGAAGCCGGACAAGGCCGAACTGTTCGCCAGGGCTTTGGCCGAGGCCGGGGAGGCACCGACCACCCAGGCCACCACGCCGAAGAAGAAGGGTGCCAGGAGAGCTGACCCTGTCGCAGACACCGCCGCCAGCCCGGCCGAGGCTCGGGAGGACGCGCCGAAAGCAGCGGACGGGCAGGCGTGAACATGCTGGCGGACGCGCTCGAGCACCTCGTCAGGGGGATCGTGGATCACCCTGACGACGTGCGCGTTCAGCTGGTGACCACGCGAAGGGGACGGACACTCGAGGTGCACGTCAACCCCGAGGACCTGGGCAAGGTGATCGGCCGGGGCGGGCGCACGGCCACCGCGTTGCGTACCGTGATGAGCGGCATCGGCGGACGTGGGGTGCGGGTGGACGTCGTCGACACCGATCGCTGATCGGCGGGCCGGGTGTCGATCGTGCAGCCGCGCAGTGCTACCCATCGGTTGGTCGGCAGGATCGGCAGGCCACACGGCTTGCGTGGGGAGGTGACGGTGCAGGTGCGTACCGATTCACCCGAGCGGCGGTTCGCGCCGGGGGCGCGGTTCGGCACGGATACCGGCGGCATGCTCACCGTCGACTCGGTCCGCCCGCATGCGGGATCGCTGCTGGTGCGATTCGCCGGAGTGCCCGATCGGTCCGCGGCACAGGCCCTGCGCGGCACCTTGCTGACCATCGAGGTCGGCGACCTGCCGGAGCTCGACGACCCCGATGAGTACTACGACCATCAGCTCGAGGGTCTGGCGGCGGTCGGGCCCGGTGGTGCCCTGCTGGGCACGGTGCGGGAGGTCGTGCACGCCCCGGCCAGTGACCTGCTGGTGCTGGAGACCGAGCATGGCGAGGTGCTGGTGCCCTTCGTGGCGGCCATCGTCCCCGAGGTGGACCTGGCCGCAGGCCGCCTGGTGCTCGACCCGCCGGCCGGTCTGTTCGACTGAGCGAGGGTATGGCGAGCTGTGCTGATTCAGGTCATGACGATCTTCCCCGAGTACCTGGCTCCGGCCAGGGAGGCGCTGCTCGGCCGGGCCATCGACCGGGGTGTGGTCACCTTCACGGTGTACGACCTGCGGAACTGGACCCACGACGTGCACCGTGCGGTGGACGACGCCCCCTACGGTGGTGGACCCGGCATGGTGATGCGCCCGCAGGTGTGGGGCGAGGCGCTGGATGAGGTGCTGGCCGGTGAGCCGCGGCCACGGCTGGTGGTGCCCAGCCCGGCTGGGCGCCCGTTCACCCAGCAGACGGCCGCCGAGTTCGCCGCTGAGCCCAGGCTCGTCTTCGCCTGCGGCCGCTACGAGGGCATCGACCAGCGAGTGTTCGACGATGCCGCGCAGCGGGTGGTCGTCGACGAGGTCTCCATCGGCGACTACGTGCTGGTCGGGGGTGAGGTCGCGGTGCTGGTGATGGTCGAGGCGATCGCCCGGCTGCTGCCCGGGGTGCTGGGCAATCCCGCCTCGGCGGAGCAGGACTCCTTCTCCGACGGCCTGCTGGAGGGCCCCTGCTACACCCGGCCGGAGGTCTGGCGGGACCGCGAGGTACCCGCCGTGCTGCGATCGGGCAATCATGCGGCGATCGCGCGCTGGCGCCGGGACCGGGCGCTGGAGCGCACTGCGCAGCGGCGCCCCGACCTGCTGGCCGCGCTGCCACCCGGTGCGCTGGACCGCGCCGACCACACGTTGCTCGACGGGCTGGGCGCTGCATCCGGGTAGTCGCCGTCCGGTTTCGTCTCCCGCGAGGGCGTCTGGCACACTGGAACAGTTGCCGCAGCCGGGCGCAGGTACTGCGCCCAGAGCGCAATACCGCGTACCAAGCCCGCGTCACCTCCGACGCCACTGCGGCGCGCTTGCCGGGCATCCCAGACCCACAGCAGATGATGACGAGGATGGACCCCGATGAACACGCTGGACGCCCTGGACGAGAAGTCGCTGCGTTCCGACATACCCGACTTCCGGCCTGGTGACACACTGAAGGTGCACGTCCGGGTCATCGAGGGCGTGCGGCAGCGGGTGCAGGTGTTCCAGGGCGCGGTCATCCGGCGCCAAGGTGGCGGAATCCGGGAGACCTTCACCGTCCGTAAGGTCTCTTTCGGGGTGGGTGTCGAGCGCACCTTCCCGCTGCACTCGCCGAACATCGCCAAGATCGAGGTGGTCACTCGTGGTGACGTTCGCCGCGCGAAGCTGTACTACCTGCGTGAGCTCCGAGGCAAGGCGGCCAAGATCAAGGAGAAGCGTGCGACGCCGTCCGCATCCTGAGCCGCTTCACCGGTCCGGCAATAGATAGCCTGGGGGACGTGGCCAACCTCGTGTCGTCGAGAGAACCCGCGAACGACGATGATCCCGATGATCCCGGGGGCAGTCGTGTGCCCCCGGCACGGAGCCAGCCCAGACACCGGCTCCGCAAGTCGCGCAAGAAGGGTTCATTCTGGCGCGAACTGCCCATCTTGATCCTCACCGCGCTGGTTCTGACGTTCCTCATCCAGACTTTCCTGGCCCGGGTCTATGTGATCCCGTCGGCTTCGATGGAGCCGACGCTGCACGGTTGCACCGGCTGCACCAACGACCGGGTGCTGGTCGACAAGGTCACCTTCCGGTTCAGCGACCCCCGGCCTGGCGATGTGGTGGTGTTCCGCGGCCCCGACTCGTGGGGCAACAACACCGAGTTCAGCAGTCCGCGGTCGGACAACGTGTTCGTCCGCGGGCTGCAGCAGGCTGCCTCTCTGATCGGGCTGGCGCCGCCGGACGAGCGGGACTTCGTGAAGCGGGTGATCGCCGTGGGCGGCCAGACCGTGCAATGTTGCGATGCGCAGAACCGGGTCATGGTCAACGGCAAGGCGCTGAACGAGCCCTACCCGATCTTCGCAGGGCGGGAGCCGCAGGAGGAGTTCGGCCCGGTCACCGTCCCCGAGGGCAACCTATGGATGATGGGCGACAACCGGAACAACTCGGCGGATTCCCGCAGGCATGTGGGTGACAGCCGGTCCGGCACCGTGCCGGTGGCGAACGTGATCGGCAAGGCCCGGCTGATCGTGCTCCCGCCGACGCGCTGGCAGGTCATCAGTGATCCGAACCCGCAGCAGCCGGCCGAGCAGGCCCGGGCGCTGGGCGGCGCGGGAACGCTGCCTTCCGACTTCCCGCTGGCTGCCGGCCTGGTGCTGAGCTGGCCGACGCTGAGTGGCGGCCGACTGCTGCGGAAGCGGCTGGTTGCCCGCAGGCGCGACTGACCATGCCGGCTCCGGCCCGCAGTGCGCACGAGGCCCTGCCGTGCCCGCCGAGGGCAGTGGTGCGCAGGGATGCGGGGATCTGGACTCTGCAGGGGACGCTGCACCGCAAGGGTCTCGGCCCGGTCGCCGGGGTGGACGAGGCCGGCCGAGGGGCGTGCGCCGGACCGCTGGTGGTCGCCGCCTGCGTGCTCCGGCGGGCCGATGCGGTGGCGCTGGACGGACTCACCGACTCCAAGCTGCTCACCCCTGCCCGCCGGGCGTTCTTTCACGATCTGATCACCGCGAGAGCGGTGGCTCGCAGTGTGGTGGTGATCCCGCCGGACGAGGTCGACGGGCTCGGCCTGCACGTGGCCAACCTGGAGGGCATGCGCCGGGCGGTCGCCGGCCTTCCCGTGCACCCCGGCTACGTGCTCACCGACGGGTTCCGGGTACCCGGCCTGACCGCGCCGAACATGTCGGTGATCGGCGGGGACCGGGCGGCCGCCTGCGTGGCGGCGGCCTCGGTGCTGGCCAAGGTGACCCGCGACCGCATCATGGACCAGTTGCACGAACAACTGCCGTGTTACGGCTTCGTCGAGCACAAGGGCTACTGCACGGCAGAGCACAACGCCGCGCTGCTGGTGCACGGGCCGTCGGCCGAGCACCGCTTCGGCTACGTCAACGTCGCGCTGGCGGCGCGCAGGCACGGCCTGACCACTCCACCGCGAAGGACGGCCAGGGCGAGGCTCTGGTCCTCCTTCGTGGTCCAGAATGGGGGATCGGCCACCACATCAAGCGGACGAGCATGAGGAGCCAGCACGCGATGGATCGACTGATGAGTCGTCGATGAGCGCAGAGGATCTCGAGAAGTACGAGACCGAGATGGAGTTGTCGCTCTACAAGGAGTATCGCGACGTCGTCGGCCAGTTCGCCTATGTCGTAGAGACCGAGCGGCGCTTCTACCTCGCCAACGTGGTGGACGTGGCGGCCCGCAACGCGGACGGCGAGGTGTACTTCGAGGTGCGGATGTCCGACGCGTGGGTCTGGGACATGTACCGACCCGCGCGTTTCGTCAAGAACGTCAGAGTGATCACCTTCAAGGACGTCAACGTGGAGGAACTGGACAAGCCCGATCTTCGGTTGCCTGAGACCGGTCCGTTCGGCGCCTGACAGAGATCCCCGATCTGGTCTTGCGCGATGGATGGCAGGACTGGCGACGGGTCTCAGGGAACCGGCGTCGCCAGTCCTGCTGGCTGGTGACCAGCTTCTCGCGGGGGCTCGCGAGAGGGGCGCCGCAAGGTACTGGTTATGACAGGCCGACGATGGTGCGATGGTCACTGATACCCGGAGACTGCGAGTCCAGCTCATGGGGTGACGCGGAAGAACGGCGAGAACACGGTGCGTAGCAGGTCGTCGTGTGCCGCGCAGGTACCGTGGATCTCCTGGACGACCGGCTCCGCCAGACCGGAGGCTCGATCAGGATGGACTGGGAGCGCATCGCTGCCGACACACCGAGCGCGGCGGGTCAGGTCTTCCTGGACAGCGCAGGCTCGTCTCTGCCCCCCACACCCGTGCTGAACGCGATCACCGGTCACCTCCGGCGCGAGGCCGAGGTCGGCGGGTACCGGGCGGCCAACGAGCGCGCTGAGGACCTCGACCGGGTCAAGGTCTCGATCGGTGCGCTGCTCGGCGCGCCGCCACACGCCGTCGCGTTGGCCGACTCCGCCAGCCGGGCGTGGACCCAGGTGTTCTACGCGGTCCCGCTGCGGCCCGGCGACAAGATCCTGGTATCCGGTGTCGAGTACGCCAGCAACGCGGTGGCCGCGCTGCACCGGGCCCGGAACTGTGGAGCCGTTGTCGAGGTGGTGCCCAGCGACCCGACCGGTCAGATCGATCTCGACGCACTCGCCGGCCTGCTCGACGAGCGGGTGCGCATCGTGTCGCTGGTGCACGTGCCCACCAACGGCGGGTTGGTGAACCCGGTACGAGAGGTTGCCGATCTCGCTCACGCTCATGGCGCGCTGGTGCTGCTCGACGCATGCCAGTCCGCCGGGCAGCTTCGTCTCGACGTCACCGAACTCGGGGTGGACGCCCTGTCCGGGACCGGTCGCAAGTGGTTGCGCGGCCCTCGCGGCACGGGTTTCCTCTACGTGCGTCCTGACCTGATCAGCGCACTGGAACCGCCGGTCATCGACCTGCACAGTGCTATGTGGCAGAGTCGGTACGGGTATGCGCTGCGCGAGGACGCGACCAGGTTCGAGCTCTGGGAGCGCGATGTCGCCGCCGTACTCGGTCTGGGCGTCGCCGTGGACTACCTTCTGCACCTCGGCGTCGACGAGGTGCAGAAGGCGATCACTGTCCGGGCCGGGCGGTTGCGCGAAGCGCTCGGCGAACTACCCCGGGTGCGCCTGCGCGACCTCGGCCGTCGCCAGTGCGGCATCGTCAGCTTCACCGTCGACGGCGTCGAACCGGCTGTGGTACGCGACGCGCTGGCCGAGCACGACATCACGGTCACCGTCAGCCGGAGCACCTCGACGCTGCTCGACATGCAGTCCCGCAACCTGTCCGCGGTAGTGCGGGCATCACCGCACTACTTCGTCACTCCCGGCCAGATCGACAGCGCGGTCACCGTGATCGCGGCTTTCGCCGCAGGCAGGCACTGACGCCGACGGCGTGTCCCGATCCCGGACGGGCAGGAGCCCGTCGCGCTAGCACGCCACCCCGACACCGCGCCCCGGGCCGCACCCCCGGATGCCCTGTTCATCCACATCCGATCCGTTATCCACAGCTTTGTCCGATGTCGCCGACCGCGCCGTCGCGATCCCGGCAGCCTCGTCCGCACAGTCACAGTGCCGAGGAACCGGGAGCGGGGATGGCGACGATGGCGCAGACGGTGGAACGTCACAGCGTGCTGTTGGGCAGGCAAGGCGAGGACCTCGCGGCGGACTATCTGACGGGCACCGGCCTGGTGCTGCTCGCCCGCAACTGGCGCTGCCGCGACGGGGAGCTCGATCTCGTCGCCACCGATCGTGAGCGGCTGATCGTGTGCGAGGTCAAGACTCGCTCAGGCACCGGGTACGGGGAGCCGTCGGAGGGTGTGACGCCGGCGAAGGCGGCCCGGATCCGGCGGGTTACCGCCGGGTGGCTGCGAGCGCACCGGGTCGGCTGGTGCGAGATCAGGTTCGACGTGCTCGCGGTGCTCTACCCGAAGGACGGGCCTGCCACGGTGGAGCACCTACGGGGTGCGTTCTGATGTCACTGGCCAGCGCGTGGGCCGTGGCGTTGCACGGGGTTGACGGGGTGCTGGTGGAGATCGAGGCGCATATCGGGCCGGGTCTGCCGGGCCTGCATATGGTCGGCCTGCCCGACACCGCGCTGTCCGAGGCCCGCGACCGGGTGCGGGCCGCAGTGCTCAACTCGGGTGAGCGGTGGCCGCCGCGGCGGATGACCCTCGCGTTGTCCCCCGCCACCCTTCCGAAGGGTGGCAGCAGCTACGACCTAGCACTGGCCTGCGCGCTGCTGGCCGCCGACGGCCAGATCTCGGCTGACCGGCTGCGCGGGACGGTACTGATCGGGGAACTGGCCCTGGACGGCCGGCTGCGTTCGGTGCGCGGGGTGCTGCCCGCCGTGCTGGCCGCCCGCAGGGTGGGGGCCGCGCAGGTGGTGGTGCCCGCCTCCTCGCTCGCCGAGGCTGCCCTGGTGGACGGCGTGCAGGTGTACGGTGCGTCCCGGCTCGCAGAGGTGGTCGGCTGGTTGCGGGAACCCGCGCTCGGGCTGGCCCGGCCAGGTCCGCAGCGCCCGGCCGCACCGATGGTGGTTCCGGATCTGGCCGACGTGCTGGAGCAGGGCGACGCGCGGTGGGCGGTGGAGGTCGCCGCCGCGGGCGGTCATCATCTGCTGCTCACCGGCCCACCCGGGACCGGCAAGACCATGTTGGCCCACCGGATGGTCGGGCTGCTGCCGCCACTCAGCGACGCCGAGTCGCTCGAGGTGACCGCCGTGCACTCGGTAGCCGGTCTGCTCGCCCCGGACACCCCGCTGATCACAGTCCCCCCATTCGTCGCGCCGCACCACAGCAGCTCAATGGCCGCGCTGGTCGGGGGTGGCTCGGGGCTGGCCCGGCCGGGTGCGGTGAGCCGGGCGCACCGCGGCGTGTTGTTCCTCGACGAGGTAGCCGAATTCGGCCCCCGGTTGCTGGAGGCGTTGCGCACCCCGCTGGAGGAAGGTGAGATCCGGCTGGCCCGCCGCAACGGCGTGGTCCGCTACCCGGCGCGTTGCCTGCTCGTCCTGGCGGCCAACCCATGCCCTTGTGCTCCTGCCGACGAGCGGGACTGCGTCTGTGCCCCATCGGCCCGCAGACGCTACCTCGGTAGGCTGTCCGGTCCGCTGCTGGACCGGGTGGACGTGCGGGTGGCGATGCGGCCGGTGAAGGACATGGGTCAGGCACGGGCGGAGCCGGAGAGTACGGCGGCCGTGCGCCAGCGGGTGATCCAGGCCCGCGAGGCCGCCCGCAGCCGGTGGGCGGGCACTGGCTGGCGCACCAATGCCGAGGTGCCGGGTCCGGTGCTGCGCCGGCGCTTTCGGTTGCCCAGGGCGGTGACCGAGCCGATCGAGGCCGCGTTGCACCGAGGGCTGGTCACCGCGAGGGGGGCGGACCGCACATTGCGGCTGGCCTGGACACTGGCAGATCTGGCGGGGCGGGACGGCCCGCTGGTCGAGGATGTCTCGGCTGCCATGGGGCTGCGGGACCGGAGGGCGGCGTGACGCCGGGGGAGCGTGAGCTGCGAGTGGCCCGCGCCTATCTCAACCGGGTCGCTGAGCCCCCCGCGGCTGCCCTCACCGCGCTGATCGCCGAGGCAGGACCGGTGCGCGCGGCTCGGCTGGTGGCCGCCGGGACGGTGCCTGACCGGGTGGTGGCCGAGACCGCGGCTCGCAGGGCGCAGGCGCGAGCCGAAGCCGACCTGGTCGCGATCGGCGAACTCGGTGGGCGTCTGGTGGTTCCCGAGGACGACGAATGGCCTGCCTGGGCGTTCAGCTGCTTCGCCACACCCACCGCGCTGGCCGATGAGCGGTGGCGCGCCCCAGTGGCGCTGTGGGTCCGCGGCGCGGCCCGTCTCGACGAGGTCGGTGACCGGGCGGTGGCGGTGGTCGGTGCTCGGGCCGCGACCGGCTATGGGGAGCACGTCGCCGCCGAGTTCGGTTACGGGTTGGCGGAGGGCGGCATCGCCGTGGTCTCGGGCGCCGCGTTCGGGATCGACGGTGCCGCGCATCGTGGCGCACTCGCCGCGCAGGGCTGTTCCCTGGTGGTGCAGGCCTGCGGTCTGGACCGGGCCTATCCGGCCGGGCACCAGCGGTTGCTCGACCAGGTCGCTGAGCGCGGTGCGGTGGTCAGCGAGTACCCGCCGGGCGTTCGGCCTGCCCGTTACCGCTTCCTGGTCCGCAACCGGCTGATCGCTGCGTTCGCGGCGGGCACCGTCGTGGTGGAGGCCGGTGTACGTAGTGGTGCTCGGCGCACCGCCGCTGCGGCAGCTGCCTTGGGCCGGGTCGTGATGGCGGTGCCGGGGCCGATCACCTCGGCGTTGTCCATCGGATGCCATCTGCTGGTGCGCGAGGAGCAGGCGATGCTGGTCACCCGGGTGGCGGAGGTTCTGGAGGCGGTGGGACCGATCGGGACCGATCTCGCGCCCACCTTGAGCACTCCCGTGCGCCGCACCGACGGGCTGAGCCCCGAGTTGCAGGCCGTCTACGAAGCGCTGCCTATGCGGGCGCCCCGCCATCCTGAGCAACTGACCCGCGACTCCGGCGTGCCGTTGCCTCGGGTACGGGCGGTGCTGCCGTTGCTGGAGTTGCGGGGCTTGGTCGGCTGCGGGCTGACCGGTTGGTATCGGGTGTAGCCCGGGCGTGGGCGTGGCGGTTCTTGATTTGGCCCCTTCGGGCGCGCAACGTCCTGCAGGTGAGCGAGGACCCGCAGCCGCACGATGCGCCCTCAGCTCACCTGGTGGCCCTGCAGGAGCGTTTCGTGGCCCATCTGCGTTCGGTGCGCGGCCTGTCGCCGCACACCGTGCGGGCCTATCGCGGCGATGTGAGCGCTTTGTTGACGTATCTGCTCGACTCGGGCCGCGACGATCTCGCCGCACTGGACCTCACAGTGCTGCGCGGCTGGCTGGCTGCCCAGCACCGGGACGGGTGCCGGCGCAGCACGTTGGCCCGGCGTGCCGCGGCGGCGCGCGCCTTCACCGCATGGGCGACCAAGGCGGGGTTGCTGGGCAGTGACCCGGGTTCACGTCTGGTGGCTCCGCGGCCGCAACGGGTGCTGCCCTCGGTGCTGCACCCGGAACAGGTGGCCATGGCTCTGGGGGCGGCGGAACGGGGTGCGAGCGAGGACGATCCGGTGGCTCTGCGTGACTACGCAGTGGTGGAACTGTTGTATGCGACCGGTGTACGTGTCGCCGAATTGTGTGGACTTGATGTCAACGATGTGGATGAGAACCGGCGCCTGGTCCGGGTACTCGGCAAGGGTGCAAAGGAACGCGCGGTACCTTACGGGATACCCGCCCATCGGGCCCTGCTGCGCTGGTTGTCGGCCGGTCGGCCGGCTCTCGCGCACCCCCTTTCACCAGCGGCTTTGTTCCTTGGGGCGCGCGGAGGACGGCTGGATCAGCGGATCGTTCGAGCCGTCGTGCACGATGCGGTCGCCGAGGTGCCCGGCGCGGCGGACATCGGCCCACACGGGTTGCGACACAGTGCGGCGACGCATCTGCTTGAAGGAGGAGCGGACCTTCGTACGGTCCAGGAACTGCTCGGTCACGCTACGCTTGCAACCACGCAGCTTTATACGCACGTGACTGTCGAAAGGTTAAAGGCAATCCATGACCGGAGCCACCCCCGTTCCTGACCATTCCGGGGGTCGCGACCAGACACTTACCGCCATCCCGTCGAACGGTCGCCCCGCCCGCGAGGTCCCGGAGACCAGGAATCCGGAGACCAGGGGCGATGAGGTCGAAGCAGGCATCCTCGCGCTGTGGCAGGCCTATGGGCATGAGCGCAACGCCGCACTGCGGGACCGGCTGGTGCTGCACTACGCGCCGTTGGTGAAGTACGTGGCAGGTCGGGTAGGTACCGGGTTGCCCGCCCACGTCGATGTCGCAGACCTGTTTCAGTCGGGTGTTTTCGGCTTGGTCGACGCCATCGAGCGCTTCGAGCTGGAGCGTGGTCTGAAGTTCGAGACGTACGCGATGCAGCGGATCCGGGGGGCCATCCTGGACGAGCTACGCGCCCAGGACTGGGTGCCGCGCTCGGTGCGGACCCGGGCCAGAGAGGTGGAGCGGGCGCTGGAACGTCTGGAAGGCCGGTTGCAACGCTCAGCCAGCGATGCGGAGGTGGCCGAAGAACTCGGCATCCCCCTCTCGGACCTGCGGGATGTCTACGCGCAGCTGCAGCTGACCAGCGTGGTGGCGCTGGACGAGCTCGTCTCGGTCGGCCGTGGCGGCACGTCGCTCGCCGAGACGCTGCCCGACGACAAGGTGGCCGAACCGGGCGCGGTCCTCGACTCGGCCGAGAGCAGGCGCCTGCTCGCCCAGGCGGTCTCGCAGCTCGCCGACCGGGACCGGGTCGTGGTCACCCTCTACTACTTCGAGAATCTCACCCTCGCCGAGATCGGCCGGGTGCTCGGGGTTACCGAGTCGCGGGTGTGCCAGCTGCACACCCGCGCGGTGCTGCGGCTGCGCAGCAAGATGCTCGAAGCCACGGCCGGCTGAGCGATCACCCCCCGCCGGGGCCGTCTGCCCAGGGCAGCAGCCGAACCCGGCCCAGCGCGAGCAGACCCAACGGGTCGAGGTAGTCCATCCCCCGCCGCGCACCCCAATGCAGGCAGGCCGCTGCCGGGCAGCCGACGTGCCCGGGCGCGACGGTACCGATCTGCTGGCCCCTGACCACCAGATCCCCGGCTGCGACGCTGGGCGACACCGGCTCGTAGGTGGTGCGCAACCCGCCGCGATGCTCGACCGAGACCACCCCGCGCCCGGCCACCTGGCCGGCGAACACCACCGTGCCTGCCCCGGCGGCGAGTACCGGCGTACCGGCCACAGCTGCCAGGTCCACCCCGCGGTGCCCTGGTCCGAATCGGTGCACTGGTTTCTCGAATGACCGGACCACCTCCGGGGAGCCGGGCAGCGGCCAGGCGAATCCATCGGTGCGCCGCGAGGGCACGTCCCCGGGATCATCCTGTCTCGGTGGGGCGGGCATCGGCTCTCGCGGGGCCGCCGACCGGTCCGGCTGATCCCGGAGAGCCCGCACCGCGGCATCCGGCGCGAGATCCGGAGGACCGGCGACATCCGGGGGACCGGCGAGCAGCGCCGTGAGCATGGTGCACATCAGTATCCGCGACATGCCGTGGAGGGTGTCCACGCCGCACCCGGTTGCCCAGCGACGAGGGCTGCGGTTGGGGATGGCGGGGGAAGATGTGGACAGGTCTGGATGATTCGGCTACCTCGGCTGGGCCCGGGCCCGGAGCACGCCCTACACTAGGAGAGCGACCCGTGTGGACGGGTCGACTTCGCGCGCCAGCGCTCGCCCCTGCCGGGGACACGGTGTCCGGCGGTCCTCGCTGCGGTCGGCTGACTGCAGGTGGTCCGGTCGCCGGGCTGGCGCCAGGGCGGTGGTCCGACCCGGCCCGCCGCGACAACCGCAGCAGCGCGCCGGCAGCGACGCCGACGTGCCCGACATATCGAGGTGTGCACCGGCGATGGCCGTCGTCACCATGAGACAACTGCTCGATTCCGGCGTGCATTTCGGGCACCAGACCCGCCGCTGGAACCCGAAAATGAAACGCTACATCTTCACCGAGCGCAATGGTATCTACATCATCGACCTGCAACAGACGCTTACCTACATCGACCGGGCCTACGAGTTCATCAAGCAGACTGTGGCTCACGGCGGTTCGATCCTGTTCATCGGCACGAAGAAGCAGGCTCAGGAAGCGATCTCGCACCACGCGCAGCGCGTGGGTATGCCCTATGTGAACCACCGCTGGCTCGGCGGCATGCTCACCAATTTCTCCACCGTGCACAAGCGCCTTCAGCGCCTCAAGGAGCTCGAGTCCATGGAGCAGACCGGCGGTTTCGCTGGGCTGACCAAGAAAGAGATCCTGATGCGCACCCGGGAGAAGGACAAGCTGGAGCGCACCCTGGGCGGTATCCGGGACATGCAGCGGGTGCCCAGTGCGGTGTGGGTGGTGGACACCAAGAAGGAGCAGATCGCCGTCGGTGAGGCCCGCAAGCTGGGGATCCCGGTGGTCGCGATCCTGGACACCAACTGCGACCCCGACGAGGTCGACTACCCGATCCCGGGCAACGACGACGCGATTCGCTCCGCAGCACTGCTCACCCGGGTGGTGGCCGATGCTGCCGCTGACGGACTGATGTCGAGATCCGGGCGCTCCGGCGGAACCGACGGCGCGGACAAGCCCGCTCCCGGTACAGGCACCGATGAGCCGCTGGCCGAGTGGGAGCAGGAGCTGGCCTTCGGCGGCCAGCCCGAACCGGACGCCGCCGCGCGCCAGTCCGAACCGGTGGCAGCCGCCAACAACGGCGTGCCACAGGTCTGAGCGGCTTCGATCCGGGCCACCTCGTGGCCCTGCGGTGACCCGGTGGGCTGGTCGGCGACCAGCCCACCCGCACCGCACGGCTGTGCAATACCTCGATCCGACTACGAACTGAGGACGGAAAGGCACGATGGCGAACTATTCCGCCGCCGACGTCAAGCGACTCCGGGACCTGACCGGTGCTGGGATGATGGACTGTAAGAAGGCTTTGGAGGAGTCCGGAGGCGACTTCGACAAGGCGGTCGAACTCCTCCGCATCAAGGGTGCGAAGGACGTCGGCAAACGGGCCGAGCGGACGACGGTCAACGGCCTGGTCGCTGCCGAGGGCGGCGCGATGATCGAGCTCAACTGTGAGACCGACTTCGTGGCCAAGGGTGCCGACTTCCAGGAGCTCGCTGACAAGATTGTCGCCGGGGCGAACCGGACCCGGCCCGCCGACGCCGAAGCGTTCGCCCGGGCCGAGCTGGACGATGGCACGGTGGCCGACGCGGTGCAGGCCGTCTCGGCGAAGATCGGCGAGAAGCTGCAGTTGCGGCGGGTGGTGTCGTTCGACGGTGAGGTGGCCACCTACCTGCACCGTCGTTCCTCCGATCTGCCGCCCGCGGTGGGTGTGCTGGTCGAGTACCAGGGCGAGTCGCCGGACGCGGCCCGCGCGGTCGCGATGCAGGTGGCTGCGATGCGGCCGCGCTACGTCACCCGGGACGAGGTGCCCGACGAGGTGGTGGCCAACGAGCGGCGCATCGCCGAGGAGACCGCTCGTGAGGAGGGCAAGCCGGAGCAGGCCCTTCCGAAGATCGTCGAAGGTCGCCTCAATGGCTTCTTCAAAGACGCCGTGCTGTTGGAGCAGGCTTCTGTACAGGACTCCAAGAAGACCGTCCGGGACATCTTGAACGAGGCGGGAGTGACCGTGCAGCGGTTCGCTCGCTTCGAGGTCGGCCAGGCCTGAGACCTGCTTGCAGGGTCGAAGCATCGGCCCTGAGACCTGCTTGCAGGGTCGAAGCATCGGCCCTGAGACCTGCTTCGGCCAGTGCCGGTGCTAGCCCCGGGCCTAGCACCGGCCACCGGCTCGGAGTACACCGCCTGCCGATCGACCGGCGAGGATCGTCACGGCCGGCTCTTTCGCTAGCCCGTTGTCGCACCGGAGGCACCGTGACTCCGACATTGGATTCGGACCAAGAGCACGCGATACCCGCGAGGCAGGGCCGAGCGGCGACGCTGGACCGGCTGAAGATGCCGGGATACCGCCGGGTGCTGCTCAAGCTCGGCGGTGAGATGTTCGGGGGCGGCGGCGTCGGGGTGGATCCTGACGTGGTCAAGGCCGTCGCCCGGCAGATCGCCGAGGTGGTGGCCACCGGCGTGCAGATGGCCGTGGTGATCGGCGGCGGCAACTTCTTCCGCGGCGAGCAACTGCAGCAGGGTGGCATGGAGCGCTCCCGTGCGGACTACATGGGCATGCTCGGCACGGTGATGAACTGCCTGGCCCTGCAGGACTTCCTGGAGCGAGAGCACAGGCTCGACACCCGCGTGCAGACCGCGATCACGATGGGTCAGGTCGCCGAGCCCTACATTCCGCGCCGCGCGATCCGGCACCTCGAGAAGGGCCGCGTGGTGATCTTCGGGGCTGGTGTGGGGATGCCCTACTTCTCCACCGACACCACCGGTGCCCAGCGAGCCCTGGAGATCGGTTGCGAGGTGGTGCTGATGGGCAAGGCGGTCGACGGGGTGTACACGGCCGACCCCAAGACCGATCCCACGGCGACGATGTATCGCCACATCACGCATCGTGAAGTGCTCGAACGCGGGCTCAAGGTGGCGGATGCGACGGCGTTCAGCCTGTGTATGGACAACAAGCTGCCGATCATCGTGTTCAACCTGCTCACCGAGGGTAACATCGCACGGGCGGTGCGCGGTGAGCCGATCGGCACCCTGGTCAGCTCGCCGGTCTGAGCGTGCTGTCTCGCGGCGCTCGGGCGGGGCACCCAGCACAGCGTGATTGGTCGAGGGGAGATACTGGGGCAGGCCACACAGGGCTTGGGCGTGTCGGGTCCGTAGCGGCCGCCGAGCACCTCGATGGGCATCGGACAAGGAGCAGCAGTGATCGACGAGACCCTCTTCGACGCTGAGGAGAAGATGGACAAGGCCGTATCGGTGGCCAAGGAGGACTTCGCTACGGTACGTACCGGTCGGGCCAACCCGGCGATGTTCGCCAGGATCGTGGTGGACTACTACGGGGCCGCCACCCCGCTGATTCAACTGGCGAGCGTGTCGGTTCCGGAGGCCAGGATGGCCGTGATCAAGCCCTACGACCCCGGTCAGCTTCGGTCGATGGAGAAGGCGATCCGCGACTCCGACCTGGGCGTCAACCCGACCAACGACGGCACCATCATCCGGGTCCTCATACCGCAGCTGTCCGAGGAGCGCCGCCGGGACCTGGTCAAGGTGGCACACGCCAAGGGCGAGGACGCCAAGGTGACCATCCGCAACATCCGCCGCAAGGCCAAGGAAGAGCTCGGCCGCATCGCCCGCGACGGCGAAGCGGGCGAGGACGACGTCACCCGGGCGGAGAAGGAGCTCGAGAGCACCACCCACCGCTACGTGGTACAGATCGACGAACTCGTCAAGCACAAGGAAACCGAGCTGCTCGAGGTCTGAGTGTGTCTGACACCGGACTCCCAGAGCACTCGCCCAGCACCGTGGACCCGACTCCATCCGCCGGCTCGCGGAATCCCCGAGCTGGTCGCGACCTGCGAGCCGCGATCATCGTCGGGCTGCTCCTCGGCGCCGGGATCCTGACCGCGCTGTTCACCGTGCGTCAGGTGTTCATCGGCATCGTGGCTGCCGCGGTCGCGGTGGCCACCTGGGAGCTCGCCGGGGCGCTGCGTCGAGGGCCCGGTATCCGGGTGGCGCTGCCGCCGGTGTTGCTCGGCGGACAAGCGATGGTCTGGCTGGCATGGCCGTTCGGGCGCGACGGAGTGCTCATCGCCCTTGTCCTCACTGTGCTCGCCAGCCTGCTGTGGCGCTTCGCCGGGGGCGCGGCCGACTACGTCCGTGATACCAGCGCGTCGTTGTTCACCGTGATGTACGTGCCGGGATTCGCCGCCTTCGCCGCGCTGCTGGTGGTACCGGCGGACGGGACGGCCCGCGTGCTGTCCTTCATGCTCTGCGGGGTTGCCTCGGATATCGGCGGCTACGCGGCGGGGGTGCTCGGTGGGCGGCATCCGATGGCGCCGTCGATCAGCCCGAAGAAGTCCTGGGAAGGCTTCGCCGGATCGCTGAGCGCCGGCATCGCCGTCGGTGGCCTTGCCTTGACCTACCTGCTCGGCGGACGGTGGTGGCAGGGGGTGTTGTTCGGGGCCGCGATCGTGGTCACCGCCACCGCGGGGGACCTCATCGAGTCGCTGGTCAAGCGGGATCTCGGGGTGAAGGACATGGGCACCTTGCTGCCCGGTCACGGCGGGCTGATGGATCGGATCGACTCCTTGCTGCCGTCTGCGGTCGCGTCCTGGCTGCTGCTGAGCCTGTTCCTGCCGGTCGGCTGAACGGCCGCGACCATCGTCAATCGTCGTAAGGGTCGTCCGCGCCGGCTCCGCTGCGCAGCGGAGGCAACTGACGGGTGGTGTCGAGCAGCGAGAAGACAGCCCCGGAGGGATCCTGTACCACCGCGATCCGACCCAGCCCGCTGTCGAAGGGGTAGATGTTCACCCGCCCCCCCAGTTCGAGGACTCGATTGACGGCACCGTCGGTGCCGGTCTCCGGATCCACCGCGAAGTACAGCATCCAGTACGACGGGGTGTCGAGCGACTGATCTTCGCTCATCTGGAACCGGCCGAGAATGGTGTGCTCACCCAGTGACCACGTCGTGTAATCCCCGCCGACGTCGGGTCCGATCTGGTCCTGACGGTAGCCGAACAGGCTGGCGAAGAACTCGTCGGCGCGGTGGCCTTCCCAGGTGTTCAGCTCCGCCCAGATCAGCGACCCGGACTCCGCGGTGTGGAATGCCCACGGCGTGGCGGGTCGCCAGAAACCGAGCTCACCGCCGGTCGGATCCGCCCCGACGAGCACGCTGCCTTGCCCGGGGACGTCCGTCGGGCCGTAGTACACCTGGCCGCCCCACTCCTCGATCACCGCGGCGGTGTGGCTGAGGTTGGCGCTGTTGAGGTAGAGCGTCCATTTCACCGGTTGCCCGGACCGCACCGGGGCTCCCGCGATGCCTCCCACCGGGCGGTCGCCGAGCATGGCGGTGGCGTACTGGCTGTGCCGGGCATCCGGGTCGATGTGGTAGGTCCAGCCGAACAGACCGGCGTAGAAGTCCCGGCTGCCCGCGGGATCGGCCGTCGACACGTCGATCCAGCACGCCGATCCAGGGATGAAGACGCCGTCCTCGATCACCCAGCTGACCCCTTCCGAGTATGGGTCGACCGTCGCGCAGGGTCGGGCGACGTGACGCTACGTCCTCAATCTGCCATACCGTAGCCGCCGAGCGGCTGGTGACCGTCGGCATTTGCGTGACCATGCACTATCGGTAGCCATCCACCGCGACATCACCGTTACTCTGCGGGCACGACCCACGGTGAAGGGGGACGTGCATGAGCACCGAGTCGTTCTCCGTCCTGCCGCCAGTGCGGCTGCCGGAGCAGGTGTACGTGCCGGTGGCCGAGGTGGACCTCGATGCCGACGAGACGCGGTTCGAGTGGCGGCAGGGCGCCGATGGCGAGCTGGTCGCGCCGGTCTACTCCTCGCTGGCGGCCATGATCCACTGTTGTGGCGACTATCAACCGTGGTTGTTGCTGTCCGCCCAGCGATTAGTGGAGCTGCAACGGGAGTTCGGCATCGGTCGCATCGTGCTCGATCTCGGTGTGGCCGAGGGTGAGCGGCACGGGCCGCTACGGCGGTCATCGTGAGCGGCAGGGCGGGCATCGATGCCCGCCCGGACAGCATGGAGGGCCTCGCCGGCGTGCTCTATCTCGGGATGGTCTCCCTGGACGGGCTGGCTTACACCTCTCCCGCCCTGCCCAATGGCGGTGAGTCGACCGCTGTGCTCGCCGTTGCCACCGCTTCGGTGGCCGATGTGCTCGGAGCACTGACGGCGGCGCTGGGTGCGGCGGGCGAGAATGTGGAGGCCTCGATCCGGACCATCCGGGACGCCGATGACGCCGCGAACCGGTTCCTGACCCGTATCGCACCGAGCTGACCTGGACGCGCCATGTCGCTGAACACCCAGATCGCCGGCGATCCGCAGGGCTGCCGGGACTATGGCGGCTGGCTGCGAGCGCTCGGGGACGGCACACTCGACACCAGTGATCTGCTCGGCCAGGTCAGCGCGCGCTCCGACTTCTGCTGGGGCGATCAGGTCGGCGATCTGTTCCGCGGTCAGATGCAGGACGGCAAGCGGGACGCGGGCGTCCTGTATGACGTGATCTCCCGGATGGGTGACGCGGTGAACGGGTTCGCCGACGATCTGGCGACCGCCATCGCCTCCATGAACGAGGCGCGCATGGTGGCTAGGGAGGGCGGAGTCCTGGTCACCGCGACCACCATCGAGCCACCGCCGATGCCGGAGCACCTGACGAGCATCGTGGCCTCGGATCGGATCCAGGACATCGTCGCCCAGTCCGAAGCCGGCGAGGCCTACCAGACCCAGCTGAGCGCCTACCAGGACGCGGACCGGATCGTCCAGCGGGCCCGGGGTGAGGAGCGGGCCGCGCACGAGGCGTTGGCCCGCAAGGTCGGAGCCCACCAGCACGAACTCGAGGAGATCCGGCGGGTCTCCCGGTTCCTCCCGGTGGCAGGGATCGCCGCCGGTGCCCCGGCGTCGGTCTATGCCCAGGCCAGCGCATGGACCAGGATGGCGCGGCGCTATCAGGACTTCGCCGACGACGCCAGACGGATCTGGGACGACCCCTTCCGGACCCAGGTGGCCCGGACGTCGGCATTGAACGAGTTTCTGCTGAACCAGGGGCGGGCCACCCAGGCCGGGCGCCTCGCGGAGCGGTTGAACCCGGACACCATGCTGCGCGGGTTGCAGCGCAGCCCAGTGGGACGAAACGTCCTCGAAAGCCTGGCGACAAATGTCGAGCGCGCAGTGCTGGACCGGGGAGTACCGGTGCCGCGTGCCGCGGGTGGGCTGCTTCGATCGCTGCCTGTCGCGGGTGTGCTCGGGGCCGGTGCCGGTGCGGCCTTGGACGTGGCGGCGGGGGAGCCGCCGGAGCAGGCCATCGTGTCCAACGGCGCCGCTGCGGTCGTCGGCATGGCGACCACCACCCTGCTGCTCGGCTCCGTCGCCGCGGGGCCTGCGGGGGTCGGGGCAGTGGCCGCCGGGATCGGGATGGCCTGGTTGGCCGACTTCACCGTCGACCAGATCATGTCGAAGTGAGCCGAGGACGAGCGTTGCGTTTTCCGGACCGCGGGGTGCTGCCCAGCCCCAACATCTGGAACTGGCCGGAGGCCTACGAGCGGGAGAACCGGGCGATCGACGCGGACGGTGCGCTGTGGAGCGCGCTGGCGCAGCGGGTGGACTGGACCGGGTCCGACGTGCTGGACGTCGGTTGCGGTGACGGGTTTCACCTGGTCCGGTTCGCCGAGCGGGCCCGCAGCGTGGTCGGGGTGGAGCCGCATCCCCCGTTGGTCGACCGGGCCCGGCGTCGGATGCACGGGCTGGGCGCCAGCCGGGTGCAGGTGCTCCGCGGTGCTGCCCAGCGGCTGCCACTGCCCGACGCATGCGCCGATCTGGTGCACGCCCGCGTCGCCTACTTCTTCGGTCCCGGATGTGAGCCCGGGCTGGCGGAGGCGCGGCGGGTGCTGCGTCCAGGCGGCACGCTCGCCGTCATCGACCTGGACGGAACCCACCCGCCCTATGGCGAGTGGTTGTGCTCGGCGGCACCCCGCTATCGGCCGGCGGCGGTCGAGGCGTTCTTCGCCGCGCAGGGTTTCGACTGCCTGCGAGTGGACACGGTGTGGCGGTTCACCGACCGCGGTGACCTGGAGAACGCCCTGCGCATCGAGTTCACCCCCGAGGTGGCGGCGAGAGCGATCGCGCAGACCCCGGGACTGACCATCCCGGTGCGCTACCGGCTGCACGTGCGCAGCGAGGCCAGGGTGCTCACCGTGGGACACTGGAACCCGACATGACTGCGCTTCCCTTGGTGTTCGAAGCCCCGCGCCGGGGCATGCCGCCGCGGCACCTCGCCGACCTCGACCGCGACCAGCGCCGGGCGGTGCTGACCGAGCTGGGCGAACCGGAATTTCGGGCCGACCAGCTCGCCCGGCACTACTTCGCCCGGCTGACCACCGATCCGGCAGCGATGACCGACCTGCCCGCGTCACGTAGAGACCGGCTGGCCGCAGCCCTGTTCCCGGCACTGGCCACCCAGGTGCGCCACGTCTCCTGCGACGACGGCGCCACCCGTAAGACGCTGTGGCGCGCGGCGGACGGATCGCTGACCGAGAGCGTGCTGATGTGCTACCCGGGCCGGGCCACGGTGTGCGTCTCCAGCCAGGCAGGCTGTGGGATGGCCTGCCCGTTCTGTGCCACCGGGCAGGGCGGGCTGGCCCGGAACCTGTCCACCGCGGAGATCGTCGACCAGGTGCGTGCCGCCGCGGCCGCGATGCGCGACGGGGAGCTCACCGGCCAACAGGGCGAGCGGAGCCCCGGGCGGCTGTCCAATGTCGTGTTCATGGGCATGGGGGAGCCGCTGGCGAACTACCGGCGAGTGCTTGCCGCGCTGCGCCGGATCACCGACCCGGTCCCGGACGGGCTGGGGCTGTCCCAGCGGTCGGTGACGGTCTCGACCGTCGGTCTCGTGCCCGCGATCCACCGGCTGGCGCAGGAGGGCCTGGCGGTCACCCTCGCCGTGTCGCTGCACGCCCCCGATGATGAGTTGCGTGACACCCTGGTGCCGGTCAACAACCGGTGGAAGGTGGCCGAGGTGCTCGACGCCGCACGGCACTATGCGGACGCCACCGGACGGCGGGTATCGATCGAGTACGCACTGATCCGGGAGGTCAACGACCACCCGTGGCGGGCCGACCTGCTCGGGCGGCTACTCCGGGAACGACTCGGGTCACTGGTGCACGTGAACCTCATCCCGCTCAACCCGACGCCGGGCAGCGCATGGGACGCCAGCCCGCTGCCCGTGCAGCAGGAGTTCGTGGCCCGGGTGCGCGCGGCCGGGGTGGCCTGCACCGTCCGGGACACCCGTGGCCGCGAGATCGCCGCCGCCTGCGGCCAGCTCGCCGGATCTCAGTAGTGAACGACGCGCCGGCCAACGTTTCCGCCTAGCTCGGCAATGACGTGGTCGCGGTGTGTCTGCCCGACCTGCGGGTCCGCTCTTTGGTGTGAGTTGACGACCGTCGGGGACACTGACCCGATGGACCTGCCCGTCATGCCACCCGTCGCGCCGATGCTGGCCAAGCCAGTTCCCACCATCCCCGCTGGCCAGCTCTATGAACCGAAGTGGGACGGCTTCCGGTCCATCATCTTCCGCGACGGCGACGAGGTCGAGATCGGCAGCCGCAACGAGCGGCCGATGACCCGTTACTTCCCCGACGTCGTCGCCGCTGTCCTGGCGAACTTCCCGCCCCGCGCTGTGATCGACGGCGAGATCGTCATCGCCGACCAGGAACGCAACGCTCTGGACTTCGATGCGTTGCAACAGCGCATCCATCCCGCCGACAGTCGCGTCAGGCTCCTCTCCAAGGAGACTCCGGCCAGCTTCGTCGCGTTCGACCTGCTCGCCCTCGGCGACGACGACCTGACCGGGCTTCCCCTCTCCGACCGCAGGGCCGCGCTCGAACGTGCCCTCGCCGGCGCCGAGGCACCGATCCATCTCACCCCGGTCACCGAGGATTTCGAGCTGGCCCGGCAGTGGTTCGACCAGTTCGAGGGTGCCGGCCTCGACGGACTGATCGCCAAGAAGCTCGACCTGCGCTACCAGCCGGACAAGCGGGTGATGAGCAAGATCAAGCACGAGCGAACCGCCGACTGTGTGGTGGCCGGCTACCGCGTTCACAAGTCCGGTCCCGACGCCCTCGGTTCGCTGCTGCTCGGGCTCTACGACGATCGTGGCGTGCTGGCGTCGGTCGGAGTCGTCGGCGCCTTCCCGATGGCGACCCGGCGCACCCTGTTGACCGAGCTGCAGCCGCTGGTCACCACGTTCGACGAGCATCCGTGGAACTGGGCCGCCCACGAGCAGGGCGAGCGCACCCCGCGCAAGAACGAGACCAGCCGCTGGAACGCGGGCAAGGACCTCTCCTTCATCCCGCTGCGCCCCGAGCGGGTCGTCGAGGTCCGTTACGACTACATGGAAGGCGACCGGTTCCGGCACACCAGCCAGTTCGTCCGCTGGCGCCCCGACCGCGACCCCCTCAGCTGTACCTACGACCAGCTCGAACGACCCGTGCGTTTCAACCTCGCGGACGTCCTCACCGGCGGATGACGCTCAGCGCCCCTGCGGGTCGTCGGCTTCGTCGCGGTCGGCCCACTCGAGCAGCGCCTCCAGCGAGAACACCGCGTCGTCGATGCCCGCGTGCACGTCGCCGAGCCGGGCGAACCGTGGCGGCACGGTGGCGATCGTGAAGTCGCCCGGCTCGGCGTCGGGCACCTCGTCCCAGCGCAGTGGGGCGGACACCACCGCCTCGGGTACCCCGCGTACCGAGTAGGCGCTGCGGATCGTGTGGTCGCGGGTGTTCTGGTTCCAGTCCACGAAGATCGCGGCGATCCGGTCCCGCTTCCACCAGGCCGTGGTGACCAGATCCGGCGCGCGCCGCTGCACCTCGCGGGCGAAGGCGCGGGCCGCGCGGCGTACGTCGGCGAACCCCCAGTTCGGCTCGATGCGCACGTAGACGTGCATCCCACGACCCCCGGACGTCTTCGGCCAGCCCACCGCGCCGAGGTCGGTGAGCACCTCCCGTACCACCAGGGCCACGCGGCGGGCTTCGGCGAATCCGGTGCCGGGCTGCGGGTCCAGGTCGATCCGCCACTCGTCGGGCATTTCGACGTTCGTGCTCCGCGAGTTCCAGGGGTGGAACTCGACGGTGCTCATCTGCACGGCCCAGATCACCTCGGCGAGGTCGGTGACGCACAGCTCGTGCGCGCTGCGCCCGGAGGGGAAGTCCACGCGGCAGGTCTGTACCCACGGTGGGGCGTCGGCGGGCAGCCGCTTCTGGTGCACCTTCTCCCCGGTGACCCCGGTGGGGAACCGGTGCAGCATGCACGGACGTTTCCGGAGCGCGCGAACTATGCCGTCGCCGACCGAGAGGTAGTAGCGGGCAAGGTCGAGCTTCGTCTCGCCGCGGGCGGGGAAGTAGACCCGGTCCGGGTTGGTGATCCGGACGGTCCGGTGGCCGACGTCAAGCTCGACGGCCGGGGTGCTGTGCCCGGCGGCCATCACCGGCTCAGCGTCGCCGGGACCGCCGCCTGCTGATGGAACCGCCGATCAGCATGACCACGATCAACGTGCCCAGGCCGATCAGCCAGGCGTCCTCGACGCTGGTGGTGTGGTTCTTATAGATCATCGCGAACAACGCGATGGCGGTGATCCACCCCGCGATGTTGGTGGCTCGGGGGAAGCCGCCGTGCCAGCCCCACTCGGCCGACGGCTCTTCGGCGTCGGCGCTGTGCACCGCCACCGCGGTGGAGTGCTGGTCAGCGGAGTGCTGGTCAGCGGAGTGCTGGTCAGCGGAGTGCTGGTCGGCAGAGTGCTGATCGGTCGCGGCCACGCTGCCATGGTCCCATACCGGCACCGCCTACGGACGCGCAGGCGGTGCCGGTGCGCTGGCCAGTTCCCGCAGCCGAGCGTGGGTTATCTGCTGACGGCTCTTCGACCCGCGACGAGGCGATAGATACCCAGGATGATCACCGCACCGATGACGGACCAGATCAAGCTGGCCAGCAGCCCGGTGTTCGGGTTGAACCCGAGGAGTCGGCCGAGCCAGCTGCCCAGAATCGCGCCTGCGATCCCGAGCAGTATGGTGATGATGATCCCGCCTGGGTCTTTACCTGGCATGATGACCTTGGCGATCGCACCGACGACCAGTCCGGTCAGTATCATCCAGATGATCCACATGCTTCTTCCTTCCGTGCCGCATGAGAATGTGCGGTGGTGCTGCACCCGAACTTCTGTACCGGTCAGGATGCACAGCGCACTGGTACCGAAGGGCAGTGTGATCCTCTGGGACCTGCACCGCACCCGCTTTGGCCAGCTGTCCAGGAGAATGCCCTAGATGGACCCGTCGAACCGTTCACGTTCCGTGCTGCTACTGGGCAGTACGGGTTCAATCGGCGTGCAGGCCCTCGACGTCGTGCGCCGTAACCCACAGCGCTTCCACGTCGTCGGGCTGGCTGCGGGCGGGGCTGATCCGCAGGCTCTGGCCGAGCAGATGCTGGAGACCGGGGCAGGCGCTGTCGCTGTCGCCCGCGGCAGGTCCGCGCAGGACCTGCAGCTGGCGCTGTTCGCCGAGGCGCAGCGACGCGGGTACAACCGGGGCGGGTATCGGATGCCGCGGATCCTGGTCGGCCCGCAGGCGCTCACCGAGCTGGTCGCCACCCAGCCCGCCGACGTGGTGCTCAACGGAGTGACCGGTTCGCGAGGTCTGGCGCCGACCCTGGCCGCCTTGCGCAGCGGTGCCACCCTGGCGCTGGCCAACAAGGAGTCGTTGGTCGCCGGGGGCACCCTGGTCACCAGTGCCGCCGCGCCCGGGCAGATCGTGCCGGTGGACTCCGAGCACTCCGCGCTGGCCCAGTGCCTGCGCGCGGGCAGCCGGGCCGAGGTGTCCCGGCTGATACTCACGGCGTCCGGGGGGCCGTTCCGCGGGCGCCGCCGGGAGGAGCTCGACGGGGTCACCGCGGAGCAGGCTCTGGCGCACCCGACCTGGCGAATGGGTCCGGTGGTCACAGTGAACTCGGCCACCCTGGTGAACAAGGGCCTGGAGCTCATCGAGACGCACCTCTTGTTCGATATCCCCTACGACCGCATCGACGTCGTGGTGCATCCGCAGTCGGTGGTCCACTCGATGGTCACCTTCACCGACGGTTCCACGATCGCCCAAGCCGGCCCGCCGGACATGCGGTTGCCGATCGCGCTCGCGCTCGGCTGGCCGGACCGCGTCGCCGACGCGGCCCCGTCCTGCGACTTCGGTACCCCGGCGAGCTGGACCTTCGAGCCGGTGGACACCGAGACCTTCCCAGCCCTCGAACTGGCCAGGACGGCGGGCGGGGCGGGCGGCTGCGTGCCCGCGGTGTTCAATGCCGCCAACGAGGAAGCGGTGGCCGCATTCCTCGGTGGCAGCATCTCGTTCCGCGGGATCGTCGACACCGTCGCGACCGTGCTGGGCGAGGCGCAAGGGTGGCGCGACGACCCGGCTACGGTGGAAGACGTGCTGGCTGCCGAGGACTGGGCTCGGAGTAGGACCAAGGAGTTACTGGGTGGTCGACTGGCCCAGGCCGGGAGGAGCGAGGCGTGACATTCGTGCTGGGTGTGGTGCTGTTCGCACTGGGCATCGGCATCTCCATCGCGTTGCACGAAGCGGGCCACATGTACAGCGCGAAGTTCTTCGGTATGAAGGTGCGCCGCTACTTCATCGGCTTCGGCCCTACGCTGTTCTCCTTCCGCCGGGGGGAGACCGAGTACGGGCTCAAGGCGATCCCGGGCGGTGGCTTCTGTGACATCGCCGGGATGACCGCGCTGGAGGACCTGCCCGACCCGGCAGACCGCAAGCGAGCTTTCTTCCGCTTCCCCACCTGGCAGCGGGTGGTGGTGCTCTCCGCGGGCTCGCTGACCCACTTCGCCCTGGGTATCCTGCTGATCTACGTGATGGCGGTGAGCACCGGCCTGCCGAACCTGAACCGCACGCCTGCTCCCGCGGTGGTGTCCGAGGTCAGCCAGTGCGTCACTCCGCGTACCGACGGTTCCTGCCCGGCGGGTTCCCCCGCGCCGGCCAAGGACGCCGGTCTGCGAGCGGGCGATCGGGTGCTGGCCGTGGCGGGTATCCCGGTGCGGAACTTCAGCGACCTCGTCGCAGCCACCCAGAACCGTTCCGGACCGACCGACTTCCTGATCGAGCGCGGTGGTCAGCAGCGCACCGTGCGGATCGACGTGGCCCGGGTCCCGGTCTCGGCGCTGGGCGGCAAGGGCGACCGGGCGGTCGGGGCGATCGGCGTGCAGGCGCAGAGCCCGGACCCCGCGACGTTGCGATACGGCCCGGTGGACGCGGTGGGCCAGACCGTCGGCTTCACCGGCTCGATGTTCGCCAACACGTGGCAGGGGCTCAAGCAGTTCCCGTCGAAGGTCCCGTTGCTGATCGACCGGATCGGCGGGCAGGACGAGCTCGACACCCCGGTCAGCGTGGTGGGGGCGAGCGTGCTCGGCGGTGACGCCATCGACGTCGGCGCGTTGTGGTTCTTCCTCTACCTGCTCGCTGCCCTCAACCTTTTCGTCGGAGCGCTCAACCTGCTGCCGCTGCTGCCGCTGGACGGTGGCCACATCGCCGTCAACGTCTACGAACGGGCCCGTAACGGCGTCCGCCGAGCCCGCGGCCATCCCGTCGGCCCGCCGGTGGACTACACCAAGCTGCTGCCACTCACCTATGCGGTGATGGTTGTACTGGTTGGGGTAAGCGCGCTGACCATCACCGCGGATATCGTCAACCCCATCCGGTTCGGCCCGCACTAAGCCGCAGATCGATCTCTGAGAGGTGTCCTCCCATGTCGGACGCAGTCGGCGTCTCGCTGGGCATGCCCGTACTGCCGCCACCGGTGCTCGCCGAACGGAGGAAGACCCGCCAGTTGCAGGTCGGCCGGGTGGGAGTGGGCAGCGACTACCAGGTGTCCGTGCAGTCGATGACCACCACGCTCACCGCCGACGTCAACGCCACCCTGCAGCAGATCGCCGAGCTCACCGCCGCGGGCTGTGACATCGTCCGGGTGGCGTGCCCCAGCGCGGATGACGCCGAGGCGTTGCCCGCCATCGCACACAAGTCCCAGATCCCGGTGATCGCCGACATTCACTTCCAGCCCAAGTACGTCTTCGCGGCCATCGATGCGGGCTGTGCCGCCGTGCGGGTCAACCCTGGCAACATCAAGAAGTTCGACGACCGGGTGGCCGAGATCGCCAAGGCCGCGCAGGATGCGGGCACCCCGATCAGGATCGGCGTCAACGCGGGCTCGCTGGACCCGAAGATCCTGGCCAAGTACGGCAAGGCCACCCCCGAGGCGCTGGTCGAGTCGGCGCTGTGGGAGGCGAGCCTGTTCGCCGAGCACGGCTTCCACCAGATCAAGATCTCGGTCAAACACCACGACCCGGTGGTCATGGTGCGGGCCTACGAGCTGCTGGCCCAGGAGTGCGACTATCCACTGCACCTCGGGGTCACCGAGGCAGGCCCGGCATTCCAGGGCACCATCAAGTCCGCCACCGCCTTCGGGGCCTTGCTGAGCCAGGGCATCGGCGACACTATCCGGGTCTCGCTGTCCGCTCCACCGGTCGAGGAGGTCAAGGTCGGCCTGCAGATTCTGGAGTCACTCAACCTGCGGCAACGTCGGCTGGAGATCGTGTCCTGTCCGTCCTGCGGGCGGGCTCAGGTGGACGTCTACAAGCTCGCCGACGAGGTGACCGCGGGCCTGGAGGGCATGGAGGTACCGCTGCGCGTGGCCGTGATGGGCTGCGTCGTGAACGGACCCGGTGAGGCCAGGGAAGCCGATCTCGGTGTCGCGTCCGGCAACGGCAAGGGCCAGATCTTCGTTCGCGGCCAGGTGATCAAGACCGTGTCCGAGTCGCAGATCGTCGAGACCTTGATCGAGGAGGCGCTGCGCCTTGCCGAGCAGATGGGCGAGGAGCCCGGTGCACCGACGGTGACCGTCGGCTGACCTGGCGAGGTTGGGGGCCAGCTTCAGCTATGTTGCGTGTCGGCAAGTGGGAGCCGAGTCGTGTCGTGATCGCGTTGGGTCATCGACTCTCGCACGTTCTCCAGGCTCGGCTTGTTGCCCATACTCTCGAACAACTGCCACCACACCACGTCCAAGCCTTCGCTCATAACGAAGACCAGAGCGCGAAAGACCGTGCATCGCGGTCGCCGGTGCCAGAATCGCCACTTCAACCGTGACCAGCCGCAGAATCGGCACTGTCCCTGCATGTTGATGTGATGCTGCCGGAGCAGAATGGCGGTGAATGTGAGCAGCCGCACGGTGTGTTCAGTGACTTTGGCTGACGCTGGCGGCTGATCGCTGCCCAGTTCGTCGGCCAACGTCTCGATCTGTTCGAGAAGCAGTCGATACCGGATCCCCCATGCGTTGCTCATGGCTCCCAGTCAAGCTCCACCGAATTAGCCGGGAGGGCGATCGGTGGGTCGTCAAGAGTTTCCCCTTCAACCACCGTTTCGGCCATGCCATCGGCTCGTCGCCACAACCGTTCGCCAGCGGCGATCAGCCGTCCCGCATAGTGCTGCTGCTCAACGGTGCCGGCGCTGCCCTCCATGATGCGCATGCCGAGCGCCGCCATATCAGAGTTGAGCCGGGCCAGCTCAGCCAGCAGCTCCCGGTCTTCCCGGATCACAGCTGCGCCTCGCTGACACCTGACCCGCCGCAGTGGGCGCTGAGAGGCGCGCCTTCGGGATGTCCGAACGCAGTCGTGAGTGCGTGCCGAATCAGGTCAGCGTCGTCTGCAGCAATGAAAGCGGCTGGTTCACCTTGTGGATAGCCGACCAGCAGATAGGCCCCATCACTCATCACCACTGCCAGCACGGTCTCAGGACAAGACACGCCCGGTGTGATGCTGCGGGTAAGGCCACCGCTGCCGTCGTGGTGATGCGCGATCCTTCTGTTCGGTTCATTCACGTGCTCGTGCGCCCCGTTTCGTCCTCGTCTTCTGCGATGGTGCCCGCGCCCAGGGAAAGGTCGGGACGGGCGCTGACAGCGACAAGGCAACCGAGCTGTGTGTGGACTGGAAGATCGTCAACGGTGGTGGCGGGTAGCCGGAACGTGGTGGCGGGTGGTCCGTGGTGATGGAGACTAGGGGTGGTGATGGGTGGTGGGACCACCACAACGAGCGCTCGGGTGGCTACGTTGTGATGATTCCGGGACGTGTAGCGCGGGGAGGACGAGGTGGCGGCAGGTCGAGGTGCGAACGTTCAGCTGGGGCAGATGTACGCACGGACCGGCTGGTCGCGCAAGGAGCTGGCACGGCGGGTGAACCAGCGCGCCCAAGCGCGTGGGGTACATCTGCACACCGACGCGAGCCGGGTCCGCAACTGGCCGGCCGGCCAGCAGCCGCAGCCTCCGGTACCGGAACTGCTCAGTGAGCTGTTCTCCGGGCAGGTCGGTTATCCGGTCATTCCGGTTGATATCCAGGAGTCCGGCGATGCCACGCTGGGTGCCAACGTTCTAGCAACGATGGCTGACCAGGCCCTGCTGCTGGGGTATCCCCGAGAGGCTCTGCAGTTGGCATCAACAGGGCACCACGGTCTTGCCCGGTCGTTCAGCCCGGCATGTGCGGCGCGATTGCTGGCGCTACAGGCGCGGGCGCACGCCGTGCTCGGCAACACCACGCAAGCCGCGCAGTTGGTTGTCGAGTCTGAACGTGCGCTCGAACGTATCGATGCTGGGGCTGAGCTTGACCGGGCGGGTTTCATCGACGAGACCCATCTTTCCGGTCTATGGGCAGATGCCTTTGTCGACCTGCAGCGACCATCAGAGGCAACGAGGTTCGCGCGCCGGTCGATCTCCGCTGCGGCTGGCCAGAACAGGGCGCGGCGGGAAACGCTGAGCCAGGTCGCGCTGGCCCGCGCCGGCCTCATCCGGCGTGACCTGGACGCCGCCCTCCGCGCGGCTCACCGCGCCGTTGACCTGTCGACCAACGTGCAGTCCTCACGGTGCCTCACTGCGGTGCGCGACCTGCGGTCCCGGATCAGCCCCTACCGCACCGTCACCGCAGCGCGAGAATTCGACGACCGAGCCCGTGAAGTCCTTACCCGGCCGCACCTCAATTAGCGGAGGCTTCATGGCGGATAGGGGTCGCTTTGGCAGTTTCGCGCTTCCCGAACCCAACAGGGGCGCCGTGGTCTGCTCTGCGTACGGTTGATTTTGAGTCCCGGACGAGGGAAGAAGAGTTTCATCGGACCCAGTACTAAAAGACACTATACAGGGCGGTTTCAAGCGGTGGATGCGTCACCTGCTTCCAAGAGTATAGCGTTGAGTTTCTCGGTGGGTTTGAGCCAGCCGAGAGTTTGTCGGGGTCGTCCGTTGAGCTCGAAGGCGACTGCGTCGAG
>JBOHGD010000053.1:0-35294 GCA_050699955.1 Pseudonocardiaceae bacterium | reverse complement strand
GCTCCGCTACGAGCGGAGCCGCTGGTCAGTCGCGGATCATGCTCCTGTGGTCGCAGTGCGCGCGGCGTGGTCGTTCACCAGGGGTTCTTGGGTGTGAGATGTGCCGGAACCGCTGACGCTCGGAACAAGTCTGGGTAGCATTCTGGACATAGTTCCGGGGAGGCTGTGACCCACATGAACATCAACACCGACGACTCTCTCAGCGTCACCGAAGCCAGCAATCGCGGCGTGTCCCGCCTCATCAGAGACGCCGCCAACGGCCGCACCCAGTACGTCCTGCGCAACAACCGGGTCGTCGCCGCAGTCGTCGGCGTCGACGACATCGAACGGCTCCAACGCCTCGAAGAACTCGAAGGCGACCTGCGGCTGCTCAGCGTCGCCCTCGCCCGCACCGTCACCGACAGTGGCAGGCGCTACACCCTTGACGGAGTCGCCGCAGAACTCGGCGTCGACCTGGACGAGCTGGACGACGACTGAAGGCGGGTGCCGGGGGATGGCCGAGGTCCACCTCACCGAGGACGCGCGGGACGACCTGCACGATCTCGACGGCGCCGCGCGGATAGCCGTCCTCAAGGGCCTCAAGAAGCTCCGCACAGAGCCGGAGAAGAGGGGCGCGCCGCTCGGCAACAAGGCCAGTGGGAACCCCACCAGGTTCCGCAAGCTCGTCGTCGGTGACCGCGACTGGCGCATCGTCTACCGGGTCGAGCCGGACGGGTCCGTAGTCGTGGTGTGGGTCATCGCCCGGCGTAGCGACGACGAGGTGTACCGGTTGGCCATGTCACGGTTGCGGCTGCACCCCACCAGCGCCGCTCGGGAGTTCGTGACCGTCTTGGACGAACTGTGGGGCCGGCAAGGCTGAACTCACCATCCCGGGCTCATTCGGGTGCAGGCAGCGGCCAGAATGGACCGTTGTCGGGGTTGCTGAGCCAGATGGTGTGGTGATCAGGGGTGGCGGTGAGTCCGAACTGCGCCCATGGAGGTTGGCCGTGGTGAGTCCACTGTTGCCAGGCGGTTTCTACCTGATCCCACATCGAATGGGGGCCACCGAAGGACAGTTGATGGTGGCCATCGGGGGCAGGGTCACGGTCGACCTCGCACCAGGACCCATCCGGGGCGACGAGGCACGTGGTGATGGGGCGGGTGAGATCAGCACTGGGCATCAGCGATTGCACGGTGCCGCAGGGCACGAATAGTTGAGCCAGGAATCGAAACCCGCCATCCAGCTCGGCAGGGTCGACGGTGGTGCTGTCGAAGTGGGGCTCGCCGGGGGCGCGACGGGGTCGGGGCGCCCCAATAGTCGGACCGGAGTGCGGGCGAAGTCGCATGAATCGGCCCCACCAGGACAGGAACTGGCCTTCGACCAGGGGGGTGGTGGAGGGCTTGCCCAGGGTGATCAGGTTGCCTGCCCCGAGTGGGCCTTCCAGGTCGGCGAGGATGAGTCCGCCCGGTCGAAGTTGTTCGATCCAGGCAGGGGGGATGGCCGGGACTGAGCAGGTCGCGATGATCCGGTCGTAGGGCGCGTGTTCCAGGAGGCCCTCCGTACCATCGACCGCGGCCAGCGTGGGGTGGTACCCGAGTCGAGCCAGCCGGGACCGGGCGGTGTCGATCAAGGCTGAATCCACGTCGACCGAGAAGATATTCGAGGAGCCCAGCCGGTGGGCGAGCAGTGCGGCATTGTAGCCGGTGCCGGTACCGATTTCCAGCACACGGTGACCATCGGCGACATCGAGTTCCTCCAGCATGCGCACCATCAGGTCTGGTTTGGACGAAGAGGACACCGGGATTTGCACACCGCGCCCGACGTAGTCAGCCACGGCTGTGACGAGCGTGGTGTCGGAGTAGACCAATTCCAGCCAGTCATGCACCTCGTGGGGATCGGCAGGAGTGATGAGCCGCCAGGTGGCTGGCCGGGTGCTGGTGTCCTGGTGGTAGTAGTGCGGGACAAATTCATGGCGCGGCACCGCGCAGACCGCCGACTTCCACACTGGGCTGCGCAGATCCCCGTCCGCGATGAGTTTTTCGGCGAGACGGCGTGCGCGAGCAGGCCAGTCCGCTACGGTGAGCGCGGTCATTGGTCTGCTCCCGCGAGGAGTTCGGCGAGCGCCGACGTTACCGGCACGCCCGTGTGGTACTCCAGCCAGCCGTAAACGCCACCGGGATTGACCTCGAAGAACCACCACGTCTCGTCGTGGTCAATGCCGAAATCGAACGCACCGTAGGATAGCCCGAGTCGGGTCATGATGTCTCGTACTCCTGTGGCCACCGACGCCGGTGGTTCGACCACCTGGTAGGAAAGCGCCGGGTAGTCACTACGCCAGTCGATGCGCGACGCCGCGCTGCCCGCATGGATCGCCACCGCGAATACTCGATCACCAACGACGACGATTCGGCATTCTCGCATCTTGCCCACCCAAGCCTGCTGCTGGTGGGCGGTGACATCGATACCGCGAAGGTCGGCCATGTCGCTGGCGGTCAAACGCCTGGTGTACCCCAGCTTGTAGTGATCCTCTTCGTAGATTAGCGTGGTACCCAATGCCTTGGTGACAATTCCGCCCTCGCCTGCCGTGGCGGCAAAACGACGGACCGCGTGGTCGCTGTTGGTGATCTGAGTAGTCGGAACCGTCAGTCCACAATCTGCCGCGACAGTGAGTTGCAGTGGTTTGTACACCGCACGGGCGGCGCTGTGCGGATCATTCACCGCCAGTACCGGTAATGCGGTCAGCACTCCGCCAAGGCCCAGCTTTCCCTCGCGGCGAGCATATTGGCGTTCCGCCGCTGACATTCCTTCTGGTAATGTGAACGCATTGGGACTGCGATACCAGATTGCACGTAGACCTTCTAGTGCGACACGTCGTGAACAGGTGCGCAGTTCTCCGGACCAATGTCCATTATTGAACTCGGCATCTAACATTAGTTGCCGCGGAAACCAGGCCGTGTCGATCCGGATTACATCGACATCTCTCGCGTCCAGATCGCGAACGACCCCGTTGGCGGTGCGATCACGCTCACCGGCGACGATGAGGACTGTCATCGTCAGCTACGCGGCGCTGTCGTCATCGGGGAGTGTCTCCCAGGCGTAGTCTTTATCGGGACCCTCGTCACCATCGTTGTGGCTGACTGTGGTCCAATCGAGTTTATCGACAATAGTAGGCAGTTCCCCGCCGTCGTCTCCGACAGTCAATTGCCTTTCATGGCAATATCGATAGGCATGGAGTCGAGGTGAACCCATGCTTCGCAGAACGCGCAATCCAAAAGGGCGAACGTCGGGTGCGGACGGCTTTTCTGCTGCGCCTGGTTCCGCAAGACCTGGCCACGCCAGCGGAAAGTGCTCGCTGGCGGTCGCTAATGGATCACCAGCGAAGCGCATCCAAAGACCATCCGACTCTATGTTAGGTCCGCTCGGTGCCGATCGTCGCGTCTTTCCACTCTCTCCATCTACGCGAGTATCCAAGTCAGACATCGAGCGTTCCCCTCTCCCGTTAAACAGAGATACTGTAGATCAGGTCGCGATATTTGGTATCGAATTCACGGACGGCGGTCACACTGGCGTATGGCTCGGCAGAACGACGGAAATCGGCGAGGTGTCGCAGAACGGAGGGAGACTCGAGTTTTCTAATTGTGACTGCCGCTTCACGCGCGGTCGCACATGCCTGCTCAACCGAACCTACACCGATACGGGCCGTGGCAAGTCGGCAGAGCCATTCGGCCCGATCCCGCATAAATTCTGGACCCAGCAATGCCACCGCGCGCTGCAGGTGGTTTTCGGCTTGTTTCGGTCGCTCCAGGGCAAGCAGTGCCTGACCCGCAATGCCATGTGCGTCTGCCTGGGTAAACCAGTAGATCCAGGTTGGCTCGTTCTCAGGTGCCGACCGTGCAAGAAGGTCGAAGGCGCCGTCTTGGGAGCGCTGCCACGTCTGGCCATCGCCGATCCTGGCGGCGCTAAGAGCCAAACGGGCGTGAAGCGACGCTTCCACCGCGGGAGTCAATTCGCGGGCGCTGTTGAGGGCGGACTCGGCGAGCACGACCCCGTCCCGTGGGTTGTCTGAAAATGCTGCCTGGATGCTCATGAAGCCGAGGATGTTGGCTCCAATTGCACGGTCTCCGCTGAGGTGCGCGGCTCGCAGTGCGGCGAGGAAGTAGCGCTGGGCCAAGGCTGGTTCGTTGGAGTCGTAGGCGAGCCAGCCCGCGAGACGTCCGAACTCGGCGGCTACCGCGTACAGACGTCGCCCGACCTCCTCGGTGTAGGAGGAATTGTTGAGCAGGGCCACCACCAGGCGCAGGTCTTCGCGCACAGCCGGTAGCAGACTGCCCCCGCCTAGGGCGTCGTCCAGTCGCCGCCGTGCCTCGGCCACCCGCTCCAGATCGTCGACCACCGCGTGGTCTGCCCGGCTGCCCAGCACCGACGCCGCCACCCGGGCTGGATCGAACAGCCACTGATGCGCCACCGCCGTCAACGTCAGCCCCGTCATTGCCATGAAGTGCCGTCGTTCCATGCTGTCAGCATCCACGACCTCACCCAGCGCCGCTATCGCCCCGGCCGCATCCCAGTCGTGGCGCAGCCCGTCATCAGCCGGGACATAGAGCATCCCCCGCGCGACCGGCCAACCCAGGACCTCCGGCGTCACCGATTCCCCAAGTCGCTGGTGCAACAGCAGACACACCAGCGAGGGCACCGGGTCGCGGGGGATGCGCGGCGCGGCGCGGTCCTTCTCCGCATATACCCAGCGGCGCGGATAGCGCCGATTGACATGCACTTTCAGGCCCAGTGTGGCGGAGAGCCGGTTCAGATGATCCCCCAGATTCTCGGAAGTCCACCCGGCCCGCACGAGTAACCGCTCCAGCACCACATTGACCCTCGCGGCACTCGGCTCACGGTCCCCCATGACGCCCCCTTCCATCCACAATGAACGCAATGCACCGACAGTAGCGCCGCCGTCACGGCTTACTGCCACAAGTGTGCGAAGTGTGCGCGGTTCATTGCCGCCTCCGGCCCACAAGATCGACCACAGTCCGTGACAGCAATACCGGACGACGACGGAGGCTGACACGAATGCGGCACAACAACCAGTGCAAGCCCGCTGTGCCCGATGACAAGGCCAGCGGAAACCGGTGGTGGTCGGCGTGACCGCCACGAATCTATGGAACTTGGTCCCTGTGCTGGCTGTCGCCTACGCCGTGGTGATGGCTGGTGCCGTGCTGGGCGCCGGGTGGCGGTTGCTCACCGACCGAAAGCCGTCCAGGTCTCGGCGTGGTGCGGTGGTCCCTTCCGGGGGCGGCACCGGGCAGGGCAGCGAGGGTACCCCGTGACCAGCGCACGACTCGTCCTTTCGATGGTCGACACCAGCACGGGAGACGCTCACCTGGTCCCGATCGAGACCGCTGCGCTGCACCGGCGTTCCGGGCGGTACCCGGCCTTGTGCGGCTCGCAGGTGTCGGCTGCCAGCCTGGCCACCGCGCCTGCGCGGCACTGTCCGGTCTGCGCCACCCAGGCACACAACGGCAGGAGTACAGACCTACAGCGAAAGCCAGCCCGACCGCACCGTGCTCGGATTCTGTGGACTCGACGGAGAGGCCGCCACCGTGATCATGGGTAGGAACACGGTGAGGACCGAGGACATGACAAATCGGAGTTGGCGTGATCGGCAGCCCCTGACCAGCGAGGAACTCAACGCATGGCTGGGCCTGCACCGGGTCTGCGGACGTCACGACTGCGGCGTGTCCCGGGTCGGCGTCACCTATTACGACGGCGAACGGCACCTGTTGCCGTTCATCGAGGACGCCGTCGAACTGTTAATCGACGCCGGGCACGCCACATTAGGCGAGCCCGACCCCGTGCACGGCAGGCAGCACGTCACAGTCACACAGACCGGCCGCGCCTGGTATGAGGAATTGTGCGCGCGGCAGAACCTGGACCCTTATCCCGTCCAGACCATCGACGGGTTGCCGTTCTCATGAGCGGCACATGCCCCACCACGACGAGCCGTGTTACAGCCACGATCGCTCGGCGCTCGCCTTCGTTATTCGGCGTAGGGGTCGGCGACAGGGCCCTCGTCGGCCGAGGGGACAGGAGCTTCGTCATCCGCCGAGGGGACCGGGGGCACTTCGTCGGCGGAGGGGACCGGGGACACCTTATCGGCTGACGGGAACACCGGATCGGTCTCGCGCGCCGCGTCCATGTCGATGAAATCGCCCACCGGAACTCCTTCGCTCAGGGCATTCCTGCGGCGTGAGGCCCACCGGCGGCTCGGGGGCGGTAGCGCAGTGCCAGCGGCCTCTCGGTCAGGGCCCGTACCTCGGCGCCGGTGCCCGGGATGCGCGTCCAGGTGTAGCCGTCGACCACCATCGCTCGCTCGGTGCCACCGTTCCAACTGGTGAGGCGGGCGGACCGGGTACCGCCCTCCACTGCCTCGTAGCCCTGGTGTGGGGTGTCGTCGCCGTGCGGCCGGCGAGTGCAGACGGCCCCGGAGGCCGGGTCCACGATGCTGCACCGCCAGTGCGGGCTCTTCAGGCTGGGTGGCCGGCCACGGTCCAGATCGCCCTCGGTCAGCAGCGGGGCGCTCATGCCTTGCACGTTAGGCACGCATCCAGCCGGGCGGCACCGCCACTCGGCGCCCATCATGGGAACCGGCCGACCGCGAGAGCACGCGGGGACTGCTCAACCAGCGACCCGCTCCGGTCGCAGCGCTGAGAGCCACCCGGAGACGGCGAAACGGCCCGGCCCCAGGTGACGGGACCGGGCCGTTTCGTACGTACTGCCGGCTAACGGTTCGGTTACTCCTCAGTCAACCGCTCCGGTGGTTCGGCCCAGCGCTGCGCCGTGGTGCGAGGTATCCTGGCGGCCGTCGGCAAGCGCACCGATGACGGCACCCAGTGCACGCTGCTGGCTGTGCTGGAGACCGGCGGCACGTGGTGTCTGCATCAGTTTCGCCCGGCGGAACATCGTGGCGTCGCCGTACGGGCAGGTCTGCTCGGGGAGGCTCACCCTCGACGCCGCCCGCCGGCCGATCGAGGATCGGCGACATCATGTCTAGTCCCTTAGCCACTTGTCTGGTCACACACCTAGACTTACTCTCGTGGTGAACCGGAGGATGCGCCCGGAACGGGTCCTGACCCTGGTCAGGAAACTCGCCCGCCAGCACGACCTGACCGTGGCGCTCATGACCGGACGCGGCAAAGGATCACACCAGATGTACCGACTACTCGGCATGGACGGCACAGAAGTGGAGCGGTTCGGCCTCACCAGCCACCCCGGCGACCTGTCCTGGCTCGTGCTCACCCGCCTTGAGGAACGCCTCGCCCCGATCTTCGGCGACAAGTGGACGGAGAAGAAGCGATGACCGCCTACGACGTGACCGTCACCCGCGAGGACAACCTGTGGGTCGCCGACATCGCCGGGCTCGCCGCCGCCACCGACGCCGAGAACTTCGCGGACCTCGATGTCGAGGTACCCGACCTGATCGCCGGGCTCACCGACACCGACCCCGAGGACTTCGCGATCAACTGGCGCTACGAGGTCAACGGCCGCGACGTCACCGACCAGTTCCGACGCTTCCTCACCGTCGAAACCGAGCTGCGTGAACAGCAGCAGCGAGAGGCGGAGTTGAAAGCGGCCCGGGACGTGGAGCGGCTGGCCCTGCTGCGGGACCTGGCCGCAGCAGGCCTGTCCCAGCGAGCCATTGGAGATGCTGTGGCCCTGTCGCATCAGCGCGTCAACCAACTCATCAAGAGCTGACCTCGGACCCGACGACGCTCCGACCACGCTGGTCGAGCGCGTCTGTTGTTGCGTGAGCGCGCGTCAGCTCGAGAGTCGGCTGACGCTGATGCCTCTTTCGCGAAACGATCGAATATCCCCTTCCCGATTCTTCATCAGTCAGGATCGCTCCCTCGGCTTCGAGTTGAACGACACGCTGCGCCTCTTGTCAGAATAGCCACGTGACCAACCCAGCTTATAACCGACATACCAGCACGCGAAACCATACGGAAACAGCAACAACAGCAGCAGCCAGCTACTCATCGTCCACCGCCCTCAGTCACGGCCGGGCCACATTTCGTCAACCCGATCAGCCAGGGACAACAATCCCTCATCGCCGCCCGATGTGCTCGCCGCCCTCCCGCCGTTCTGATCGGGCGAGGTCCCGTACCGCTCGCGACATCTGGGCATCGGTGCACGGCTTGCCGGTCCGCTTCCGGGCCGGGCCGAGTTGCGGGGTGGTCGGCTGAACCGGCACAGCGGGCCGGAACGTAGTACCAACCACCGGCGCCGGGGGTACTCCGAGGGGTGTACCCATCCGCTGGGTATCGGCGTGGTGCGAGACGGCAGCGGCGCCGTCTCGCATCACCGGTTGCGGGTCGTCGCCGAGCAGGTGAGCCAACGCGGCACCCCTTCCTTGAGCGGTTGCCCGACCCGGCGCTGGCGGAGTTGGTGCGCCACGCCGAGCCGATCAGCGATGTCGCCGTGCATCGCCAAACCGGCAATCACCGTCACCACTACGAGCGGGTCGCAGACTGGCCCGATGGCCTGATCGTCGTCGGGGACGCGCTCTGCGCCTTCAACCCGATTTACGGGCAAGGCATCACGGTTGCGGCCTGCGAAGCCCTGCTCTTGCGCCGGGCGATGGCCACCGGTCTGAAGCCGGGCTACGCCCGTCGGCTGCTCCGGCAGTTCGCCGGCGTCGTATCGCTGCCCTGGACCATCGCCACCAGTGAAGATCTGCGCTATCCGACCAGCACTGGCCGCCAGTCCCTCCCGCAGGCGCTGCTCGGCCGGTGGGCTCGGTATCTCGGGCGCCTTGCCGTTCACGGGGACCGGCGCGCGCACACGGTCCTGATCAGTGTTTACCACCTCGTGGGGTCCCCGGCGCTGTTGTTCCATCCGGCTCTCGGTGCCGCGGCACTCCGGGCCCGGCTGACCGGCTACGGACCCCCCGCCCCGCGCCCCGCCGTGCTGGACGCTTTCACCTGACCACGACCAGACACGGACGTGCGAGGTGCCCTCAGCCTTCCGATGGGGCTCGCGGGGTGCTCCGTGCGCGCTCGGAGAGCTCGGTGATGCTGCCCCGGACGAGTACCCGCTCCCGCTCCGGGTCCGGCAGCCGCACCAGCCGCACCTCGCAGGGCAGGTCGGCACCATCGCCGGTGCGGTAGGTCCACTCGAACACCGGTCGGCGACCCTCGACCGCTTGCGCGATCTTTTCCCGGATCGCCTCGTCGGACGGGCGGCCGTCCGGCTGCCGGGGTGGGCTCAGCGCGTCCGGTCCGAACCGCTTGAGTTGCTCGCGGGGTAACCCGAACAGGGTGAGCGCACGGTGGTTGACCTGCCGGAACGACCCGTCGTGGGCGTCGAGGACGACGATCGCTTCCGGTGCGTATTCCAGCAGCGCTCGGTAGCGGTCCTCGCTCGCGTACGCCATGTTCACCGCCGCGCGCAACCGCTCGGCGTAGCAGCCCATCCCGTAACCGACCAGAACGAACACCACGCCGCGGGTGACGTAGGCAAGCGGCGTGATCTCCACGCCCGACTGCCATGCCGCCCACACCGCGAACTGCAGGAGCGCGAAAACGGCTGCTGCGAGTCCGACCCAGCGCCCGAACCGTACCGCGAGCAGCGCGATCGGCAGCACGTCCAATATGAGAACGGCGTCGCCTCCGTCCACGCTCGCTCTGAGGACGGACACCCCGAGGAACGCGACGGCCGCCACGAGCAGAATCGGGACCGGGCGACGGCCGATGGGACCGCGGCCGATGGGCAACCCGCGAGGAGGCATCAGAAAAGTGTGCCACCAGATCGACGTCGACTTAGTCGTCTGACCCGTTGTCCCGTTGCCGCGGTCCAGCGCGCCCTGCTATGCGCACGGCAATGCCCACGGTGTGTATACGGCCGGATTACGCTGAGCAACACCTTCCGAAGACCGGGTGCCAGGGTCTTTGTCCTCGCGCTCGCGATTCGGCTCCGAATGGCACTCGAAGGGCAACTCGTGACCGCGATTCGGCTCCGACTGACGGTAGCGTCAGCATAAGCTGGCCGATACTCTGGGTAACGTCTCTAACCTAGTCAGATTGGCTTTGGCACATGTCGAAGTTGTTGGCCGCGCGCGCGGCTGCTCTCGCTGTATCGACCACCGTCGTTGTTGTGGGCGTTTCTGGTTGTCAGCAGCCCGCTGGCTCCGTGAGTGGCGCGGGACCGGCGACAGCTGATGCGGCGCCCGCGGCAGGTGGTGCCGGGAGCGCTGCCGTCGCTTCGTTGCCCAACCTCGTGGGCCGAGGTCTGCAGAACGCTCAGGACGCTGCACAGGCGGCTGGTTTCTTCGCGCTTACCTCGCACGATGCGCTAGGGCGCGGACGACACCAGATCCTTGACCGGGATTGGAAGGTCTGTTTCCAAAGTCCCACTTCAGGAGCGGTGCAGACCAGTACGACCGTCGATTTCGGCGCCGTGAAGCTGCAGGAGAGCTGTCCAGCGGCCGACCAGGCAGGCGCGGAGCCCGGACCGGCTGGCGCCTCGATGCCGAACCTGGTCGGAAAAAGCGTCACAGTGGCGGAGCGGTCGCTGGGTAGCGATGCAAGCATCTCCTTCAAGGATGCCACCGGTGCGGGCCGCAGTGTCATCGTCGCGAGCAACTGGCAAATCTGTGCCCAGGACCCCGCGCCTGGCAAGTCATACGGCGGCGTCCCGGTCACTCTCACCGTGGCGAAATTTACCGAGTCCTGCTGATGGTGGCCGGCCGCGAGTTACGACGATCCTACTCGTGGCTCGATGGCACGCCGGATTGCCGACAATGGGCTGGCGATTTCTTCCAGTGACTTCCGTTCAGCTTCCACCCCGAAGTACCAGGCGACGACCCCACCGACGAACATGATCACGCCGCCCGCGGAGTAGCCCAGGGCAAGAGGCCCCGGCTCGGGATTCACCGGGTCGATGAGGGTGTTGAAGATAAATGGCGCCGCCACTCCTCCGGTCAGCATGGAGGTGGCGAAGAAGAACGAGATCGCCTGGCTGCGCAGTTCCAGCGGGAAGATCTCACTGACCGTCAGGTACGCCGACGAGGTACCGGCGGATGCGAAGAAGAAGATGACGCTCCAGAGAGCCGTGTACGTCGTCGCGGTCAGCAGGCCGGAGTGAAACAACTGTGCACCGATCGCCAGCAGGACTCCGGAGACGCAGTAGGTGAAGGTGATCATCTTGCGCCGGCCGATGGTGTCGAACAGCTTCCCGAGAACGAGTGGGCCGAGCAGGTTCCCGGCCGCGAACGGAAAGATGAAGTAACTCGTGTACTGGTTCTCGATGTGGTAGAAACGCACGAGCACCGCGCTGTAGCTGAAGAACACGGCATTGTAGAGGAATGCCTGGGTCACCATCATCGTGAAACCCAGGAAAGATCGAGATGGGTAGTCCCGGAGCATCGTCCTGGCGATTTGAACGTAGGAGACGTTGCCCCGGCCGGTGACGTCCAATGCCTTGCGCTCCGGTACCGGTTCGAGCTTGACCCCGTCGGCTCGCACTCGGGTCTCGATCTGGTCGACGATGCGCTCGGCTTCCTCCTGGCGGCCGTGGGTCATCAGCCATCGTGGGCTCTCCGGGATGGTGCGTCGCAGCGCGATGACCAACAGTCCGATGAGGGGGCCGATGAGGAAAGCGACTCGCCAGCCGAGGTCGACCGGCAACAGATGCGGGTCGAGCAGCAGGATGTTCGCCGAGGCACCGAGCATCGCCCCCGCCCAGTAGGTCCCGTTGACCGCGATATCCACCCGCCCGCGATAGTAGGGCGGGATCATCTCGTCGATGGCGGAGTTGATCGCGGTGTACTCGCCGCCGATGCCCGCGCCGGCGAGGAACCGGAAGAGCAACAGAAACCACAGGCTGAACGAAAGCCCGGCTATTCCGCTGGCGATCAGGTAGAGGGCCAGGGTGAAGAAGAACAGCTTGCGGCGTCCTGATCTGTCGGTGATACGGCCGAACACGAGCGCACCGACGACCTCGCCGAGCAGATAACACGATCCGATCAGCCCCACATCGGTCCCGCTGAGTTGCAGCGTGTGCCGGTCCATCAGGACCGTGCCGACCTGCGACACGATCTGGATCTCCAAGCCGTCGAGGATCCATGAGACGCCGAGCCCGATGACGAGCCGGGTGTGGAAACGGGTCCAGGGCAGCCGGTCCATCCGCGCGGGCACCAGGCTGCGGTAGATCCCCTTTCCCGCGCCGGTGTCCGTGGCGGTCACGCTGTCAGCCTCCCCGGTGAGTCACCGTCAGTGTGACGGGAAGGACTTTTCGTGGCCACGGGCGGGTCGGCGCCACCGGCGTCGAGGCTCGCGCCCCACCCCGGCATCGTCGTGTTCTCCGCGGATTCGGTCCGCCTCGTGGCGGCAGCGATCGGCCTCGGCGTGCCTGCTCAGCCCCGCCAGGTCCACTGCGAGGTTGTTCAGTGCCCGGGCGAGGTGGGGCCAGTAGTGGTCGGGCTGGGTCCCGGCGAGTTGACGGTAGATTTCTACCGCCTCCTCAGCGGCCGGTAATGCTTCGGAATGGCGGGTCAGCTCGGACAGGCTCACGCTCAGATTGGTCAGTGCCCGGGCCAGTTCGGGCCGATAGCGATGGGGGTCGGTCCCGGTGAGCAGCCGATGCAGGGAGACGGCCTCCTCCGCATGCGGGAGAACGTCGCCGTAATGCCGCATCCTGGACAGCAGCACGACGACGATGTCCAGCGATCTGGCGAGTTCGGGCCGAAAGCGCTGAGGGCTGGTCGCGGCGAGGCTTCGGTGCAGATCGACCGCTTCGCGCGCACAGGGCAATGCCTCGGCGCGGCGCCCGAGTCCGTCCAGGTTCACGCCGAGGTCGTTCAGGCAGGCGGCGAGATCCGGCCGGTAACGATCGGGGCTGCTGCGGGCCAACGTGCGATAGCAGCTGAGCGCCTCCGCCAGGCGGGGTTGGGCCTGCCCGCGCCGGTCCTGCTTGGCGTAGCGGTTGCCGAGGTTGTGCAGCGCCAGGGCCAGGTCAGGTAGATATCGGTCGCGGTTGTTCTCGACCAGCGCACGATTGTGCTCGACCACTGATTCCAACTGGGGCAAAGGCTCCAGTGGCACCTTGGAGCTGCTCAGATCCTGGTTGGTCAAGGCTTGGGCCAGGTCGCGAAGATAGCGGTCCGGATCGGCTTCGGCCAGCGCCTGGTAGCACTCCACGGCTTCCTGTAGATGCGGGAGAGCCTCGGCGTGGCGATCCAGCTCGGCGAGCCAGATGCCGAGGTTGTTCAGGCAGGCCGCGAGGTCGGGCCGGTAGTCGTCGGGCTTGTTCTCGCTCAGGGTCCGGTAATGGTCGACCGCCTGCTCGGTGTATTCCAGAGCCGCATCGTGACGGCCTTGTTCGGCGTGCCGGATGCCGAGGTTGTGCAAGGCCCGGGCCAGGTCGGGCAGGTAACCGTCGCGGTCGGCCTCGACCAGTCTTCGGTAGAGCCCGACGGCCGTCTCGACGTGGAACAGCGCGTCAGGGCGCCCGGCCTGGGCCGCCACGATCCCGAGCCGCGCGTGCCAGCGAGCGGTCACAGCGAGGTCGGTATCAGAAGGCAGCGAGTCGAGGATGCGACGGGTCACCGCGACCGCCACACCAGCGAGCGCCGTCGTCGGATGGGGGATCGCCGCCGCGATCTCGCCCAGCGTCGGCGGCGTCAACGGCGCATCTGTCGGTACCCGGACGAGTACCGTGCCCACACCGCCGCCGACCGTGGTCGCCACCTCCAGCGCGGGAAACACCAACCCGTCGATATCGGCCCGCAGGATCTGCTCCAGCAGCACCAGGCCTACCGGCTGATGGGCGGCACCCAGACTGAGTACCGTCAGCATCTGGTGGGTCTGTTCCTTGCGGAGCTCGGAAATGCCTGACCGGGTCAGCTCCGGGCAGCGCACGAGTTGCTCGATGACGTGTCTCTCGGCAACCAGCTCTGGTTGCAGCGGCCCCCAGTAGCCGGCATCGGTGGGGTAGAGCTGTCGTAGCCACCGGGCAACCTGGCGGCGCAGGCCCTCGTTGTCGCCCAGATCCGGTACCCGGCGCAGTATCTCGGCGCTGTCGCTCTCGTCCACCGTGCCGAACAGGCAGGCCACCGCCACGACCCGCTCGAGTACCACCGGGCTGAGATGGCCCAGTCCCGCCCGGGCCGCGCTGTGTTCCCAGTGCCGCCGCTCGTGTCCGAGCAGCTCATCCAGCACGCCGAGGTCGGCCACCAACCGGCCGGCCGGCGCCCAGGGGTCCCGGGACCGGAGTACGGCGAGTAGCGCCGCCGCGTGCAGCACCAGCAGCGGCACCTCGTCGGGCACCGTGACCTCGATGTCGCCGAGGGTCGGGACGCCGAGCGCGGCCGCGAAGTGTGGCACTGCCGCGCGAACCAGCTCGACGGGACTGCGGGCGGAATCCACCTGGGCGGACAGCTCGAAGGGCGGGTAGGCCTGGACCAGGTCGCGCACGGCCGCCACATCGGAGCCCAGCTGCCACCACCAGTCCCCGACGCTGCGGGCGATCAGCAGTACCCGTACGTGCGCCGAGTGGCCGGCCACCGACCGCAGCAGCGTGACCAGACCTGTGCGGGTTTCGGCGTAGTCCACCACCAGGAAGATCGAGTGTGCTGTGACCGCCCGAAGGGTGTCCAGCGCATCGGCTTCCCGGTCGGCCGCCACCATCGTGACCGACCAGCCGCAGGACGTCAGATACTCACTCAGATGCAGGGCCAGCCGAGTCTTGCCCACTCCGCCGCCACCCACCACCAGCCGGACCGGAGCCTTGTCGTCCCGGCACCATTCCCGCAGCTCGGCGTACTCGTCCTCGCGTCCGATGAACGGCACGACATGCCGATCGGCCCGCAGCAGTCCCGCCGGGTTCTCGGCCGACCGTTGCTCCGGCACTTCGGCCGCCTTCCTTCGAGCTGCCGCCCGGTCGAGCACCCAGTCCACGAATGACTGGGCGAACGCCCCCACGACGGCCAGGCCGACGATCACGGAGGTCTTCACCCACGCAGGCCCGATATCGCTCGTCGTCAACCACGCGATGAGGCCCACCACCACCATCGCGAACAGGATCAGCCAGGCGGTGCGCTCCCTCATCGGGCCATCATCGCCGCTCGCCGGGTTCGAGGTGACCGGATACGGCAACGGCGGTGCCGTCCGCGACGGACAGCTACCTGCCGAACGACCCGGCCTACCTGGCGTGGAAGGACGGAAATCCCGCGGAGACCTACCGGCTTTATGCTCCGTGGGAAGATAAGGTCAGAGAGGCGGTCGCTCGTGGTGTCGGCCTGCGGCGTATCCGTGTGATCTCCGAGCCGGTGAGCGACTACATACGGTTCGAGCACGTGGTGACCGAGAGGGTCAACCTCTCTGGGGGCGAGCGCGTTCGGTGGCTTCCCCGGTCCCGCACCTGGGATCTGTTGGTGCCTTCGTGCGACCACTGGGTGATCGACGAAAGGATCGTTTTGTTTTACTTCTTCTCGGCCACGGTGAGTCTGCCGGATCGCAAGTGAGTATGGGCAAGCAGCCGAAGGAACCGAACAAGGAACCGAACAGGCACGAGAAGCCGGACCCCCCGTCCAGGCGCGACGGTCAAGTGCCCCCCGATAAGGCGCCGGGCCCGCGTGAGCCCAAGCCGGGCAAGCACGGGAGGTAGCACGGTGGACGCGCGGACACTGCGCCGGGAGATGGTCGAGCGCTTAGTGGCGGCGGGTGCTGTGAGTGAGGACTGGCGGCGCGCGTTCGACGCGGTGCCCCGCCACCTGTTCATTCCCGATCTCATCTGGTGCCAGGGTGATCGGGGACTGTTACCGCATCGCCGCGCCGAGGACCCGGAGGGCTGGTTGGCCGCCGCCTACGCCGACGACGCGGTGATTACTCAGGTCGACGACGGGGAGCCGTCCGGCTCGGTCGAGGGAGAGATAGGGCTGACCGCGACGAGTTCAGCGAGTATGCCGACGGTGGTCGCTGAGATGCTGATGGCGCTCAAAGCGGGCGAGGATATGCGAGTGTGCGAGATCGGTACCGGCACAGGTTACAACGCGGCTCTGCTGGCGCAGCGCCTGGGTGCGCGCAACGTGGTCACCGTGGAGGTGGACCCCACAGTCGCCGAGGCCGCCCGCCATTCCCTGGAGCGTGCGGGCTATGGCGGGGTCACGGTGATCACCGCCGACGGCTCGCAGGGGGCCGCGCCCGGCGCCCCATACGACCGGGTGATCTCCACTGCCTCGTGTGAACAGGTGCCCTACCCGTGGGTGGCCCAGACTGCACCGGGCGGCATGGTGCTCACGCCGTGCGCCAACTCCTACTACCCCGGCGGGTTGCTGTCACTGACCGTTGTAGAGGACGGGACCGCCACCGGCCGGATCGTGGGACCTGCCTGGTTCATGGAGCTACGCGACCAGCGGATACCACGATGCCGCGTCGCCGACGTGGTTCGCGGTGACTACCAGGGCGAGCGGTCCACGACCACGATCGAGCCCTATGAGCTGGCCGGGCACCGAGGCGCCATGCTGGCGATCGGCCTGCGGGTGCCGCACTGCCTGCACCGCTACCTTCCCTACGACCCGGATGACGGCACGGGCGAGCTGTGGTTCCTTGACCCATGGTCGGGATCATGGGCCAGTCACTTCCACTTCACCCCCGACTGCAGTGACGAGGAGTTCTCCATCCGCCAGCGCGGGCCCCGGCGGCTGTGGGACGAGGTCGAGGCCGCGCACGGATGGTGGGCCGGACATGGCCGCCCCGGCGAGCATGAATGGCGGTTCACCGTCACCTCCGGCGGGCAAACCGTGGCGCTGCAGTAGCGCTCCCAGATTGCAGTATGGCTGGATCGAAGAGGCAACCGGGGCGCCGATTACCGGTCAGCTCGCTGAGCTTCTCGCGAAAGGTGATCAGTGACCATAATCGGGACTGACTGGACCACGCACGCCGAGTGGCTGGCCGAGATTCTGTGGGATCGAGGTGATATCCGCTCGCCCGAGTGGCGCGCGGCCATCGCCGCCGTGCCGCGTCACGTATTCGTACCGGAAGCCTACGAGCAGGACAACACGGCCCGATGGATTCGTCGCGCGACCGCCGGTGACTGGGAGCGGGTCTACTCGCCGCGCACTCTGGTCACGGCCCTGGCAGACCGTGGTGGCTACCAGGAACCGGCGTCGTCCAGCACGAACCCGGAGCTGATGGCGCGGATGCTGGAGACACTCGACATCCAGGACGGTCAGCGGGTGCTGGAGATCGGCACCGGCACGGGCTACCAGGCGGGACTCCTGTGCCACCGGCTGGGCGAGCGCGACGTGTTCTCCGTCGATATCGACGCCAACCTGGTTGCACTCGCGCGGCAGCGGCTCGCCTCGCTCGGGTACCAGCCCACCCTCGCCGCGCTCGACGGGGAACTCGGGTTTGCCGAACATCAGCCCTACGACCACATCATCGCGACCTGCTCGGTGCCGGCCGTTCCCCGGTCCTGGGGTGACCAGCTCGCGCCCGGCGGCAGCATCCTCGTCGATCTCAAACTCGCGATCAGCGCGGGTAACCTCGTCCACCTGCGGCGCCACGAGTCTCGTCTCGAAGGGCGGCTCATCTCACGGTGGGCGTCATTCATGGCCATGCGCCACCACGCTGGCCGGCACACCCCGATCCCCCGCGTCGACCCCGGCGAGAGCCACGATCGGCGATACCCCACAGAGGTCCCGACCCAGCCGTGGCGAGAAGCCCCGGTGGTGTGGTTCCTCGCGCAGCTGCACCTTCCCCGCGGTGTGATCTACGGTGCAATCCTCGATCCCGACACCAGACAGCCCACGGCCGCAACGATGACCGCCCCGGACGGGATCGTGGGCGAAGATCGGCCTCACCGACCGCACGGTCACCGAGGCCGGGGACACGCCGCTGTGGGAGCCGGTCGAATGGGCTTACCAGCTGTGGCTCGACCTCGACCGGCCCGGCTGGGGCCGCCTGGGCCTGACCGTGGACCCAGACGGCCGGAACCAGGTCTGGATCGACAAACCTGACGGTTCGTTCGTGCACTCACTCGACTGAGCGCTCACACCACCTTCCAGTCCCGCAGTTGGTCCACCATCACCCCGCGCAGGTCTGCCGGACCGGCCACATCACTCGTCTCGGTCGCCACCCGAGGCAGCGTAGTTCGATGGTCGGTTCTCGCCCCAGGCAGCGACATGCCGGTGGTCCGTTGGGGTCCTCGCGGATCGTCTACGTGAGAACCAGGCCATGAGAGGTCAGGCGGTCGTCGAGTGCGCGGACGGCGGTAGTGTGCTGCCAGGGGCGCAGGTCGGCGCGGCCTTGCTTCAAGACCTCGACCAGCCTGAGTGAGCTGTTCTGTGCCGCGATGTCACCGGCTTCGCCGAGCAGTCGCGCCCCCTCGTGAATCTCGTTGGACTGCACATGCGCTCTCCCGAGATCCACGGTCGTCAGAGCGATGATCCGGGTTGATCTCTGACCCAGGGTCACGAGGGCCTGTTGAGCGTACTCAGCGGCGAGGTCACTATTGCGGAGTGCAAGGTGACACTCGCCGCAGTTCGAAATGTGCAGTCCTTCGTCATAGAGGTAGATATAGCCTGGTGCTTGGTCTCCTATGCCACCGAACGCCTTCTCTGCATCGTCAAGCGCTGTCAAACATGCGTCTTCCTGTCCGGCGGAACGCAATGTCCCACGGTGCGGGCCGCCGTTCACGCCGGGCCCGGCATGGCGGACGGGATCGGCTCCCGTTTCGTGCCGGGCCGTGGCCGCGCTGTTCATGCTGCGATGAGCCATCCGGTGGATCGGCGGGGCCGTTGCCGCTCGTGCCGACGTCCCGGCGCGGTGTTCGGGCGCCGGTGGCGCCGCTGTCGGGTGCACGTCGGTGCGGACCGGCCTCGCCGTGTTCCACCTGAAGACCCGCCAACGTCCGGCCGCGCGGCTCGCGGCTACTCACCGGTCAGGCAGCAGCCACGCAAACGTATCGATAGTGATACGTTTGCGCCATGTCTAGAGGTGGTGCGCTGGCCGCGCTGAGTCCGCTGGCCGCGGGGCAGTGGGGCATGGTGACCGCTGCCCAGGCCCGTGAACTGCGAGTTTCCCGGGTCGATCTCAACCGCCTGGTCCGGGATGGCTCGCTGGAGCGGGTCGAGACCGCTGCCCGGGTGTACCGGTTGACCGGCAGCCCACCCGACCCGGATCTGGATGATCTTCGGGCGGCCTGGTTGCAGCTCGGAGAGGGTTCAGCGACCGCAGGGAGACTGCGAGAACCGGACGCGGTGGTCAGTCACCGCTCGGCCGCTGCTGTCCTGGATCTGGGGGACCTGCTAGCCGATGTGCACGAGTTCTACTCGCCGGTGCGGCGGCGGCTGCGCCGACCCGACGTGCGCATCCGGGTCCGGGCCGGGCTGCCGGCCGGGGAGTGGCGGGTGATGCGTGGCCTGCCGGTGACCACCGCCGCTCGGCTGGTGTACGACCTGCTCGCCGAGCGTGTGGACGAGTCGGCCATCGCACGTATCGTCCAGGACGCGTTGCACGCCGGGCTGCTCACCCGCGCTCAACTGGACGACATCGTCGCCAGCCACGCCGCCGCCTACGGCGCCCCGACAGCGGCCGCGCTGTCGGCGGCCCTGGCCGGATCCCGGAGGTGAGGGTGGGCGCCGACCGCAAATTCCCGTACACCCATGCTGCTGCGTTCCGGGCTGCCCTCAAGGCCCGCTTTACCGCGATCGCGAAGCAGGATTCCCGCTACACCGTCAACGAGCTCCAGCGGCAGTTCGCTTACGACCGGATCCTCGCCCGGCGTTTCTCCGCCGAAGACGGCGAACGGTGGGTCCTCAAGGGCGCTGGTGCGCTCCTGGCGCGGCTGTCCGTTGCCCGCCACAGCAAGGACATCGACCTCTACTACGCCGGCTTGTCCGCAGCTCCGGAGCAGGCGACCGCAGCACTGGTAGCCGCCGCAGACCGTGACATCAGCGACTACATTCCGGTTCGAGGTAAACAAGACCACGGATCTTCAGGAGGCTGCGAAGGGAAGGCGGGTGCACCTGTCCGCTTACCTTGGCGGGCTCTACGCGAACTTCCATGTCGACATTGTGGTCGGTACTCCGATGAGCGGCCTGCCCGATTGGGTGCCCCCGCTGACCCCACTACAGATCGACGGTCTGTGCGCCCGGACTACCGGGCTTTTCCCTTGCCCGATCACTGTGCGGACAAGCTCTGCGCCATCATGGAGACACACGAGCAGATCGGCGGCACCCGGGTGAGCAGTCGGGTCAAGGACCTCGTCGACCTGGCGCTGATTGCTCGATCACACACGATCGACGGCGCGGCGCTCCGCGTGGCGATCCTGGCCGGTACCGGGCATCGCGGCCGGACCCTCCCGGCCGCATTCGCGGTGCCCGACTGGGAGATCTGGCGAGCAGGCTTCCCCAGAACCATGGCTGCAGCGCCCGGCGAGCCGATGATCTTTACCGACGCCCTGAATTTGGTCAAGCGGTTTCTCGACCCCGTGTTGTCCGGCCCGATAAGCGGACGACGGGACCCGCGCGCAGGCTGCGGATCTTTCCACCACGCTGACCGCATCTGGAGGGATCGTGCTGGATGGTCCGTAAGTTTTTCTGCTGCCAACCATCTGTTTGCGCAGTTCAGGGCGTTTTGGTCGGCGGGGAAATGTTCCCGCCCACTGCGGGAACGCAATGTCGCACGCTCGGTAGCACGCTGGCACTCGTGATCAGCCGAGGTCCCTCAGTGCAGCAGACCAGCCACCAGTTCATGTGCGACGTGCTGCGCGGGGTGCTGCGGGCCGCCGTGCACGCCGGTCCCGGCGCCGCGGACCCCCGCAGACCCGCCCGGTGGCGGCGCACCCGCACAGACCCCGGCCGTCCCGTGGCAAGAGGTGGCGGCGAGGCGGGCGAGGTAGCGCAGGCTGGGTGGGCTGCCGCCGTGCGGCCAGTTCTCGTACTCGCTGATCCGGTTGTCGGACAGCTTCGCCCCGGGGTGGGCGGTGTTGTAGCGCTGGGCCAGTTTCCACTGCGGCCAGCCCAGCGCGTGCCGCCAGGCGACCCGGGGTCGCAGGGCGAACCGGCGGGTCATTTCGGCGGCGATCTGGGGCACTGAGGCGCCCAGGGTGCACATGCGCACACCCGCCAGGCGCTCGGGGGTGACGTCACTCGGCGGTGGGATCGACCACCGTCAGGTCCGGAAAGTAGCTCCGATAGAAACCCCGGTCACGGGTCAGCAGGCGGTCCGCCTGCAGGCTTGCGTGGGCACCGATCAGGAAGTCCGCGGTCACTCGTTGACGGGAGCCGCCACGCTTCCGGTAGCGCTGCCACGCCTGACCGGTGCGCTCAGCAGTGCCCTGCTCCAGTGGGCTGAACGTCGCACCCAGGGTGGTTATCGCAGCCTCGGCGCTCGCTGGTTCCGGGAAGAAGGCACTGACCTCGGCCCACACAACATCGCACAGGAGCACCGGGCCGGCAGTGAGGCACTCGCCAAGACTGTCCCGCGAGGCCGGGCCGAAGGTGGGATCTGCGGTGAACACATCGAGAAGCACGCAGGTGTCGATCGCGGTGATCACGGCAACTCGGCAGGGCCGCGAAGCTCGGCGATGAGGTCGTCGGTGGTCTTGTCGACCCGCAGGACCCCGTAGACGCTGTCCAGAGGCGCTCGACGCTGCTGCTTGACGACGACAAGACGGCCGCCGTCCTCCTCGAAGTCGAGTACTTCGCCCGGTCGGATACCCAAGCGATCCCGCAGCTGTTTCGGGATCGTGACCTGGCCCTTCTCGGACACCACCGCTTTCATGCTATAAAGGTAGGAATTCCTACGGCACATGTCAAACCCGCGACGCGGTGAACCACGGGCCGAACCGCACCCTGGAGGGGTGAGGCGAAGCCCGCCATGTCGAAGTAGCCGTGCCCGGCTGTGACGTCGATCAGCAGATGGCAGTTTTGACCGACATCGACGATGTCTCGGTCACCCGCACCGGGCAATCTCCGCCAACGCGCGGGACAGGGCCGCGATATCGGCGGGACTCACCCGACAGCATCCGCCGATGATTCGTGCGCCGGCGGCGAACCACTGCCGCGCCTGTTCGGGCGAGAATCGGGCCGGCCCGGCCCACGTGCGCCGCTGCGCGTCCCAGTCTTCGCCGCTGTTCGGGTAGACGATCACTGGCTTTCCGGTCACTTTCCGGGCGGTGACGACGGCGAACGGGACGTCGGCGGGCGAACAGCAGTTGACTCCGACGGCCACGATGTCCTCCTCATCCGCTGCCACCGAGAAAGCCTCGGCCAGCGGCTGGCCCGCGCGGGTCCTTCGCCCGGAGATCGTGTAGGACAGCCACGCCGGTACGCCGAGCCCGGCGACGGCCGCCACGAGCGCGGCCCCCTCGTCGGCATCGGGCACGGTCTCCAGCGCGATCAGGTCCGGTTCCGCCGCCGCCAGTGCTTCCAGCCGGGGCCGGTGGAATGCGGTCAGCTCGGGGACGCTGAGCCCATAGCGTCCCCGGTATTCCGAACCGTCCGCGAGCGCCGCGCCGTACGGTCCTGCCGAGGCCGCCACCCATCGGGTGCCGGGCACCTGGTCGCGGGCCGACTTGGCCAGTTCGACACTGCGCCGAAGCAGCCTCACCGCGTCGTCATGCTCGATTCCCCTGGCCCGGAAGCCCGCGAAAGTCGCCTGGTAGCTCGCCGTTGTGGCGATCTGGGCGCCGGCTCGGAAGAACGCCACGTGCGCCGCGACAATGTCGTGTGGTGCGTCCTTGAGCAGCCGGGCCGACCAGAGATCGTCGGACAGGTCGTGGCCGCGTGCCTCCAGTTCGGTCGCCAGGCCACCGTCGATGACGACGGGCGGCCCGTTGAGCTCGGCAAGGCGCACCACACCAGGGTAGGCAGCCCGCCCCGGTCAACCGCACCGTTGTTGCTGGTAGCGCCCCACCGCAGCAGCCCTACCCGTGAGTGGCGATGCGAGCCCTGACTCGCATCGCCACTCACGGGTTATCCACAAGGTTAGGGGATGTGGCGGTGCACGTTCTCCTTGGTGGACGGGCCTGGTGTCGCTGGGGCGATCCACGGGCCCTCGATGGAGGTGTCCAGCACGCCCTCCTCGAGCCAGGTGAAGTGGTCGTCGAGCACCTGGCGGGCCAGCGTCCGGTCACCGGCGTCGCTGTTGGACCACAGCCGGGTGAACAGCTCCTCGGCCCGCACGGTGGCCTGTGCGCAGAAGGCGTCGGCGAGTTCGACGGCGGTGCCGCCCTCGGGGTCACGCTGGGCTCGCACGCAGGCGGCGCTCATGGCGAACAGCTCGGCGCCGATGTCGACGATCCGGGCCAGGAACCGTTGCCGCCGCTCAAGCGTGCCCTGCCAGCGCGACATCCCGTAGAACGTGTGGCGGGCCAGGCGGCGGCTGGCCCGCTCGACGTAGCGCAGCCGGGGGGCGAGCACGCCGAACTCGGTGAACGTGCCCGGCCACTGGCCCTTGCCGACCATGAGGGTGGGCAGCCAGCGCAGGTAGAACCCGCCGGCCCGCATCGCGGCGCGGGACTTGCGCCCGAGGCCTGCGTCCCGGTCGATGAGCTCGCCCGCCACCTTCAGGTGCGTGTCCACCGCTTCCCGGGCGATCAGCAGGTGCATGATCTCGGTGGAGCCCTCGAAGATCCGGTTGATCCGCAGGTCGCGCAGGATCTGCTCAGCGGGCACGCCGCGCTCGCCACGAGCGGCCAGTGACTCGGCGGTCTCATAGCCACGGCCGCCGCGGATCTGTACCAGATCATCGGCGATCAGCCAGGCCATCTCCGAGCTGTACAGCTTGGCCAGCGCGGCTTCGATGCGGATATCGGTGCGTTTCTCGTCGGCCATCTCACTGGAGAGCTCCAGCATGGCCTCCAGCCCGTAGGTGGTCGCGGCCATGAAGGCGATCTTGCCAGCGACGGCTTCGTGCTCGCCGATCGGACGGCCCCACTGCACCCGCTCCTTCGACCATTCCCGGGCGATCTTCAGGCACCATTTCGCGGCGCCCGTGCAGACCGCGGGCAGCGAGAGCCGCCCGACGTTGAGCGTGGACAGCGCGATCTTGAGCCCCTGGCCCTCCTGGCCGATCCGGTTCTCCGCAGGCACGTGCACCCGGTGGAACCGGGTGACGCCGTTCTCGATGCCACGCAGGCCCATGAACGTGTTGCGGTGCTCCACGGTGATCCCCGGCGAGTCGGCCTCCACCACGAACGCCGTGATCCCGCCGTGACGCCCCTCGGCCCGAGGAACCTGGGCCATCACCACCACGAGGTCGGCCACCACGCCGTTGGTGGTCCACAGCTTGACCCCGTCCAGCAGGTAGCCGTCCTCGGTCGGGGTGGCGGTGGCGTGCATCCGCGCCGGGTCGGAGCCCACGTCGGGCTCGGTGAGCAGGAACGCGGTGATCTCCCGGGCGCAGCGGGGCAGCCAGGTGCGCTTCTGCTCGTCGGTCCCGAACATCGCCAGCGGCTGGGGCACCCCGATCGACTGGTGCGCCGAGAGCAACGCGCCCAGCGAAGGGTGCGCCGAGGTCACCAGCATCAGCGCTTTGTTGTAGTACACCTGGGTCAGGCCCAGCCCGCCGTACTCGGGCGCGATCTTGATGCCGAACGCACCGAGCTGCCGGAGACCCTTGATGACCTGGTCGGGGATGCGTCCCTCGCGCTCGATGACGAACCCGTCGACGTCGTTGACGCAGAACTCCCGCAGCCGGGCCAGGAAGTCCTCACCCGGCTCGATCGAGGACGGGTCCCCACGTGGGTGCGGATGTACCAGGTCCAGCCGCAAGCGGCCCAGGAACAGCTCCTTGCCGAAGCTGGGCTTGCGCCACTGCGTCTCCCGGGCAGCCTCGGCGACCTGTCTCGCCCGCTGCTCGCTGACCCCGCTCTTGTGGTCCGCACTGCTGATGGCCATCCGCGATCTCCGCTCCGCCGAAGTTACCCAACGGTAACTCGAACGTGGTGCGCGCACAGGCGGCCGTTCGGCGGACAGTAAGAGATCATCAGCTCCAGCCCGGCGGGGCTGGCGGGCCGGGCGCCGCGCCGAGCACGCGGAGCGGCGCCGGTGCCGGTGCCGGTAGTCACATGTCGCGGTGCGTATCGAGACCGGGTTACCGGAGCTTGCGCCGGAGCACGGGCTCCGGAATCGACTCGGTATACGAGGTGCGAAAGGATTGCGCCGTCCCTCATTCGGGTGATCGGTTGCCGAAGCCGGCTGTTATCGCAAGCGCAACGACCCTCGGGCGTTATCTTTGGGCGCGTTTTCACGCCGATGGTCAGTATGGCCGGTCCCCTGGAGAGGACGGATGACAATGCGTCGCCCGAGGTTTGTGCTGTCCTGTGCCATGCTCGCAGCGAGCATTCTGACCGCGACGCTGGTGGTTGCGCCTGCTGCCGATGCGGCTGACGGATTGCCTGGGCTGGGGTCCCTGACCGGTTGTTCGACTACCTACTTCGACGGCGACTCCCGGCTGGGTCCCGAGCAGCTGCCGAAGCCGGTCGTGAGCGAAGTCGGCGACGAGGTGCTGTTCTACCAGCGTACCGGCGGAGAAACCGTTCCACAGTTCCTCGCTCAGTACTATGACCCGGCGGCCAATGGCGGTATGGGCAGCTACATTTATCCGCCCGCCAACGGTTTCGTCGTCGACGCCGCCGGCCATCCAGAGGAGGCGCCGCAGACGCTTCCGGTCGGGCAGCTGCTGGATCGGTACGGCAGCGAGTTCGGGGGCTTCCTGGCGATCTACGGTACGCCGTACGGCCAGCGGTCCATCCCGCCGTCGAACCTCGACACCGCCGATCCGAACTACACCTGTAACTTCCACGCCTACCGGGTCAGCACACCGTTCGACGTCGAAGCCGGTCCGGCCGCGCCGTGGTTCGCCCAGCCTGGCGAGGGCGAGCAGTACCAGATTGACGGTGCCTTGCTACCCGGCAAGCCAGCCCGCCCGAACGTCAAGTACCTGATCGACAACGGCTACCTGGAACGGCTGAACTAGCGGCGGCTCAGTTCTCGTCAGTTCCCATTGGTCAGGGACGCTTCGATGGTGCGGACGGCGTCTTGGTGGCTATCCCCGAGGTAGGTTCCGGGGAGCCGTCGGCGGATGGGTGCGGCTATGAAGGCGTTGCCTGCGTAGAACACCCGGACCGGGATGCCGGCCACTGCTCGAATCCCTTCGATGGCGCAGCGTCGGCTGCTGGAGAGGTGAGAGACCACGACCACGCCGACCGGATCTGTCGCCCGGATCGCCGTGAGCAGTGCCGGGACGGGAGTAGTGGCACCGAGCACTCTGCACCGCCAGCCTGCCTGGGTCAGCAGAGCGGCGAACGCTTCCAGCCCCAGGCTGTGCCAGTCGCGGGGTCCGCAGGCGAGAAGGAGGCTCCTGCGGGCGTCGCGGTGGGGGGTGAAGGCGATGGTCTTGCCGAGCCAGACCCGGGTGGCGTCGGTGGCCAGGTGCTCGTGGGCGACGTCGCATCTGCCGGTCTCCCACCACCAGCCGACCTGACGCATGGCGGGCATCATCACCTCGTCGATCGTCGCGCCGAGACCGAGCTGGTCCACCGCGCCGTCCAGGCAGACCCGTATCCGGGCCGGATCCATGGCCTGGGCGGCGGTGAGGAACTCGGCGACCGCGCCGCGAGCCGATTCGCTCTGCTGGAGAAGCTGCCGCACGCTGTGCCTCGCTGCGGCGGCCCGCTTGCCGCGGGCGATCTCGTCTCGCATCAGCCGAAGCTCGTGGAGCGCTTCGGTGTTGTATCGGCGGTGTCCCCCTGCGGTGCGGGACGTGGTGGGCAGGTCGTAGCGGCGTTCCCAGGAACGCAGCGTGGAGGCCGGCACCTGCAGCAGGTGGCTGCACTGCTGGATCGTCAGCCCGGCCTCGGTGCGCGGTGTTGGCGCCGCGTGCGGTGTTGGCGCTGCGTCGAGAGCGGTCATGCGAGGAATACCGGGCTCGGGCGGGTAGTCGTCATCGGTCCCCAGCGTGCGGAGTTCTGCGGCGGCGGGCAAGCCGGCCGGGGCCAGTTGCGACGGTTGCCTCAGCGTCGCGGCTCCGGCTGGGGTAACGCGCCGCCGCAGCCGTTGTAGTAGACGGTTTTGCATAAGTTCGGTTGTTGTGCCCGACGTCTGATTACCACACTGTTGCGGGCCTCAACTAGTGAGGCAGGGGTGAGCGGAATGAGGCTCAGGGCGCAGCTGGATGTGATGCGGGCCGGTGACACCGGCGCCCGTGACAACACCCTCGATCCCGAACGGATCGAGTTCAAACGGATCACGGTACCGGCCCAGGACTGGTATTTTGCCGCCCTGCGCCGGGATCTACGGCGCTGGCTGGCCGCCTTCCCCCTGCCCGAGGGCAGCGGGTCCGCGCTCACCGCCGCAGTCAACGTGGTCGCGACCAATGCCAACCACGCCTGCACCCCGGCCGAACCCGGCACCGTGGAACTGGCCTTCTGGACCGAACCGGGCGCGGTGTGCATCACGGTCTCCGATCACGGAACCAGGACCTACATACGTCAGACGCTGATCACAGCCATGCCCACCGGCCGGCACCGCACCGCAGATTCGGCTCCGAATGGCGCGGCAGACTAAGCCCGGAACCACGATTCGGCTCCGGATGACGGTAGGCGAGGCTGGAGGCGGCGGACGGTGGGCGTAGAGCGGACCGAAAGTCGGCTAATGCGCTCGCAGCACCGGTTCGTGGTGGAGTCCTACCCCGTCGATCGAGATCAGCTCGGCGGTCGGGTGGTGCTCGTGCGCCGAGGTGACCACCAGGTAGGCACCGATCCCGGGAGCTGTCGCGCTGAACGTGCCGTCGCGGCCGGAGTGAGCGAGGCCGACCTGCCTGCCCGCCATGTCCACCACGGTGACCGCCGCGCCGATCACCGGGCGCCTGCCCACGTCCAGTACCCGTCCGCTGATGATCCGGTCGGTGCCGTCCGGCTGGACCTGCGGGAAGATCGGCTCGATACCGGCCACCGCGCTCGGTTCGGCGCTGATCGCCGTGCTCGGCTCGGGCCGGCTGCGGAGCTGGGCAGGCAGGCTCAGCGCGGCGACGGCCGCCACCGCGCAGATCACCCCGGCCACCACGAAGGCGCGGGTGAAGCCGTTGGTCAGTGCCTCGGGCACGGCGACCCCCGCGGCTCGCAGCGCCGAGCTGTGCTGGGTGGCTACCGTGGCGAGCGCGGCCAGCCCGATCGCACCGCCCACCTGCCGGGACGTGTTCACCAGCCCGGACACCAGCCCGGCCTCGGAATAGGGCACCCCGCCGGTCGCCGCGGCGGCGACCGGGGTGAACGTCAGCCCGAGGCCGAGCGTGATGAGCACCCCCGGTCCCAGTACGTCGGCGGCGTACTCGCTGCTCGCGGTGAGCCGGGAGAGCCAGAAGAAGCCGACCGCGGTGATCAGCGAGCCGCCGATCAGCAGGGGCCGCGGTCCGGTGCGCGGCAGCAGCCGGGCGGTGAGCTGGGCGCCGACGATGACCGCCACCGACTGCGGCAGGAACGCCAGACCGGCCTTGAGCGAGTCGAAGTGCAGCACGGTCTGCAGGTACAGCGACAGGAAGTACCACATGGCGAAAAACGCCGCGCACAGCAGCAGCATCACCAGGTTCGCCCCGGACACCGACCGCGAGGCGAACAGCCGCAGCGGCATCAGCGGGGCGCGCGCCACCCGGGCTTCGACGAGCACGAACGACACCAGCAGCACCACGGCCAATCCGAGGGTGACCACGGTGCGCGCGGAGGTCCACGGATGGACGTCGGTGGACACGATGCCGTACACCAGGGCGACCAGCCCGGTGGTGACCAGTACGGCCCCCGCGACATCGAGGCTGCGGGTGGCGTCCGGGCGCCGGCTCTCCCGGAGCGTGGCCAGCGCGACGACCGTGACCAGGGCACCGATCGGCACGTTGACGAACAGGATCCAGCGCCAGCTCAAGTAGTGCGTGAGGATGCCGCCGAACAGCGCCCCGGCGGCCCCCCCGGCCCCGGCCACCGCACTCCAGGTACCGAGCGCGCGGGCCCGGGCCCGCCCCTCGGTGAACGTGGTGGTGAGGATGGTCAGCGACGCCGGGGACAGCACCGCGCCGCCGAGGCCCTGCGCGGCGCGGGCTGCGATCAGCATCCCCGGGCTCTGCGAGAACCCACCGACCAGACTGGCCAGGGTGAACAGGCCGACCCCGAACAGGAACACCTTGCGCCGGCCGAAGAGATCCGCGGCGCGGCCCCCGAGCAGCAGAAAACCGGCGAAGGCCAGGGCGTAGGCGTTGATCACCCACTGCAGCCCGGATGGGCTGAACCCCAGCTCGCCGCGGATCTGGGGCAGTGCCACATTCACGATAGAGACGTCGAGCACCACCATGAACTGCGCCGAGCACGCCACGGCGAGGATCAACCAGTCGGGCGCCGCCGAACGCTCTCGTGCCATGCGTTCACGGTACGTCGTGACCCTGACACCCAGACCCGGCGGACGCGGTGCGACCTCGCCCTCCCCCAACGCTGATCCGGCTTTGGCTGCCGCATCGGGCCGTATGCTCCCGTGGCACTGAAATGCGCAGGGGGCCGACATGACTGACCACGAGATCCGGCGCACCGATCCCGGTCCGCGATGCGTGTGCGGCCACCCCGAACACCCGGCCCGCTGCCCGTGTGGCTGCCGCACCTATATCGCGGCCGGCTCGCACCTCGACCAGTCACGGGGGGGAGCAGCTCCGGCGGTGGCCGCCCTGGTGGCCCTGGCGGTGTTGATCATGGTGGCCGTGGTCGTCGTCGTGATCTGGTCCTGAGCTCACTTGCCGCGGTGCCGGTTGCTCATGGCCGTCAACAGCAACCGTCCGACCCGCGCCCGGCGCCCGGTGCCGTCGCAATGGCGACAGTCCCGCCAGCTCCGGCCGGAGGAGTTGCGCTTCTTGCCGCCGTCGCACCAGGCACAGGCCCGCCACGGGAACAGCGCGCACACCATGAGGTACCACCCGGACCCCAGCAGGACTGCGACCACGGCCCAGGAGATGAGGTTCGAGTCGATGGCACCCGCGGCGAGGACATGGGTCACCTATGCCTCATCGGCCCGATCGGCCGCCTGCGCCATCGCTAGACCCGGCGACGTCCGCCGGTTCACTACGCTGACGTGGTGAGCGAACAGCACCCGCAGCAGCCGCCGGACGGCACCGCGGACCCTACCTGGGCCCGGCTGGAGGATCAGCTGGGCTGGTACGACCGCAAGAGCGTCGCTGCTCAGCAGGCGTACAAGCGGGTCAAGCTCGTCCAGTTGGTCATCGGCGCCTCGGTCCCGGTCGTCGCCGCCCTGCAGGTGCAGGCCGCCATCACCGCCGTACTCGCCTCCATCGTGGTCATCGCCGAGGGCGCGCAGCAGCTCTACCAGTGGCAGACGAACTGGGTGCTCTACCGGGCCACCGCCGAGGCGCTCCGGCACGAGAAGTACCTCTATCTGGCCGCCGCAGGCCCCTACAGCGCCGAAGACCGCCAGCGCATTCTCGCCGAACGCCTCGAGGGCCTCGTCTCCCAGGAACACGCCAAATGGACCGAGGGACGCCATCAAGAGGCACAGACTTCGACCGCAGGCACCCGCATCACCCCAAGGCTTTAGATCGAGTTCACTGATTCCGCGAAGTAGCGCCACATATCGGAAATGAACTCGGAGTACGCGGTCCCTGGCGCTCCGTTCAATTTATTACCCACCGTGCTCATCGTCGCTCATCGTCCGTCCGTGCACTTGACGTCGAGTGGGCCGACGAATTTACTGTGATGTGACCCACGCCGATCTTCCCGAGGCCCCCGTGCTGTTGCCCCGAATGGTGTTGCTCAGGCTCGTCGGTGACCACCATGTCGCATGCCCGGGAGGGTGACCGTGTCCGCCGTGAGCATCGCTGATCTGCCGCACGCGCTGCGCGATGGTCAGCGGTTCGCGCGGTGCCTGGCAGGCCGGCGTCCGGCGGTGTTCCTCGACTACGACGGGACGTTGACGCCGATCGTCGACCGGCCCGAGGACGCGGTGATCTCGGACAGCATGCGCGAGACCGTGCGCGGGCTCGCCCGGCGCTGCCCGGTGTGCGTGGTCAGCGGCCGGGACCGGCTCGTGGTGCAGCAGTTGATGGGCATCGACGACCTGGTGGTGGCGGGCAGCCACGGCTTCGACATCTGGGACCCGAGCACCGGCACGGTCGGGCACGGGGCGGCCACCGGCTTCAAGGACCTGATGTCGGAGGTGACCGAGCGGCTTCGGGGCAAGATCGAGCCGATCGACGGCGCAGTCGTCGAGCCCAAGTGGGCGTCGGTCGCGGTGCACTACCGGCTCGCGGCCGAAGCGGATCACCCCCTGGTCAACGCAGCCGTGGACGCGCTGCTGGCCGAGTACCCCGGCCAGTTGAAGATCACCCCAGGCAAGATGGTCCAGGAGATCCAGCCCGCCGTCGACTGGCACAAGGGCAAGGCCGTGCTGCACCTGCTGCACCTCCTCGGGCTCGACTCCGACGACGTCGCGGCGCTCTACCTCGGCGACGACCGCACCGACGAGGATGCCTTCCACGCGCTGGCCGGGCGGGGTATCGGCATCGTGGTCGCCGACGTCGCAGACCCGGCCGCGGACGCCGGCCGGACGACCGAAGCGGACTTCGTCCTCGAGTCGATCGAGGAGGTGGAGCGGTTCCTGAACACACTCGCCCAGTGACCGAGGAGGGAGCGACCGTGCGCAACGGGGGCTTTGAGGGAGCGATCTTCGACGTCGACGGCGTTCTCGTCGACTCACCGCACGAACGGGCCTGGCGGGAAGCGCTGCGCGAGCTGATGGAGACGGACTGGGCCGACGTCCGGGCGCAGAGCACGTGGTCTCCCGAAGCCTTCACCACGGCGGTCTACCAGCGGGTGCTGTCGGGCAAGCCCCGGATGAGCGGGGCGCTGGACGCGCTGGACTACTTCGAGGTCCCGGACGCCCACGCCCGGGCGGCCGACTACGCCGCGCACAAGCAGGACCTGGTCGTCAGGCTCATCGAGGCGGGCGAGTTCAAGGCCTATCCGGACGCGCTGCGCTTCGCGCTGGCCGTCCGGGATGCGGGCATCCCGGTGGCGGCGGCGTCGTCGTCGAAGAACGCGGTGCTGTTCCTGCGGCAGATCCGGCTTGACACGTTCGCCGAGCACGCCGGCCTGCACTACGACTTCCTGCGGCCGGGGGAGAGCCTGCTCGACTTCTTCGACGCCGACCTCTCGGGGCGCGACTTCGCCCACGGCAAGCCCGACCCGGAGATCTTCCTGACCGGAGCCGCCGAGCTCGGCGTGGCACCGCGGAGCTGCTTCGTCGTCGAGGACGCCACCAGCGGTGTGCAGGCGGCCAAGGCCGGCGGGATGGCGGCGCTGGGAGTGGCCCGGGCCGACGATGCGGATCTGCTGGCCGGTGCGGGCGCCGATCTGGTCGTCAGCACGCTGGACGACGTGGATGTCGCGATGCTCCGCGCGGGCCGGCTGGCGCATCCGCGGCTCACGGACGACCCGTGACGGCGCAGCTGGACCAGCGGACCACCGCCAAGGTGATCCTGGTCTCGGTGGTGGCCGCCGTCGGCGGCTTCCTGTTCGGTTTCGACACCGCGGTCATCAACGGCGCGGTGGACGCCATCCGGGAAGCGTTCCAGCTCAGCCCGGCGCTCACCGGGTTCGCGGTGTCCTGCGCGCTGCTCGGCTCGGCCGTGGGGGCGTGGTACGCCGGGCGGACCGCCGATCACCTGGGCCGGGTGCGGGCGATGGTCATCGCCGCGGTGCTGTTCGCGATCAGCGCGGTCGGGGCCGGGCTGGCCTTCTCGGTGTGGTCACTGATCGTCTGGCGGTTCGTCGGCGGTATCGGTGTCGGGATGGCCTCGGTGATCGCGCCTGCCTACATCGCCGAGGTCGCTCCCTCGCACATCCGCGGCCGGCTGGGCTCGCTGCAGCAGCTGGCGATCGTCTCCGGCATCTTCGTGGCGCTGCTGTCCGACGCGTTCCTGGCCGACCTGGCCGGTGGCGCGAGCCGGCTGCTCGCCTTCGGTCTGCAGTCGTGGCGGTGGATGTTCCTGGCCGGAGTGCTCCCGGCCCTGGCCTACGGGGTACTGGCGCTGCAGATTCCGGAGTCACCGCGCTACCTGGTGGCGAAGGGAGACCTCAAGCGCGCCGGTGAGGTGCTGCGCGAGGTACTGGGCTCGCGCAGCGTCGAGGCGGTGCAGCAGAAGGTGCAGGACATCGCGGCCAGCCTGCACCGGGAAGACGAGACCGTGCCGAGCCTGCGGGACCTGCGCGGCCCCCGCCTCGGGCTGCTGCCGATCGTGTGGGTGGGAATCCTGCTCTCGATCTTCCAGCAGTTCGTCGGCATCAATGTGATCTTCTACTACTCGACCAGCCTGTGGCGTTCAGTCGGGTTCAGCGAGTCCGACTCGCTCACCATCACCGTGATCACCTCGGTGACCAACGTGGTGGTCACCCTGGTCGCCATCGCCATCGTGGACAAGGTCGGCCGCAAGCCCATGCTGCTCGGTGGGTCGCTCGGCATGGCGGTGACGCTGGGCACGATGGCCCTCTGCTTCTCCCACGCCACCGGCAGCGGCGCGAACGTGAGCCTGCCGCAACCGTGGGGCACGGTCGCGCTGATCGCCGCCAACCTCTACGTGGTGTCCTTCGGCGCGACCTGGGGCCCCGTGGTCTGGGTACTGCTCGGCGAGATGTTCCCCAACTGGATCCGGGCGACCGCGTTGGCCGTGGCCGCCGCCGCTCAGTGGCTGGCGAACTTCGCCGTCACGACGACCTTCCCGATCCTCTCCGGCCTCGGTCTGTCCTTCGCCTACGGGCTGTACGCGGTGTTCGCCGCGCTGTCCTTCGGGTTCGTGTTCACGGCGGTCCGGGAGACCAAGGGCCGCGAACTGGAAGACATGAAGGGCTAGCCGATGACCAACCTGATGACCGGCCGCAGCACCGCGGGGGACGGCGTTCACCGTGGCGGGCTGGATCTCGGCGGCACCAAGATCCAGGCGGTCGTCGTCGACCGGGACCAGGTGGTGCGGGGTTCCGCCCGGCACCCGACGCCGGCCAGCGGCGGTCCGCACGACGTGGCGGCGGCGATGGCGCGGACCCTGCGGGAAGCCGCGAGCGCCGCCGGCGTCGAGCCCGCGGCACTCGCGGCGGTCGGCGTCGGATCGCCCGGTGCCGTCGATGCGGCGACCGGCACCGTCACCGGTGCCGGGAACCTGCCCGGGTGGTCGGGCTCCTATCCGCTCGGTGCGGACCTGGCGGACCAGCTGGGGGCGCCGGTCCTGCTGGGCAACGACGTCCGGGCCGCTACCGCGGCGGAGTTCGCCCTCGGCGTCGGGCGGCCGTATCGGTCGCTGATCGGGGTCTTCTGCGGGACCGGCGTCGGCGGCGGGATCTTCCTCGACGGCCGTCCCTGGCTCGGCCGGGGGGCTGCCGGGGAGGTCGGGCACATGGTGGTCCGTCGCGGTGGCGCGCTGTGCACGTGCGGGCGGCAAGGGTGCCTGGAGGCCTACGCCGGGCGCGGCGCGATGGAACGGGAGGCCCGGCGGCTGGTGAGCCGAGGCCGGCACACCGCGCTGTTCACGATCATGGAGCGCACCGGGCGCACGCGGCTGTCCAGCGGCGTGTTCGATCGGGCCCTGCGGCACAAGGACCCGATGGCCACCCACCTGATCGACCGGGCCGTGCGGGCGCTCGGCGCCGGCATCGCCTCGGTGATCAACCTGCTGGACCTGCCCGCTGTCATCATCGGCGGCGGGCTCGGGTTACGTCTCGGCGAGCCCTTCGTCGAGGCCGTCCGCCAGGCCACCCTGCCGCACCTGTTCGTCCCGGCCCGCCCACCGGACATGCACCTGGCCGCGCTGGGCGATCTCGGTGGCGCGATCGGCGCCACGCTGATCGCAACAACGGTCAGCGGAGGCGTGGAGCCAGACAGCTGAGTGCCATTTCGCTGGGCAGATCACCCTCACCCAGACCACCACAGCCGGGCCAGATCCGGCACGCTGACCCGAGGGCACGCTGGAAACCGCGCGATGTGGCTCCCGCAGCGTGCTCGGGGATCCTGGCGCAGGCCAGCACGCTCAGTGCCCCGGTGTGCTGCCCTGCGTCAGGCTGTTCAGCGCGCGGAAGCTGGCCGGGGTCACGGCCAGGCCCAGGTGCCGGAAACACCCGGCCGCCCAGGCCCGGGACTCGCCCCCCAGAACCCGTTCGGCGCCGGTCGCCGGTCACATTCCGGCGATCAGTTGCTGGCCGAGGCGGGTGGCGCGGGCGTTGCGCCGCTCGGGTTCGGGCATCCGGATCCGTACCGGCCGCTGATCCTCGCGGGGCACCC
>JBOHGD010000052.1:0-35791 GCA_050699955.1 Pseudonocardiaceae bacterium | reverse complement strand
GAGCTATAGCTCACATCGCCACTCACGGGGCGCAGCCACAGTGCTGGCCGGGCTGGCCGTCCTCACACTGCTCTCCGCAGTCGGGGTGCTGCTGGCCCCGGTGATCGCCAACGACCCGGTGGTCAGCTGGCCTCGGGCCGGCGAGCACCCTCGCTCCACCGTGCTGCCGCTGGCGCCGTACCGCCCGTTGAGCCTGGACGCCACCGTGCCGTGTGCGACGCTGGCCGCGCTGGATCTGAGACCAGAGGGCGGCCTTGCGCTACGCACCCTGCCCGCGTCGGCCACTCCGGTCGGTGTCATCGGCCAGGGGCTGGTCGTGGCGGCCCACCACGGCACCGTGCAGATCACCGCGTCGGGCGCCGTGCTGGTGCACGAGAAGCTGCCCTCGGCGGGCTGCACCTACCGCATCATGGCCGACGCGGGTGGGGTGCGGGTACTGCGCGACGACGGGGTGCCGGGCGGCGGGGTGCCGCGGGCCACCGCCCGGGTCCAGGTGCCCCAGGTCGCCGAGCTGGCCACCGACGAGGAGGGCGTGGGCGCGGCGGACGGCCTGGCGGTTGTGCTGCACACCGACGCCCGCTACGAGTCCACCCCCGGCGCGCTGAAGATCGGCCTGCTGGTGCTGCAGGTCGCCGCTCTGCTGGCGCTGCTCACGTTGGCCCTGCGGTGGTGGGGCGGCAAGCGGGTGGTCATCCAGCGCCCCCGGCTCCGGGTCGCGGATGCGGTGCTGGTCGTGGTCTCGGCGGCCTGGGTGCTGCTCGCGCCGCTGAACTTCGACGACTCGTGGTATCTGCTGATGGCCCGGGGTGCCGCTGCCTCGGGGTCGGTCGGCAATGCGATCTACATGTTCAACGCCACCGAGAACCCCTTCGTGGCCAGCCAGTACGTCCTGCAACTGTGGGGCAGCCTCGGCGGATGGGGGCTGGCCTGGATGCGGCTGGTGCCGCTGGTCTACGGGCTGCTCACCTGGGCGCTCCTGCGGGTGCTGCTGGTTGTCGGCTTCGGGCCGGAGCTGGGTAGCCGCCGCGCCGTGTGGGCGTTGCTGGTGGCGCACCTGCTGTGGTGGCTGCCTTACGGGATGACGTTGCGCCCGGAGCCGTTGATCGTGCTGTGTGCGGCCGCTGTCCTGCTGCTGGCCGAGCTGGCCCGGCGGCGCCGCTCGGTCGGCGTGCTGGCCGCCGCGACCGGAGTGGCCGCACTGGGAGTGTCGGTCTCCCCGTCCGGGCTGGTGTCGGCGGCTCCGCTGGTGCTGGCGCTGCCCTGGCTGTGGGACTGGCTGCGAGAGCGCGATCCTGCGGTGCGGGTGGCCGCGGTGCTCGTGCTGGCGGCTGCGGGTACCACTCTGGTGTCCGTCGGTTTCGCCGACGCGACGCTCGGCGACGTGCTGGAGTCCACCGCGGTGCACCAGTGGTACTACCGGACGTTCGCCTGGTACGAGGAGATCGTCCACTACCAGACGCTGCTCACCCTGCCGGACTCCAGCCAGTGGGCGCGGCGGGCGCCCGTGGTGCTCACCGTCGCCGTGCTGGTGGTCGTCGCGGTGAGCAGCGGACGGCAGACCGGTGAGGCCGGCCCGACGCGCAGGCTGCTGCTGGGCAGCGCGGTCTGCTCCGGGATCGCGCTGGGGCTGCTGTCCTTCACGCCGACCAAATGGGTCAACCACTTCGGGGCGGTGGCCGCGGTGGCCACCGTGCTGCTCGCCGCGGCGCTGCTGCGCTCCCCGCTGCAGCGCGGCGCGGGCGGTATCGCGGCCACCGCGGGGGCGGCGTTGCTGGTGGGCGCGGTATCACTGAGCTTCGCCGGTCCGAACTTGTGGCGTCCCTATTCCGACCGGGGCCAGCCCTTCGGCAACCATCTCGCCGTCTCGGGCGACTCGCCCAACGTCGGGGATCTGCGCCCGGCCGTCGGGCCCATCCCGCTGCACAACCCGGTGCTCTGGGCCGCGGTGGCCCTCGCCGCTGCCTGCTGGGTGTGGTGGTGGCGCCGCCGCGGCCGGGAGGCCGGGCTGACCGCCGACCGAGCGGTGCTGCTGGCCGGTTCGGTCACCATTGTGGTGCTGACCGTGGCTGTCTTCGTGGTGGCGCCGCTGCGCCAGTACCCGGGATGGTCGGTGGCGTTGTCCGCCGCGAACGCCCTCCGGGGCGAGCCGTGCAAGCTCGCCACCTACGCCCAGGTGCTGATGGACACCCCTGAGCAGCCCGTAGCGGACGGGCCTGCGACCGTGCGGGGGGCCTTCGCCGCGGCGGCGAACCGGCCCGCGCCGGTGCCCCCGCCCACCCCGGGCACGCGGGTCTGGCATGACGCGGTCCCGGGTGGTCCGGAGACGGGGTCGCTCGTGACGGGCTGGTACACCCTGCCCGCGAGTGGCGGCGCGACCGATCTGCTGGTCCCGCTGCTCGGCACCCGGGCGGGCCAGCAGCTGACCCTGGAGTACGCCACCGCCCCCGGACCGGACCCGCCGGTGGCGGGCAGCGCACCGCTGCCGGTGGACCCGAGCGTGCCGGACGCGCACTGGCAGCAGGCCGCCGTGTCCCTGGCCGGGCTGGGTGCGTCGCGGCCCTCGCGCGTGCGGCTGGTCGTCGAGGACCGGATCACCGGCCCGGACAGCTGGCTCACGGTCGGGCAACCACGGCTGGCGGCGGCGCGCCCGCTGGCGGCGTTGACGGCGGGCCGGCCGGTGTACGTCGACCAGATCACCGCCGCCCTGTTGCCCTGCGTCGACCAGGTCCAGATTCTGCACGGCATCGCCCAGGCCCCCCAGGTGCGGGTACTGGCCGACGAGGGGTTCAGCCGGGACTTCGTGGATCTCGGTTTCCAGCCTTCCAAGGGCGGTACCCAGGTGCAGGCGGACCGATCGGCGACAACCGTGCGGGTGCCGTCCCGGCTGGTGCCCTCCGGGCCGCCGACCCTGCCCTGGGGCCGGGTCGAGCGGGTCGTCTACGACCATCCGGTCGGGCTGGTCGACCTGCGTATCGACCACGTGCGCCGGGCCGGGTGGACCCGGCTGCCCACCCTCGCCGCCAAGAGCTACGACCCGTGAGCGGTATTCGGTGCTAGGACTACCGCGTCATCGCTCGTCCCCAGGCCGCAGGCCGCCAACTGGTCGTCCAGTGTCTTGACGGCGTGGGTGTTCTGCCACGGCTGCATGTGGGCGCGTGTCGTGCGCAGTTCCTTCACCAGTCGCGCCGAGCGGGTCTGGGCCGCGAGGCCGGCAGCGGTGCCGATCACTCGGGCCCCCTCCTCGACTTCGCCCGATTGCAGACGGGCCTTACCGAGGAAAAGCGTGCAGAATGCGCGGCTATCCACAAAAGAGTTGTCGAACAACGTCAATCCTTTACTGGCGCTGGCGACCGCTTCCTGCGGCTTACCCAACTGCAACAGGTAGTCACTCGTCTCGCTGGCGAGCAAACCCTCGTGGTACCAGTAGGCTGGCGATTCAGCAGACACTTGACCGGTTGATGCCAAGCTACCCCGGGCCTTCTCACACTCGGTCATACATGCCTCGAACCGGCCATCAAGCGCATATGCCCTGGCTGCCTTGTCCGCGACACAGACCCGCATGAGTGGGTCCTGGGTTTTGCGGATGAGACTCTGTGCGGCGGCTGCAGTGTCGATTGCCGTGTGAGCTTTGCCTTGCCAGGACGCAGCGTAGCTCATTTCAGATAGGGTGTAGATATCGAGTTCGGTATTATCCGCGTCCTGCGCTGCTGCCCGGGCCTGGTCCCAGTAATGCCAGGAATTATCGAAGTCATTGAGATCGAACAAGTAATATCCGATGGACGTGGACATGCTGCTGTAGATCGAGAGCAGGCGCGGCCGAAGTGTGGCCGAGCACTCGCCGAGGAGATTGTGAACCAGGTTCCGCTGCGCGAGCGCTGTGGGTAGGACTGCGCGCGAGCCCAGTGCGTCCTCCTGGCGTTTGCAGTACCGGAGCATCGCCTCGATGTGGTCGATGACCTTGTCGTCCACCCGGCTCGGTGAGACAACAGCCCGGGTCAGGCGTTCCTGCTCGTCGGTGTTCAGGGCGCCTAGGACAGGGAGGGCGGTGGCGGTGCCGGCCGCCCATCCCAGCAACTGGATCAGCCCGCGACGGTTCATCGCACCTACCCATCCACAGAGGAGCCTGGCGAGCTGGCCGATGATCTCATCGGGTCCGGCTCCGGGCACGTCCTCTGCCAGGCTACCGACCACCGGGAGGTAGGCCAGCGGTGGAGCCAACTCCTGCACCAGGTCCGTACCGCCAGCGGGAGCGTTGTTGGTCAGCGCTTCGGTTTCTCCTGGGCGGTCTGCCTGGTGGCAGAGGCATCGTTGTGGCGCTGTGGTGGCGCGCAGGGTGTCGGCTTTGGCGCGGGCTTCGGCGAGCTGGACTTCCCGGGCTCGGACTTCGTGGTCCTGTTTGGCGGCGTCCCAGGCGTGGAACCCGGCCAGTAGCGCACCGTCTGCGTGGCATCGTTGGTCGGCGATGGTCCAGAAGCGCTCATCTGCGCGGGAGCGTCCTTTCTCGATGTGGGCCACGGTGGTGCGGTCCACCCTGGTGGCGATGGCGAGTTGTCCTTGGCTCAGCTCGGCGGCCTGGCGGTAGGCCGCTAGCTGTGCGCCGAGCACCCGGCGCATCTCGACCAGCTCTTCCGGCTCCCGCGCCATGTTCATGTCCCCCTGTCCGTATTGCCTGATCGGCTCAGCGTAAACCCGCAGAGTGACAATCCCCTGGTGACAGCCATGTGCGCCCAGTGCCGCACACCCCCCACACGCTCGGATCATCCAGCGCTGACCGGTGCCGGGTAGTCGATCCCCTTCGCTGGGTCAGCGGAAGTAGCGGTCGACCACGCGGCGGGCCATCGCCACGGCATAGCTCTGCCCGCGATCCTGGGGATAGACCTGTGACATCGTCGCCAGGAACACGCCGGGCATCGAGGTCTCGTGTGGCGGGATCAGTGCCCGGTACTCGGGGGTGACGACGGGTTGGGCGAAGCCGGCCCGGGAGAAGTGCCAGTCCAGCACCCACGTGCGGTCGAAGTCCGGGTTCAGCTTGCGCAGCCAGGGCACATAGCGGTCGAGCAGCTCATCGGGTTCGGTGCTGAACCGCCAGTCATCCCGGGGAACGTAGTTGCCGACGTAGACCACGTGCCGCCCGCCGTAGGCCGACGGTGGGATCATGTTGGTGTGCTCGACGACCGCGAGGAACGGGAATGCGGGGTCGTTGATGTTGAGCCAGTAGTAGGGGATGACGCTGCGGTCGCACTCCAGGACGAAGCACGTCGCCCCGAGGTACTGGTTGCGCCACAGGCGGTCCTGCGGGTCGGCGCCGGTGGCCCGCGCGAAGGCCGGCTGCGGAATGGTGACCAGCACCCGGTCGAACTCGTAGCGCGCGCCGTCGCCGGTGCGGACGTCGACGGGGCCGTCACCGTCCGGCTGCGCCATCGACTCCAGTGGCTTGCCGGTCTCGATCTTGCCGCCGCCGGACTGCACGGCGTCCACCAGCCCCGCGTACACCTGGTCGAACCCGCCGTCGAGGTACCCGAGCTGGAAGGTCCGGAAGTGCACCCGGGCCCACAGCCAGGCCATCGAGATGTCGGCCGCGCGGTCGCCGAACTTGCCGGTGAGCAGCGGCTCCCAGATCACCTCGGTGGCGCGTCGTCCGGCCCATCGGCGCGTCCAGTCCAGCGCGCGGCGGTTGTTGAACCGGGCTCCGTTGCGGACCAGCTTGAGCCCGGCCGACGACGCCCCGAACCGCACCCGGTCGAGTAGCCCGATCGCCGGGAAACGCAGCATGCGGGCCGGCGAGGAGAAGTCGTGCAGTCGCCCGTCGTGATAGATGCCGGTGGTGGTGTCGTGGAAGCGCAGCTTCTCGCCGAGGCCGAGCTCGCGGATCAGTGAGATGATCGCCTGGTCGGTGCCGAAGATGTGATGGTAGAAGCGCTCCAGCGCGGTGCCTTGTACCCGCAGTGAGGCGGCCAGACCGCCGAGCTCGTCGGAGCCCTCCAGGACCGTCACCTCGTGGCCCTCGCGCACCAGGTCGTACGCGGCGACGAGGCCGGTCGCCCCGGCACCGACGATGCCGATTTTCATCCGAAGCTCCACTTCTTGTTCAGCGTGTATTGCAGGACCGCGACCATCGGCAGGGAGAACACCTTCACCACGTTCGGGTCGGCGCCCAGCAGTGTGCAGAACACGAGGAGCAGCGTCGCGGTGAGGGCGAGGCCGAGAAGTCCGACGGAGTAGAAGCGCAGGAACCGCACCAGCAGTCTGTCGCGCATTCGGAAGTTCAGAAACGTGTTGAGCAGGAAGCTGTTGGTGATCCCCGCCGTCGTGCTGATCGCGGTGGCCACCTGCTCGTGCAGCCCGGCGATGTCGTAGAGCAGCAGGAACAGCACGAGGTCCAGCAGCACGCCCGAGCAGCCGATCACCGCATAGAGCAGAAAAGTGCGGTGCTTGCGCAGCAGCGCAGACACCGTCAGGACACCGCGCTCAGCGGTGCTCAATGGTTCTTCCTTTCCGCCACGTTCTGCCGTTCCACAACACCACGGACGATGTAGAGCGGCCGGTCCTGGACTTGTGTGTAGACCCGGCCGAGATAGCTGCCGATCACGCCGAGGGAGAGGATCTGCACTCCGCCCAGCAGCAGCACCATGATCATGAGTAGCGTCCAGCCCGGTACCGAGATCTCCGGCAGGAAGATCCGCAGGATCAGTGCGTACAGAATGCCGAGCAGCGCGACGACCACGGTGGCGAACCCCAGCCTCGTGATCATCCGCAATGGGACGGTGGAAAAGCTGGTGATCCCGTCGGCCGCCAGCCGGACCATCTTCGGCAGCGGATAGCCGGTCTCGCCGGTGGCGCGTTCATCGCGGTCGAAGGGTACCGCCACCTGGCGGAACCCGATCGAGGCCACCAGGCCCCGGACGAACCGGTTGCGCTCACGATGGTTGCACAGCTCATCGGCGGCCCGGCGGTCGAGCAGCCGGAAGTCGCCGGTGTCGACCGGGATGTCGACCTCGGTGAAACTGCGCAGCAGCCGGTAGTAGGTGTGCGCGGTGAACCGCTTGAAACCGCTGTCCTTGCGGGTGCGCCGCTGCGCGTAGACGACCTCACCGCCGGCCTCCCAGGCCTTGATGAGCTCCAGGCTGACCGCGGGAGGGTCCTGCAGATCGGTATCCATGATGATCACGGCGTCACCCCTGGCGTGGTCGAGCCCGGCCGTGATCGCGATCTGATGGCCGAAGTTGCGGGAGAACTCCAGCACCCGGACCCGTGGATCGGATTCCGTGATCCCGGTGAGGATCTCCATGGAGGAATCCCATGATCCGTCGTTCACGTAGACGAACTCGACATCGAGGTCGGGCCGCTGCTGGGTCGCCGCGACGAGTCGCTCATGGAAAACGGCGATTCCGGCGGCCTCGTTGAACACCGGCAGGACGTAGGACACCAGGCGCCTGCGGGATGGCTCCGCCTCGACCGGATCGCGGGATGTGTCCGCGGGCAGCGCAGCTGCTTGTTCAGTCGAAGGGGTAGCCACGGGCTCTCTCCCATCCGGGGGTGCGCTGGTGTGTGGTCGTCGTGGAGTACCGGTCGCGCTGCGCGGAGTACTTGACCAGGAGCACCCGGCCCCATTCCAGGTCAGGCCGGTTCTGGACCCTGCTGGGCACCTCGACGAGGTGCCCGGTGAGCGCAACGCCCGCGAAGCTGCCACCCACATTGGGGTCGTAAGACATGTTCGAGGGGGGATAGTTGCGCGGGCCGCCCAGGATGACGGCAGGTGCCTGCGCCAGCCCGTCGCGGACCTTCGGGAAGTCGGCCTGGCAGGGGAACGCGAAGGACATCGGCCAGTCGATGAGCACCGGCCCACGCCCGCTGAGGAACGCGGTGAGCCCGACGACGTCACGTACCACCGGCCCCGTCACGGTGAGCCAGCCCTGCCGGTCGGTCGAGTAGTCGGTTGCCTGCACCCGGACCACGTCGGCGCCGGCCGGTACCTGCGCGATCGGTACGGCGAGGGTGCGCCAGTAGCTGTAGTCGCGCCAGTTCGGCGGGCGGCCGTGGATCGGGTCGTCGAACGGTTTCTCGGCCAGCGGCGGGTCCTGGAGCCGCCGGCGGCCGAGGGCCGTGACGGCCGAGGGCTCAGGACCGCGCCTGCCGAACTGCACGGTGAGCGTGTTGCCGTCGGAAGGCCGACCGGCCAGGCCGACGGCGACCTCGGTACCGGCGTGCCGGGTGGGCAGGCCGAACCAGGGGGTGTCGAGCGTGCCGGTGACGGCCGCCCCGGGGCTGAAGCTGCCCCAGACGAACGGTGACTGCCCCGCCCCGACAGGTGGTGGTGGCACTCCTGGCGGTACGGCGGGCCCGGCGGTGAAACCGTTCAGCCGCGCCGCACCGGCGATCGGCTGCAGGACCCCGTCCGGCGCGGTCGGCATGACCTGGATGTGATCCGCGAGCCCGCAGGACCCCGTCTGGATGGCGCGCAGGTTCTCCGCCGCGAGCGTGTAGGTGCCGTTCGAACGGGCGGGTGCGGTGCTGAAGGTGCCGATCAGCAGCGCCACCGCGGCGAGCATCGCGACGACGGGCACGAGCCCGCCGACCGACGCCAGCGCCGCCCTGTGCTCGATTCGGCGCCGCCGCAGCAAGCAGACCAGCCAGACCGCCGCGAGCAGCACACCCGCCAGGCCGAGCCACAAGACCAGGTTGTTCAGCGGTAACCCGCCCGGCCGGACCGGTTCGTCGGTCCACGGCATGTCGTAGTCGGAGTACAGCCACCAGGCGTTCGGCCCGCTGAAGGCGAGCGCGGCGGCGGCGCAGGCGAGCACGGCGCCGCCGCCGCAGGTGGCGAGCACACTGCGTCGACGGGCCTGCTCCCGCGCCGCGCGAAGGACCAGCACGACGGCCGCGACCAGGAACGGGGCACCGAACCCGGCCAGCGCCCCGAAGTGATGTGACCACTTCGACGGCGTGAACGACAGCGCCGCGAAGCCACCCACGGTGGTTGCGGTGAGGATCGCCGTACCGGGCAGGTCCCTTATCCCCGGGAGTTTCCGGGAGAGCAGGACCGCGCTCACCACGAGAAGTGCCAGGGTCAGCAGCACGGGCAGCCGCTTGGCCGCCGAGCCCATCGAATCGGTGCCCAGCAGGAACTGGTAACGGAGCCATTCGTCGTACCAGCCGAGATCGGGGCCGAACCGGCCATGGATCTCGGTGGCCCGCCGCACCCCGGAGTACGTCTGATCGGCGAACATGACGGCACCGGGGATGGCTGCGGCGGCGCTCAGCAGCAGCACCCGCCCGGCAGCCCCGAGCCAGCGCAGTGACCGGGCCACCCCGGCCGGGCCGCGGACCACGCGCAGCAGCGCCGGTGCGAACAGCAGCACCGGCGCGGCGATCAGCACACCGGACGGGGTGACCGCGATGGTCAGCCCGGCGACGACCGCGGCCGCCGTCGCGAGGACCAGCGCGAGCCGGTCCGCAGGCGGCCGACGGCGCATCCGGATCAGCAGCGCCAGCGTGCCTGCCGTGCCGAGGGCGACGCAGGACTCCGGCCGCAGCCCCAGCCCGAACGGCAACCACCAGACGAGGAAGGACAGCGCTGCCAGCAGCCGCGTCGGCACCGACCTGGCCAGCGAGGGCAGCGTCGCACCCAGCACACCGCGACTGACCACGAACCAGGTGAGCACGCCTGCGAGCACGCTGGGCAACCGGAGCACCGGCGGGGCGAGGGTGATCTCGGTGAGCGGCGCCACCAGATGCTGCAGCAGCGTGAACGGCGCTTCGGAGGCGTTGAACCATCGGTAGTAGTTGCCGATGTCCCCGCTGCCCAGGCCGTTGCGGATGGTCATCGTGGCGAAGCCGTCGTCGTCGGTCAGCGGACCGACGATGGTCCACAACGCCAGCGTCGCCAGCACCGCCGCATCGATCGCGACGCGCGCGCCGGTCCGCGCCCAGGCCCGCAGACCGGCGGCGGGCCGGGGCAGCCTCGGCAGTCGCAGGCGGCGCGCACCGGGCAGCAGGGTGAGCAGGGCCACCGCCAGCAGCGCGGCGTAGGCGATGAGCAGCCCGTCCTTGAACGTGGTCGGCACGCTCTGGAACCACGTGCGGGTGCGCGCGGTGACGTTGATGCCCTCGGTCACCGGGGCATCGGTGCGGAAGCCGAAGACCTCGGGCACGACGTCCCCGGCGAGGGACACCTGGGCCACGCCACCGACGGAGATGTGTGTCCCGTTCGCCGTGCTGCGGACCTGGACGTCACAGGCGGTGCCCGCCGGGACCGCGAGGGGGAAGCCGCGCTCGGCGATCAGTGCGGTGAGCGTGTCGTGCCGGCTGACGAGAACCAGGCCGTTGCGGGGTTCGTCGCCGGGCGCGGTGGCGAACAGGACGGTGCGCCCCGGTTCGGCGAGCGCGGAGCGCACCGCCGGGCACGGTACGGTCGCGACCAGTTCGGCCGCGCGGTACGGCACGAAAAAGGCAGTGGTCGCCCTACCGTCTTCGGCCGCATTCCAGTGCACTGTCGTGCTGTCGCTGATGACAGGGGCGAACGGTAGTGCGAGGACGCACAGCAGCGCGCCGAGCGCCGCGACCATCCGGAGCCCGTGCCGCAGGATTTCAGCGGTTTGTCCGGCAGCGCGAACTGAAGGCTGCATTGCGCGTTGTGCAGCCGCGGTGGCGGTCACGATGCTGACGACTTTCTCCCGGTCACGGTCCTCGTGGAGGAACGGCGCGGACGATACCCCAACCGGCAATAGGTGCTACCTGTGAATCCGGAATACTCCGCCGTTGCGCGCATGACATGGCGGCTGAACGGACGCCAATCATGGCGGACTGTCCATGCCGGATTTCGGCGTTCGCATCGGATGGTCGGCGTTTCCTCCGTTCCGGTTGAACCACGATCACCGCGTACCGGCCATCGCTGGGATGGCCGCCGGCCGTACCCTTCCGCCCGTGCCGAGCCCTGCCAGCGTGGATGCGTCGTCCGACCCGGCGAGGTCACAAGGTACCTCCGCCCGGGGGACCGGGTGGGCTGTGGCGGCGCTGGCGCTGATCACCGGGGTGCTCGGAGTCCTCGCGGTGCTGGCCCCGGTGACCGTGGACGATCCGGTGGTGAGCTGGCCCCGGGCCGGGCAGCAGCCCACATCCACGGTGCTGCCGCTCTCGCCCTACCGTCCGTTGCAGTTCCGGGCCACCATCCCGTGTGGCACCCTGCAGACGCTCAACGCCCGCCCCGGCGGCGGCGAGGCCCTGCGCACCCTGCCCGCCGCGGTGGCCACCCCGAGTCCGGGTCTCGTGGTGGCCGCCGCGCGGGACACCGTGACGGTCAGCGCCTCCGGCGCCGTCCTGGTCCGGGAGCCGCTGCCGTCCGGGGACTGCACCTACGACGTCCGGGCCGACGCGACCGGGGTGCGGGTGTCGCGCGATGGTGCCGGGATCGCCGCCCGGCCCGACCTGCCGGTGCCTCAGGTCGCCGAGTTGCAGACCGACGCCGAAGGGGCGGCGGATGGCCTTTCGGTCCAGCTGCACACCGACGCGCGCTACCAGTCCAGCCCCACCCCGCTCAAGCTGGGACTGCTGATCGCGCACGGTCTCGCGCTACTGGGCTTGCTCGTGCTGGCGTGGCGGCGATGGTGCGGGAGCGGTCCTGGGCTGATCCGGCCGCGGCTGTCCGGGGCCGATGCGGTCGTCGTGGTTGCCGCAGTGGCCTGGGTCGTGCTGGCTCCGATCAACATCGACGACTCGTGGTATCTGTTGATGGCCCGTAACGCGATGGGCTCGGGCTATATCGGCAACGCCATCTACCAGTTCAACGTCACCGAGAATCCGTTCTCCACCAGCCAGTACGTGCTCCAGGCCTGGGGTGCACTGGGTCAGTCCTTCGGTGACGGCGGGTGGAGCCTGGGCTGGATGCGGCTGGTGCCGCTGGCTTATGGGCTGATCGGCTACGGGCTGCTGCGGGTGCTGGTCGCGACGGTGCTCGGCCGGGCGGCGGCGCGGCCCGCGGTTCTCCGGGCGCGGCGGTCCTGGGCGGCGGTCCCGTGGGCGGTGGCCGCCGCGTTCCTGCTGTGGTGGCTGGCCTACGGCATGACGCTGCGCCCCGAGCCACTGATCGCGCTGGGTACGGCTGCGGTGATGGTGCTGGCTGAGCTGGCTCGGCGGCGCCGCTCGGTCGGGGTGCTCGCGGTGGCCACCGCAGCCGCGGCGCTCACCGTCACCGCCTCGCCCACCGGCCTGATCGCCGTCGCGCCGCTGGTGCTGTGCCTGCCGTGGCTGTGGCAGTGGTGGCGGGCCGCGGGCCTGGCGAACCGGGTGGGCGCGGTGCTGCTGGCCGGCGCGGCCGCCTCGGTCGTCGTACCGGCCGGGTTCGCCGACGCCACCCTCGGCGACGTGCTCGAAGCCACCGCGGTGCACCGGTGGTACTACCGCCAGTACCCCTGGTACGACGAGTACCTGCATTATGCGAACCTGCTGTCGGCCGACGATCAGGGGGCGTGGGCCAAGCGGCTCCCGGTGCTGCTCACCCTGGCCGTGTTGCTGGCCGTCGCGGTGGCGGCCGGCCGGCGGCCGGGTACCGGAGGGCGCAGCGGCCGGTTGCTCAACGAGGCCGGGCTGATCACCGTCCTCGGGCTGGCCGCCATGGCGCTGACCCCGACGAAGTGGGTGAACCATTTCGGGGCGGTCGCCGCGCCCGCCACCGTGCTGGTGGCCGCCGCGCTGATCCGCTCGCCGCTACCCCGCAGAGCGGGTGCCGCGGTGGTCGCGATCGGCACAGCGGCTCTGGTGGCCGCCGCGGCGGTCGGCTTCGCGGGCGCGAATCTGTGGCGGCCGATGTCGGACTGGGGCCAGCCGTTCGGGAACCACACCCAGATCAGCAACCCTTACCTGCTGAGCCTGGTGACGCCGTCGATCGGACCGCTGACGTTACGCAACCCGCTGCTCTGGCTCGCCATAGCGGGGCTGGGCTGGTGGTGGGCGCGACGGCGGGGACGGCAGCGGGGGCCGGGTCCGGACCGGGCGGTGCTGATCACCGCCACCAGCCTCGGAGTGGTGCTGATGCTGACCGTCTTCGTGGTGGCACCGCTGCGCCAGTTCCCCGGGACCTCGGTGGCCCTGATGAACCTGCGCGCGCTCATCGGCAGGCCCTGCGGGCTGGCCCCTGCCGTACAGGTCCTCACCGATACCCGGCCCGGCCTGGGACCGCCCGTCGGCGCCGGGCGGCTCACCGGCGACATGCGCCAGGGACAGCCGCCGGACCTGGCACCGCCGCCGGGCACCGTCCCGCGCACCGGGGTGTGGCCGGCCGGTATCCCGGCGCCCACGGTCTGGCAGGACCATGTCGCCGTCGGTACCGGCACCGGCACGGTGACCACCCCCTGGTACCCGCTGCCCGGCCCGGTCCAGGACACCAGGCTGGTCGTGCCCCTGGTCGGCGACCTCACCGCGGAGCAGCGGATCACCGTGCAGGTGGCGACGGGGAACCCGGCCGATCCGGACCAGGTGCGCAGCGTGCGGCTGGCCCCGGCCGGGAACCCGACCGACTGGGTCGAGGTCCCCGTCGCGCTGGCCGGCACCGGCCTGCACGCCCCCACCGCGGTGCGGGTGGTCGCCGAGGATCGGGCCGCCGGTCCGGACAGCTGGCTGGCCCTGGCGCAACCGTGGCTGACCACACCGCGCTCGGTCACCGAGCTCACGGCCGGCCGGCCGGTGTTCGCCGACCAGGCCTCCGCCGGCCTGTGGCCGTGTCAGCAGCAGATCGCGCTGCGTGACGGCATCGCGCAGGCTCCCGCGGTGCGGCTGAGGGCAGGCGACGGGATGGAGGGCGCGATCAAGGACAACTCGGTCTTCGCGCCCAACGGCGGCACCCTCGTGCAGGTGGACCGCACGGCCCGGTTCGTCGAGGTCCCCTCCCAGCTCGTGCCACCGGGTGTGCCGACGCTGGGCTGGGGGCACGTCGAGGAGGTGATCTACGACCATCCGGTGGGGCTGGTCGACCTGCGGGTCGAGCAGGTGCGCCGCGCGGGGTGGACCCGGTTGCCCACCCTGGCCCGGGAGTCGTACACCGGGCGTATCTATATCGGTTGATGTCACGTCCATTAAGGGCTGTAAGCGGCATCTCGGCTGGGAACCTTGATAGTTTGGAATGTCGGCGGCTACCCACCGGGACCCGTCCGGAATACCCCTCGGCGCGTCGCGCGCCGTCCCGTCGCAGAAGGTGGCTACCTCGCGTGTCGGTCTCCCCAACACCGCCATCCAGCGTCGACAACCTGGCCGCGGAGCAGGACTACGTCTCCATGCTCTACCGGCGGCTCGACGACCGCCGCCGCTACACCGCGCGGCGGCTCGCGGAGGTGCTCCGCGGTGTCACCACCGGTACCCCACAGGGGCGCAGCGAGCGGGACGTCGCCGCCGCCATGTACAGCGATCAGCTCGCCGCCCTCGACGGTGTCGAGCAGGGCCTGTGTTTCGGGCGGCTGGACCTCGAGAGCAGCGAGGACGGCAACGGCGACGGCGGGGGCGACGGCGGGGAGCGGCGCTACATCGGCCGCCTGGGGCTGCTCGATGAGGATCGGGACTACGAACCGTTGCTCATCGACTGGCGGGCACCCGCGGCGCGCCCCTTCTATACCGCGACGGCCGCCGCTCCGGAGGGGGTGCGCCGCCGCAGGCATATCAGGACTCGCAGCCGCACCGTGCTCGCCGTCGATGACGAGGTGCTCGATCTCGACTCGGCGCAGCCGAGCGCCGGAACCGCACTGACCAGCGAGGCGGCGCTACTGGCCGCGCTGACGGCGAGCCGCACCGGGCGGATGTCCGACATCGTCGCGACCATTCAGGCCGAGCAGGACCGGATCATCCGCGCGAAGCCCCAGGGCGTGCTGGTGGTGCAGGGCGGGCCGGGCACCGGCAAGACCGCCGTGGCGCTGCACCGAGCGGCGTACCTGCTCTACACGCACCGAAAGCAGCTGGCGAAACGGGGCGTACTGGTCGTCGGGCCGAACTCCACGTTCCTGCGCTACATCGGGCATGTGCTGCCGTCCCTCGGTGAGACCAGCGTGCTGCTGTCCACCGTCGCCGAGCTGCACCCAGGGCTGCACGCCCGCGGTGTGGAGACGGCCGAGACCGCCGCGGTCAAGGGGCGCGCGGAGCTGGTGAAGGTGGTGGCCGCCGCGGTGCGAGACCGCCAGCAGATCCCGTCGGAGCCCATCGCGCTGCGGGTCGACGCGCACCGGGTCTGGCTGGACCGCGAGATCGCCAACCTGGCTCGCACCAGGGCTCGGCGTTCCCGCCGCCCGCACAACGAAGCGAAACGGATCTTCCACGGGGAGGTGGTGGCGGCCCTGACCGATCAGATCGCTCGCGGGCTGGGCCGTGACCTGCTGAACTCCGGCGACCTGGCAGACATCCGCGCCGAGCTGCGGGGCAGCGCAGAGCTCACCGCGGCGCTGAACGAGCTGTGGCCCACGCTGAGCGCCGAGCAGCTGCTCATCGACCTCTACGGATCTCCGGAGCGGTTGGCCGCCGCCACCCAGCGGGTGCTGCGCGCCGAGGAGCGCGACCTGCTGGCCCGCCCCGCTCCCGGCCCGGACGACGGCCCGGAGCAGGTGTGGACCCCCGCCGACGTGCCCCTGCTGGACGAGGCCGCCGAGCTGCTCGGTTCCGACGGCAGCGCGGAGGCCGCCCGGGAGGCCGCTGCGCTGCGCGAGGAACTGCAGTACGCGCAGGGCGTGCTGGACATCCTCGACGTGGAGGACGACCTGGACCCCGAGCTGCTGCGCGCCACCGATCTGATCGACGCGGACCGGCTGGCCGACCGTCAGCGATCCCGCAGCTATGGCAGCACCGCCGAACGCGCCGCCGCCGACCGGACCTGGACCTACGGTCACATCATCATCGACGAGGCGCAGGAGTTGTCCCCGATGGCCTGGCGGGTGCTGATGCGGCGCTGTCCCAGCCGGTCGATGACGGTGGTGGGCGACATCGCGCAGACCGGGGACCGGGCCGGGGCGAGCTCCTGGCACGAGGTGCTCGGTCCCTACGTCGCGGACCGCTGGCGGCTGGAGCAGCTGACGATCAACTACCGGAACCCGGCCGAGATCGCGGAGCTGGCCGATCGGGTGCTCGCCGCGCTCGACGTCGGCATCACCGCGCCGCAGTCGGTACGCAGCACCGGTGTGGTGCCCCGGTTCGTCAAGGTCGGGGAGCTGGGCGCCGAGCTGATCGAGGTGGTCGCCGCCGAGGTCGCCGCGGTGGCCGACGGCCGGGTCGCGGTGCTCGGGCCGGCCGCACGGGTGGCCGAGCTGGGCAAGCTGGTCGAGGCCGGGGTTCCCGGCGCGAGCGGGGCCGCCGACGGTGACCTGGAGGTTCCGGTCACGGTGCGCAGCGTCGCGCAGGCCAAGGGCCTGGAGTTCGACGCGGTGGTGCTGGTCGACCCGGCGGGGATCCTGGCCGAGTCACCACGCGGGCTCAACGATCTCTACGTCGCGCTGACCCGGGCCACCCACAGCCTGTGCATCGTGTATCCCGGCGACCTCCCCGGCGTACTCGGTCCCCTCCGCTGATCCTGAATGGCGGGGCGGCACAATGGCAGCGATGAGCGCCGGATCGTTCGCCGAGTACCTGTCCGGATTGGATGAGGCGGCGTTGACCGCCGTGCTGCATGCGCGTCCGGACGTGCTGGTGCAGCCGGCTCCGCGTGGTTTCGGGCAGCTCGCGCAGCGGCTGGGCGGGTCGGATTCGCTGGTCAGTGCGTTGCGCATGGCGAATCGGGACACCGTCCTGGTCGGGCAGTCCATCGCGGTGCTCGGCGAGTCCGCGACGGTGCGGGGCCTGATGAGTCTGTTGGGCGCTCCGGAACACCTGGTACGGGCCGGCGTGGCAGACCTGTGTGGGCGGGGGCTGGCCTGGGACAGCTCGGGGGTACTGCGGGTGCCGGAATGGCTGGCGACCCGCTGGTCGGCGGAGATCGGTGCCGGCCGTCCGGTGCGGATGATCGCGCGATCGGTCCTGGCCGACGATCTGCGCACGGCGGTCGGTGGGTTCGGTATCGCCGCCGACGGCCTGCGCAAACCGGAACTGACAGCGCGGCTGGCCGAGGTGATGGCGGATCTGCCCGCACTCGCCGAGGTGGTGTCCCGGCTGCCGAAACCGGTCAAGGACCGGCTCGACGAGTTCCGCGGTGGCTATGGCATCTACTACTCGGGTTTCGGCCGTCCCCGGCTGCGCGGTGCCGATGATCCGGCCGACCGGCTGATCGCGGCCGGCCTGCTGCTACGGGTCAACCACCAGCCGGAACTGCCCAGGGAGGTGGCGGTCGCCGGTTGGCTGGCCGACCAGGACCTCGCGCTGACCGGGCGACCGGACATTCCGGCGGCCGGAGCCGACGAGCCAGGGGCGCGCCGGGCCGCCCAGGCCGCCGCGCAGGAGGTACTGCGGGGGGTGACGACCCTGCTCGACGAGGCTCGCGCGACGCCGATCGTGGCGCTGAAGAAAGGTGGGGTCGGGCCCCGGGAACGCGCTCGGCTGGCCAAACGGTTGTCGATCCCGGAGGACGTCCTGCCACTGTGGATCGACCTGGCGTACTCGGCGGGCCTGCTGGCTCTCGCCGACGCGGGGTACGCACCGACGCAGTCCTATGCACCCTGGCGGGCCGCGGAACCGGGCCGGCGGTGGGCCGCGCTGGCCGATGCGTGGTTCTGCCTGGAGCACGCACCCACCAGCCGGGAGATCGACGGGGACCGGGAACACCCGCCGCCCCTGCCGCTCGCCTCGGCCGCCGGGCTGATGCGGCGCGCTCTGCTGTCGGCGGTTCGTGCGGGTGCCTCGGTGCGCGCGGCGGGCGAGCAGATCGACTGGTTCTGCCCGCTGCATGGCTACGACGCTGTGCAGCGGGCGAACCGGGTGGCCGCCGCCGTCCGCGAGGGCGAACTGCTCGGCGTGATCGCCACCGACGTGGTGTCCGAGCTCGGTACGCATCTGCTGGCCGTGGACCGGACCGCACCGGAGGATGCGGTGGTGGACCTGGCCCAGCGATGCGCCCCGCTGCTCCCCGAAGCCTCGTGCCGGATGGTCCTGCAGTCCGACCTCACCGCCGTCGTGTCCGGTCAGCCGAGTGTGGCCGTGTCCCGGCTGCTGAAGGATTCCGCTGTCGCCGAGGCCCGCGGCGCTGCCGGGACCTGGCGGTTCACCCCGGCCAGCGTCCGCGTCGCGCTCGACGCCGGGTGGATTGCCGAGGATCTGCGCACCGAGCTGAGCACCCTGTCGGCGAGCCCGGTTCCGCAGCCACTGGAATACCTGATCACCGATGTCGCCCGGCGACACGGGCAGGTCCGGGTACGGGGCATGCGTTCCTGCGTCATCGGCGACGAGACCTCGATCACCGAGATCCTGCACACCCGATCCCTCAACCGGCTGCACCTCGGCCGGCTCGCACCGACCGTGCTGTCCAGCCCTAGAGACCTCGACGAAGTACTGACCCGGCTGCGCGAGGCCGGCCTGTCCCCGATGGCCGAGGATGCCCAAGGCGTGGTCATCGTCGAGTCCCGTGCCGAGCATCAGGCCTCGGCACCCGATCACCTGGTCCTCAGGAAGCCGCAGGCCCGGCTTTCCGCCGCCGAGCTGGCCCGTCAGCTGGCCGCGGACCCGCACGGCGAGACCGTAGGAGCCACCGCGGACTCGACCACCGCCGGAGTCCTCGCGCAGTTCAACCCCCGGCTCGGCGATGCCGAACTGGAGCTCCTGTCCGACGCCGTGGACCACCACAACGACGTGCGCATCGTCTACCGCGACAAGAACGGCAGCCGCACCGTCCGGCAGATCCAGCCACAGCAGCTCTACGGCAAGTGGCTCGACTCCTGGTGCTATCTGCGCAATGCGCAACGCGATTTCGCCATTGTCGGCATCGAGTCCGTCAGCCCGGCGCATCCATGACGCGCCGCACTGATTTTCAGCCGCAGCGCCGTCGCCGCATGAACAGCGTCTCGCACCCTGGATCGGTGCTGCGCCGAGCAGCCGCCGAGCCGCTTCGGAGCGGTCTGGGCCATCCACGGGGACGCTGCGTCGATGGCCTCCCGGACCAGGGTCGCGATGGACGTACCCCGGCGCGCGGCCTGCTGTTCAAGCCGGGCGTAGCGGGCCTCGCCGGGCAGTGTCCTTGTTGTCTGACGGCTACGCTGAGGCGGCCATTCGACAAGAAACGTGGAAATGCGGGGGAGCATGGCACGGGAACCGGAAGAGATCGTCGAGATGCGTCGCACGCTGGGCGCGCAGCTCGCCGTCTTCCGCGCGGCGGCCGAGCTGACCCAAACCCAGATCGCCAAGGCCGTTCACTGTGACCGCACCGCGGTGTCGCATATCGAGAAGGGTCGCGCCCGCGGAACTCAGCGGTTCTGGACGATCGCTGATGCCCAGTGTGGCGCCGATGGTGCCTTGTTGGCCGGGTTCCGTGTCGTCACTGCGGTCCGGCAGGCCCATGAGGTGCGGATTCGGGAAGCGGTACTGGCCGAGACCCGTGCCACAGCGCAGGCGCTGCGCCACGAGACTGATCGGCTGGCACTACCACCCGGATACGAGAACGTCACGAGCAGCGCGATTCTCGCTGGTACGGTCGACGGGCACCCCCGCCCCGGGACCGTGGAGGACCAGGCGATGAAACGGCGCGAGGTGATCGGGCTGGCCGCGAAGATCGTGGTGGGGGCCAGCCTGACTACGGCCGACCAGGCCATGCTGCGCGAACCAGCCGGGAAGACTCCCATCCCGGTCCGGATCGGCGCCACGGACGTATCGCGGGTCGAGGCAACGACGCGGATCCTGATGGTGCAGGACAAAACCCTCGGCGGCGGGTCCTGCCGGGACGCCGTGCTCGGCTATCTGAGCTGGGCCGAACAACTCCGGGAGGCGGCAGCAGCAGACAGCGTGCGGACAGCGCTGGCCGTGGCGCTGGCCCGGCTACAGAGTCTGGCGGGGTGGACATCGGAAGATCTGTGCCTGCCGCTCTCGGCGCAGCGCTGCTACCTGCGTTCGGTGGAGTCGGCCCGGCTGGCCGGAGAACCTCTGCTTACCGCCCACGCTCTGGGAAAACTGGGCGGGCTATACCGGAAGGCTGGGCATTACCGGGAGGCGCTACAGATCTTCCAGCTCGGCCCGATCCCCGCCCGGGAGGCCGGCTCCTCCGGCATGCTGGCCAACCTTGCCCTCCACGAGGCCCAGGCGCACGCCGGGCTGGGCAACGTAGACGAGGTGCGGCACGCGCTGTGCCAGGCCGATGAGCATTACACCCGGGCTCAGGAGGCACCAGACGAATGGGTCGGAATCGCCATGTTTCCCGACCATTCCGACCTGCCTGCCGAAAGAGCGAATGCGTACTCCCGGCTCGCGGAGCACAACCAGCGCTACGCCGAGACCGCCGTCACGGACATGACCGAGGCGCTGGCTCTGCGCGATCCGAGCCGTGCCCGCGCCATGCTCTGGGGCCGTATCACGTTGGCGACCAACCAGTACCGCTGCGGCGAGACCGGCCTCGCCAACAACAGCACCGAACTCGTCCTGACCACGATCGACCGGGTGAGCTCCCGTCGGACCTACCGTGACCTGCGCACCCTCGGCACCGAGATCCGCAGGAACACCACCGACTCCACCGCTCTGGATCTCGCCCATCGGATCAGTACCGAGGTCGCCGCCTGAGTTTCAGCCGCCACAGGCCGCCCCCGTAATCGGGGTTGAGGTTGGCGGAAACAGCAACTCAGCGTGACCTTCGCCGCCCCGGACTTCGGCGTGTGCGCAAAGTTCGGCAATCCAGTCAGCGCCTGCTGGCCAAAGCATGCGGACCTGGCTGGTGTAGCGGGCGATGGCACGCCACTTACGTTCCCATGCCTCAGCAGGGGTGATCCGAATCGAGGATGCCACCGTCGTCATGGGTGGACGGTTGATGGCGTAGGGGATGTCCTCCCAGAGCAGCGTCCGCACCTCAGTACCCCGGACGGCGTCGAGGACGGCGGTCCTGGTCAGCCGGTGGTCGATGTGGTCGCCCACTGCGGCGCAGGTCAGCACCAGGTCCGGCTCTGCCGCTGCGAGGATGTTTCTGACCTCGTAAGAGAGTCGGCTGAGGAGACCGTCCCGGTCGAGGGGTAGGCAATCGAACATGGCGCGATCGTGCTCACAGAGCCACTGACCGTCGGGCGCTCGCCGGTATACAGCGTCGAGGAACCCGCGGTGGTAGGCACGGGCACCGAGTTCGTCCATTGCGGCACGGTCTTCGTTGACACGCAGCGCGACAGCCGAGGCATCCTCAGGGAGGCCGCAGTTGGTGTGGAAGGCGCGGGCGACGGCGGAGAGTGTCTCCCAGGGGGGTCCCGCGAAAAGGGTGACAACCTGAACGTCGGCGCCTTGTGCGGCGAGGTCGGCCAGCAGCGCACCCGCCGAGAGCGCAGCGTCATCGAGATGGGGTGAGACTGCGAGCACCCGCTGCACGGTGCTCACGGTTGATGTCCTTCGGTGCAGGCTAGGAGCGCCACCTGATAACCCTCCTCGACACGGCGCCGCATCGCCTCGATCGTGTATCGGTCCTTGTAACGCAATCGGGCGCATCCCATCAGGTTCCGAGCGCGGACTGGATCGACGAGGAGACGCTCGATCGCGTCAGCGAGCAGACGAGCATCACCGGGTGGCGCCAGTTCGCCGCAACGACCTCGATCAAGCAACTCTGCTACATCACCGACGTCGGTGGCCACCACTGGCAGGCAGTGCGCCATTGCCTCCAGCACGCTGCGCGGTGTCCCTTCGGTGTCGGAGGGCTGGACCAGGACATCCATGGCGATCAGTGCTGGCGTCACGTCTCGCACCAGGCCGGCGAAGGTCACCCGACCACCTGGGCAAAGCCGTTCGGCGAGCGTCTCCAATTCGGTGCGCTGGTCACCGCCGCCCACGATCAGGACGTGCATATTCGGATGCTTGGGAACCAGCCGGTGTGCGGCGGCGAGCAGGAGGTCTACTCGTTTCTCAGGGGAGAGCCGACCGACGCTGCCGATGATCGTGGCCTGCGGCGGGACACCGAGGGACTCCCGGATGGCACGGCGGTCGGCTTGCAGGGCCTCCAACCGCTCGGCAGCAGGAGTGGACACGCCGTTGTGCACGACCATGACGACGCTGCGGTCAGCGTGTAGTGACCGAGCGTGCCTGCTGGCACTGGTGATCCGTACCTGGGCGACTCTGCCGCAGTACCGGTCGAGGCGGGACTGCAGGCGCAGCCGAAGCGTGGTCTCGATCCAGCCATGTGCGGTGACAACGAGCGGGAGTAGTCGCCAGTGGCGGCAAACCGTTCGCATCACTGCCACCAGGTAGTTCGCCTCGTATCCGTGGGTGTGGATAAGCGCAATCTCATGTTGCCGGGGCAGGCGGGCATAGTGGTCGGCGCGTAACAGGCCGGGGCTGACCACTTCCAGGCCGGCACCGTGCAGCCGTTGCAGGTAGTCGCGGGGTGCGCGGGGGGCTAGGATCAGCGGCCGGTAGGTACCAGCTCGCTGCTGCGCAGCCGCGAGGTCCAGGACGTGCAGGTCAGCACCCCCGATGGCACCCTCCCGCTGCGGCACGATGACGTGCATTACCCGGGGAGCAGCGGACGGCCTGCGGGTCACCCCGATATCACAGTCGGCGAGGTGATATCGGCCATTTCGCTCCAGGTGGTGGCTAGGGCGTCAGCTGCACAGTCCCAGGAGGGCAAGTGCAGGGCAGCCTGGGCCGCGCGAGCACGCTGCCGCTCCCGTTGCTGCGGTGAGCAGAGGAGCCGGACACAGATTTCGACGAATGTGGGTACGTCGGCGCATTCCACGATGGCACCGGGCGGGAGATGCCGCAGACCTTGGAGGGCGATCGGTGTGGCGACTACCGCGCAGCCGCGAGCGAGTGCTTCCAGGACTTTGACCTTGACTCCGCCACCTATCGTGAGAGGGCAGACCACCACTTGGGCGGCGTCGAGCCAGGAGGCCACATCGGGCACCCAGCCCGTGACCGTCAAGCGGGGCTCGCGGAGGGCAGCATCCAGGAGCCACCCAGGTGGGTCGGACCCGACGACCGCGAGGGTCGCGTCCGGGCAACGACGCAGGATCTCGGGAAAGATATCGGCGACCAACAGCTGGACAGCGTGCACATTCGGGTTGTAGCCCAGTGCAGCGACGAACAGCAAACGGGCCGACTCACGCTGGCGCGCATCGAAGGTGTCAGATCTCCTGCTGAGGTGGTCGGCACCGTTGGGCAGGTGCCGCACGTCGGCGTCAGGAACAGCGTCCCGGATCGTGTCCGCATCCTCTTCCGTGACCGCTCCGATAGCGCGAACCTGGCGCCATGCGGCCAATTCGTCGCTGCGCGTGCGGTCGCCCTCCCGGAGCAGGATGGCGCGCTCCGCTGGTGCCGGGTGCTGCGCGGCGCGTTGCACGAATAGTGTGGACTCGACATTGTGTTCCACAAGCAGCGCCGCGCGTCGGACCTGCTCAGGCAGAAGCCTGAGCAGGTAGTGGCCTTCCACATGGACCACCATCTCCGGATGCGTGAGGCGGTGTGTCAGGTACTCGTGCGCGGCGGGCGCGGCGTGTCGTCGCGTGAGCGGACCGAGATCGGTATCGCTGTCGTCTACCGCAGCGAAGACCCGGGCAAGCACGCCGTGTCGGGTGGCCTCCGTGATATGGCTGCGGTCGAACTCGGGCACCTTGGATATGGCGACGACCTCAATGTTGAAACGCACAGAAAGCCGTTGGAGCAGCTGGGCCTCGCGAACGCGACCCCCGCTACGGCCTGGCCATGGCAGATGGTGGGTGACAAAAATGACGACCGGGCGCGCGGCAGAGGGCATCTCGGGAAGATAACCCTCCATACTGAACTTACTGTATGGTACACCGACGTACCGTGGCACACGGTGGGCTAGACTGCGGGTGTGGGACTGCCGAGATTTCCCGACCCGCACCCGGAGAACTTGGCAGCGGCGCTGACGCGGATCAATGTCGACGATCTGGTTGTGGATGTCGGCGGCTGGTGGAAACCGCTCAGCCGCGCCGACCATGTCATCGACCTGCTGCCCTATGAGACACGGGCCGGGGGTGGTCGGTTGGGCGGGGCCGGGGAACGCTACACGCAGGACACGTGGCACCAGTTCGACATCTGCGAGACACCCTGGCCGTTTGCCGATGAAGCGTTCGACTTCGCTTACTGCGGTCAGACCCTGGAAGACATCCGGGACCCCATCGTGGTCTGTGAAGAACTGAGCCGAGTAGCCCATCGAGGTTACGTCGAGGTTCCTTCTGTCTGGATTGAATGCACCTACGACGTTGACGTCGGGCCACTCACGCACCGCTACCCTGGCTATGAGAAGCACCGATGGATCGTGCTGCACGAGGGCGGTGAGTTGCTGTTCATCCCGAAGCAGGTCTGGCTCTGCCTGATCGAGTTCATTCCCCGAAATGTCTCCTTGCGCTGGCGAACCGATCAACGCATCTGGACGACCGCCGTGCACTGGGAGGGCACCATCCAGGCGCATGAGCTTTCGTTCTCAGGACAGGAACAGATTATCCCGATACTGCGGGAGTATTTCGACCGGTTCGACTACGGCCCCTACAATCCCTCCGGGTGACCCGTGTCATCGCGCTGGGTTCTCTGGATGAGGCGCAGGACGTGGCCGAGGAGTGGGGACGCCTGCATGCCGACGGGGCCAGCGGAGTCTTCACCTCACCAGCTTGGTGTCTGGCTGGGTGGCGGGCATTTCCTGAACTCGGAGCACCGCTGCTGCTGATCGCGACAGACGATGCCGGCGTGCTCCTTGGAGCCCTTCCCCTCACCAGCGGTCCGGGCGGCCCGACGTGGGTGGCCAGCCCGCTCGGCGATGAGCACGACGTCCGGGTCCTCCGTAACTGGCCCACAAACGGTGTGGTGGCGGCGCTATTGCGATCGGTCCCCCAGGTGACGGGTTGTGGCAACGCCGTGTTGGAGCACGTACGGCCAGGTGGTGTCCTGACTGGTGCCGCCAGAAGTCGACGCGGTTGTCCCGCCCCCGTCGTGCGACTGGAGAACCCCGACGAAGAGTTCGGCGCCTTCGCCTGCCTTCCGGGATGGTCTCGCGCGCGGCGGCGCATGTTGCGCAGCGCATGGCGTCGACTGGACCAGTCGGGAAGGCTCACGGTGCAGTGCCTGAACGACCCGGTGTCGCTCACTGCCGCGCTGCCTGTCTTCGCTCAGACCCGGCTGGCTTTGTGGGCCGACCGGGGGCGTGTCGGCGAGCTCCCGTCCATGGATCGGCACCCGCGCTTCCCAGAGTTCCTCGCCGCTGCGGGTAGCAGCCTGGCCGCCGAGGGGCGTTGCCTGCTTGCGCGGCTGAACCTCGACGGCGAGTCGCTCGCGCAGGCGCTGTTCTTCCGGTCACCTGGCGCTGACCTGCTCTATATGAGCGCCTACCAGTCAAAGGCCGCCCGATTCGGCCCGAGTCATCTCCTGCTGGCCGAGGCTGCCCGACTTGCCGTGGCGGACGGAGTGCGCATCATCGAGCTGGGCCGGGGCGACGAGCCGTACAAGTTTGTCCTGGGGGCAGCGCCTCAGTACCTCCGTGACGTCACCCTGGCGCAGTGGGCGCGATCGGCCAGCTGACCACAGGTACCGTGACCACATATGGGACAGCGGAAACGAGGACGGGACCCGGAGCGCCCAGGCGCGCCGGGCTTCTTCGCGACCACCCTGCCCGGGCTGGGAATCCTGCTGCGGCAGGAGATCGATGCGAATCCCGATCTCGACGCCATCGATGAGCTTGGCAACGACGGCCGAGCCGACATTGCCTTCTTCCATCTGCGCCGCGGTGCCCGACCCGACTTCTCTCACCTCCGGCTCGCGGAGGATGTCTTCGTCACGCTTGCCGAATCCGCGACCGGCCCGCCCAGCCGCGTCGCCGACTCGCTGATGACCAGGACTGACCTGGAGCGCAGTCTGTCGGTGTGGACCCGGTTCGCCCGGCACCTGAATTCCTCGATGAGCTACCGGGTGATCGCTCGAGTAGTCGACGAAGGCCGTTTCAAGCGGACTGAGCTGCGTGCTGCGCTCACCAGTGCGGTGGCTGCCCACCGGCCTCGATGGTACCTGGAGGACCCCGCTGACCTGGAGTTCTGGGCGCTCGAATACGAGCGTTCCAGGTTCGTGGCCGGGCTACGGCTGTCCGACAAGCGGATGCGCCAGCACGGCACCGGCCGCGTGACCGAACGGCGTGGTGCACTGCGCCCGGTGGTGGCCGCCGCGATGGTGCGCCTCGCGGGCGAGACACCGGGACGCGTGCTGGACCCCTGCTGTGGCTCGGGGACGGTTCTGCAGGAGGCGCTCTCGGCTGGCTGGGAAGCTGTCGGATCGGACCTGGATCCCGAGGCGGTCGCGATCACCCGCGAGAACGTGCCCAGGGTCATGGTGGAGCGGGCTGATGTGCTCGACCTGCCTCATGAGGAGGGCACATTCGATGCCGTGGTGTCGAACCTGCCCTTCGGGCGGCAGTTCCAGGTCGAGGACCCGGTGCGCTGGTCACGACGAGCCGTGGCTGAGATGACGCGGGTGACGCGACCGGGCGGTCGTGTTGTCATCCTGGTCCCGCCACCGGTTCCCCGCGGGCTGAGTGGGCTCGACCCGGCTGGCAGCTATCCACTGCGACTCCTGGGCGTGTCCACTCGGATCTGGGTCTTCGAGCGCGCGCCCGCACGAGATGACCACCGCCCCCAGCACGACCAGGACACGACATCTGCGCGCTCGTGACGCCGACAGTCGCCCTGGTTGCTGCTGGGACTCACGGGAATGGGGCCGTGGGCAGCCGCATCGGCGCCTTCGCCCGAGGGCTCGCCCGGCGCGGCTGGTGCGTCACGGTCATCGACCCGTCATCACCGCACACCACTGTGATGGATCGGCTGCTTGGGTATACCCCCACCGCTCTGCGCTCGGTGCTGGAGAACATCGGAGTCGAGGGTGATGTCCGACCAGCGGCTGGATGGTGCGCGCGCCGGATGCTGCGAGGTGTGGCTGCTGACGTCGTCGTGGTTTCGGTGCCCCCCTTCTCCCTCAGCGTGGCTGTTGCGAGCGCGCTGGACTCACGGGTACCGCTGGTCGTGGACTACCGCGACCCCTGGAGTGCACGCGACGCCCCGACGCTGCTTGCCCGGGCGGCCAGCTCCCTCGAGCGGCGTACGCTGCGGCGGGTCGCTGCGGTCGGCTATGCAGGCGGACCTGCGCTCGGTGACCTGCTCGTCCGACACTTACGGCTCCCGCCGAACCGCGTGATCTCCGTACCCAACGGCTTTGACCCTGCTGATGTCGAGGGTCTGGACAGTGCCAGCGTGCGACCTGAACGCGACGGCCAGCCCCTCCACCTGGCGATGAACGGCTACTGGTACGGACGCAACGGTCCTGGCATCCTCCGCGCCGCGCTGCAGCGACTCGGTCCCGCAGTGGTCCAGCTCACCGTGATCGGTGGGGTCTCACCACCAATAGCAGCGCAACTGGTCCGGGCCACCGGGCTTCCGCTCGCACTTCATACCGCTCGGTCACGGCGGGAGCTCTATGAGCGACTGCACCATGCCGACGCCGCCGTTGTGATCACGGACCACACCAGTGCCGTGGAATCCCGTATCCCGGCCAAGGTCTACGACTACCTCGCTACGGGCGTTCCCGTCATCGCGATCTGCCCACCCGGTGCAGCGCTGCTCCAGGTCCCCGAGACGCAACGCTTCCATCACGTCCACCATTGCGACATCAACGGGCTCCTCACGCTGCTTCGTCGAGCCATGTGCGACCGGACGACCCTGCGCGCTGGATCGCTCGGCGAAGGTCCAACCCGCGAGCAGGGCGTCGAAACGCTCCACACCACGCTGCATGGGGTGCTACTGCAAGGCTGACAACACTGGAATTACCTCGTTCACCGAGGACTGCGGAAGGACCCTTGACCCCGCCGCAGCGTCGCGGATCCGGTGGGTAACCTCGGCACCGATGCCTGAGACCGTCAACCGCACCCTCACCGGCTGGGGGCGCACCGCGCCGACCAGCGCACGGGTGCTGATCGACCCGACCGTCGACTCGATCCAGCACGCGGTCCGCAACGCCGGGCCGCGCGGGGTGATCGCCCGCGGGCTGGGACGTTCCTACGGCGACCCGGCACAGAACGCGGGCGGTCTCGTGGTCGACATGACCGGGCTGGACCGGATCCATTCCCTCGACGCGGACAGCGGCCTGGTGGAGCTGGACGCCGGGGTCAGCCTCGACGCGCTGATGCGCGCCGCGCTGCCGTTCGGTCTGTGGGTCCCGGTGCTGCCCGGCACCCGCCAGGTCACCGTGGGCGGGGCGGTCGCGGCCGACATCCACGGCAAGAACCACCACACCGCGGGCACCTTCGGCAACCATGTCCGTTCGATCGACCTGGTCACCGCCGACGGCTCGATCCTCACGCTGACCCCGGACGACGAGCTGTTCTGGGCGACCGTCGGTGGCATGGGGCTGACCGGGATCATCGTGCGCGCCACGGTCGCGCTCAAGCACGTCGAGTCGGCGTACTTCGTCGTCGACACCGACCGCACGACGGACCTGGACGAGCTGATGGTGCTGCTCACCGACGGCTCCGACGATGGCTACGACTACTCAGCCGCGTGGTTCGACGCGATCTCCACCGGCTCGAAGCTGGGCCGCGCGGTGCTCACCCGCGGCTGCCTGGCCCGGCGGGACCAGCTGCCGCCGAAGCTGCGCCGCGCGCCGCTGGCCTTCGACGCGCCCCAGCTGCTCACCGCGCCGAACGTGTTCCCCAACGGCCTGGCCAATCGCGCGATCTTCGGTGCGATGACCGAGGCGTGGTACCGCAAGGCGCCCAAGCGCCGCCGCGACGAGGTGCAGAACCTGACCGCCTTCTACCACCCGCTCGACATGATCGGGGAGTGGAACCGGGCCTACGGCTCCCGCGGCTTCCTGCAGTACCAGTTCGTGGTGCCGTTCGGCGCCGAGGACACCTTCCGCCGCATCGTGGAGCAGATGGCCCGCTCCGGGCACGTGTCCTTCCTCAACGTGCTCAAGCGCTTCGGCGACGCAGGCCGGGCGCCGCTGTCGTTCCCCCAGCCGGGCTGGACGATCACCGTGGACTTCCCGATCCGCCGGGGTCTCTCGGTGTTCTGCGACCGGCTCGACGACCTGGTGCAGGAGGCAGGCGGGCGGCTCTACCTCGCCAAGGAGTCGAGGACCTCCGCGGCCACCCTGCACCGCATGTACCCGCGGATCGACGAGTGGCGCAAGCTGCGCGCAGCCGCTGACCCGGACGGGGTCTTCGCCTCCGATCTCTCGAGAAGGCTGGAACTACTGTGATGTGGGGAAATCAGTGATCGACGCCGTCGGAAACCCTCAGTCCCTGCTGCTGCTCGGCGGCACCTCCGAGATCGCGCTGGCCACCGCGGAGCGCTACGCGGCCCGCCGTCCGTTGCGGGTGGTGCTGGCCGCCCGGCCCTCGGAGCGTCTGGACGCCGCCGCGGATCGGCTGCGCGTCCAGGGCTGCACCGTGGTGACCCTGCCCTTCGACGCGGCCGACACCGCCGGCCACCCGGAGACGATCGAGAAGGCGTTCGCCGACGGGGACATCGACCTCAGCCTGGTCGCCTTCGGGCTACTCGGTGACCAGGAGCAGGCCTGGACCGACCACGCCACCGCTGTCGAGCTCGCGCAGGTCAACTATGTGGGGGCGGTATCGGTCGGCGTGCTGCTGGCCAAGGCGTTGCAGCGGCAAGGCCACGGTGCGCTGGTCGCCTTGTCCTCGGTCGCCGCCGAGCGGGCCCGGCGGGTGAACTTCGTCTACGGTTCCACGAAGTCCGGCCTGGACGTCTTCTACACCGGGCTCACCGAGGCGCTGCGGCCGTCGGGGATCAGGGTTTCGGTGGTCCGGCCCGGTTTCGTGCACACCAGGATGACCGCCGGCATGAAGCCCGTCCCGCTGTCGGTGACTCCTGAGCAGGTCGCCGAGGTGATCGTCGACGCGGTGGCCAATGGTCGTGAGCAGGCCTGGGCACCCGCCCAGCTCCGGTTGGTGATGTCGGCACTACGGCACGTTCCGCGCCCGGTCTTCCGCCGCCTGCCGGTCTGAGCTGAGCTCATGAAGCCGGGACCGGTCGAGGAACTCGGCTGGGTGACTGGCGAGCAGTCGCCGAACAAGACCGGGAGCCGGTTCGGTGTGCTGGCCACCGATCTCGGCATCTGCTGGGACGACGGTGCGGGCGGCATGCTGGTGGCCTTCGGGGACACCTACGGGGAGGCGTGGGCTGGGCACGGTGCCGGTCCTCGGGACGCCGACTGGCGGTGCAACGTGCTCGCCTACGCCTCGCTGGACGAGCCGGTGGGCACGCTGGAGCTGCAGTCCTTCGTCGAGGACTCACCCGGGCATGCCGCCCAGGTGCTGTCGCGTGATCCACTGGCGGGCGAGGAGACCGTGATCCCCACCGCCGGGATCGGGGTGGACGGCACCCAGTACCTGCATTACATGTCGGTTCGGAGCTGGGACGGACCCGGCCGATGGCGCACCAACTACGGCGCGATCGCGCGGTCCACCGACGGGGGCCAGACCTGGCAGACCAACGGTCCGCGCTGGGCGAACCGCTCAGCCCAGTGGTGGCGCAGCAGCCGTGGTGCGGGCTTTCAACTCGGCGCTTTCGTCCGGGACGGCGAGTACGTGCTGCTCTTCGGTACCCCCAACGGCCGGTTCGGCCCGGCCAGGCTGGCCCGGGTACCCGCCGACTCGGTGTTCGACGTCACCGCATACGAGTACTGGGCCGGCCAGGACTGGAACCCGCGCCCATACAGCGCGGCCCCGGTGATCCCGGCGCCGGTGGCCGAACTATCGGTGCTGTGGCACCCTCCCTCGCGGCGCTGGCTGGCCCTGACCCTCGACGAACACCAGGCAGCCATCGTGCTGCGCAGTGCCCCCGAGCCGCCCGGGCCGTGGAGCCCGCCGCAGCCGGTGGTGCGCGGCGTCGACTACCCCGGTCTGTACGGCGGCCATCTGCTTCCGTGCAGTGCCGAGGGGGAGCACCTGTACTTCACGATGAGCCAGTGGGGGCCTTACAACGTGCGGCTGATGCGCACCCGCCACACCGTCTGATCCCCCCACGCCTCCCCTTCCCGGTACCACTGGCCAATGCCCGAACGACGGACCATAATCGAGGAATCCAGTCGCATCGTGCGCTGTGACAACTTCGGCACGCTAAGTCCACCGATCTAAGGCTTCTGGTACGACTGGCACCACCGGGCGGACCACTCACCTCCACCGGCACTGTCCGTGGCCCTGGTCGGCGGAGTCGGCCCATCTGGGTCGCGCAAGACCCACGTAACCGGATCCCCTGTGAATGCGACGCTGAGGTGACCGGAGTCGTGAACAGCGGTCAGCGTGCACGCCGATTCCTGCCCGCCCAGGCCATGACGGGCTCGGACCACTCCCGAGATCCTTCTGAGCGACTGCTCGCCGGCCCGGCGGGGACGCCACGAACAGCAGGAGCGCCGGGTGCCCGGCGCTCCTGCTGCTCAGGTGGCGGAGGATGCGGGATTTGAACCCGCGAGGGTTTTAACACCCAACACGATTTCCAATCGTGCGCCATAGGCCACTAGGCGAATCCTCCGTCCGGGAGGTTACCCGAGGGGTATCTACCAGCCAAAACGGCTGGTAGATCGCGACTGGGCGACGGTCGCCGGGTCCGGGGTGCTCCACCGACGACCGATCGGGATCAGAAGGTGGCGACCGCCGCGGGTGGTTCAGGATCATGACACCCGGCTGAGTTGACCCGTGCGGTGCTGGTCACCTGAAGTAGCAGCTCTCGGCGTAGGTATTCACTGACGGTTACCACCCCGTTTGCCGGTGGGCAGCGGTGATGTGGTACCGACCGGCCCGGCGGTCGGGGGGCGGGCACCGGGCCGGTCGGGCTAGTGGGTGCCGAAAGAGCTCGGCAGGTTTCGGGCCTCCGCCAGCACGTCCCCCACCAGCATCGAGCAAGCGGTGCAGAGCGGGCCGGTCCGCCGGACGGCTGCTCGCAAACCGGCGCGCGGGGCTGGGTGAGAGCACCTGGCCTGCGCGTAACCGGTGCGGGCACCGCCTGTGAGGTGCTGCATCACGAACGCGTGGCGGTATCCGTCACGGGGCGAGACAGCCCAGACCAGTGCCTTCATCCGCCTTGCCGCCCCCACCGTGAACCACCGCCTCCGCAGACCCCGCAGAGTTGACCGGAAGATCGTCATCTCGGCGGCGAGCCACTCGTGCCAACCCACGACCAAGGTCCTCCGTTGGACGGTCATCCCTTGAGGATGGGAGTTCGATGGGCACAATTCAAGCAATCCGCGCAACAACTCGGAGGTCTCCACCGTACGGGTGGCCGGAGCCATCACACCACGTCACTGAGGTGGCCTAGGGAGATGGCAGGCAAGTTGCTTCTGTGCGCGGATTGCTTGGACGATGCGGCGACCGTCGCTCGGTTGGAGGAGCCGTGATGCCGCTCATGTTCCCGCGGGCTTCCTCGGATAACGGAGACCGGGGCGGCGAGCCGTTCCGGGGCCGGGTATGACCGAACCGAGTAAGCGTCGGATGGCCCTCGGCGACCAGCTCAGGGAGCTGCGTCAGGCCAGCGGGATGTCGGGCCGCCGGCTGGCGGAACGTGTCGGCTGGCCCGCTTCCAAGGTCTCCCGGATCGAGAACGCCAAGCAGGCCGTCACCGACTCCGACGTCCGCACCTGGTGCGAGGTCACCGATGCTCCGGAGGCGGTCGCGGTAGCGCTGCGGGACCAGTTGCGCAGCGTCCGGCTGGACGAGGCGAGCAGGCAGCGCCGGGTGCGCGGCGCCCAGCGCAGCCGGCTGACCGACACCGGTGACATCGGGCAAACCGCGACCACCATCCGGATCTTCGAGGTGACCGTGGTGCCCGCGCTGCTGCAGACCGCGGAGTACGCGCGCCATGTCCTCATCGCCGCGGCCGAGCTGGGGCGTACCTGGGTGGACACCGATCTGGCCGTACAGGCCCGGATGGAGCTCCAGCGGGTGCTCTACACACCGGGCAAGCAGATCGAGATCATGCTGACCGAGTCGGCCCTGCGCCTGCCGGTGTGCCCCCGCGACGTCCTGCGCGCCCAGATCGACCGGCTGCTGGCGTTGCAGGGGTTGCCCGGGGTCCGGCTCGGGATGATCCCGCTGGACACCCAGCTCCCGGTGCTGCCGATGCACGGGTTCTGGATCATCGACGATGTCGTCCTGATCAAGATGATGACCAGCGAAGTCGCCCTCCGGGAAGCCCGGGATCTCGCCCTCTACCACCGGGCGGCCGACGCCCTGGCCTCCGTCGCGCTGATCGGTACGGAGGCCAGGGCGTTGCTCAGCCGGATCGCCGGCGCATCCTGACATCCGCGACGCGCGGAGCCGAATCGCGGTCCCGGGCAGCACGCGGTCCCAGGTGCGAGGCGCGGTTCCAGGTACTGATGGGCAGGCCTTACACTGAGCGCGGACCCCGCGCGGCGTCCATCTTGCGAACTCCCCCAGGGTCGGAAGGCAGCAAGGGTCAGCATGCTCTGACGGGTGCGCGGGGTCCCCTTCATGTCGGCACCAAGGAGTCGGATGGGTCACGTGCGCACCGGGGGCCCGGCGCGCAGGCGGGTCGCCAGCACCGTGGCGACCGTGGCGGCGGTCCAGGCGTTGACTCCCCGGATGACGCGGGTCCGGCTCGTCGACGACAGCCTGCACGGCTTGGGCGCTGTCCCGGGGCAGACGATCAAGATCTACGTCCCTGATCTGGTAGCCGGGGATCCGGTGTCCCGCGACTACACGGTGCGCGACTTCCGCGACACCTGCGACCTCCCGGCCGACCGCGACGGCACGGCCGACCGCGACCTCCTGGCCGACCGCGACGCAGGCCCGAGCCTGGACATCGACTTCGTGCTGCACGGGACTGGACCCGCAGCCACCTGGGCCCGCCGGGTACAACCGGGCGAGGCGTTGGAGTTCGTCGGTCCGAGCGGTCGCTACCGGCCGGATCCCACTGCCGACTGGCACGTGTTCGCCGGGGACGAGACCGCCCTGCCCGCGATCCAGGCGTACGCCGCGATGTTGCCCGCGGATGCCCGCCTCTGGCTCTACCTGGAGGTCCCGGACGCCACTGAGCAGCAGCCGATACCCGGGCCCGCCCGCCCGACGGTGCGGTGGCTGCATCGCGGCGAGTGCCCGGCCGGCACCAGCAGGGTGCTTGAGGAGGCCGTGCGGGCCGCTGAGCTGCCGTCCGGGAGGGGGCGGCTCTGGATCGCCGGGCACACCCCGACGGTGCGCCGGATCCGGGCCTACCTGCTCGACGAGTGCGGCCTCGACCGGCGCGCGCTGTACGTCAAAGGCTTCTGGGACCGCGTAGCCCACTGACGAACCGTCCGGCTCACACGCAGGCTCGGCGGGACCGGGGCGCGGGTGCGCTTCAGCGAGTTGCTCGACGGCACCTCGTGCCGTGAGGGGCGCTCGGCACGGCCGGTAGCCTCGCCCCGTGGCACTCGCCCTCTACCGCAAGTACCGCCCGGCGACCTTCGCGGAGGTGGTGGGGCAGGAGCACGTCACCGAACCGCTGCGCACAGCGTTGGCCGCCGGCCGGGTCAACCACGCCTACCTGTTCTCCGGACCGCGTGGCTGCGGTAAGACCTCCAGCGCACGCATCCTGGCCCGCTCGCTGAACTGCGAACAGGGCCCGACGCCCGACCCGTGCGGTGTCTGCCCCTCCTGTATCGCGCTGGCCCCCGAGGGTCCCGGATCGATCGACGTCGTCGAGCTCGACGCGGCCAGCCACGGTGGCGTCGACGACGCCCGGGACCTGCGGGATCGCGCCTTCTACGCTCCCGCCGAGTCGCGGTACCGGGTGTTCATCATCGACGAGGCGCACATGGTCACCACGCAGGGTTTCAACGCCCTGCTCAAGATCGTGGAGGAGCCCCCGGAGCACCTCGTCTTCGTCTTCGCCACCACCGAGCCGGAGAAGGTGCTGGCCACCATCCGCTCCCGCACCCACCACTACCCCTTCCGATTGCTGCCGCCGAGCATCATGCGCAGGCTGCTGGAGCAGGTGTGTGCCGATGAAGGCGCGCACGTCGAGCCCGCGGTCTACTCGCTGGTGATCAGGGCAGGTGGCGGCTCCGCCCGGGACTCGCTGTCCGTGCTGGACCAGCTGCTCGCCGGAGCAGGCGACGAAGGGATCAGCTATGCCCGGGCGGTGGCACTGCTCGGGGTGACCGACGTCGGGCTGATCGATGACATGGTCTCCGCGCTGGCCGCACAGGACGGCGCCGGGGTGTTCGGTACCATCGACCGGCTGGTCGAGGCGGGCCACGACCCCCGGCGCTTCGCCTCCGACCTGCTGCAGCGCCTGCGTGACCTGGTGCTGTTGCGGGTGGCCCCCGAGGCCGCTCGGCAAGGGTTGGTCGACGCGCCCGAGGAGCAGCTCAGTGCCATGATCGACCAGGCCGATCGGCTGGGCGTGGGCAGTCTCACCCGGTTCGCTGAGATCGTGCACACCGGGCTCACCGAGATGCGCGGGGCCACCGCCCCTCGGCTGCTGCTGGAACTGTTCTGCGCCCGGATGCTGCTCCCCGCCGCCGCCGAGGGGGACAGTGCGGTGCTGCACCGGCTGGAGCGCCTCGAGCGGCGGCTCACCATCGCCCCGCCGGACGGCGGCGCCGCGCAACCGGCGGGCGCGGCCTCACCCGCCCCGGCTGCCACGACCGCACCAGCGGCCCGCCCGGCCCCCGCTGCCCCGGCGCCTCCCGCCTCGCCGCGTGCTGGTGCGCCGCCGCC
>JBOHGD010000051.1:0-35998 GCA_050699955.1 Pseudonocardiaceae bacterium | reverse complement strand
CAGATCCCGCTGATACGTCGTGTTCCCCGGCTCCAACCCGGTCAACTCCACCCGCACCTGCAAGGCCTGCCGGTACAACCCCTCGGCCTCACCCGACCGCCCCGCCGCCAACGCCAGATCCGCCAGCCGCTCATAGGAGATCGACAGATCCCGCTGATACGTCGTGTTCCCCGGCTCCAACCCGGTCAACTCCACGGCGCCTCATCGCCACCGCGGTCCCACTTGGGCAGCATCCCGGCCACCCATCCCCGGGCCTGCGCCGCCAGGCACGCCTCGATGGCGAACCGGGTCTTGCCCGCGCCCCCCGCCGCGTCGAGGTAGCTCACCGCCAGCCGTGCCTTGCCGTCACACCAGGTCAGGACGTCTGTCAGGTCGGCGTCGCGGAACCGGTAGGGCACCACCCGGAACTCCGCGCGCAGCATCGCCGACGGCTGGTCTGACTCCGGGTCCACCTCGGCGCCGTCCCACGGCCGGTCGGCCAGGGACTCAGCGCCGGGGATCGGCAATGCGGCGTTCCAGGCAGTGCGGTGCCGCCAGCAAGCGTCGCGGTTGCGCGCCAGCACGTCACGACCGAACCGGGCCAGCTCGTCGGGCACCCCCGGGCCGCCGATCAACCCGGTGACCGGGGACGCCCAGCCGCCGCGGGCGTCCTCGGTCCTCCGGCTGACCGACATGAGCCCGACGACGGCCCGCCGCTGCGGGCACACCAGCGGCGCCCCGCTCAGCCCCGGCGGGGCGTCCCCGGCCTTGAGCTGCAGGTAGCCGTCGCCGTCCACGCCGACGTAGCCGAACGACGCGGCGGTACCCGGCGTGTCGACCCCTTCTTCCCGGCGGCCGAACCCCCAGGCGTGCGGCTCGCCGGCGCGCACCGGCTCGTCGGTGGTCAGCGGCGCGCACACGTGACCGGTCCAGCCGTCCAGCTCCAGCAGCGCCAGATCCGGGAACGGCCAGAACGCCGATTGTGACGACGCCCGCGGTGCGTCGGATCGGGCTCGGACCTGCGCCCGGACCCACGGCGGCATCTCTCCCCCGTGCGCCGCCGCGCCCCGGTCGGGCAGCACGCGGACCACGTCCAGTCCTTCGACGACGTGCGCGCAGGTGAGCACCCAGCCCGGCGCGACGAGCACGCCGCTCCCCAGGCTCGCAGCACCGTCCGGGTCCACGATCCGGACCACGAATCGCCGCAGACACTGGTCCGCGACCTCGGTGGGCAGCATGGGTCGCCCGCCGCCACTCAGCTCGGGTCCGGCGGCGGTCTCCAGGTCAAGGTCACGGTGAGGCTGGCCTCGCCGCCGCCCTCGACCACCAGGCCGGTGAGCTTGCCGGACTTCGCGGTGAGCTTGAGCCCGAACGCCACGCTGGCCTCCGACGGCTTCACCTTCTCCCACACCTGCGCCAGCTCGGCGGCGACGCCCTCCACGGTCCCCCGCACCCCGTCGAAGGACAGCGGGCCGTCGTCGCGGATCGTCGTCGGCCCGCCGACGTCACTGACCTCGACGTAGAACTCCGTACCACCGGCCTTGACGAGTCGCCGCTCGGTCATGCTGCCCTCCCCTGACGCGAACACGCCGCCCGCCGGCGGCACGTGTGGCCCGCGCAGATGATCGGCGCGAGTCAATCACAGTCGCCATCGTTGGGGGCGAGCTTTCGGTTACCCCGAATCCGTGTATGAGGGCCTGACACACCGAGCATGAGGGCCTGACACACCGGGCATGGGGGCCTGACACACCGGGCATGAGTGCGCGACACACCGGGCATGGGGGCCTGACACACCGGGCATGGGGGCCTGACACGCGGGGGGTTAGCGGAGGGTTGTGGTGATGGGGAGGCCGGGGTCGGCGGGGATGTCGAACTGGGAGGCGGGTGCGCCTGCCGCGAGCAGGTGGGCACCGAGCGCGGCCACCATGGCGCCGTTGTCGGTGCACAGCCGGGGCCGGGGGACCCGCAGCCGAACTCCGGCCACCGCACAACGCTGCTGGGCCAGCGTCCGCAACCGCGAGTTGGCGGCCACCCCACCCCCGATGAGCAGGGTGTCGATACCCCGGTCGGTGGCGGCTCGGATCGCCTTGGTGGTGAGCACGTCGACCACCGCCTCCTGGAAGGCCGCCGCCACGTCGGCCACCGGCACGGTGCTCCCGGCCCGCTGCAGCGCCTCGATGTGCCGCGCCACCGCGGTCTTGAGCCCGGAGAAGGAGAAGTCGTAGGGCGGATCCTGCGGGCCGGACAGTCCACGGGGGAAGCGGACGCTCGCCGGATCTCCCGATCGGGCGGCTCGGTCGACCAGCGGCCCGCCGGGGAAGCCCAACCCGAGCAGCCGCGCCACCTTGTCGAACGCCTCTCCCGCGGCGTCGTCGACGGTCGCGCCGAGCGGCTCCAGCGGATCGGTCAGCGACCGGACCTGCAGCAGGCTGGAATGCCCTCCGGAGACCAGCAGTGCCAGCGCGGGGGCCAGCGGACCGTGCTCCAGGGTGTCCACCGCGATATGTGCGGTGAGGTGGTTGACCCCGTAGAGCGGGATGTCCCAGGCCGCCGCGTACGCCTTGGCCGCGGCCAGCCCCACCAGCAGGGCACCGGCCAGCCCGGGGCCCGCGGTGACCGCTATCGCGTCCACATCGGACGGCGCGATACCGGCGACCCCCAGCGCGCGGCGGACCGTCGGCACCATCGCCTGTAGATGAGCCCGGGAGGCCACCTCGGGTACCACCCCGCCGAACCGGGCATGCTCATCCACGCTCGAGGCGATCTCGTCGGCCAGCAATGTGACCGTGCCGTCGCCGCCGACCTGCACGACACCCACCCCGGTCTCGTCGCAGGACGTCTCGATACCCAGCACCACGCCGCTCACACTGTCGCCTCCCTGCGCATCGTGAACGCGTCCGCGCCGCTGGGCCGGTAGTAGCGGCGCCGGGTGCCGATCACCGCGAAGCCCTCGCTGCGGTACAGCGCGATCGCGGACTCGTTGTCCGTACGCACCTCAAGGAACACGGTGTCCCCTACGGCGTGCTCCAGTAGCGCGCGCAACAATGCCCGCCCGATCCCCCGGCCCTGGTGTACCGGGTCCACCGCGAGAGTGTGCACCTCGGCCTCACCGGGGAGGCGGGCCAGACCGGCGTAACCGATCAGCGAACCACCCTCACGGGCGGCGAGGTAGTGATGCCCCGCGGCGAGCGCATGCCGGAAGGCCTCCGGGGTCCACGGGTCATCTCCGGAGAACAACACCCGCTCCAGATCGGTGCACCGCTGCGCGTCCGAGGGAAACATCGGTCCGATCAGCACGCTCACACCGGCGTCACCCGCTTGGGCGGTCCGGGCGCGAGCGCATCGGGGCGCCGCAGGTAGAGGGGGGTGAACGGACCGGGCGGCAGTCCCGCCCGCAACGCCGAGGCGGCCACCGCGACCAGCCCGGCCGGATCGGGATACTCGGGCGCCACCACCGGCAGCCCCAGCGCCGTCGCGGCGGCCCCGGCAGCCCGGGTCACCCCGTCGACGGGTACCTCGGCGGGGCGGTCCACCCGCGGGCCCTGGACCCGGGTGCCCGCCTCGTCGTAGCGCGCCCAGTAGACCTCCCGGCGCCGGGCGTCGGTCGCCACCAGCAGTGCCGGGCCCGCCCCGGCCCGGTGGGCGATCGCGTCCAGGCTGCCCACCGGGTGCACCGGGATGCCCAGCGCGTCACCGAGCGCCGAGGCGGAGACCATTCCCACCCGCAGCCCGGTGAACGGGCCCGGGCCGGCACCGCACACCAGCGCGTCGAGATCACTCATCACCACCCCGGCGGCCGCGAGCACCGCGCGCACCGACGGCATGAGCAGCTCGCCATGCCCCCGCGCGTCGATGGTCACCCGCTCGGCCAGCAGCTGAGCCGGGCCGTCCGGGGGCAGCCGCAGCAGCCCGGCGGTCACCGCGGGCGTGGCGGTATCAAGAGCCAGCACCAGCACGGCGGGTCAGCCTACGGATCGGCCTCGGCGGACCCGGCGCAGGTCGGCTGCGGCAGCAATCGGGCGGGACCGCGCAGGTCGGCCACCCGGCTGTCGTCGTCGCGCCGCTGCAGCCGGACCAGCAGGTGCTCGCCGACGAGCCGCTCGGCCATGCCCTCGCCCCACTCCACCACCACCGCGGCCTCGAGCAGGTCGGTATCCAGATCGAGGTCGTCGAGCTCGGCCGTACCACCGAGCCGGTAGGCGTCGACGTGCACCAGCGGCACGCCGCGCCCGCCGGGCAGGGCCGGGTGTTCCCGGGCGATGACGAACGTCGGCGACGTCACCGGGCCGCGAACGCCCAGCCCGGAACCGATACCGCGGGCCAGCACCGTCTTTCCGGCACCCAGCGGCCCGGCGAGCACCACGACGTCGCCGGCTTGCAGCCGCGCACCGATGGCCCGGCCGAGACACTCGGTGTCGGCCGGGCGCGGCAACTCCAGCACCCGCTGCACCGCGCTCACCCCGTCTGCTGCCGGGAGGGCGGTCCCACGCAGCGGTGCACCAGGTCCATCAGGTGCTTGTTGACCAGGTCCGGATACTCCAGCATCGGGACGTGCCCGGCCACCGGCACCTGCACCAGCTCCGCATCCGGCAGCAGGGCCGCGATCGCCTTCGAGTGCTGGAACTGGATCAGATAGTCGTTGTCCGAACCGAGTACCAGCGCCTTGACATACTGCAGACCGGCCAGCGCGGCGTACCTGTTGTGCGCACCGAAAGTGGCCAGAAAATCGGTGACCACCTCGAACGAGGTCGCCCGGATCATCGTGTTCATCAGCTCGACCAGCGCCGGGTCGACCTCCTCGGCACCGAAGGAGATCTTGCGGATCACGCTCCACATCAGGTGCTCGCCGATGTCGCGCACGCGTTCGACCGCGACCAGGCCGGGTGGCCAACGAGACAACCGCTTGGCGACCGGCATCACCGGGTTTCTCCGGGACAGTAGCGGGCGGGGCAGACCGGAACGGCCGATATCCCCCGCGCTGGTGTTGAGGAACGCCACCCCGGAGATCCGCTCGGCGAAGAGCTCAGGGCGATGCTCGGCCAGCGCCATGATGGTCATACCGCCCAGGGAGTGCCCGATCAGCACGACCGGTCCCTCGGGCGCGGTGGTCCGGATCACCGTGTCCAGATCGCGGCCGAGCTGCTCGATGGTGCACGCCGGGCGGGGCGAACGACCAGAACAGCCGTGGCTGCGATGGTCATAGAGCACCTGCCGGATCCGGGGTGCGGTGGACTCCGCGAAGTACTTCCGCTGGAAGAGCCAGCACCGCCGGCTCAGGGTGTAACCGTGCACCAGGAAGACCGTCAGTTCCGGCGCTCCCCCGTCGGCGGGGTCGATCTCCTGCACCGACAGCGGCACCCCGTCGTCGGCCGACACGGTGAACTCCCGGCTGGGCGCCAGCTCGTCGCCCAGCTGATCGTCGCCGAGCTCGGCGCACGACTTGCGCAGCTTGGCGACCCGGCTGTGATGCGTCACGGTGACCGCGGCGGCCGCGGCGGTTGCGGTGCCCAGCACACCGCCGAGGGCCAATCCGGTCAGCCTCCACGGCGTCATCGGATGCCCCTGCCGGGAGACCGTGGACCGGCCGGGGCATCGGGCCGGCGGCCCAGCACCGTGCGGGTCACCCGGGGCCGCACCATGCCCGCCACCACCTCGTAGTGGATGGTGCCGATCTTGTCCGCCCATTCGGCCGCGGTGGGCGCACCTTCGTCGCCGGTCCCGAAGAAGATCACCGGATCGCCGACGGCGACCGGGGCGTCGGAACAATCCACCATTACCTGGTCCATGCACACTCTCCCAACCACCGCGCGCCGTTGCCCGTTCAACCACACATCCAGTCGGCCGGTCAGCACCCGGGGCACTCCGTCGGCATAGCCGACGGGAACCAGTGCCAGGGTGGTCTCCCGGTCCGTGTGCCACAGGTGGCCGTAGGAAACGCCCTCCCCGGCGGGAACCCGCTTGAGGAGCGCAACCTGCGAGCGCAGCGTCATGGCTGGTATCAGACCGTAGCTGGTTTCCGGGATCGGGGAGAGTCCGTAGACCGCGATGCCCGGGCGGACCAGGTCGTAGTGCAGGTCGGGACGGGTCAGGGTGGCCGCCGAGTTCGCCAGGTGCCGCAGCGGCCGCAACCCGGCGTCACGGGCCACCTGACAGGCCACGTCGAAACGTTGTTTCTGCAGGTCGATGACGGGGTGTCGGGGATCGTCCGCGTGCGCGAGGTGGGACCAGACGGCCACCACCTCGACGCCCGGCACGGCCGTTGCCGCGCGGATCAGGGCGGGCCACTCGCCGCGGTAGACGCCGCCGCGGGTCAATCCGGTATCCACCTTCAGGTGTACCCGGGCGGTGCGACCGGCCGAGGACGCGCCGCGCGCGACCTCGTGCAACTCACCGACGGAGTACACCCCGATGTCGACATCGGCGCGGACGGCGGCGGCGAGGTCCTCGCCCGGCACGGCCAGCCAGGCCAGCACGGGCGCGTCGATCCCCGCATCGCGCAACGTCAAGGCCTCGTCGACGCTGCAGACACCCAGCTCGCTCGCCCCTGACTGCAATGCCGCCGCAGCGACGTCGACCGCGCCGTGGCCGTACCCGTCGGCCTTGACCACCACCATGGTGGCGGCACCTGACGCGGCGGCGGACCCGGCGAGGATCCCGACGTTGTGCCGGATCGCGTCGAGGTCGATGACCACCTCGGCGCGGGGGCGCGGGGCAGGTTCCGGCATCGTCGTCAGGCCCGCATTCCGGCTGCGGCACGCAGCACGCGAATCGCGTCGCTGAGCGCGGTCTGGATCACGGAGGCGGGCGCGGGCGCACCGGCCGGCGAGCCGGCCAGAGCAGCCAGGTCAGCGGCGGACTCGTGGGCGTGTACCGCGGCAACCGCGGCCGTCGCGGGTTCCAGGCCCGCGGCCAGCAGCGCACCGATCACGCCGGTGAGCACGTCTCCGGACCCGGCGGTGGCCGGCCAGGCGGAGCGGGACGGGTGCGCGAACACCCGCCCGTCCGGAGCGGCGACGATGGTCGTGTTTCCCTTGAGCAGCAGCACCGCGTCGAACGTGGCGGCCGCGCTACTGGCCGCCGCCACCCGATCGATGCCGGGGGCCTGGCCGGTGAGCCGCTCGAACTCCCGGTCGTGCGGGGTGAGTACCAGCGGGGTATCCGGGTCACGACAGTCGGCCAGCTCGGGATGGCGGGCCAGCAGGGTGATCGCGTCGGCGTCGGCCACCACGGGCACGCCTGCGGCCAGCACCTGAGCGAGCACCTGACGGCCGGTCGCGCCGGTACCCATCCCGGGGCCGACCGCCCAGGCCTGCACCTGCCCGGCGTCGGACACCGACCCGGTGGCCACGACCTCCGGCCACCGGGCCCGAACCGCGTCAGCGGCCATGCCCGCGAAGCGAACCATCCCGGACGTCGCCAGCACCGCGGCTCCTGAGCACAGCACCGCCGCCCCGGGGTAGTCCGCGGAGCCGGCCGCGATGCCCAGCACACCTTGGCTGTACTTGTCGCTGGCCGGGCCCGGTACCGGCCACAGCTCGCCGACCTCGGCCGCGGTGAGCATCCGCAGGTCGGGCTCGCCGAGTTCGGGGAACAGACCGATGTCCACCAGATGCACCGGGCCGCAGCGCCACGGGGCGAGCACATGCACGGGCTTGCGGGCACCGAAGGTGACCGTCTCGGTGGCGGTGACCGCGGGGCCGTCGACCGTGCCGGTGTCGGGGTCCACCCCGGAGGGTGAGTCCACCGCGATGATCGGCGCCCGGATCGCCTCGACCAGCCGCGCGGCTGCAGGGCGCAGCGCACCCTGGCCCGCCAGGCCGACGATCCCGTCCAGCACCACATGGACGTGTTCGGGCAACTCGTCGCGGATCCGTCCGCCGGCCCGGCGCAGCTTGGCCAGACCCTCCGGATGGGCCCGGTCCGGGTGGAGCAGCACAGCGGTGACGGCCACCCCTCGGCGGCGCAGAATCGCCCCGGCGCACAGCGCGTCCCCGCCGTTGTTGCCCGCTCCGACCAGCAGCCCGACGTGCCTGCCGGGCACCCCGCCGGTGCGCTCGGCGAGCATCGCCGCGGTACGGATGGCCAACCCGAATGCGGCACGGCGCATCAGCGACCCCTCCGCTACCCGGGTCAGCAGGACCTGCTCGGCGGCGCGCACCCGCCGCACGGTCCAGGCGCCCGGGGGCCCTTGTGCGTGCATGGGGAGCGGACGCACCGGGCATGAGGGACTGACACGCGGGGCATGAGGGACTGACACGCGGGTCACTCGACGGTGACGGACTTGGCGAGGTTGCGGGGGCGGTCCACGTCGTACCCGCGCTCGCGGGCGATCTCGGCGGCGAGCACCTGCAGCGGCACGGTGGACACCAGCGGCTGTAACAGGGTCGGCACCGCGGGCACCTCCAGCACATCCGAGGCATAGGGGCGCACCGTGTCGTCGCCCTCCTCGGCGATGACGATGGTGCGCGCGCCGCGGGCCCGGATCTCCTGGATGTTGGACAACAGCTTGGCGTGCAGCACCGCGCGTCCCTTGGGCGAGGGCACCACCACGACCACCGGCAGGCCGTCCTCGACCAGGGCGATCGGGCCGTGCTTGAGCTCGCCGGCCGCGAATCCCTCGGCGTGCATGTAGGCGAGCTCCTTGAGTTTGAGCGCACCTTCCAGCGCCACCGGGAAGCCGACGTGGCGGCCGAGGAACAGCACCGCCTTGGAGCCGGCCAGCTGACGGCCCAGTGCGCGCACCTGATCCACGGTGCCGAGCACCTGCTTCACTGCCGCGGGCATGGCCTCCAGCTCGGCGAACTCGCGGGCGACCTCGTCGGAGTACTTGGTGCCGCGAGCCTGCGCGAGAGCCAGCCCGACCAGGAAGTTCGCCGCGATCTGGGCAAGGAACGTCTTGGTGGCGGCCACCCCGATCTCCGGCCCGGCGTGGGTGTAGAGCACCGCGTCGGACTCCCGGGGGATCTGGGCTCCGTTGGTGTTACAGATCGCCAGTACCCGGGCCTTCTGCTCCCTGGCGTGCCGGACCGCCTCCAGGGTGTCCGCGGTCTCCCCGGACTGCGATATCGCGACGACCAGCGTGGAGCGGTCCAGCACCGGGTCGCGGTACCGGAACTCACTGGCGAGCTCGACCTCGACCGGCAGCCGGCACCAGTGCTCGATGGCGTACTTGGCCACCATCCCGGAGTGGTAGGCGGTCCCGCAGGCGACCACGAAGACCTTGTCGACGTCGCGCAGCTCCTGGGTGTCCATCCGCTGCTCGTCGAGCACGATCCGGCCGTCGACGAAATGCCCGCGCAGGGTGTCGGCCAGCGCCGTCGGCTGTTCCTCGATCTCCTTGAGCATGAAGTAGTCGTGGCCGCCCTTCTCGGCAGCCGACAGATCCCAGTCGACATGGAAGGGCCTTACCTGGACCGGGACCCCGTGGAAGTCGGTGACCTGGTAGCCGTCGCGGCTGATCGTCACGACCTGGTCCTGGCCGAGTTCGACGGCGTCGCGGGTGTGCTCGATGAAGGCGGCGACGTCGGAGGCGACGAAATGCTCCCCCGCACCCACACCCACCACCAGTGGCGAGGAGCGGCGGGCGGCGACGATCCGGCCTGGCTCATCGGCGTGTGTGACGACCAGGGTGAACGCACCGTGCAACCGCCTGCACACCGCGCGCACCGCGGCGGGCAGATCCCCGGCGTGCTCCCCGGCGGCGTAGGCCGCGGCGATGAGGTGCGCGGTGGCCTCGGTGTCGGTGTCGCTGGACAGGTCCACCCCGCCCGCCTCGAGCTCGGCGCGCAGCTGGGCGAAGTTCTCGATGATCCCGTTGTGCACCACGGCGACCTTGCCCGTGGTGTCGCAGTGCGGATGTGCGTTGCGATCGGTGGGCCCGCCGTGGGTGGCCCATCGGGTGTGTCCCATCCCGGTGTTGCCCGCGAACAACCCGCGCCCGGCTGATTCGATCTCGCCGACCAGGTTGGCCAGCGGACCGGCCTTGCGCCGCACGGCCACCACCCCGCCACCATCCAGCACGGCGATCCCCGCCGAGTCGTACCCTCGGTACTCCAACCTGGCCAGACCCTGCAGGACCACGTCGAGGGCCGGTCGACGCCCCACATAGCCCACGATTCCGCACATGGTCGTCACGGTATCCGAGCCCGGCCGGCACTCCCATCGGCCACGCGACGGAGCAATCCGCTAGCGTCCGTTGTCATGGCACGATCGGCCAAGGTAGCCGCCAAGCGCTCGACAGACGAACTGGCCCGGCCAGGTCCGCACCACGTGCTACGCGGTGACCTTGCGCTGATCGGCATGCCCGGTGTCGTGTTCACGCCGGAGTCCGGGTTCGGGCTGCCCGCGATCGCTCTCGGGCACGGCTGGCTGCAGCCGACGTCGCGCTACGAGGAGCTGCTGCGCCACCTCGCCTCCTGGGGGGTGGTGGCGGCGGCACCCGCGACGCAGCACGGTGTGCTGCCCGCCCACCGCCAGTTCGCCGCGGACCTGCGCACCGCGCTGGACATGTGCGTCGGAGTACGGCTGGGTGAAGGCCGGATCAGCGTCGATCCGGATCGGCTCGGCCTGGCCGGGCACGGGATGGGCGGGGGCTGCGCCACGCTCGCCGCAGCCGCCGACGAACGCTGCAAGGCGGTCGCCACGCTGGCCCTGGCCGAGACCCTGCCATCAGCGGTGCAGGCCGCGCGGCACTGCACCATGCCCGGTCTGCACCTCGCCGCGGCCAAGGACCGGGTGGCACCCCCCGTCGCGCATGCCGAGCGAGTGGCCAAGGCCTGGGCCGGTCCGGTACATCTGCAGACTCTGCCCAAAGCGACCCACCTCGGCTTCATTCAGGGCAGGCACTGGTCGGATCTGCTCATCGACGGCAGCCCGGAGTACGGGACCCGGCGGATGGGCCGCGCGCTGGTCACCGCGTTCCTGCTACACCACCTCACCGGGGCCACCGAGTACGACGAGATATTCGAGTCCGACCGTTGACTCGGGCATCGGGCCGCCCTCAGGACACGGCGGCGACGGCGGCGGCGATGCGACGGGCGATGGCGTCCGCGTCGGGCTGGGTGGGCGCTTCGACCATCACCCGCACCAGCTGCTCGGTACCCGAAGGACGCAACAGCACCCGGCCGGTCTCGCCCAGCTCGGCCTCCGCGACGGCGATCGCCTCGGTCACCGCTGGTGCCGCCGCGACGGCGGACTTGTCCACCACCTCGACGTTGACCAGAACCTGAGGCAGCCGGGTCAGCACGCCGGCCAGATCGGCCAGGCTCCGCCCGGTCGTCGCCATCCGGGCCATCAGGCGCAACGCGGTGAGCAGGCCGTCGCCGGTGGTGGCGTGGGCGGGCAGCACGAGGTGCCCGGACTGCTCGCCACCGAGGGAGAATCCACCTGCCCAGAGTGCTTCGAGCACGTACCGGTCCCCCACCGCGGTGGTCCGCAGCGTCACACCGTGCTCGCGCATCGCCAGATGCAGGCCCAGGTTGCTCATCACGGTGGCGACCAGGGTGTCCGCCGCCAGCTCGCCGGCCTCCTGCATGGCCAGCGCGAGCACCGCCATGATCTGGTCGCCGTCCACCACGTCGCCCGCGGCATCCACGGCGAGGCAACGGTCCGCGTCGCCGTCGTGCGCGATGCCGAGCGCGGCGCCGTACTCCAGTACCGCCTTGCGCACCTGGTCCAGGTGGGTGGACCCGCAGCCGTCGTTGATGTTGAGACCGTCGGGCTCGGCATTCAGGGCCACCACCTCGGCACCGGCCTTGCGGTAGGCCTCCGGGGCGACCGCCGAGGCCGCCCCGTGCGCGCAGTCGACCACCACGAGTATCCCGTCCAGCGGGTGCGGGGTGGCCAGCAACAAGTGATCCAGATAGCGCCCAGCGGCCTCCGGTACGTCACGCACCCGGCCGATCCGCGCGCCGGTGGGCCGCTCGGCGGGCACGCCGAGCCGGGCACTGATCTCATCCTCGACCGAGTCGGCCAACTTCAGTCCACCGGCGGCGAAGAGCTTGATGCCGTTGTCCGGCATCGGGTTGTGCGAGGCCGAGATCATCACACCGAGGTCGGCCGACAGCGCGGCGACCAGGTGGGCCACCGCCGGAGTGGGCAGCACCCCGACCCGCAGCACATCGGCACCCGCCGAGGTCAGGCCCGCGGTGACCGCCGCCTCCAGCATCTCACCGCTGGCTCGCGGGTCCCGGCCCACCACCGCGACCGGCCGGTGCCCGAGATCGTGCTCGGCGAGCACTCGCGCCGCGGCGACGGATACGGCCAGGGCCAGCTCCGGTGTGAGGTCGAAGTTGGCCAGACCACGCACCCCATCGGTGCCGAAGAGGCGGACCGCCATGACGGGATCCTCCGCGCCGGTATCAGCGCTTGCTGTACTGAGGTGCCTTGCGCGCCTTCTTCAACCCGTACTTCTTGCGTTCCTTCATCCTGGAGTCGCGAGTCAGGAAGCCCGCCTTCTTCAGCGCGGGACGGTCGTCGATGTTCAGCTCGATCAGGGCGCGGGCGATGGCCAGCCGCAGCGCACCGGCCTGCCCGGAGGTGCCCCCTCCGGTGAGGTTGCCGATCACGTCGTAGGACTCCGGCTTGTCCGTCAGGACCAGCGGATCCCGCACCAACTGCTGGTGCACCTTGTTCGGGAAGTACTGCTCCAGGCTCTTGCCGTTGAGGGTGAAGACACCGGTGCCCGGCACCAGCCGGACCCGCACGATCGCCTCCTTGCGACGACCGACGGTCTGCACGAGCCGGTCGATGGCCGCGGACACCGGTGGAATGACCGGCCCGGGCGGCACGACCGCGGCCCGCTCGGTGACCTGTTCGGTGACCTGTTCGGGGGTCGGCTCGTTCTGCTTGGCCTGCTCAGGCTCATCCTGCGGGGTCTGCGGGGTGGTCACGGCGTCTCTCGGATCCTCACTGTGCCTAAAGTCCTCGCTGGGAGTTGTCCCGCTGGGAGTGGTCACTGGGCGACCTGGGTGATCTGGAACGGCTGTGGGCGCTGGGCGCCGTGCGGGTGCCCCGGCTCGGCGTAGACCTTGAGCTTGCGGGCCATCGCCCGGCCCAGCTTGTTCTTCGGCAGCATTCCCTTGACGGCGTGCTCCACCAGCCGCTCCGGCTGGGTGGCCAGCATCTCGGTGAACGAGCGCTGCTTGAGCCCGCCGGGGTGGCCGCTGTGCCGGTAGACGAAGTTGCGATCGCCCTTGTTGCCCGACAGCGAGATCTTGCCCGCGTTCACGATCACGACGAAGTCACCGGTGTCGACGTGCGGGGCGAAGGTCGGCTTGTGCTTGCCGCGCAGCAACGTGGCGACCTGGCAGGCGAGGCGGCCGAGCACCACGTCCGTGGCGTCGATGACGTGCCAGGCGCGATTGACCTCGCCGGGCTTGGGGCTGTACGTGCGCACGGATCTACCTCGTCGTCACAGTTCGTCAGGGGGTGCCGGGTGCGGTCGAAGTCTCTGGGCGAGACACCGCCGCGATAACGCCGCAACGGCGCGGCAAGAGCCACGCACATCCGCGTAACACCTGCCAACGATAACGGCCGCCGGGCAAGAGGGTCAAAACGGGGTCGCTGCGCAGCGACCCACCTGCCCGGGGCCGACCGGCCACGCCGACCGGCTCCGGGCCCCGGCTGACCTAGGCGTACCGGTTCCGGTTGGCGGTCTCGGCGGCCTGGAAGTTCTCGTTCGAGGTCCCCAGCGCCACGCCGATCTGGTTCAGCACCTGGTTGAGGTCCGCCGCCGCCTTGTCCCACTTCACCTGCTGCGCCTGGTAGGCGGTGGATGCCTCACCGGTCCACGTCTGCACCATCGGCTGCAGGAACCTCTTGAGATCCTCGAGCTCCCGGCTGATGTTCGTCCAGGTCGTCTGGATCGACCCCCGCGCGTTCTCGAGCTCACCGAAGGTGACCTGAATCCTGCCATCGCTCATCTGCTCATCCCCTCGTCTCGGTGTTTCGACGCTCTCGGTGTTTCGACGCTCAGTCGAGTGCGGCGTTGATCCGGGAGAACGACTGGTGCTCGCCCTCGTCGGCCTGGGCGTAGGTGGCGCCAGAGCCCTGGATCTGCTCGCCGATGCTGCTCAGCGCCTCGTTGAGGCTGCGCGCATCGGTGTTCCAGCGCTCCATCAGCAGCTGGAACGCGGTCGCCGCCTGCCCCTGCCAGGCACCGGCCAGCGGGGCCAGCTGGTTACTCAGCGCGGAAAGCTGAGCTTGCACGCTGTGGTTCACCTCGGCGACGTGGTTCGCCGCGGCCTGCATCTGTTCGACTTGCGTCCCGAACTGCTGTCCCATCTCCTGCTCCCCCTCGGGGTCGGATGGATCTGACGGTCTGACAATGCTGCGACGGCCACCATGCCACGATTGGGTCCGCTGGGTGAGCACCCTGTTGCAGAACGTTGCAACCGCGAACGGTGTGCGCCGCGTGGATCACTCCGGGGGTAGCCAGGCGATCTGGACCAGCTGCTGGCCCGCCTTGCGCCCCACCAGGGTGCCCCGCCCCGGCGGCATCGCGGACGGCTTGATATTGCCCAGCAACGGACCCTCGTCCCGGCTGCCGCTCATCAGGATTCCGGGGCTGGACAGCTCCCGCAGCCTGGCGAGCACCGGCTCGTAGAGCGCGCGGGACGCCCCGCCGGTGCGCCGGGTGAGGACGAGGTGCAGGCCCACGTCCTTGGCCTGGGCCAGGAACTCGAGCAGCCCGGTGAGCGGGTTCACCCCACCCTGGGTGGCCACCAGGTCGTAGTCGTCGACCAGGACGTAGAGATCCGGGCCGGTCCACCACGAGCGGTCCCGCAGCTGCTGCTGGGTCACGTCGGGTCCGGGCAGGCGCTTGCGCATCGACCGCTGCACATCGGCGACGATCGGGGCCAGCGCGTCGGCGGAGCGCCCGTACCCGATGAGGTGATCGGAGTCGAGGCAGCCGAGCAGGGTGCGGCGATAGTCGACCAGCACGATGCGCGCCTGCTGCGGCGTCGCGCGCGCCACGATGCCCTTGGCGATGGTCCGCAGCAGGTTGGTCTTGCCGGACTCGCCGTCGGCGAAGCAGAGGAAGTGCGGCTCTGCGGCGAAGTCGAGGTACACCGGGGCGAGCGCGGTCTCGTTGATCCCGATCGGGATGCGGTGCGGCTGGGCGGGGTCGGGCGCGGGCAGCTGCTCGTAGGGGATTCGCTCGGGCAGCAGCCGGACCCTCGGGGCGCCCCGGCCGCGCCACCCGCCGCGCACCCGCGCCACCGCGTCGGCCACCCCGGCACCCACGTCCTCGGCGCTGGTCACCGCGTCCACCCTGGGCAGCGCAGCCAGGAAGTGCAGCTTCTCCCTGGACATCCCCCGCCCTGGACGGCCCGGCGGCACGTTGACCGCCACCCGCCGGTCGATGTCCGACTCCCCCGGATCACCGAGGCGCAGCTCGAACCGGGTACCGAGCAGATCCTTCATCGCGGGCCGGATCTCCGCCCACCGGGTGGCGCCGATCATCACGTGCACCCCGTAGGACAGACCCTGCGTGGCCAGGTTGACGACCTGCATCTCCACATCGGTGACGTCGAACTCCTGGCGGAAGTTGTGCCAGCCGTCGATCACCAGGAACACGTCGCCGAACGAGTCCTCACGCAGCTCACCGCGCCGCTTACGGGCCCGGAAATCCGCCATCGAGTCGATGCCCAGCTTACGGAACAACTTCTCCCGATCCGAGAGCAGTCCGGTCACCTCGGCGATGATCCGCCGGACCGTGTCCGCCTCCAACCGCCCGGCCACGCCACCGCTGTGCGGCAGGCCGTCCAACGAGGTCAGCGTGCCGCCGCCGAAGTCGATGCCGAAGAACTGCACCTCCTGGGGGGTATGGGTGAGCGCGAGCGACATCAGTACCGTCCGCAGCAGGCTGGACTTGCCGGACTGCGGGCCACCGGTGACCACGGCGTGGCCCGCGGCACCGGAGAAATCCGCCCACAGCAGGTCCCGGCGCTGCTCGTAGGGCTTGTCCACGATCCCCACCGGGACGGCGAGCTTGCCGTTGCCGAAGAAGCCGACCGGACACAGTCCGCGATCCTCGGTGACCGACAACGGCGGCAGGAGCTGATCCAGCGAGGGTGGCTCGTCCAGCGGCGGCAGCCACACCTCATGCGCCGCCGGCCCCTGCCCGCGCATCCGGGCCACCACGATGTCCAGCACGGTCGGCTCGGTGGGCGCCTCCAGCCTGGCCGTCTCCGGTCTGCCGGGCTGCCGGGGCTGCACCGGCAGGTCCACGTAGTCGGGCACGAACAGGCGTGGCCTGCGATCGGAGGTGACCGGGACCGACGTGGGCGCCACGACGCCGGCGCCGACCCGGTAGGGACCGGAGACGTAGCAGGCCTTGAACCGCACCATCGAGCTGGTGTCGACCTTCAGATAGCCCGAGCCGGGAACCGAGGGCAGCTCGTTGGCGTCGGGCACGCCGAGCACCGCGCGGGACTCCGAGGCGGAGAAGGTCTTCAAGCCGATCCGGTAGGACAGATGCGAATCCAGCCCCCGCAGCTTGCCCTCCTCCAGGCGCTGCGAGGCCAGCAGCAGGTGCATCTGCAACGAGCGGCCGAGCCGGCCGATGGCCACGAACAGGTCGATGAACTCCGGCTGCTGGGCGAGCAGTTCGGAGAACTCGTCGATCACGATGAACAGCGCGGGCAGCGGGTCGAGATCGGCGCCGTTCTCCCTGGCCCGCTCGTAGTCCTTGACGTTGGCGAAGTTCCCCGCGCTGCGCAGCAGTTCCTGCCGCCGGGTCATCTCGCCGGCCAGGGCGTCCTGCATGCGGGAGACCTGGGTCAGGTCGTCGGCGAGGTTGGTGATGACGGCCGCGACGTGCGGCGCGTGCTCCATGCCCAGGAACGTCGCGCCGCCCTTGAAGTCGACCAGCACAAGGTTGAGCACCGCCGAGGAATGCGTGGCGACCAGGCCCAACACGAGCGTTCGCAGGAACTCCGACTTGCCCGACCCGGTGGCTCCGACGCACAGCCCGTGCGGGCCCATCCCCTCCTGAGCGGCCTCCTTGATGTCCAGCTCGACCGGCTCGCCGTGCTCGCCGACCCCGATCGGCACCCGGAGCCGATCCCGGATCGGGCGGGGACGCCAAGCCTGGGTGACGTCGAAGGCGCGGGGATCCTCGGGTAGCCCGAGCAGCCCCAGCAGACCCGCGTTGCCCAGCAGCGGCTCGTTCTCGTCCTCGGAGTCCGGCCGCCCGGCCCGGTACGGGGACAGCCTGCGGGCCACCGCCTCCGCCTCGGCGACACCGAACGAGTCCGGCGCACCGAAGTACTCCACGCCCGCCGCGCTCAGCGCGCCGAGCTGCCCGTCCGCTATCGACAGCCGTAGCCCGCGGCGGCTGGTCAGCGTGCCCAGCGACTCCGAGAGGTCGAGCACCGTGACCCCGGCCATGCCCTCCTCCAGGATGATCTGTTCCTCGAGGGTGACCTCTCCTTCGTCGATGACGATCACGATATGCGGTTCGTCACCTGGCGCCTGCGTGTTGCGGGCGAACCGGGCCCGGTCCCGCAGCTGCTCGGCGAGCAGCTCCTCGATCTGGGCCAGTGACCGGGCCATCATCCGCAGCGAGCCCGCGCCGTCGACCAGAGCCGGATGCTGCACGTGTGGCAGCCACTTGGCCCACTCCCACTCCTGCTTGGCCCTTCCCGCGGTGACCACCGCGATGAGCAGGTCGTCGGGGGCATGGAAGGTGGCCAGCTGGGCGATCATCGCGCGGGCCAGCCCGCGTACCGCGGCCCGCTCACCGAGGAACCCGACGGCGGCGAACCCGCGGATCGAGATCGAGATCGGCAGGTCGGAAACGACGGAATGGGCCCGGACGAACTGGCGCAGCGCCAGCGCGGTGATCGGTTCCAGCTCGTCCACCGGACCGGTCTGCGGCGGCACCAGCCGGGTCGCCAGTCGCTGCGCGCCCCGGCAGACCCGCACATGGCAGAAGTCGGGATCGCCGTAGCGCCGCTCCCACATCCGTTTGCTACTGGCGATCGACCACAGCGCAGCGGGATCGGGATGGTTCCACTCCAGCGCCGCCCGCTGTTCCTCCGCGGCCTGTCTGGCCTGCTCCCGCATCTGCCCGAGGTAGCGCAGGTAGTCCTTGCGGTCCTCGTTCATCTCGGCCTTGCGCTGACCGCCGCCGCGTCCGCCTCCGGCGAACATCCCGATGGTCGAGACCAGCATCATGACCGGGAACAGCAGGAAGATCGGGTTGCTTCGGCCTTCCCCGCTGGTGAAGACGAAGGCCACCATGCCGAGGACCGCGACGACCATCACGACCGGCAGGAGCTTCTGCACGATGTTGCCCGGTATCACCTTGGCCACTTCGGGGGGTGGCTCCAGGTGGACCTCACCCCCGGGCATCTTCGGTGCGGCCAGTCGAGGTGACCGCCGGTACTGCAGGGTGCCCACGCTCGACCGCCCCCTCGTCGATACCGTCCGCTCAGCTCGGCACCAGCGACCTCCGCCGAGGACGGTCACCGATCCTGCACGCGCCGAGATCGACACATTAACGCCTCCCCCCGACCGGCGGCGCTGTTCCACGAAGCGGGCGGCAATCGGCAGCGCATCGGAGCTCCCCCGCGGATGTCGTCAAGTCGCCGCGGGGCGTGGTCACACTCGGTTACGCTCCCGGCGCGCCGAGGAACCCTTGCGGCGCTCGACACGGCAGGGGGCGGTGATGGCGGCGGGCGGGTACCGGGTGGAGCCGGGTCGGCTGCGCAGCGGGGGGCGGCGGCTGCACGAGCTGTCCGATGGGCTGCGGGACAGTGCCGACGAGCCGCTGGCACCCCCACCGGGTAGCAACGAGGGGTTCACGTCGACCCAGGCTGTGCGCACGGCCGCCGAGGCGTGGCGGCCCGAGACCGGCGAGCTCGCGACGGCGCTGCGGGTGGCCGGTGACAAGCTGGGCGAGACCGCCGCCGAGTACGACCGTGCCGACACGGCCGGGGCGCGGAGTTTCGAGCGAATCCGGCGCGGGGGTTGACCGCGGTGGTGTCCTTCCCCGAACTGTGGGACGCGCAGCCCGAGGTGTTCGCGCAGGCCGCGGCGCGGTGGGCGGGGTTCGGTGCCCGGCTCGGCGCCCGGCACGCCGAGCTGGCGCGGACCATCGACGCGGTGGGCGCCGGCTGGGACGGGGTGGCCCGCGACGCGGCGATCACCTCCCTGAGCCGGATCGCCGACCGGATCGAGCGGGACCGGGCGCTGACCGAGCAGATCCCCCCGGCGCTGCGGGAGCACTGCGCCGCGGTGACCTCCGCCCAGCGGCTGGTGCGGGGCGCGGTGGCCGCCACGGCGGGTACCCCGATCCTGGTCGGCCCGGACGGGTCGGCACGGATCCCCCCGGAGGTGGCCGCGGCGCTGGTGCTGCTCGGACCCGCGGTGCTGGCGACCCTGATCGTCGAGGCCGGGCTGATCAGCGAAGTCATCGAGCGCGCCCTGCGCGACGCCACCGAGTCCGACCAGCACACCACCGACCGGCTGGCCCGGCTGGCGCCGCCGCCCGGAGCGCGGGCCTTCGGTCCGAGCCCCGGCACGACCCGGATCCCGCCCGCGGGGACCAGCCCGCAGCGGGTGCACCAGTGGTGGGACGGGCTGAGCCGGGCCGAGCAGTACGCGCTGGTCCACGCCGACCCACGGCGGATCGGCAACCTCGACGGTGTCCCCGCCGAAGTCCGCGACGAGGCGAACCGCCTGGTCCTCGCCGCGCTGCCGGACTACCACCCCCGGATCGCCGAACTGGAGCGGCTCGGCGAGCACCGCAGCGACGCGCAGCGCGCCGAGCTGCAACGGCTCCAGGGCATCGAGACCATCCGGGACCGGCTGACCAGCAACGAGCCCCAGCGCGCCTACCTGCTCGGTTTCGACCCTTCCGGCAACGGCAAGGCGATCGTCGCGGTCGGCAACCCCGACACCGCCGCCAACGTCGTCACCTACGTGCCCGGCACCGGAGCAGGTCTGCGCAGCGTGCCCACCGACCTGGGCCGCGCGGATCTCATGGTCAAGGAAGCGACCCGGCTCGAACCCGGAACCGCGACATCGGCGGTGATGTGGATCGGATACGACGCCCCACAGGACATCGCGACCTTCCCTCCCGGCCACGGCGACGCCATCGACCCCGGCTTCGCCCAGCGGGCCGCTCCCACACTGGACTCCTTCCAGGACGGGCTGCGTGTCACCCACCAGGGCCCGCCGTCGCACAACACCGTGCTCGGGCACAGCTACGGCTCCACCGTGGTGGGCTACGCCGCGAAGGGCCACCCCCTCGCGGCCGACGACGTGATCTTCGTCGGGAGCCCCGGAGTGGGGGTCGAGCACGCCGCCGACCTCGGTGTTCCACCCGGGCACGTGTGGTCCTCGCACGCCGCCAACGACCCGATCCAGCTCGGCGTCGATCCCGGCTCCGTGCTGGGCCAGCCCCTCACCCTGCACCCGAAGGCGCCGGACCTGATCCACGGCCACAACCCCAGCGATCCCGACTTCGGTGGCCGCACCTTCACCTCTGACCCCGGTACCCCCATGATCACTGTGAAGCCCGCACCCTGGTACGAACCCTGGGACACCCAGATTCACTTCAGCGCCGACGCCCACTCCCAATACTGGGACAAGGGATCGGCGTCGCTGAAGAATATGACCGCGATCATCACCGGCGACGAAACCTTGGTGCGCTGAATGAGAACACATCTCCTGGCGCTTGCCTTCGGCACCATGATCGCATTTCTAGCGGGATGCGGCGTCGTGAAAATCGAAAGGGGCGATATGGCCAACAGCATGCGCACACTCACCGCGCAGCAGGCCACGCAGCGCATGGAGGAACACATCGCCCGCGCTGTCGCTGCGCTGCCGGTAACCCCACGACTGGAGGAACAGTCCTTCGACCGCCTGCCCTGCGCCGATCCGAGCGACAACGGCCCACTCGGCCGGGTCAGCGTCGGCAAGGTTTACTGGCTGCGAGAGCTACCCATCGAGCGCACCACAGAAGTGTTCAACGCCATGCATTCGTACTGGCTCTCGCACAATTACCGGGTACTCTCCGACCAGCGTGATCTGCGCGTGCCCGCGCTGTTCGTCGAGAACAACGACGATGCATTCCGGATGTCCCTGCAAGCCAACGTCCAGGGCGACCTCACGATCTCGGCCACCTCCCCGTGCGTCTGGCCGAACGGGACCCCACCTCCCGACGTGGCGGGACGGTGATGCACTCCCGTTACCAGCCCCAGCTGCCCGGCTCGCCCTTGAACGGCCCGACGACATCGGCAGTGATCCAGCCGCCGTAGAACCGCCCCGGCTGCGGCGTCACCTGCTCGCCGTCCACGGTCACCTCGTCGAACCGCCCCGCGTACACGGTGGCCCGGTCGGTGAGTTGCGGGTAGCGCGGGTCGGGCTGCGGGTACCACCAGCCGACCTCGCGCAGCGGCTCGACGCCCGGCACCTCGATGTCGAAGTAGGACGCCTCGCCCTTCCACTCGCACATCGTCGTCCGCGACGCGGCGAGCAGCGGCACCCGGAAGTCCGACCGCGGCAGGTAATACGTCGGTGGATGCGACGTCTCCAGCACGCGCACCACGTCGTCGGTGTCGACGAGCAGCGTGCCGCCGTGCACGATCCGGACCCGCCGGTGGACCCGCTCGGCCCGCGGCGGACGCGGGTAGTCCCACACGGACTCCTGCCCGGGTCCAGCCGGACTGCGCTTCATCGCCGCATCCTCAGGGCTCGTCACCGAGGTATGCGCGCAGCACAGCGGCCTCGCCGCGCAGCCGCTCGGCATGTGCGTGGTGACCCGCACGCTCGTAGTCCCTGGCAGCCGCGTGCCTTCATCGCTGCAGGAAGCGCGGCACGCAGCCGATCCCGCACAGTCCCGCCGCCGTCATCCGTCATTCCGGTCCGCGTGAGGTCCACCTCGACGACGTTACTTTCGTGCTGCCTGCGGGGAAACCGACTTATTACCGGCAGCGATCCGTCGTCGCGCAGCGCTGGAGCCACTGGTTGCAGTCCGGGCAGTGCAGGATCGGACGGCGAACGTCGAGCGTGAGGCCGATGACGGTGATCATCTCGCCGCACCAGGCGCGGCGCCGGGAGCCCACGGTCGGGAAGTCCGGGGACGCGATCAGATGCGAGGTCGGGTCGGGAAATGTGATCGCCCACCCGCAGTAGTACGGACGCTGCGCCGCGCCCGGTGAACCGGCCGAGTCACCGCGGTCCGGGCTCACCGGAAGATCCGCCGCACGACCAGCCGCACCGCCAGGTAGGCGACCAGGCCGAGCAGTACGAGCTCGGCGACCTGCCGAAGCCCTGGCGGTATGCCCAGCTCGACGGCCATCCGGTCGACATAGGCCACCGCCGGTCCCAGCAACGGCAGATCAGTCAGCGAGTGGATACCGGGCAGCGGACCGATGGTGCCGATCATGCGGCCGCGCCGGGGAGCTGGGACCCGGGCTGATCGACTTCTGGGGCGGCATCGGCTGTGGCGTCCATCAGCCGGGCCTCGATATCGGGCACCGTGGGCCTGATCACCTGGTGCCAGTGCACCACGGCGCGTTGGCCTACAGCACCTGCTCCACCGGCCAGAAGCGCAGATTCGCGCGCCACCGCCGGGTCGGACAGCTCGGTGCTACCGAGACGTTCGAGGTCGAGGACGGCCTCGCGTAGCGCGGCACGCGCTTGCCCGGCCTGGTGCGGGCGCAGGTAGAGCGGGCCTGGTGCGGAGCAGTCCAGCGTCACCCACCCCGCGCCCAATCGGACGGACAGCTCCGCCCGGCAGCCGTGTCCATCCCGGCACGGGACGCTCCACCGGCTCGGGTCACGTTGCCAGCCCAGCCGGGCCAAGATCACCAGCAGCCCGCGCTGTCGATGGTGCCTGCTCATCGCCTCGTTCCTTCCCCCTGCTCGACCGCGCTGGTAGCGGGCCGGTCTGTTGTGGTCAGGTGCCGGCCCGCGCAACCCGGCGCTGCGAGGTACCGGGTCGCGCGGGCCAGCCCTTCGGTGCGCGGCAGGTGGTCCGGGGTGGCGCGGACCGACCCGCGCGCAGCCCCGTTCAGGACGTCCCACCTCAAGGCTCCCGCGCACCCGATGGGTCACCTACAACCAGCGCTTCGCCGGCGGCGGGTGACCGCCGGCAGGCGCGCTGCAGGCGACCTGCCGTACCGCAACCTTCCTGGCACAAATGGCTAGGATGAACGTCCATCTCGTAGTCCAGTGGAGTTGCGAGCTGCCCTGACACCATCGAGCTTAAAAACTGTAAGTACATAATGTAAATACAACTTTAGGGTGAGGCCGTCGGCACTCTCCGTGATCGGCAGGAAGGGACGTCAGATGACCACGCCGCCCAACCCCAGCATCCAGCGCCGCCAGCTGGGCAATGAGCTGCGCAAACTCCGCGAGGCAGCCAGGCTGACCCAGGAGCAGGCCGCCGAGAGCCTCGACAAGGCGGCCAACAAGATCAGCCGGGTGGAGACCGGTCAGGTCGGCATCTCCAAGACCGACCTGGACGAGCTGCTCCGGCTGTACCAGGCGTCGACGAAGGACACGGCGTGGTGCCGGGACCTGGCGAAGGGCTCCCGGCAACGGCGGACCCGGGCCGTTGCCGAAACCACGCTCTATGCAGGCCCGAAGTGGTTCCGCGCATTTCGCGACCTGGAGCAAGGGGCCTCGCAGATCATGCAGGTCGGCTCCGAGATCGTGCCCGGCAACCTGCAGACCGAGCAGTACACCCGGGCCATGCTCACCAGCCGGGGCAGCCATGCGGAGCACGCCGTCCTGGAGGACATCGTGCGGGTGCGCCAGGAGCGGCACGGATTGCTGACCAGGGAGAACCCGGCGCAGTTCTGCTTCGTGCTGAGCGAGTCGGCGCTGCGCCGGGTGATCGGCGGCCCGACGGTGATGTATGAGCAGTTACGCCACATCGCCGAGCTGGCCCTGCTGCCCAATGTGGACATCCAGGTCATTCCGTTCGACACGCTGTCCTACGAGCCGCTCCGTTACGCCTTCACCGTGCTGCGGTTCGACCACAACTCTGCCACCGACCTCGTCTACATCGAGATGTTCGACAACGCGGTCTATCTGGACAGGCCGCCGGAGGCGGTGCGCCGCTACGCAGACCTGCAACGCCGGTTGCAAGCCATTGCCCTCGGCCCGGTGGAGTCGCGTAACTTCATCGTGGAACTGGCCGGCCAGTTCGCTGCGAGATCAGACTCATGAAGGGGCTAGCCCCATGCCAACCGCACCGTTCCAAGACACTGCCTGGTTCAAGTCCAGCTACAGCAACGGCGGACAGGACGACTGCGTCGAGGTCAACCACTCGCTACCGGGTCACGTGGGGGTACGTGACTCCAAGCTAGGCGCCGCCGGCCCCGTGCTGGCCGTGCCCTCTGCGCAGTGGACCTCCCTCATCGCCGCAGTCAAGGACGACCTGCTCCAGGCCTGACGATCTCCTCCGACTCCCGGCCGAGGCGGCCCTGTGCCGTCTCGGCCCAGTGCCTCATCCTGCGCAACGGAACTACACCATCGGGTCCGCACGTCTGACAGGATGGCCCCGACCGTGACGCTGCGAGCACGGTCGAGCACCAGCACGCTTGGGGTGAGCGATGCAGATGGCAGGCGGAGGCGGCAGCTTCCTGGCAGCAGCCCAACAGGGCATGTTCGCCGTCGACACAGACTCGGCCGGAAACATGATCATGTCCATCCGGCAGATGCAACGACAACTCGAGAAACGGCTGAAGGAGATTGGCGACCTCAAGGTCAAGGCCATGTTGGGTGACCTCCCCGAGGCGCATGCGGTCGCCGACCTCAATGTGAGGGTGGCGGGCCCGGACCATCAGTCACTCGAGTTCGCCCTACAGGAATTCGCCAAGACGCTGGAGGAAGCGCGCCAGGCATTGGAGATCGGCATGCGCAACTACGCCCAGGTCGAAGCCCACGCCGAGCAGGGCTTCGGGCAGATCGGGCACTAATGAACCTCCGCATGTGCCTAGCGCCACTGATCCTGGTGCTGGCCGCATCGGGGTGCTCGCTTCCACAGGCCGCCATCCCGCCCGGCCAGACCGGAGCCTCGGTGGCACCGTCCACCCTGGCACCATCGAGCACGGCACCGTCGACCGGCCTGGCCGCCATCCAAGCGTGTGATCTGCTCACTGCTCAGGAGGCAACCACGCTCGGCGTGCCTGCGCAGGGGGAAGCGGATTCGATTGCTGGCTTGCGTCGTTGTGACTGGACGTCCCTCGGTGGCGGCGGTGTTTCCATCGCCATTGACGAGCAGGACGGGATCGACAAACTCAATCTCGCGGATGCATCCAGCGTCACCGACATCACCATCGGCCGGCACCGAGCCAAACGCGCCGTGGAAACCAGCGGTCCTGGGTACTGCAGGATCGACTTCGCGGTCGGTGACACCGCAAGCGTCGGCGTCCAAGCGCTGTATCTCGACGACACACCCCAGGCCTGCGCGGCCGTCGACAAGGCTGCTGCCTTCGTCGAACCCAAACTGCCATAGGACGTCGGCGCGGATCGTCTCGATTCGACCTGCCGCTTGCGGCTGTGACGGTTGCGCCAGGCGATGTAGCCGCGGATCATGCTGCCCTGCTCGCTGTGGCTGCGTGGTCGGTGCCGCTCAGGGTGAAGTACCGCAGGGTGGTGAACTGGGCCTCGATCTGGTTCAGCCAGGACGAGCGCCTCCACCTGGGAGTTCGAGAAAGGATCGCGGAATGAAGTTCGTTCTCGAAGTCGATATGGGAGACACAGCGTTCGTTCGCGCGAGACCAGACTCATGAAGGGACTGGCCCCATGCCAACCGCACCGTTCCAGGACACCGCCTGGTACAAGTCCAGCTACAGCACGGAGGGGCAAACGACTGCGTGGAGGTCAACTACTCGCTACCGGATCACGTAGGTGTGCGTGACTCCAAGCTCGGCGCCGCCAGCCCCGTGCTGGCCGTGCCCTCCGTGCAGTGGGCCTCCCTCATCGCCGCAGTCAAGGACGACCTGCTCCAGGCCTGACGATCTCCTCCGGCGCCCAACCGAGGCGGTCCCGTGCCGTCTCGGCCGGGTGTCTCATCCTGCGCAACGGAACTACACCATCGGGTCCGCACGTCTGACAGGATGGCCCCGACCGTGACGCTGCGAGCACGGTCGAGCACCAGCACGCTTGGGGTGAGCGATGCAGATGGCAGGCGGAGGCGGCAGCTTCCTGGCAGCAGCCCAACAGGGCATGTTCGCCGTCGACACAGACTCGGCCACACAAATGACCATGTCCATCCGGCAGATGCAGGACAAGCTGTTATATCGGCTACAAAAGATCGACGACCTCAAGGTCAAGGCCAAGCTGGGTAATCTTCCGGAGGCCCAGGCGGTCGCCGATCTCAATGTGCGGGTCGCTTCCGGTGATCCGCAGTCGCTGGAGTTCGCGCTGCTGCGCTTCCGCGACGCTCTGGAGGAAGTGCGCCAGGCACTGGAGATCGGTATGAAGAACTACAACCAAGTCGAAGCCCAAGCCGAGCACGGTTTCCGCCAGATCGGCCACTGATGAGCTTGTCCAAGTTCGTCGCACCGCTGGCGCTGTTGCTGGCCTCAGCGGGCTGCTCACTTCCACAGGCAGCCATCCCGCCCGGCCACACAGGTGGATCGGGGTCGCCGCCGACCCCGACGTCGTCGAGCGCTCTTCCGTCGACCGGGCTGGCCGCTATCCAGGCGTGTGATCTGCTCACTCCGCAGGAGTTGAGCTCACTCGGCATTCCACCGGAAGGACACCCGGAGACAGTCATGGGCCTGCGCCGCTGTGACTGGGGAGGGAATGAGGGCACAGTATCCACCGCCATTGATGAGGAGAGCGGGATCGACAAGCTCAATCTCGCCGATGCCTCCAGCGTCACCGACATCACCATCGGCCGGCATCAAGCCAAACGCGCCGTCGAGACCAGCGGGCCCGGCTTCTGCAGCGTCTTCTTCGCGGTCGGCGACACCGCGAGCGTCACCGTCAAAGCCCTTTACCCCCATGACACGGCCCGCGCCTGCGCAGCCGCTGACAAGGCTGCCGCGTTCGTCGAACCGAAGCTGCCGTAGCGAAAATCGCCGACTCCTCCGATTCGGGACCTGGCGGTGACCCTTTCTCGATTCCATGCACGCCGACCGCGGTTCTCGACACGACAAATCGGCTACTGATGAACTTCCGCACCTACCTTGCGCCGCTGGTTCTGGCACTGGCGGCAGGCTGCTCGCTCCCGCAATCGGCCGTCCCGCCCGGCCAACCAGGCCCCTCGGCATCGTCGTCCACCCCGGTGCCATCGGGTACGGCGCAGTCGACCGGCCTCGCCGCCATCCAGGCGTGTGACCTGCTCACACCCCAGGAAGCAACCTCGCTCGGCGTTCCGCCCAAGGACACCCGGAGACCGTGGTCGGCCTGCGCCGTTGTGACTGGTCAGCACCTGAAGGCGCTGTGTCAACCACAATCAACGAGGATCTTGGTACCGACGGGCTCAATCTTGCCGACTCCTCCAGCATCACCGACATAACGATCGGCCGGCACCGGGCTAAACGAGCCGTCGAAGGCAGCGGACCTGGATACTGCAACATCGTCCTCGCGGTCGGCAATACCGCGAACGTGAGCGTGCTGGGGCTGTATCTCGATAACACGCCTCGGGCGTGCGCGGCCGTCGACAAGGCCGCTGCCTTCGTCGAACCGAAACTGCCATAGGGCGTCGACGCTGATCGTCTCGATTCGACCTGCCGCTTGCGGCTGTGACGGTCGCACCAGGCGATGTAGCCGCGGATCATGCTGCCCTGCTCGCTGTGGCTGCGTGGTCGGTACCGCTCAGGGTGAAGTATTGCAGGGTGGTGAACTGGGCCTCGATCCGGTTCAGCCAGGACGAGCGCCTCCACCTGGGAGTTCGAGAAAGGATCGCGGAATGAAGTTCGTTCTCGAAGTCGATATGGGTGACACAGCGTTCGACGGGAACGCCGCCGCTGAGCTGGGACGGATCCTCCGGTACTGGGGCGGGAACCTCCACCATTACGAGCTGATACCCGGTGATAGTTCCGTCATCTACGACTCAGACTATCGCGAAGTCGGCCGGTGGAGCATCACGGCGACTTCCGACTCCTGATTCGCACCGGGACGTCGAGATCGAGTCCCGCCCAGGCGGTGTCGGCTGTGACTGTGGGCGGCAGAGAGGAGCGGGCGCACCAGGTCAGCTCCGGGCTCGTCGCGCAACCAGGCCGGCACTGCGGAGGTGTCCAACACGGCGGCGGTTGCACCCGGCCCGGTCACTGGTGATCCTCGCGGGCCGCTTCGGCGCGCCGGTCCGCGATCAACTCGTCCTCTCGACACGGCCGTGACCCACCTGAGCGGCGTCGCCCCGCGGATGGGGCCCCGCGGATGGGGCCCGGCGAACAGTTCACCGAACTGAAAGGCCGAATCCGCAGGAACCCGACCGCACGGTCGGCGCGTCTGACAAGATGGCCCGGACTGTGACGCTGCGAGCACGGTCGGGCACGAGCAGCGCTGGGGGTGAGCGATGCCCATGGCTGAGGGGGCCTGCGCCATCGCCGACCGGGCGGCCGCATTCGTCGAACCGACACTGCCATAGAGGGACAGGCCATGGCACCGCAACAAACGCCCGAACCCGCAGAACCCGGCGCAGCCCGCCCGGACGAGTTCGGCCACCAGAAGTACGACTACGTCCCCACGAAGCCTGACGGCGGCATCATGGGTGCGATCCAGAACCTCGGCGGCACCGTGCTCGACGCCTCCCAGCGCCGGCAGCTGGAGCAGGGCCTTTCGATGCGCCCGGCCGGTCACATCCCGCGCACCAACGCCGCCAGCTATGACCACCCCGAGCTCTACAACATGATTCATTCCTCCAAGGCAAGCCAGGCGCACGAGCTCGGCCAGATGTGGAACAACCTGGGCAACGAGATCATGGACTTCGGGGCGAACCTGCAGCGCACCGCGACCAGCAGCGAGGCGATCTGGGTCGGCCAGGCCGGGAACGCCGCCCGCGCGACCCTCAGCGGGCTCGCGAACTGGAGCAACACCACCGGCCAGAGCGTGCAGTACATGGGCACGACGGTGCGCACCCAGGCCGAGGCGGCAGACACCGCGAAGCGGAGCATGCCGGATCCGGTGCACTACGACCCGGCGGAATACCAGGCTCGGCTGCACTCGACGATGAATCCCATCGAGTGGGTGCAGATCGTCGGCGACGCCCGCCAACAGGCCGACAAGCAGCAAGCCGCGCACGCCGAGGCCGTCCGGGTCACCGAGACCTACGGCACCGCACTACAGGACACCAGCGCCACGATGCCCGCCTTCGCGCCACCGCAGGAGTTCGGCCACGGGGACACCGGCCTGACACCCGGTGCGCCGATGCCGGGCGGTGGGTCCGGTGGAGCCGTCCCACCGGCAGCCCTGCCGACGGCTCGCAGTGCTGGCAGAGTGCCCGGCGGTGCCCCCGGCATCGGTGGTGGGAGCCCACCGGCCGCTCCGGGCACCGCTGTGGCCGCGCCCGGCGTCCTGCCGCCGCCGTCCACGCCGGGGCAGGCGATGTCACCGGGACCCCGGACTCCGGGCGGCAGCGATCCGGCCGGCCCAGGCGCAGCGGCGAACGTGGTGCCTGCCTTCTCACCCATCGCTGCTGCGGGAATCGGCGCCGCAGTGGGAGGCGCAGCGCAATCCGAGACCTGGACGGGCGGTGGTCGCGCCGCAGGTGCCGGTGGCGGGTTCGGCCCACGCGGCTCGGGTGGTGCAGGTACCTCGAACCCACTGGGACGGAGCGGGTCCGGGCCGGCTGACGCGACCGAGAACGCTGCCGGGGCCGGCAGCGGCGCCACAGGCATGGCTGGTCGCGGCGCGGGGACCGGAACCGGGGCCGGCGGTGCAGCGCCCCCGCTGGCCGGGGCGGGCCGCGGCCGGGGTGAGGAGGATAACGAGCACCGGCGGCCGAGCTACCTGGTCGAGACCGAGGACGTCTGGGGCGACGGCCGTCGCGTCGCTCCACCCGTCATCGGCGAGGACCCGCCCGAGTACTACCGCTGAGGCCCACGGTGACTCAGGCCATGACGCTCACCTCGGAGCAGTACGACATCTGCTGGGCGGATCTGAACCTGAGCGAGCAGGTGTACCCACTTCGGATCCGCAGCCACGGCCGAACCCATGAGGAACGTGCTGACCTCCGTCGGCGCGTGTATGAACAGCTCGCGGCCTGCGGGCTCGGCCGTGGTCAGCGTCTGGAGCCCGAACTGCGGAACGCGCTGACCCTGCTGGCCCACGCTCCCGTCCGGGTGGACATGCAGTGGCTCTCCGCGCCAGGACAGACCGACATGGATCGCGCCGTCGGGGCGCGATCCGGCGAGCGTGGCCTGGTGGCACGACTCGACGAGGGGCACCTGCGGCTGATGCCGTGCCGGGGCACCGCGCTGCTCCTGGCGCTCGTCGACCAACTTCCCCGGACGGAGGCGGCGCCCGGCCAGTCGATCACCATGCCGCGGGATGTCCTGGTGCCGTCCGCATCCGGCGGCTACGCAACGTCGCCCACGACGGGTCGCTTCCGCCAGCCGTACCGGGCATTCGAGGAGGTGCTGTCGAAGCCTCGGTTGCGTGGCGGGCAGATCGTCGCGAACGCGCGGGACCAGACCGGCAGACGGCACCGCTCCCGGCCGGTGCAGTGGTTCGATACCGACGCCGGCCGCTGGACCGCTCGGATTCTGCCCGCGGCGGACGGCGGCGAGCACCTCACGCTGTCCCCCGCCGACCGACCCCTGATGGTCACCCAGGTGGCCGAACTGCTCGAGCGCATCGTGCGCTGACCCATTGCCACCCAGCAGATACGACCTGTTCAGACCCCTCGAACACAAAGGCACCCAGCGCATGGATACTCCACCGAAACGAAGGATCCAGACAGAGTCGGCAGTCCGAGCGGAGGGGTGCACGGGTGGCGACGGGCGCTGATTCGGATCCCGCAGTCTCCTCGACCGGACCCGGAACAGGACCGCTGGCCCGGCCACCCGGAGCCGCTCAGCCGACGGCTCGACCGTCCGGCCCCCAGCCAGCGGTCCGACCGTCAGGCCCTCAGCCGACGGCTCGACCGACTGGCCCTCATTCGACGGCTCGACCGACTGGCCTTCATTCGACGGTTCTACCGTCCACCGTGTTCAGCAGGGTTACGGTGGTGGCTGCGCGCACCCGCATCGACGTGGCCCTGCCCTCCGATGTCGCGGTGGCCGACCTGCTGCCGATGGTGCTCAAGATGGCCGGAGAGTCGACTCAGGACGGTGGCAGCGGGCACGGCGGATGGTGCCTGGCCAGATTGGGCGAGACCGCGATCGATGCGGACCGCACACTGGGCTCACTGAACGTGGTCGACGGCGACCTCCTGCAGCTACGGCGCCGCTCGGAGAACCCGCCGCCACCGCTGTTCGACGACGTGGTGGAGGCCGTCGCGGCATCCGCGCCGGACAGCTATCGCCCGTGGACTGAGCGCACCGCGCGGACGCTCGGGCTGGTGGCAGGCGGGCTGGCATTGCTGGCCGGCGCGGTCGCGCTGCTGCTGGCCGGGCCAGGCCTCGGCGTGGCGCTGCTCGCCGGCGCAGGCGCGGTGGTCGTACTGGCTGCGGGCACGGTGATCACCCGGGTCTACGGCGAGCCCACGACCGGCGTGCTGGTGGCCGCGGCAAGCCCTGCGCTGGGGTTCGTCAGCGGTCTCTACGTGGTACCGAGCCAGGTCAGGACAGGAAACCCGCTGCTCGCCATCGGGGCGGAGAACCTGCTGCTGGGCGCCACCCTGGCGCTGGTGCTGGCCATCGCGGCGATCATGGTGATCGGCAGCGGCATCACCCCGTTCGTCGCCACCGCAACCGCTGCCGCGCTCGCCACGCTCGCCACTCTCGCCGGCACCCTGATCGTCAACCCGCCGGTGGCCGCCGTCGCGGCAGGGAGCACGGCGGTCGCGTTGGGTGCCATCTCGGTGCTGCCCCGGCTGACCATCCACCTGGCCCGGCTCCCGCTGCCCCAGGTGCCGGGCAGCGCCGAAGACCTGAAGGAGGACACCGGCCTCCCGGACTACACCTCGATCGAACGTCGGGCCGGCCTGGCCCACGAGTTCATGACGGGCATGATCATCGGATCCGGCGCGGCGGCCGCCCTCGGCGCCGTGGTGGCCGCGACCGGGGGCGCCTTCGGGGCCGCGCTGGGTACGGTGGTGGCTGCTGTGCTACTGCTGCGGGCCCGGTCCTACGCCAACGGCAGCCAAGCCATCGCCCTGCTGATCAGCGGCATGGCCACCGTGACCGGGCTGCTGGCCGTCTGGATAGTGAGCGCCGAGCAGTTCGCCTGGCTGCTGATGATCTTCTGCAGCCTGCTGGTGCTCGCCACGCTGGCCCTGGTGCTCGGAGTGATCTTCCCCCGCCGCCGGTTCTCGCCGGTCATGCGCCGCTCGGTGGACGTGGCCGAGGCGATCCTGATCGCCTCGGTGCTACCACTCGCGCTGGGCGTGATGGATCTTTACAACACCTTCCGGACGCTGTGAAGACCCTGGGCCGTCGCTATCGTGCGGTGCTGGTCGCCGCCATGGCCGCGCCGCTGAGCCTGGCGGGACCGATCTGGCCGATGACCGCGCAGTCAGGGGCCGTCCAGCACAAGGCCGCCCAGCACGAGGTCACCAAGCCAGAAGGCGCTCAGCAAGAAGGCGCCCAGCCGGGAGTCCGGCCGCCAGGCGTGCCACCCCCGATCAATACGGCGGACCTACCCACCCCCGACCAGGTCCAGTCTCGGCCCTACATCGTGAACAACCCGGTAACCCAGCAGATCGGCCCCGTGCAGCAGACCGCGCCCTGCGTGCAGCAGCCGTCCCGCAGCCCGGTGGACGTGGCGGCCGAGCCCGCCAACCAACTGCGACTACGAATCCGCCAGGCCCATGAGTTCGCGACCGGACGCGGTCAGGTGGTGGCCGTGATCGACAGCGGGGTCAACCCGCACGTCAGGCTGGCGGGCAGGTTGATCGACGGTGGCGACTACATCGAGAACCGCAGTGGTCTGTTCGACTGCGACGGCCATGGCACCGCGGTGGCCGGTCTCATCGCGGCGGCACCCGACCCGGCTACCCGGTTCGTCGGGATGGCGCCGGACGCGAAGATCCTGTCCATCCGCCAGGGCAGCTCCTTTTACTCCGTGCAACTGCGGGTGGTCGCCACCGGGGAGGAGATCCGCAACCCGAACGCCGGGGACACCGTGAGCATGGCGCAGGCCGTGCTACGCGCCGTGGATCTCGGCGCCACCGTGATCAACATCTCCGAGGCCGCCTGCTTCCCCGCCGTCCCGAACCAGGTCAACGCGCCGGACCTGCAAGCCGCGGTGCACTACGCGGTGCAGCACAACGTCGTCGTCGTGGTGGCCGCCGCCAACGTCGGCGGCCAGTGCAAGCAGAACCCTCCCGGCGCGGTCACCACGATCTCCTCGCCGGGCTGGTTCGACGACGACGTGCTCACCGTCGCCGCGACCGACCAGAACGGCGGCATTGCGCAGTTCTCGATGCATGGGCCATGGGTCGATGTGGCCGCACCGGGTACCGGCGCGGTCTCGCTGGACGTCGCCGGACGGGGTCTGACCACGACGCTGGTCAACGCCAACGGTGAGAGCAGCAGCATCGACGGCACCAGTTTCGCGACGCCCTACGTCGCCGGACTGGCCGCACTGGTCCGGGAGCGGTTCGAGAACCTGACGGCCCGCCAGGTGATGCATCGCATCGAGCAGACCGCGCAGGGCAGCGCAGGCCCCGGCGCACGGAGCGAGGAACTCGGCTACGGCATGATCGATCCGGTCGCCGCGCTCACCGCGGTGCTGCCCGAGGAGCAGGGCGCCGGCCCACCGCCGGCACACCCGGGCCAGCTGAGGGACCTCACACTGCCGCCGCAGGAAGATCCGCGGGCTCGCACTGTCGCGCTGGTCGGGGCAGGCGGTGCGATCGGGCTGCTGGGGCTGACCCTGCTGGTCATGCACAGTGTGCGGTGGCACCGCCAGCAGCGGGCCACCCAGCAGGCGCGGCGGGTCAGCCGACGCGGTTGATCACGGGCCGCCCTGGTGCCGGGCACGCTCCGGGTCGAACAGGGCCAGGGCCTGCTGCGGGTCCAGGGTCGGTCCGGCCCGTAACAGCCCGAGGATGGAGTCCGGCGCCGGGGTGGGGGGCTGGTCGAATCCGAGTGCACTGGCCACCTGCCGCGAGGGCACCTGGTAGCGCAGCCCCTGTTCGGTCACCAGCCAGATCTGCCCGGTGCCTGCGGGCTGATCGGGCACCACCCCTTGGACCAGGGCGCCGCTTCCCGGCTCCAGGAGCACCTTGTCCGCCTGGTCCCGGGTCGCGCCGGGGACCTCGACCGCGTCGTTCAACCTCGCTTGATCGGTCGCACTGACCGTGACCGCCAGGTCCTTGCCGGGGCCGGGCCAGACCAGGCACGCGATCGGGGCGTCGATGATCCCAGGTACCCGCAGGGGCGCCGGCGGGAAGTCGGCGAACTGCTGGTTGCCCACCTTCGGCACGTCGGCGATGTCCGCCGGGTCCACCGTGATGAAGTCGCTGCCACCAGTGGGGTGGGCGGCCCGGATCAGGTTCGCCACGGCCGGTTCCACCTGCTCTACGCCCTGCGACAGCACCAGGAAGTACGAGTCCGACTGACCAGCCAGCATTATCTTCACCACGTCGCCGATCCGCACTCCGCGCAACTGCGGAAAGGTGGGGGGACTCCCGGCCTCTGGCACGTCCGGGGCAGCCAGCGTGGCTCCCAGCGGGATCGCGTTGAGCAGGTTGCTGCTGACCGGGCGCGGCACGACGCCGTCAAGGTGGTAGGCGAGGCTGACCACGTTGTCCTTCGGGTCAACCGGAAGTCTGTGGCCGTTCCAGATCAGATAGTGCGCCCCGGTGCTCTGCTCCGCCACCAGCAGCGCATCGTTGCGCCCGAGCGGGCGTCCCAGCTGCGTTCCGATCACCGCGGTGGTGGACAGCTCAGGACGGGACTGCGCGTTGGGCAGGTCCTGCCGGATCGTCGCGGTGTCGCAGACCGACCAGGCACCCTTGATCAGCCTGGCCGGGTCCGGCAGAGTCTGCGGCGCATCGGGCAGCCCGGTGATCGCTGTGCGGCGGATGCCGGCCAGTGCCGACTCATCGACGAACTTGGTCTGCGGTGGCTTCGACCCCGGTGACATCGCGGCGTACAGCAGCCGCGCTGAGGTCAGGTTCAGCACCGGGACCAGGCGCACCGACTCAGCTGAGCCCGTGTCCTTGAGCACGACGAAGACGCTGGTCGTCCCCTGGATGTTGACGATGTCGCCGGCCTGCACCGTGCCGGTGTGGCTGAAGAGCCCGACCACGTAGAACGCCGCCAACCCCAGCACGGCCAGGATCAGGCCGACCGCCGAGGCTCTCAGGTGGTTGCGCATCGGCTCGTGCTGCATCACCGCGTCCTTGCGGACCAGCGCCGACTCCATCCTGCGCAGCACGAAACGGTATGCCTGGACCTGCGACTTGGTGGCCGGATTGGTAGGCATGTGACGTGTCTGCAGCTCTCCCCTAGGCGGTACCCTGCGGCAGGATAACGGTACGGAGCGTCGTCATGGCGCCCGTTAGGGGAGGGTCCGGCATATCCGATGACAGCGACGCCAGCACCCGGCCCGCCGCGTCCGGCTGGGCAGCCCACTGCGCCGCGTCCGGCTGGTCAGCCCGCCACGGCAGCCGGCGCCGATCGCGCCCGACGGCGTTCGAGCGCGACCCGACTGGGTCCGCTGCCCCTGGTCAACCTGGTGGTGCTGGAAATCGGGATCGGAGCCGGGCTGGTGCTGCTCGCGGCCGACACCGCCCTGTGGTGGGCCGCGGTGCTGGTGCTGGTGATCGCCGGGGTGCTGGGCCTGACGCGCTGGCGCGGCCGTTGGCTCGTGCTGTGGCTTCAGCTCTTCGCGCGATACCAGCTGCGCACCCACGACCGCAGCGTCACCAGCCCCGATCCGGTGGCAGCCGGCCCTGCGCTGAGCCCCGGCCAGTCGGGGGGGGGGG
>JBOHGD010000050.1:0-36505 GCA_050699955.1 Pseudonocardiaceae bacterium | reverse complement strand
GCCGATGCCTCAGTTTCGCGATCGCCAATGTCCTGACTCACGGATAGTTCCTTTCCCAGCCGCGTCGAGATCACAACGGCTGATCTTGGCCTATCCGTGGCTTACACGGTTGCCATGACACGCCCCCGCGGGTGACCAGCAGCAGGTAGATCATCAGGACCGCGGCCAGGCCGATCAGGCCGAGTTCTTCCCCGATGCCGGACATGATGAAATCGGCGTTGGCCACCGGAACCAGGTCGGGTTGCCCGGCGCCCAGACCGGTCCCGGCGATACCGCCGGAGCCGAGCCCGAACAGGGATTGGGCGACCTGGTAGCCCGATCCGTTGTAGTCGGCGAAGGGGTCGGACCAGACGTGCACGCGGACCTGGACGTGGGCGAAGAGGTGGTAGGCGATTACGCAGCCGACCGCGAAGAATCCCAGCCCGATCAACACCCAGGACAGGCGTTCGGTGGCCACGTAGAGCATCGCCAGGACCACACCGAAGATCAGCAGTGAGGCGCCGAGTTCCTTCTCCAGCGCCAGCACTCCGATCGAGAGTGTCCAGGCGGCCAGCAGCGGCGCCAGATCCCGTGGCCGGGGGACGGCCATCCCGAGCAGGTGCTGGCCCGCGGAGGTGAACAACTCCCGGTGGGTGACCAGGAATCCCGCGACGAACACGATGATCCCGATCTTGGCGAACTCGCCGGGCTGGATCGACACCGGACCCAGCCGCAGCCACAACTTAGCCCCGTTGACCTCGGAGATACTCGCCGGTAGTACCCCGGGCAGGACCAGCAACCCCAACCCGAGCAGGCCGAGGGTGTAGCTGTAGGACGACAGCCTGCGATGGTCTCCCACCCGCCACAGCACCACCACGAACAACACCAGCCCGACCGCGGTCCACACCACCTGGTGGGTGGCATTGGCGGGGGGAACGGAGTCGCCGCCCTGCGTGGCGTGCGCCGCCGCGGCCAGGTCCAGGCGGTGGATCATCACCAGGCCCAGGCCGTTGAGCACCGCCGCACATGGCAGGATCAGCGGGTCAGCGTGCGGGGCCCACCGGCGCACCGCCGCATGTGCCAGGGCGAACAGCCCCAGATACGCCAACCCCAGATACAGCAACGACCGCGACAGCTCCTGCTTCTGATTGGCCTGCACCAGCACCAACGCCACCGTGACCAACCCAGCCGCGAACACCAGCAACCACAGCTCCACCCCACGACGGCCGGTGGCCACCGCCCACCCACTCACCCGAGCCAGCCCACCACCGCTCATTCCGGACAGCTCACCCGGCCGTCTCGCACCACGTTCTCCCAGACCCAACAACCAGCAGGATCATCAGCGCCAGCCCGGGCCGGGGTCTTGGCCCCGCACACCGGCAGCGGCCCTAGCACGGCGGCAGCCGACGGAAGGCCCACAACGAGTGACATCCGCATGACCAGGGACCCTAAAGGCACCGGAGTCAGCACCTCGTCAAGATCCCACCACCCCGACCACCCCACAGGAATCTGTTGGGTCCGTGACGGACGAGATCGGGCAGGCTGTGCCGATACGCCGTCCCCCTCGTCACGTGCCGCCACCGCTGTCTGGTGCGCTATGGGTAGTCGTACCGGGACGTCGAGCAACTGCTGGCCGAGTGCGGCATCACCGTCGATCGAGCGCCGATCACGCCCCGGCCCGTGCCCGGGTGCCCGCCACCACGATCACCCTGTTGGTGACAACGCTGTGGTGATGATCTCCGCGGTTCACCGAAAGGCGCGCTGACAGGCAGCGTCCTCCCGGTCATCATGGTGGTAGCGGGGTGATGGTGGTGCACGGTGGTCGGGCGGTTCGTCGGTGTCTCGCACTGGTGGGTGCTGCGGTGACGGTTCTGGTCACTGTGCTCGGGTGCGGTACGGGTAGGTCTTCGCCGCCGCCGGGTGGTGCTCCGACCATGGTGATGCCAGGGACCATGCCGACATCGGGGATGATGCCTGGCACTGGCGGTGCAGCGCCGAAAGTAGCGGTCGCGCAGGGCAGCGCGAGGCTGGCCGGGACGGCGTTGGCGGACGCGCTCCGCAGGGGCGGGTATGTGATCGTCTTGCGCCACGGCTCCACTGACAACTCTCATCCCGATGAGGCGATCGTCAACCTGGCCGACTGCGGCACGCAGCGCCCACTCAACGCTGCCGGGGTTGCCCAGGCGAAGCAGGTCGGGCAGGCAGTGACGGCGTTGCGGTTGCCGATCGGCGAAGTGCTCTACAGTCCGTACTGCCGCACTCGCACGACGGCACAACTTGAGTTCGGCGACACCGGCCAGCCCGACCAGGATCTGGTGGCGGCGGATTACCACGGCGTCAACCGAGCCTCGCAGGACATCGCCGTACTTAAGTTGATCAACACTGTGCCGCGGGCAGGAACCGACACCGTGCTGATGACCCACCAGAACACCCTCCAGAACACGACCGGTATTTCCAGCCCACCAGAAGGTGGCGCGGAAGTCTATCGGCCGCAAGCCGCCGACCGGCCTCTCCTTGTGGCGGAACTCAGCTCGGTGGACTGGACGGCGCTGACCCCCCGCTGACGTCGCCGCTGATCTTGGCGTGACGACGATGACCGTGGGCAAGTGGCGCACGCGGTTTGCCCCGGGCGAGACTGGCCGGCCTGAATAGCGGCGGCGACAAGATGACGCTCAGCGGGATCGGCGGAAGCCGCCCCGGTGTCAACCCGACCGATCCTTGGACGTCGCACTCGGCAGGGCGTAAGGGCGCCTTCGGCTGTTGGGGACACCGACCTGGAGTCGGTCACGGCCGCAGGTCGGCGTCTGTGACAGTGCCCTCGTTGAGTTCTACGACCTCGGTGACCGTGGCCAGCTGGCTGATACGTTCGTCCCGCACCTCCTGGAGCAGCACGAACGGCCCGGACACCAGTCGGCGGACGTCGCTTCGATACGGGACTCCGTCCTCGTCCCCGGTCAGCGTGAACCGGTACTCGGCGCACGGGCGGTCAAGGTAGGTCGTCGTCGACACCAGCTCGAGTTCCGCCTCCCGGCCGTCCGTGAGCAGCTGGGCAGCCACGGGGGCGATCACCTCCGGGCTCACGGGCCATGGGTCCTGGCCCGCCTCCCGTACCGTTGCCTCTCCGGTCTGGAAGTCGCCGTACAGTTCAGTCGGGTCCCGGTCGGTTGAGTGACGCGACCGGTACGAGGTGTCCATGAACTCCTCCATGGTCCGCGGCGTGGCCCCGAAACCCCGCGCCGACCGCACGTCGTTCACGACATCGGAGTACGGCCGACCTGCTTCGTCGCGCACCCGGAACGCGGTGTTCCACAGCCAGATCGTCAGGGTGGTCTCGGACGGCTGGATCCCCGGCGCGGTGTGCGTCCGCCGGAGGCGGGCGCACACGTTCGGGAAGCGCGATGCGGCGTCGGTCATGGCGCGGGGACGCGAGCCCTGGCGGCGAGTCTTCGGGTCTCGGTTTCGAACCGGGCGAGAACGTTGCCGGTCATGTCGTACGGGTGGCTGTTCGGGGGCAGTCCCTGCGCCCTGAGGTAGTCCAGGTGGAGCCTGCCCATACCGACATAGCGCACGCCCCGCTGCGCGGCAGCCGCCGTCGCGTGCGCGAAGTGGAGGTTGCGCCAGTCCTCGAAGACCGCCTCCTTCTCGTCGTGGCCGGCCCTCGGCATCCTTCCCAGACGCCTCCGCTCCCGGCGCGTCAGGCCGGTGTCGCTGGTCGTCCGGGCGAGCATCACGGCGACGAACGCCTCGCAGAACGTCCGCAGCGCGGGAACGAGCGGCAGGCCAACGGGCGTGTCCAGCGCATCGCCGAGGTATCCGTCCACGGGCAGCCCGGTGATGAAGCCATCGAGAACGGCCCGGGAGGCCTGGTACTCCCGGACCAGTGCCCGGAGCTCCCGGGACGGCCGTGGCCAGGGAAATCTCCGCCCGGCCAGCTGCGCCGCGACGTCCTTGGTATGACCCCAGGCGATCTTCAGATAGCGCTGCACCGGCTGCCCCGTGTACCCCCCGGACTTGATCGGGTCAAGGTTCCCCGCGCCGGCGAGGTACGGCAACAGCAGGTTCAGCCCGTAGCCCATCTTCGGGAACAGCGACTCACCGCCGAACTGCTGCTTGTCCGCCACATGGGCAACGCCGAATGCCTGGAACCGCTGGGCGTTCTCCGTCTCGTAGGCCGTGCGCATCTGCGAACCCGCGGGCATCACGTCGACAGAGAAGGGCTCGTAGACGAAACTCGTCGTGCCGACAGCCCCGACCACGTGCTCGAGCGTCACCTGGGTGTGGTTCTCTCCGAGCAGGTTGGTCCCGGTGGGGGAGAACCGGACCCACGTGCCCGCGCTGGGTCCGGGGAGGTTGCCGAGGTAGTTCGTGGTCCCGGCCGCATGAGCCTGGAACTCCGCCCGGTCCGTGTAGTTACGGACGAGCGGGTCCGCCGCGAAGGCCTGCATCGCCGGGTTGAGGGTGGGGTCGTCGGCCGGGACCCGAGTGCCCGCGACGAAGGCCAGTCGCTGGACCACCAACCCGTCACCCGCCCCTGGTCGGGCACCGGCGATGGCTGCCGTCAACGCGCGGTTCCCGACTGTCCGTTGCAGTACAGTCAGGTGGGCTGGGGTCACGAGCCCGTGCCGGACGGAGGGCGCAACCACCAGGTCCTCCGGCTGCTCACGGAAGCCCTCCGGCCGCCGGACAGGGGCCGGACGCCCGCGCCGAACCGATCGCTCCGACATGGCATCCACCCTCACGACGTGTTCTTCTCACGTGCCCCAAACATAGGCCGGCCCATCCCGCCCCCCATGCCCGAACAGGCAACCCAACGGGCACACGAGCACCTGCCAGTTCCAGACCGACGCATCGCCCACCAACTGCGTCACCGGTTGTACGTCCTGTTTGTCTTGGAGCACGCCACTCGTCGCGTCTACCTCATGGGCATCACGCCACACTCGATCGGTGCCTGAGTTGCACGAACAACGTCTCGTAGATAGAGGATTATGCAAAACGCAGTTTGAAAAAGTGCAGTGCTCGGCCGCTTGCCCGGCGAGCACCCGGTGGCGCAGCTGGTAGTCGGCGATGGCGCTGGTCGCCAGCCGGAACGCGCCGGTCGCGATCCGGTCCACCCATCGGGTCAGCCAGCTGCCGATCGGACGGGACATGATGAGCGTCCCGATGACACTGAGCCACGCCGTGAGCACGAGCAGGGCGCCGGCGACCGCCGCCAATGATCGGTCAACCAGCGGCACCACCATGGCTTCTCCTCGACGGTCACTAGCTATGGCGAACCTACCCAGATCCTGCTTGCTACAGCCCGGCCAGATGGAGGCGTTCGACAGATGACCGATCGTGGGCCACGGATCAGAATCCATTCCTGTGCTGCGCTACCACCAGGACGGGAGGAGAGCCGAGGTTGCGGCGTCTTCTGCGTTCGCGGATGACCGGGTGTGGGTGGGCACGGCTGTGGGGGTTCTCATTCGCGGGTTTGTCCGACTGTCCTGGTCGAGGGTTGTTGGCATGGTTGGTCGAGGCCGGGTTGCAGGTGTGCGGTGACCGGGATGGTGCGGTCGATGGTTTGGCACGCGACGATGCCGCCGAGGACGCACAGGCCGGCGCAGATGAGCATGGCCCGACCGAAACCGGGGCCCAACGGGCCGGTGCCCGAGGTGTCGAGCCCGGCGAGGAAGGGGAGCACGGCTACGGCCAGCAGGCTGGCGAGCCGGGAGATGGCCTGTTCGTCGGGTCGCCCATCGGGGGCGTCTTTCGTGCTCTACATGCAGAGCAGGAGCTGGGTCTCGGCGGACCGGGGTACGGCTTGCTGATGGCGTGTTTCGCCGTCGGTAACCCGCCGGTCTGGCCCTGTTCGTCTTCGGGTGCGCGGGAAGTGACGCTGCCGCCACCGTCGCGTCGAGCACGAAGGCGCACCGCGAACTGGGCTGGCAGCCGACCAGACCGGAGCAAAGCCCCAGGCCTGTCCTGCGCAGTCATGCTGATCGACTAAGCCTCGCTGAGGTCCCGGGTACTGTCGCATCGAGTTCGAGACGGACAGGATGTTCTCCCGAAATCCGACCTCCGCAGGACACCAGAAAGTGCTCACCATGCCGCGTCCGATTACAGGTCGACCAGCGGTGTTGCACGTTTTCGCGCTCGTCGCGCGCCGCTCGCAGTCTCGGGCTGAAGATAGCGGATCTCATCCGGAAGTGCCATATTCGTCACTAAACAGTGTAGTCATTGAGAACCCCACTTGACCGTCCGGCGCGCGTCGCTATTATCCTGACCGCGTGAAAGTTTCGTGAAGCGCAGGGGATAGGCCGACGAGCATGACAATGGGACGACGGAACTTTGCCGGGAACAAGGCGGCATACCGCGTCATCGATTTTATGTATCACGACTACCGTCACGCGCGGAAAAACTATAGTCAGGTACTCGAAAAGGTGCTGATGGAGGTTGGCTCCGACAGCACCGGATCGCCCAACTTCGGATCGGTTATGATAATATAATGCTATCAGTGGGCGGCGTCACGGGGCATCGGCGCGACGTGCGCATGGTGCGACCGCGGTCGGTCATTCCCGGGCGCCAGCGTTGGGATGTCGGGCCATTGCTGAACCAGCCTCGGATCGCCGGGCTTCTGGAGGCGAGGCTGCGAGAATTACCGGGTATCGGGACGGTCTGCGCGAACCCGGTCACCGGCCGGGTGCTCGTTCACCATGCCACGGAGCTGAGTAGCGTGGACATCGGCGACCTCGTCCGGGACGCGGTAGCGCTGGTGGTCCAGCAGGTCAGGACATCGGAAGGTCACTCTTCGCGGCCCGAGCCCAGGACGCGAGAGGTTCGGATACAACACCACCCTCGGCTCGGGACATCATCGGCCCTCGCTGGTGGCGCGGTAGCAACCCTGGCCCTGGTCCGTGGGTCGCCATTGGTACGCCTAGGAGGTGTCCTGCTGGCAACGGTGGTCGTCGTCAGGCCTGCCTGGCGGCGATCCATCCGCGCGACGGTTCCCGGCGAATCGCTGCGACACCCTGTGCTGTGCATGGTGAGATCTCATAAGCGGAAATTCCATCTGGCGTCGGCGCTGTCGGTACTGAGACAGATCCTGGACATGGCGCCGACTCTGTCCATTGGCTGGATGGGATCGGTGCTCGTCAGGGGTAAAAGTGCGGCCCTGGTGCGCTTGGGTTTGACCAGTGTGTCCAGTCAGCTCTGGTTCTTGGCCGGCGTCACCGCTCTGCTGTGTGTCGCCGTCGCCATCGTGTCGTACCTCTCGGATGTGCTCTGGCGGGGTCTGGCCCAGTCCGTGGCACATGAGTGGCGCACGGAGATGTATGCGCATGTCCAGCGCGCCGGGCTCGGGCACCTGGAAGGGGAGCGGACCACCAGGCTGGCTAGCGTACTGACTGACGACATCAACCAGATGAGTCCGTTTCTGGCAACCACGGTGGATTACCTACTGCAAGTGGTCACCAGTTTTCTCATCCTTGTCCCGGTGTTCTTGCTCGTCGCCCCGGGTATCGCTTGGATCGCGTTCCTGCCGGTTCCGGTCATCGCCTGGTTGTCCTTCGTCTATCAGGAGCGCACGGTCCCCGACTATGCGGCCAGTGGCGAGAACGGAGCACTACTGACCAGCCAGCTAATCAACAATCTGGAGGCCGGCGCGACGGTCAAGAGTTTTGGCACCGAAGAGTACGAGATCGGCCGCATTCGCGGCCTCAGCGAGGCGTATCGGACGAGCAACCACCGGATAGGGACCCGCACTGCGGCCTATACTCAGACGGTCCGGGTGTGCGCTAACGTCTCGTTTATCGGGATTCTGCTTCGGGGTGGGCTTGACGTGCTGCGCGGTGCGCTCCCCTTTGAGGTGTTCAGCTCACTGATCAGCCTGCCTCAGCGGGTCATTCTGCACCTGCCCGCGCTCGGGGAGGCGGCCCACCAGTATCAGCGGACGGTCGCTGCGCTGGACCGGGTGCTCGCGCTGCGCAACCTCCCGGTGGAGCCTTCCGACACCGGTGGTCGTCTGGACGCGGCCTCCGTCACCGGTGAGATCGTGCTCGACAAGGTCACGTTCGCCTACCCCGGCCGCTCCCCGGTGCTGCACGACCTGTCCCTGCGCATCACCGCCGGACAGACCACCGGCATTGTCGGCGTCACCGGGGCAGGCAAGACCACCATCGCCAAGCTGCTACTGCGTTTCCACGACGTCACCGAAGGGCGGATACTCTTCGACGGTCACGACATCCGCGAGCTCAGATTGCAGGACCTGCGCGCCGCGATCGGCTTCGTCGCCCAGGATGCCTTCCTGTTCGACGGAACCGTGGCAGACAACATCCGCTACGGCACTTTCGAGGCCGACCCCGACAGGGTCGCCCGCGCTGCGGAACTGGCTGCCGCCGCCGACTTCGTCCAGACACTCCCCACAGGCTACGACACCATGATCGGCGAGCGCGGTGTCACCCTGTCAGGCGGGCAGAAACAGCGCCTCTCCCTAGCTCGCACCATCGTCAGAAATGCTCCAGTCGTTATTCTCGACGAAGCCACCTCCGCCATCGACAATGAAACAGAAGCAGCTATCCAACGAGCCCTCGCCGATTTCGCCCATAACCGGACGATGATCATTATCGCGCACCGGCTCTCTACCATCCGTCATGCTGACTGGATCTACGTGATGGATACCGGGGGAGTGATCGCCGAACAGGGAAGCCATCACCAGCTACTGGCCGAAGACGGGATCTACGCATCTCTGTGGCGCCTGCAGATCGGCGAGACGGCCCGGGACACTAGGTAGTCCTTTTAAGCACTGAAGCAGTACTGTGGGCGGCAGGCCGCATGAGGTGGCCACGAACTATGAGTACTTGGCGGAAACTTTGGGAGAACCATGTCAACACAGGAAAGAGCGACGACCTCACCAGAAGCTCGGCCAGCGGAGCCCCCGTCGTCGATGGCCCTTCTACACCTACTGAACGGGACCTTTGTTTCGCAAGCCATCAGCGTCGCCGCCCGTCTCGGCGTAGCCGATGCTCTGGCCTACGGCTCCCGGAGTGTCGCTGAGTTGGCCGAGATGCTGGGAGCGCACGCACCGTCGCTTTACCGGCTTCTGAGGGGCCTCACTGATACTGGCGTCGTGACCGAGCTGGCCGGGGGGAAGTTCGCACTCACGCCGTTCGGCGAGCCGCTCCGAAGTGGAGTCCCCGGCTCCCTCCGCGCAGCCGCGACCATGGTGGGAATGCCATTCCATCGCAACGCTTGGACCGAGCTGTACGAGAGCGTCCGGACCGGCGAGTCGGCCTTCGCTCGGACGCACGGCAGCACCCTCTTCGACTACCTGGCCGAACACCCCGAGGAGGCCGCCATCTTCGATGGGGCTATGACTGCCTCGGCAGTGGCCTACGCAGAAGTCTGGGAGGTCTACGATTTCGCTCGGTTCACTCGCGTGGTCGATGTCGGTGGTGGTAAAGGCCAGATCCTCGGACCCATCCTCGCCGCCAATCCACATCTGGAAGGCGTGCTGTTCGATACGCCTGATGTCGTCGCCGACGCCGGACCGATCCTGAGCGAGGCCGGGGTGACCGAGCGCTGCTGGGTCGCAGCGGGCAGCTTCTTCGATACTGTACCTACCGAAGGCGATGCCTATCTGCTCACCAATGTCATCCATGATTGGGATGACGACTCGGCTGCGCAGATCTTGAGTGCCTGTCGAAGAGCTATGACCGAGGACGCCACCATCCTGCTGGTCGAGGGAATGCTCAGTGAACAACTCGACGGTGATCTATCCCGTTTGGTCGATCTCAACCTGATGGCGGTGACTCCTGGCGGGCGTCTCCGAACCGAGGAGGAGTACGCAGCGCTGCTGGAACGCGCCGGTTTGCAGCTCACCCGGGTGTTGTCAGCGGGGCCGGCGAGCATTATTGAAGCTGTTCCCGCCAGCGGCGTCTGACCCGTGGCTCAGTTTATTTCCGGAGCCAGGTCGAAAGGGGTCTGCGCTAGGTGAGCACCGATTGTGACGTACCGCGGTTCGGGCTCTATCTGCCGCAGATAGGCCTGAGCTTCCGGCAGGTTAGGGAGATCGCTTCGGCCGCGGAGTCCATGGGATTCCGTCACCTGTGGTTCTGCGATCATCTGGAGATCCCGGGATGCCCCTCGGTACTGGAAGGCTGGACCATCGCAGCAGCTATTGCTGCGCATACGTCCGATATCCGGATCGGCCACCTGGTGCTCTGTGCCGGCTTTCGTCATCCAGCCTTACTGGGCAAGATGGCGGCGACCTTCGACCAGATCAGCGAGGGCCGCCTGGACCTCGGGCTGGGTTGGGGTGGTTCGCCCATGGAGATGCGTGACTACGGGTTGGCTGTCGAGTCGGGAGCCCTCCGCCGTGCCAAGTTGGCCGAAACGATCGCTATCATCCGATTGATGCTGGTCGGCGGGGCGGTGGACTTCGAGGGCGAGCACTACGTCATACACGCGGCACCAACCGGACCCTGCGCAGTGCAGTCACCTGTGCCGGTCTTCGTCGGCGGAGCCGGAGCGACGACCATGGGTCTCGTCCGAGACCATGCAGACTGGTGGAACTGTCCATCGTACGGTCGTGACGACCTGTCCCGGCTGATATCGCTGAAAGGAACAGCTCGCGTTTCCGTCAACTACTCGATCGCGTTCGACGAGACGTCACCAACTTCCGTCCGACGCTTGGGTGACCGGTGTGCACCAATACTTTCCGGCACGCCTGCCGCTATCGGAGAAATACTCGCCGCCGATCAACAGCTCGGCGTTGAGCTGTTCAATATACAGTTCGTGTGCCTCGCCGACATAATTTCTCAAATGACGACATTCATGAAGCACGTGGCGCCATCGGTCAAATAATTCTCGGATCGTATCTGGATAGGTATCGGTTCCGGTCTGGTGTTGCTGGCGCGCTCGTGAGGGTCGGACAGTGGTCGGGCGTGTCGTGGGCGTCGTCGGGGGTTGTGGGGTGTTTGGATCTTGGTGTGTCGGAGCCGCCGGTCGTGTCGCAGCCTTCGTATGAGGAGTTGCTGGCCGAGAACGCGCAATTGCGGGCCGGGCTGGTCCAGGCGCCGGCGGAGATCGAGGAGTTGAAGGCGCGGCTGGGGATGACGTCGAAGAACTCCTCGAAGCCGCCGAGTTCGGATGGATTGGCCAAGCCGGCGCCGAAATCGTTGCAGGGTAAGGCGAAGCGGGGTCCGGGCCGGCCGAAAGGCCAGATGGGGTTCGCTTTGTCGCCGGTGGATGACCCCGATCATGAGCAGGCTCATGAGCCGGTGGCGTGCTGTGGGTGTGGGGCCGGCCTGGAGAGTGCGGCCGTGGTCGGGATGGATCGTCGGCAGGTGTTCGATCTGCCCCGCTGCGCTGGGACGTCACCGGGTTCCGCGTCGCCGGGAGCCTGGGAGTGGATGCATTCGGCATCTACCCCCACCGACGTGCTTCTGAGCGTGCACGCCCGGCGCGGGGTGGAAGGGATGGACGCCGCCGGTGTTCTTCCGCGCTTCACCGGAACCGCGGTGCATGATGCGTGGGGGCCCTACGACACGTACACAGGCGCCACCCACGCTCTGTGCAACGCCCATGCCCTGCGTGAACTGATCTATCTCAATCGACACCGCACCTGCTGCGGTCGCGGACCTGGCCGCGCAGGGTGCCGAGGCCATGGTCGCGGTCAAAGACCTCGTCGACGACGCCCGGACCGCCGACACGCAGTCCGACCCCGACCGGATGGCAGCACAACAGCACCTGCTGCGATCAGCATTCGTCCTGGGCTAGAGCGCCACCGCCGGACGCGCCACGAAACCCGAACGCAAGTACAACAGTCTGTTCACCCGCCTGATCAACCGGTGGGAGGACTACCAACGGTACATACTGTAACCGACCCAGCTGTCAGCTTCGACAACAACCCGGCCGAGCAGACCATCAGAATGCCGAAACTGCGTATCAAAGTCTCCGGCTGCCTGCGAACTCTCACCGGAGCAGCGCAATTCGCCGCCATCCGCTCCTACACCGCCACGGGCAAAACATGCTCGACGCCCTCATCCACGCCGCCGACAGCAACCCCTGGATCCCGGCCACCTGACACACCCACTGCCACGCGGCCGATGGGTCACACCAGCACGCCTACACCCGGTCCGACCTATCCAGTTACCTCGGATCAACGGGTGTCCGCCACCGCATCGGCACGTTCTACTTTTCGATTGTCCGCCCAACGCAGGTTTCCAGATCCTGGTATCAGACCGGCGAATGCGGGGCACTTGGCCGCACCAGGCGGTATCTCCGAGAGTTCCACACCACTCTTGACCGCGGAACGACTGGGCCCGACTCCGCCGGCCGTATGGGAAAGCAGATCCATATCGAAGCCGTACAACGTTGCAGCGTTGCTGCCCAGCATGCGCTCGACCAGCTCAGGAGACGCTCCCCCGAAAGAGAGGGCGATCGCTTGACTGGAAAATGGATAACTGGCCTCGATGTGCGGGTAATCGCTACCCCACATGATTGTTTCAACCCCGAGCAGGTCCCAGAACCTCTTGTCCGAGGGATGCATGAAACTCGCGCCGACATGACACTGGCGGTGCCAGTATTCCAGAGGACGGCACGATAGCCTTGACCCGACCTGCTCGCCGTAGCTGAGATCCGTGGCTCCAGCGGAGCGGGTCGTGGAATCCACGAAATACTCCAGCTTCTTGAGTTCCCGTGGGATCCAATCCAGGCCTGCCTCGGTAAACACGAAGTGCAGACCGGGATGGCGCTCCAACACGCCGCCGAGCAGTAGATGACGCAGCACGCGCTGGTCCCACCACGAGAGTTCGAGCATGAACAGGACGTGCCCCACCGCGGTTTCACTAGGCCGCGGGCCAGCTCCGCCGCTGTGACAGTTAACCGGAAATCCCGCGTCTTCACACGCTGACCAGAGTGGTTCGTAGTAACCCGCATCATGCAAGGGGGGCAAACCAGACCCTGGCGGTGCCCCAGGTAGAAGAATACCGCCGGTCAACCCCTGTGCACATGCCCACTCGATCTCCCGAACCGAGCCCACAATATCATGTAACGCCACCTGAATGATTCCGGCTCGCCTTCCGGGCACGCTCGCGCAGAAGTCTGCCAACCATCGATTGTGGGCACGCAAGCCAGCCCACCGCAGGTCCAACTCTTGTCGACTGTCCGTGGCTCGCTGGCTACCCAGAGATGAGTGACGAAAAAATGGCGGAACCGTGTTGGGAAAAATTACCTCGGCGGCGATCCCATCAAGTTCCAAATCCCGCAGACGACGTCCCGAGTCCCAGTTGCGGCCGCCTTCATCTCCCTTCATGTCCTCATATGGGATCTCATACGAGGATGCCCATGTGTCGAACTCCGTCCTATATCGCGGATCGAGGTATTCTCGGTAGCCGAGCAGGTCCGCGCCGGCGTGACAGTCGACGGAGATGACAACGTAACGTTCATCCGTTTGTGCGGACACTGCTACCATCCCTTTTCTTGACTCCGTCAGAATTACTTTGGTGCTGCCGTCTGATCAAAAGATTGAAAGAGAGATACGGCGGAAAACGAACTACGCCGTATCTCTCCTTCGTCTCTCCAAGGCCAATCCCAGCTAGATGCGGGCGTAGCCATACGAAACGAGGGCGGCGGTGACAGGGTCGTCAGAGTCCCACTGACCACCTTCACTGCTCATAGCCCCGGTCTCACCGTCTTCATCAACGGTCCACGACCGCTCTTCAACGATCACATTTCTCACGTGCATCTCACCTCCCAACATGCAACATAAGATTTGAGGGTTCAGAAATTCGACACATAAAGGCCCGAACCCGGATGGCCTCCGTTAGATATCGAAGGAATACTCTAACCGACTTTTACATCCCCTACAATGAAGTCCATGTGAGCTCCGGTTATTCCTTCTCCGAAGCCTAGGTGAATCTTCTCGACTCCCTCATTGAGCTGCGAATTAATGTTCCAGTCAACAAGAGGAGAGATTCCCGGATTGGTACCCAAACCGAGCTCAAGCGTGTGGAGTCCGTATTCCGGATTCGTCACCTCAGATACTTCTCTCAAGCGTTCCCGGCCATCCACCACTACCGAGCACAGGACGCCCTCCTGTAACTCCAACCGTACAGGACCCTTCTCGACGAACTCGGCCCTGAGTTCCTTGGCCGCCTCGATTCGCTCGTGCCCTATCGGTGTTACGCGTGAATCCTCCGCCACGAGGACGCCGACCGCGTCGGCATAGCCGTCGATAGTGAAAGCGCCGCACCAATCAGCCTGCGACGGAGCCGTGATCGATACTTCGCAATAGTCGGCGATGCTTACCCACTCACCCGGAGTTATGCCCAGTTCCAAGGACGTGTGGGCTCTGATGTCATCATGCACGCGGCACTGCAGGTCTGTGGAAGAACCCCTGAAACGAACGATGGGGTCAGCCTTGTCGGTGAGTAGCTGTATCCATTCCCGGTTGCGTCGGCAAGTATCAGCGTAGTCGGTGGCGAAGGCCAGTTCCATCGTGTATCGAATCGACTCGAAGCTGTTATCGAAGCTGGCAATCGGCAGCACCAGCACAGCCGCTTTGCAGAACTGCCGCCGAACGGCTCGGCTCACGAGACGATGACAGAGCGCGAGGACAACTGTGATGCCATCTTTCACCGTCAGATCAGGCGTCCAGGGTACGGTGGGCAGCCCGAGTTCGACGAGTTCTTCGCATAGTCGCGCGTCATCACTGACCACTATGACATCTGCATTATCACCCAACAAACGAATATTATCCAGGTTCGATAGGCTGCTCATCCGGTATTCCTCCGTGTATGGCAAAGTATACTCGGGAAGACGGTTCGGTACCTGTTTTGAAAGCTAGCAGGTTCAACACCGAGGTGCAAGGAAAGGTGAATCGCGAGAGCCGGACTTTTATCGTCTTCGTGACAAGTAGTGATCCAAAGACGTGTGATGACCTGAACGAGCGACAGAACCCTCCGGTGGCGACCGGAGACCGGCTTGCTGAAGCCGGATTCGTCGGTAATGACGTATCAAGTGTTCGGGGGGAGTCTCGGCTGATCATGACGGTTCCGACGCGACGAAGGTCACCGGAACGGGTAGTCGTGTGCCGGAGTGCATTCCCCCTCGGATCGCACCCGAAGATCACGGTCTGCACGATGATGGTGCCGTCGAGCACGCGGCCGCGGCCGGTCGGGGGCTCGTATTCATGTACGGAGGCCACGGCGGCGACCGCCGGACTTACCGTTCTACGGGTGGCGGCTGCTCGAGGCGTAGCGATGGGGACGAGCACGGCCTTACCGAAGAGCCGTGATCCGCTTCGCTTGAGGGCGGTCGGTTCATGGTCGCCTGGAGAGCCGTCAACGCGAGCGAAGCAACGACGGAATAATCGAAATTCGAACGCAATGCTCTCGTCGCAGTGCGCGCACTTAGGATTCGTTCCGGAGCGAGATCGGCGATGCAGCTCGTCAGCGACTCCTGAGTATCTCCGTAGACAATTCCGGCGTCGCCCAGCATCTCCGACAGGAAGGGCCAAACCGAGATAGCCGCCGGTATGCCCAAGGCAATGACGTCGGCGACACTTCCGGTCGTCAGCATGCCGGACTCGAAGGGCATCAACGCCACGTCGATGGAACGTAGTCTTCGATTGTACTGGCAGCGCGGAAGGGCCTTGTGTCGAAGGGCGACGATCAGCGGATGCGTCGGGATACAATCGTGGTCGCCGAGCGACAGCACGAGAAGTTGCATATCCTGTCTGTCGGCGGCAACGAATGCGTCCATCGCCATCATCGTACGCTTTTCGGCACGAGGATGCCCGATTATTCCCAAACACAGTTTGCCGGGCTCCAGTCCGAGCTCTACCCGACAGTCTTCAGGATCGAGCTCAGGCAGCTCCGGCATCAATGGTCCAAAATGACCGTGCGGGACCAGGAAGTGCTTCGCGTCGGTCCGGAAAGGCAGCCGCGTCTGGCACTGCCGCATGCCCCACTGTGAGTGATGAATGATCGTGTCAGCTCGTCGGGCCCACTCGTCATAGATTGGCTGATAGGCCGCCCGCAGGGACTTGTCATGCGGATGAAAGTTATGTTGTGTCCAGACTAAACGAATGCCTGAACGGTCGAGACTCTCCGCGAATCGCTGGTGCTCGTTAACATCAGCACCGAGAGGTAGATCCTCCGGGCTGTGTAGGTGAAAAATGTCGGCGTTGTTGCCGAGACCATCAGGACCGGTCAGATGACCGGAGAGCAGCGGGGCATCTTCGACGTATGGCCGAAGCTGATCGTAGAGCAGTCGGTGATAGTACTGGTCATATTGTGCGCTCACGACACGGATCGGCCTCATCGTTCTGGGACTCCGAACATCCCGCGAACCAGGTGTTCCGCTCGGTTCAGCGCCCCCTCCACCCAACCTTGCTGATGCGAATAGGATTCCCCGCATATATAGACAGGTTTATCCGGTGCGGGCTGAACGATATCCGCACTCACCCGCCAGCTCCTCTCGTGAATCTTCCAGATGTTGCATTGACCGCCATATGGATCCGCGCTCCAGTCACGCATGACCGCCGCGTAGGGCACACCGGGATATGTGTCACCGGGATCGATCTGGTGAATTTTTCGGAGTAATAGATGCGCCTCGTCGATCATCATCTCGGATGCCTGATAATCATCCCAATCGCCCCCCTTGTACGGATCCTCGACCCTACCGTCCTGGCGTAGCAGACCGATCCAATAATTGATCGTCTGCTCGTCATTGGTCAAGAGGACCAGCGAGTTTCGATCAGTCGATTCTCGGTCGGATTTTTCCTCCGTCCCGAGATACAGTGCTTGACGGACAGGAACTCCGGCCACCACTCGCTGCCCGGCACCGTCTTCGCCCGCCCGCTCCCACCAGGGCTCGTGGTAGCAGCAGGCCAGGTGGAACGCAGGAACGGGCGTCACGGACGCGATCAGTCTGCGTACCGCAGGCTCGGCCAGCACGTCAGTGGCCCGTTGTTCGATGATGCGTTCCAGTGCCCTCCGTGGCATTGCCAGCACCACGTGGCGGGCGTACACGGGCGGCAGCTCGATGGGCGGGTGCCCGGTATGCGACGGCTGGGTTTTGAAGATCAGTTTCACCGTGCCGGTCGGATCCATTGTGCAGCCGATTAGTTCACGGTTGGGTAACACCATACCGCCATGGCCCGAGAAGAGCTGCGCGAGCCGATGCGGGATCTCCTGCATTCCTTTGACCGGTCGGCGGTGCTTGGCCACGGGGTCCATCCAGCCCAAGAGCGAAAAAATGGCATCGGCGGCGTTCCAGTTGCCCGTTTGATTCGCCAGTCCAGAGGGGCCGGCGACCAGCGAGTAGTCCGCAGGACTCATGACCCGGTTGAGAAGGTTCAGGAAGCCCCAGTCGTACAAAGCACGGCCTCCCCATGCGTTTTCCTGCTGTATCTGAAGTCGTTCTTCAGGGATGAGCTTCGATACGCGTTGACCAATTATTCTCTCGATGGCACCAAGTAACAGGTTTTCTTGTGATGAGCACTCCGCAACCGTCGCCCCGTTGGCCGTAGCACCATTGACCCGATTGGCTTCCCAGATGCGCGGATAGGCGATATTCCTGTCATTTATCAGAAAGCCCTCATATTCCAGGCCGAGGTCTTTCTCGACGAGCCGGGCGACTAGTTGCTGGGTCGACATGTACCGCATGCCACCCAATTCCACAACAAAGCTCGGCATACCAGGGGGGGCCAGGGTGAGGAGCCGGCCACCAAGACGCCTACTCATCTCGAAGAGCGCTACACGGAGGGGACCACCGTGTCTATTCGTCATATGATCGAGCTTGACGCTCTTACCCTTGGGGCATGTGACCAGCCGCCAACCAGTGAAGAGACCGCTGACCCCGCCACCCACGATGGCGATATCGAGCGGGTTATCGGGACTGGTTCCATCTACACTTACTGGCTGTGTCATGGCCGCCTGTTAGGATGACAAGGGATACCATCTTGATGACTCGACCATAGACTAGGGCATACTCCGTCAGTCAAGGGTGTGCTCCGAGCGTCGACGAGATGACTCGTCAGGTGAGACCGCCGGTGGCATCGATGATCTGACCGGTGAGCCAGCGGCCTTCGTGACCTGCTAACAAGGCCACGATGTCGGCGATGTCGTCAGGTTGCCCGAGGCGGCCCATGGATGTCCATTTGACGACCTGTTCGAGGGCGGCCGCAGAGTTGGCATTGCGCAGGAAATCTGTGTCGGTGGCACCCGGACGGATGGCGTTGACGGTGATGCCCCGGTTACCGAGCTCCAACGCTGCAACCTTCGTGAGTTGCTCGATGGCACCCTTGCTGGCGGCATATGATGCGCTGAAAGGAGCGGGCCGCGTGGTGAGGATCGTCGAGATGTTGATGATCCGTCCGTAGTCCCGCATGGCGTGGGCAGCATAGCGCATCGTCAGAAATGTCGATTTAGCGTTGACGGTCATGGTCGAGTCATAGTGCTCCTCGTCGGTATCGACGATCGCACGTGAGGAGAAGGTCACGACGGCGTTGTTGACCAGGATATCCAGGCCGTCGAGGTGTTCGTCGGCGACAGCCATGAGCTTGTCAGCCGCGCCCGAGGTAGCCAGATCGATCTGGAAGCCATAGGTGCGCCCCCCGGCATGCCGTACCGCCTGCTCGACCTCTGCTGCACGGTCCGCGCGACGCGCGTAGTTGAACACCACCGTGGCGCCGTCCGTCGCCAACCGCTGCACGATCGCTCGACCGATCCCCCGCGATCCGCCCGTGACCACAGCGCCCTTTCCGTCCAACACACCCATCGCGGCTCCTCATTCTTCAGGACCTTGGCATTGCGGTAGAGGCGAGGGCGCTGTGGTCATGGGCGAAAAGGCCCGCGGGACGGGCCACTGCGGCGCCGCGACCACGTGCCGGTCCTGGTCGACCATCCGAGATAAGCAGACCCACTGCGTGGTGACCTCGGCATAGGCCCCCTTACGTTGTGCCTCGCCGGGCCGCTCCAGCAGCCCGAGACTGCCCGACCCCGGCGGCCATGTCGGCAGACGTCTCCGTCGCTGTCTTGGTGGTCGCGTCGACGGCTGTCTCGGTGCTCGCGGCAGTCTTGACGGCCATATCAGTGCTCGCCTCGGCGGCGAGACCCTGCAACCCTTGACCTGCCTCCGCGGCTAGTTTCTTTACCTGTAGACCAGCCTCGATCGTTGTTTTGACTGCGCCCCGCAGCAGCGGTTTAACGATCTTCCCAATCAGCGGGGCGGTTGCGACACCAACCACATACGGTAGGACCATCTTGCATCAGCCTCCGTGTTCGTTTCTGACGATTCTACTTGGGCAGTATTCGTGCGGAATGCTAACCCCTCCGGGATGCAGTAGCACCAGGACGCACTCCCGCCTTGGGTGCAACGGCGGAAATGTCAGCCTCCCGCCTGTAATTCGGCGGCGACAAATTCGGCGTTTGCTTCGGCGACGAGATCCTGTAGATCCTCAGCCGCCTCCGCAGCTAGTTTCTTTACCTGCAAAACGGCTCTAACCGTCGTCTTGACAGTGCCTCGAAGTAGCGGCTTTAAGGCCATCCCTACCAATGGAGCAGTTACGAGACCAATCAGGTAAGCGGGCACAAAGGGTGGCATCGTGCATCCGTCTCATGTCCGGCATTGGGGCCAGGTGCTGCATCTGCTTGATCGAAAAGTAGTCCGAACGGCTCCCCGAATCAAGGTCTAGAGTGAGTATCACCCGAGAGGGAGGGTAAATTCTCTTCGGTGAAGCACGCTGCCCGCGGCGTCCACCTCCTCGGAGTCACTTCTCCCGACGTCGGGAGATTACCGGGGGATCAAGCTGATTTCAGTACGTGATCTAGGGCGTAACCGCATCTAGGGCATACCGCTCGCGGTCTGGACTCGTCCGTATCGTCTGCTCGATCGCCATCCGGATGATCAACCGGGTTCGGGCAGCAGATGCTCTCTTCGGCGTTTTTTCCCGCCGGCACGCGACTGCGGAGCTTGCGCAGCTCATCGCGCAGACGGCGAACCGAAAGGCCGTTTTCGCTGGCCAGCCAGAGCCAGTGCTCCTGCTGGTCCGCAGTAAGTGAAGCTACCTCGGCGTGGTGACTCCACGAAAGGTCTGACCGACGCCGGGAGACGTCGAAACGGGAAGCGACGTAAGCCATGTTCATGAGGCTTTGAACGTCGTAGCCTGTCGTATGCGCGGCTCGAGAATACTTTTCACCGAATTTAGAGTTCCCGTAATTTATCCAATCGCCGACCCACCACCCGGCGCCGCGGCTAATGGAGCCGAAACGTTTGCCCTGGTGCAGCCACTCGTCCAGGCTCAATAGCTGGCGTGGCTGCCACGCTACTGCACTGATACAGGGTTGGCTGGCCGTTCTGTTGACCTGAGCTCCCGCCATCTCCCATTCCCCCCGCTTGTAATGGATCATCATTCCCCTCCCGCCGGTGGAGGAGGGCCTCGGTAGGTCAATGCCCTGACCGGGTGACCTAACCCGGCCCGTAGACTCGCTCACGGCAAGATTCTCAACAGCCGCCGTGACGGACTTGTTCGTTGGCTCAGAGTACCCGACACTACCGACGTGTCCAAGATCAACTCGGTCCTCCGTCTGGGTGCGCCCAGACTCGAATCAGTCACAACTGCAATAAATGTCAAATAAATATCAGATGTCGATCGGAGGACCACGTTAAAGAGACGGAGTAGAGCTCCCACCTGCAAGACTACGGTCAGCAAGGGGTCAAACACGAAGACCTTGGGGGTCAAACGGTAACGATGAGCGGTCAAACCGCGCGGAACGGGCAATGGTGCGCTGACGGATGCCCTGCTCGGGCAGGGTGGGCCGATGGGTCGTCACCACGTTCGGGGCCAGCGCTAAGATGGGACGACTGCTCACGAGTCACGATGTGGATCCTCCCCGAAGAAGCGAATCGAGACCGACCTGTACGCACTGATGAACGAAAGCCAATTCAGAGAACCGGCGGGAACCTCAGATCGGCAGTCCTGGCGATTGAGGATGTCTATAAATCGACCGACGTGTCACGTGACGATGCGATGATCGTACGAAGTATTGCAGGCCTCTATATTGCGACGGCAATAGGGAAAATTCCTCACTTGACCGCTCGACGACCAGGTATGGGACCTCTCGCGCTGATCCTGTAGGTGCCGGACAGGTCATCCACGGCGATGACCCGCGGCATCGCTTGCCGCCCCGGCTAACCACGCCCGGTCGGCAAGCATGTAGCATACTCGGGCGGCCTTGCCGAGGTCTCGCCACACCAGCATGCCCACCGGTCCGAGCGAGCAGCGCATCGCGGAGTGCCTGCTCGGCGAGTGTGAGGAGCGGTGCGGGTAAGGGCATCGATTCGGCCCAAACCGGCAGCAGGGCCGCGACGTCGCCGCTCGGCGCCGTTGACCAGCACTAAGACCACGTTTCTTCGACCACCAAGCCTTACCATTCAATCCCGCGCGGATGCTCCTCGACCCTGCAGGTGCGCGGAGACCCACGTCGCCACCTCCACCGGTAGCCTCGGGTCCGCCGGGCGGCGGCACTGTTGGCGATAGGTCCGGGCCTGATCACCATCGCTGATGATCAGGCCCGTGATCGGTTGCCGGCAAGCCGTTAGCCGGCCCAGAGCTGTACTCGATCTTCGCTTGAGCGCGAACCAGAGCACTGACCGGCTGCGCCCTGAAGTAGCCAGTGCGCGCCCTCGGACTGGGTCCCTCAGTCCGTGCAGGATTCTTCGGCCCCTGCGCTGGCCGGTAGTCAGCCGAACTCGCCACTGCGGACGCCGGCGGTAAAGGCGATCCACCCTTGCGCGGTGAACGTCAGTACCGGCCCGGCAGGGTCCTTACTGTCCCGTACCGCCCTAGACCCGCCCTCCAGACCAGCGACTTCCACACAGCAGCCGCCGTTGCCGTTGCTGTAACTCGTCTTGCGCCATCCGGCACCTGCCAGGTCGGTCTCACACTTGCTCATCAGGGCTCACCCACCCTCTGCTCCAGCATCGTTGATCAGAACCGGTGGCTTGACAGGCTCCTACGTCGCGCATGAGCCACCGCTCGCCCCGGCTGCTGCCCGCAGCCGACGTCACATATTCACCGCACAAATCATGTACTCAGTGTGCGCGCATGGCTACGGACTGTAGGAAAGTCCACCCGATTGTGGCACCAGCATGTTGGAATGTTCCATTTATGACACCGAAGATGTATGAGGTCACATCGGCGGGTGGTCCTGCGCCCTTGTGGAACCGGGAGACGGCACCGACGGTGCGCGGCCGTTGAACTCGGCGGTAGCCAGCGCGACAAGGTGGGTGAGCATCCCGCGTTTCGCTACCCGATCGAGTTGAGAAGACCTGGTTGAGAAGCCTGGCCGGCACGGCTTCGAGGCTCCGCAACGGCACGGAAACCCTACCGCATATGAGAAGAATTTCTTGACATTCACCCGATCGTGCGTATGTTTCATCATCAGATCTCCGTATCAGCGGAGCAGTAGGGCGTGCTGGCCACTCGGACGGTGGATCGCGATGAAAGCGAGGACCCCGCAGGGCGCTTATCAGAACCCCTGACGGTTTGTCAGCCCGTCGACGACCACCGTGCCGAGGCACCGACCGGCGCCCTCACCACGCGCGTGTCTTCTGCTCAACCGAAAGGATCGCACCGTGAATCGTTTGCGCCTCCTGCCTCTGCTCGCCGCTGCCGCCGTGCTTGCTGCCACGGGGCTCACCGGTTCGGTCGCCGTCGCTGACACATCCGCGTCCACATCCGTGCCCAGCCAGTGGTCCTCCACACACCGGCCGGCCGGCAGCTTCGTGGTGACCGGCGCCGTCGTGCGGCACCTGCGCCTTGACGTGGCCGACCTGCGGGCGCTGCCGTCACGGACAGTAGCCGTGACATTTCAGGCGGATAGCGGCGTCGAGCATCACGTCTACGTCGGTCCACGCCTGGTCGACGTGCTCGCCAAGGCGGGCCCGCAGTTCGACCCGACGATCAAGAACGACAAGTTGCGCTACTTCGTCAGCGTGAGCGCGTCCGATGGTTACCGGGCGCTGGTGGCTTACAGTGAAATCGATCCGGATCTCGAGGCCAAGAACGTGCTGCTCGCGACCAGCGAGGACGGCCGTTCGCTCGACGCCGACGGACCGCGACTGGTCGTGCCCGGCGACAGCCACGGTGGGCGCTACGTCACGAACGTCGTGCGGGTCTTCCTCGACAAGCCGGCGCGCTGATCACGGTCGCACGAGGACCCCGGTGCGGTGTCCGGCTATGTGGTGGGTCAGGTTGGGCACCGTGGAGTCGAATGTTGCGACGAGGTGGCTGCCGTCGGTAGCGGTGGCCAGTTCGCTGTCGGGCCAGAACACGGTGGCGACGGTGAGCAGCACCCAGCAGAGGAGCAAGGCCATGACGCCACTGAGGAGGGCGCCGAGCAGGCGGTCGCTCGGCCACTGGGACCTCAACGTTCATGACCCGGAGGTCGCTCGATGGGGCGAATACGGGGTCGATACCCTGCGCGCCGTGACAGCTGTGTCGGGCTTCTTCGCGGAGTGGGGTGCGCGGCGTTCGCTGGCGCGTCTGATGGACCAGGTCGGCGCCGCGGGCCTGGCCGCGGCGGCGGCGGTTCCAGCGGTCTCGGCGGTGGTCGACCAGCACGCTGCCGCCGTGCGCGACATCCTGGTGATGGGCGTCGAGGGCTCGGCCTCGATCGCAGGCGTGGTGCTGCTGGCCGGGTACGCCACGGGCCTGCTCGACCAGGCCGGTACGGACGCTGCCACCGTGGGTGCGGCGGTCGGCGACCAGTGGTGGCGTGCCGAGTGGCTCGCGCTGCGTCTGGTTGCGATCTGCGCGCTGAGCCGATCCGACGGATGGACCGACGAGCCGCCGACCGGGTTGGTACCCGAGTTCGGCGGCACCGCCTGAGGGACACGGTTACTGCTGCTGAGCCGGCGGCTGGCCCGTCGTCGGCAGGTCGGCGGGTGAGTCCGGGACCGGCGGCGGCCCTTCGGCGTGCCGACCGGCGTCCTCACGTCCGCGCTGATAAGCCGCCGCGTGCGCCTTGGCCTGCGGCGCCTCGGCCTCGGCCTGCGTCAGCCACCGCTCCCAGCGCTGCTGCATGGGCCGGACGAGCCCGCCACCGACACCTACCACGATCACCCCGCCGATGGTCGCGAGCACGGTGATGAGGATCGGGACGGTCACGGTGACCGCGACCTGGATCTGGTTCAGCGCGGCGATCACACCGAGCCCGATTATGAACGCAGCCACGAGGTTGGCGAGTAGCCGACCGTAGTTCAGCCCGCTGAGCGAATTGGCGATGATGTCCTTGACCACCTGAGCGATGGCTGCGGCGATCACGACGAGGATGACGGCTACGATCGCCTTCGGCAGGAAGCTGACGATGCCGGCGAGAAGGGTGCTGAATGGGTTGCCACCGAACGCCCCGAACGCGATCTGCAGGGCGATCAGCAGGATGGCGTAGTAGACGAGGCCCGCAATCAGCCCGCCGGCGGTGTACCTCGAGTTCGCGAGGGCTCTGTTCACCCCGGCCCGCTCCACGAAGCGTTCGAATCCGACCTTCTCCAACACCTTGTTGATGATGCTGCGAAGAACCCGGGCAATGATCCAGCCGATCAGCAGGATCACCAGGAACAACACGATTTTAGGCACGAACGTCGCAACCGTGGACAGCCCGTCTCTCAGCGAGCTGCCCACGTCGATCTGAGCAATCACTGTGGACATTCGCCACTCCTCCCCGTATTCCTGGTGCGGCCTCCAATACGAGGGTCCGCTTTATTACGAGCCGCGTCAATCCTCTCGATCCCAGGAGCCATCGGCTATCTGGGGGGTCACGGAGAGCGGTGACGTGATCTCGCGCCATTAATACATCGGGCCGCCGATCGGGCACAGCCGGCGACCGATCCGGACGGGCTGTGGTGCGCCGCCGCGGCCCGCATCGTCGCCGTCCTGCATGGTATTCAAGTACGCAGTCCGGCTCGGTCACTCCAGGAGGTCCCGATGACCACCGAAAGTCACGTGGCGCCCGGTACGGTGCGCAGCCTGATCCCGGCCAGGATCGACCGGTTGCCCTGGTCACCGTTCCATACCCGGATGGTGGCCGCACTCGGGGTGGCGTGGATCCTCGACGGTCTCGAGATCACCGTGGCGAGCGCCGTCGCGGCCGTTCTGAACAAGCCGGACACGCTCAACCTGTCCTCGACCGCGGTCGGGCTCATCGCGACCGTGTACCTGGCCGGCGAGGTCGTCGGTGCCCTGTTCTTCGGCCGGCTGTCGGACAAGTTGGGCCGCCGTAAACTGTTCATGATCACACTGGGGGTCTACCTGGTGGGCAGTGGCCTGACCGCGTTCACCCTCGGCAGCGGCCCCGGCTGGGTAGCGTTCCTGTATGCCACCCGCTTCATCGCGGGCACGGGTATCGGCGGGGAGTACGCGGCGATCAACTCCGCGATCGACGAACTGATCCCGGCGCGCTACCGCGGCCGGATCGACATCGGGGTCAACGGGACGTACTGGGCAGGCGCGATCCTCGGCACGCTCGGCACGTTCATCCTGCTGCACACCCTGCAGCTCAACCTCGGCTGGCGGATCGGCTTCCTGATCGGCCCGGTGCTCGGTCTGGTCATCCTGCTGGTGCGCCGGAACCTCCCGGAGAGCCCGCGGTGGCAGGTGATGAACGGCCGCGAGCAGGCGGCTGAAGAATCCATCGCCTATATCGAGCGTGAGGTGGAGGCGTCCGGGCACCGGTTGCCGCCGGTGGACGAGAGCAAGGCGATCGACCTGCGGCCCACCAACAAGATCGGTTATCTCGCGCTGACCCGGGTGCTCTTCCGTGAGTACCCGACCCGGTCCGTGCTCGGCGCGACACTGATGATCACGCAGTCGTTCCTCTACAACTCGATCTTCTTCACCTACACGCTGGTGCTCGGCAAGTTCTACGGGGTGTCCGCGGAGTCGGCGCCGGTTTTTCTCATCGCCTTCGCTGTCGGGAACCTGCTCGGTCCTCTGACGATCGGCCGTTTCTTCGATACCATCGGCCGAAAGACCATGATCTCCGGCACGTACATCACGGCCGGCGTGTTGCTCAGCATCACCGCCTTTCTGTTCAACGCCGGGATGCTCAATGCGATCACCCAGACGATCGCCTGGTGCGTGATCTTCTTCTTCGCCTCCCCCGGTGCCAGCGCGGCTTATCTCACGGTCAGTGAGCTCTTCCCGCTGGAGGTGCGGGCGAAGGCGATCGCTGTCTTCTTCGCCATCGCGCAGTGTTTCGGGGCGCTCGGTCCGGTGATCTACGGCGCGCTCATCGGCGACGGTTCGGAACCTTTCAAGCTGTTTCTCGGCTACCAGCTCGGCGCGCTCGTGATGGTCATCGGCGGTCTGGTCGCAGTGTTCTTCGGGGTCGCTGCCGAGCGCCGATCTCTCGAGGAGATCGCCGCGCCACTGGCGGCGGCCGGCCGTGGCCGCACCGGGAGCACCCGTGCCGAAGGGGCGGCGTCGCCGCTGTCCACGTGACCCGGGCTCACCCTCATGCGAGGCGCCGGGACGTTCGGTAACGGCCGGCCACCCTGATGGACGGGTGACGCGGCGCCGTCGGCCGACGTACCGTCGCGGGTACGGGCGCGGCTCCAGCCTGCCCCGCTGATCCTGACCCCACCGCCGGGATCGGCTGTGTGTGTGCCGGCACTCCACCCGGCCGTGCCTTCTGCGGCCGGGTGGGCCGTCCGTTCTGAGCGGGCGATGCAGCGCCGGCGGGACCTCAGCGCCGGCCGGACCTCAGCGCCGGGCGGGACCTCAACTTCCGCGACCTCCGCGACGCTCCGGCGGGCCCGACTAGAGGTTCCGGTCACCCGGTCCGGAGGATGCCTCCGACGACTTCCGTGTCGAGTATGAGGACTGACATGGGCGTCGACTAGGGGAGGTAGAGGTCGCATGACACAGACCAAGCAGCGGATGGTGGTGACGCTGGCAACCGTGGGGATCGGGCTGGCCGGGCTCGTCGGCTGTTCGTCCGCACCATCTCCACACGATGCGTCTCAGGCGTCGACGTTGCCGAGCGCGTCGGTAGCCCCCACCTCCGCTGCGCACGCCGACCCGGCACTGTGCACCGCAGCCGCCGAGTTCCAGACGGCGGTCAAGAATGTCGCCGCACTCAATGCGGGCGCGGTGGGCGTTCCAGGAGTGAAGGCCGCACTGCAGAAACTCGACACCTCGGGGGCAGACCTGGCAAACGCCGCGCAGACCCAGTTCCCCTCGCAGATAGCTGACCTGCGCCAGGCGGTCGACTCGTTCAAAGCCACTGTCAACGGGCTGAACGACCAGGCCAGTTTGTCGTCGAATGTCGGCGCCCTGGTCTCTTCGGCGACCACCGTCGGCTTGGCTGCCGGTAACATCATGGGTTCCGTCAAGCAGTCCTGCCCGGCGCCGTCCTCCGCAGCGCCTGCCCCGCCGGTGGCACCCACGTCGTGACGCGGTAGCGGGTGCCTCGTCACATGACGACCGGCGCGGCCCATCCACCGTAGGCGTGTTCGGCCCAGCCGGCCGTGAGGCTCATCGTGCGCCGGAACCTGCTCCAGCTCAGCGCGGGCAGCCGAGTAGGCATCCGACGTCCACTGATCAGCACCTCGTAGCCCGCGATCCAGGCGTAGGGGATGGTCTTGCCATCCATGGCCCGGATCCAGCGGGGAAAGTGGGCAGCGGCGGCGAGCACCTCGGCGTGCGCGGAGTCCGGGCCGCGCAGCCTGCTGGGCCGAACGTGGCGCCCCGGTTCGAAGTGGGCGCCCAGATCGAGGGTCACTCGGCGGACTCCGGGCGTGTGAACGATGCCTGCGGACAGGGTCACCGGCTTGGGCAGGTGCTCCCATCGGTCCTGGTACCAGTCCCACGCCCAGGTATGGGGCTGCTGATCGGCGGCCACCGTCCACAACTCGTGGCAGGTCCTGCGGACCCCGTTCAGATCGGCGCGTTCGCCCAGGTAGACGGCGATCACATCGACGAACAGGGGGTTGTTCCCAGCACGGGGAGTGAGGTCGACGGAGTGGAAGTCCTCAGCGCGTAAGCCCCAGTGCCGGTCCTCGTTCCACCGCCGGACATTGTTGAGCTGTTCCGGGAGGGAGGCGAAGATCTGGTCGGGTGGAGTGATCGCCAGCCGCGCTTCACGAGCCGCCACTCGACCGTTCTCTCTGGTGGGCAACTATCCGCTCGCCTCCGCCTCGATCAGTTCAAGGATCGTCTCACGGCATCTGAACTTGACGGGCCTCGCGCGGCCTGTGGCTCAGCTCCATAGATCGGAAGCCGGCAGCGCTACCAGCCGGTCTCCGAACGGCAGCCGCCGCTGGCCGGTGTGCAGGACGACGCCTGCGGTGAGCTCGCCCCGGGTGCTGTCGAGCCGGTCACGAAGGTGGGCTCGCCCGGGTGGCGACGCGCGGGAGCTGGCCCGGTCGCCTCGCCGCGACCCCGAGCCTGACGCGCGGGGCCGCCCCGGCGGTCGCCTGGTATTCGGCGGCGGAGTCGGTCCCGCTCAGGGACGGATGAACGACATCCGCACGGCGGTTCCCGTTTCGGACGAGACGATCTGAAGATCGTCGCAAAAGGTCCGGGCCAGCCACAGGCCACACCGGCCGCCGGCCGGCACGGGCGGCCGATAGGCCGCTATCGGATCGGCGAGCCCAGGTCCCTTGTCGCTGACCTCGCAGCAGAAGCACGATCCGTCGGTCCAGGTCTTGATGGTGGCCACCGTCCCGGCGTGATGCACGGCGTTCGACACGATCTCGGTGGCGGCCAGCGCCAGGCACTGCGTCTGGTAGTCGGTGAGCCCCGCGATCCGGGCATCCGCCGTCACGCGCTGCCGCACAGAGCTCAGATCCCTGTCGTGGACGGCCGTGCTGACGTCGGCATGGGGTGGAACAGGGCGGTACGTGCGGCCGTCCAACTGGGTGAGGTAGGTCCACGGTTCGACGAAGTCCGGGTTGGAGCGGTCCGGCGCGATGATCGGATGGGTTCGGCGCAGATCGTCCAGAAAGGTGCCCGGACTCGCCCGGGTGTCGACCGTGCAGAGCATGCTGACCTGCGAGGACGTGTGCAGCAAGTTGGCGGCCGCCTCGTGACGGCACCACTGCTTGCGTTGCGCGACTCCCCGCCAGGTGAACTCCTCGATCAACCGGCACCGGACCGTGGTGGCCAGCAGCTTGCGGACGGCCCACTCGACGGCCAGTACTCGCGCAGGCACGTTGCCGCTGCCCCAGGCGTCGGAGTCGGCGAAGCGAACCCGGCTGGCCTGCGAGCCGGCCAGGTCCCGCATCGTCGCGAGGTTGCGCGGCGACGCGACCACCAGAGCCGGCTCGCCCGCCTCCAGCCCTTCGCAGAGGAATGGTGCGACGCCTGCGACGAACTCCTCGTCTGATCCGTACTCCAGCAGACGATGGTCAACGCGCTCAGCGCCGGCAGTTGTCATGACACCAAGCCCCTCCTCCTCCACCGCACCGCTTACCTCGTTCCGGCTGGCCGCCGTGCAGTAGACCGATCTGTCCACTCGGAACGGTAGGAGATCCGGTCATTCAGCGGGAGACGCCACGCGGCCACGAAGGGTGAACGACTGGGCGATCTGCCGGTTTCACCTGCGCCGGGTGAGGCCGAACCGTCGCGAGCAGGCGACCATCGGCGTTTCGGCACGGCGAAGGACCTCTTGAAGGAGGAACCATGACCGAGTCATCGTCAACCGACCGCGTCGCCGAGCAGGCTGGAGCGCAACTCGCGCGGGTCGGGCGCTCCCGAGGATGGACCGAGGTGTTCGGGGCGCTCACCCTGGTGGCTGGAATCCTGGTGCTGGTGTGGCCAGGGCGATCCGTGCTCGTGGTCGCGGTGGTCGTCGGGATCTGGCTGCTCGTGGCAGGGGTGTTCCGGCTCGTCGCGGCGATCGCCGTCGACGACACGCAGGGCAGCAGCCGGGTGTTGCTGGCCCTGCTCGGGTTGGTGGCCATCCTGGCTGGGCTGCTGTGCCTGGCTCGTCCGTTCCATTCGGCCGCCGCGCTGGTGCTGGTGTTGGGGGTGTTCTGGGTGGTGGGCGGCATCATCGAGTTCTTCCACGGCCTGGTCACCGACGCCCCCGGGCGGGGCTGGGCGGTCGCGGGCGGCCTGGTGAGCGTGATCGCCGGGATCGTGGTGCTGACCTTCCCGGCCGCCGGCCTGGTGGCCCTGACCTGGCTGTTCGGCATCGTGCTGATCGTGCTCGGCGCGGTGGCCATCACCGGTGGCTTCGCCGGGCCCTCCAGCGCGACGACGTCGGCGCACCGCACCACCGGGACCCCCGGCCCGGTGACGCCCTGAGCGCAGAGCCGGGTCATTCCCCGCGTGGGGTAGCCAGCGCTTCCAGGGTCCACGATCCCGGGTCGGCCTGCGTCCAGGGGTGCGTCGTGCTCAGCACGGCGAGCGCAGAGGTCCTGAGGATCTCGTCGGCCCCGGTCAGCAGTTCGAGCAAGTCCTCGAGGCTGGGGTTGTGTGCGACCAGCAGCGCTGTGCACGCTTCATCCGGCAACTCCCGGGTGACCTGCAGGAACACGTCGGCGGAGGTGCCGTAGAGCCGTTCGTCGTGCCGCACCCGGGGTTCGGCATTCAGTTGGGCGGTGACGAGGTCCCAGGTTTGGCGGGCTCGCAGTGCGGGGGAGCACACCACGAGATCGATCGGGGGCGCCTGCCTGCGCAACCACTGGCCGACGGCCGGTGCGTCGCGGCGCCCCCGTCTGGCCAGCGGGCGCTCGATGTCGGGGGTGCCGTCCGGCCAGGCCGATTTCGCGTGCCTGAGCAGGATCAGCGTGCGCGAAGTAGCTGTCATGTACCGGTCGCCTCTCGATCTGGGGTATGCAACGTCATGAGCATGACGTTGCCGGGGCCGGTGTGGCCCTCCAGGTGCGCCGGTGTCGCGGCAGTCCCGGCGCGGACCTCTATCCGCCGGCCGGCTGGGATCATTGTCCGAGTCGGACTGTCGCAACCTCGGACCATTCGTTAACTTTCCGGGACGTTTTCTGCACCCCACATATCGCCGATCCCTCGCCGTAACGCAGCGTGTAGACCTACAACAGCGTCAATCGGCTGAACCGGCGCATGCACTGCCTCCTCGTCAGCATCCGCAGGGCCGATTACAAGCTGAAGCGGTTGTAGAAACGCTGAGCGGGGCGCACCCTCGGAGCCGGACATGCTCCACGGCTTCCCGGGAGATCGACATGGTCGCTGTGTGGGCCACGCTGCGCGACCCACCAGCCGCTGTGCTTCTGACGCTTTCGGCGGATCCTCGGCAACCCAGGTGGCTTTGTAACGCCGATGTAAACTTTTGGGTGAGAATCTTCTGAAACAAGCGCGCGGCGTGACGGAGCTAACTACCGTCAGCGACAGATTGTCACAGCCCACGGGGGGAGTTGACGACATGGAGAACTTCGGGCCCACGCGACCCGCCGTGCCGATCGGCGAGCTCAACCCGAGCCTACCGCTCATGGTCTATCTACCCTCGCAGCGGGTCGCCGGGGATGACAGTGAGACACAGCTCGAACTGCGTCGGCTGGTGGATGGTCGTCTGGTGGCGGTGGCGTACACCACGCTTGAGCGACTCGTCCAGGGTTGTGGCGAGAGCCAACCCTGGGTGTTGCTGCCGACCCCCGTGTTGGAGAGATACCGCGAGCAGTGGGGGATCGAGGCAGTCGTGCTCGATGCCCACCTCCCGCCTGAGCTGTGGCACGACGAGGGGGGCGGCGATGTCTGAGGCCCACGGCGAGACCTACCTCGACCACGCCGGCATGCGCGCCCTGTCCGAGACGCTCGGCCGCGGCGCTACCGCACTGGACGAGACGGGGGCACGCGCACCGGCTGCGCCGGATGCGGGGGTGTCCACCCCCCTCGTCGGTGAGCTGCTGGGTGACATGTCCGGGGTGGTGGGTGATCTCGTGACCGCGGTGGACGTGACTGCGGCGAGTGTGCGGCACAGCGACGAGACCGTCGGTGATGCCGACAGGGGCGGCGCTGCGCGACTCAGTGCGTTCGACGGGTGAGGAGGGGTACGGCGGTGCTCAACACTGAACTGCTGGGTGATCCGGCCGCGTGCCGCGAGACCGGTGAATGGATGAAGCGGGTCTCCACCGGCACGTTCGACGCCGCCACCATGCTCGACGGGGTGCGCAGCCGCACCCACGAGTGCTGGCGCGGGGACGCCGCCACCGCATTCGAGGACTATCTCGGCCGGGGCGGCCGGGAAACCGACCAACTGTCCAGGGAGATCGACCGGGCCGGGGCCGCGATGATCGCCTTCTCCGAGGACCTGGACACCGTGCAGGCCCGTTTGCAGCAGGCCCGCACGGTGGCTGCGGCGGCGAGCCTGACCGTGACCGCGCAGGGGATCGAGCCGCCTCCCACCGTGGTGTTGCCCGCCGAGCCCACCACACCACAGCAGGTCGCGGCCGTCGGGGACTACCAGGCGCAGGTCCGGGCGTGGAACGAGGTGAACCAGACCGTCGGTTATGCCCGCGGCCTCGAACTGGCCGCTCACGAGCGCCTCGCCAGGGCCACCAATCCGCCGAAGAGCATATTCGAGAGCCTGCGTGACAATGCCGGTTTCATCGCCACCGGGGCCGCCATCGGCGCGACCGGAAGTCTGCACATCGAGAACTCCCGGTTCCGCATGCTCTCGGGGCGCCATGCCCGCGAGTCAATGGACCTCACCCGCCGGATCGCGGGCGATCCGGCATTGACCCCGGCGCAGCGCACCGAACTGCGGTCCGGCCGCAACGCGATGGGTGACCTCGCGGTTCAGGAGAACCGGATCGCCCTTTCGCACAGCCGCCTCCTGGGCGGGCTGAACCGCACCACCAGCGGCCGTTCCGTACTTCAGGTCATAGCGTGGTCTCCAGCGGACGGAATCCGAGGCACGAGTCTATTCGCTCGGGGTGCCAAGGTGCTGGGCAAGGTGCCCTACGCGGGTATCGCGATCACACTTGCACAGGCCGGTGTGGAGATCTACCAAGGCAAGTCCGTCGACCAGACGATCGCCTCGGCGGCGGTCTCGACCGGAGTCAGTTTCGGCGTCACCGAAGGCATGCTCGCGCTGGCGCCGATCGCCTTGGCCGGTGGGCCGTTCACTCTGGCGGCCGTCGGCGTGGGTGCGGTTGCGGCTTCGGGGGTCGGCTATGTGATCGACAATCACTGGGACGACATCGCCGACGCCGGCAGCGACACCGCTCATGCCGTCGGTGACGGTGTCGCCACCGTGGCTCGCACGGTCGGCGGCTGGGTGGGCGGTTGAGCGATGTTCAGTGACGCCTCCGAGTTACCGCCACGGCCCGATCGGGAGACCGGCGAGCCTCGCCCGCCAGGGGCTCCGGTCACCTGGGATGGTGGGGGTGATCCTGAGACCGATCCCCGGCGACAGCCGAAAGCGCCACCCGGGCAGGGACCGCTGTTGGAGTGGTACCGCGACTCACGCAGGTACACCTACGGCCCGGCCGTCCTTGCACTCGGATTCATGATTGTCATCATGACCCTGATCGCCTGGGGTGTGTGGTGGATGACCGAGTGGATCTTCTGGCTCATCGTCCTGTTCGCTCCGGTGATGATCTTTGTCAGTGGGCGAAGACGATGGATGGCAGCGGGCGCGGAGTGGTTCGCTTCGAACACCGGATGGGTCAAGGTCTATGAGCTGACCAAGGTTGAACTGGCCGGCAGCGGTGCCAGCCCGCAGCTGTATCTCACCGACGCCGAGGGCCGTGTCGCGCACGCGGAGCTGCGCCGGATGCAGGCCAACTCCCGGTTGTGGGATCTGGTCTACAACGGGATCATTCACTCGATCTACACCCGGGAGGTCAAGCTCAATACCGCGGCCCGGATACAAGTGGTCGAGGTCGGTTCCGGGCGCCACCGTGAGTGACCCCACCGTGGCTCGATGACGTGTGCCGCAGGGCGGTCATTCCAGGGCGAGGACGTGCAGCGCCAGACGTGCGGCCTCGCCACCGGCCTCCTCGGCGATGCGCAGCGCGGTCGGGACGTCGAGGTCGTCGACCAGGGCGGCGATGACGGCGTCCGACGCGGCAGGTGAGGTCTGGGCGGTCCCGGCCGCGGTGTAGAGCCGGTCGAGCCGAACCACCGCGTCGTCGAGTGACTCGGGACGGAAGTCCCAGGTCTGTCGCCAGGGCCGGTCGAGCAGGAACAGTCGCACCGCGGCGGCCGGATGGTGCGAGAGCAGGTCTGAGACCAGTACCAGGTTGCCCGTCGACTTGGCCATCTTGGCGCCGCCCACGGTGACCGTCCCGACCGGGAACGCGGTCCGGGCGAAGGGGCCGACGCCGGTCGCCGCCTCCACGATGGCCGCCTGGTAGGCGTGATGCGGAAAGTCCAGGTCGGCTCCACCGGCCAGGACGTCGACGGCCGCGCCGAACACACTGAGTGCCATCGCGGCGCATTCCGCGTGCCAGCCGGGCCTGCCGCGGCCCCAGGGGCTCGGCCAGCCGGGCTCGTCGTCACCGGAGGGCCGCCACACCGGGACGTCGAAGGGTTCGTCGCGAACCGGATCGTCGGGCTGGTCACCGAACTCCGTCGCCAGATCGGTGGCTTGCTGCAGGGTCAGCCCCACCTTGGCAGGCACCCCTGCGCCCCGAAAGTACACCGTGCCGCCCCGCTGGTAGGCCGACCCCGTCGCGATCAGCGCCGCCGCCAGCTGCACGACCCGCCCCACATGATGGCGGGCCCGCGGCTCGTGCTCCGGCCTGCGCACCCGCAGCGCCGTCATGTCCCGTCCGAAGAGGTACTCCTGCTCCAGCGCGAACTCGTCGAAGTGCCTGCCGCGCTCGATGGCCGCCCGGGTCAGCACATCGTCGACGTCGGTGACGTTGCGGCAGGTCATGGTCTCTGCCCCGGCCATCCGAAGCACGGCTGCGGCCGCATCGGCCCAGACGAAGGTGCTGGCGTGCCCGAGATGGGTCACGTCATAGGGCGTGATGCCGCAGACATAGAGCCGGGCCGGGCTGATGATCGGCAGCGCGCGGCCGCCCAGTTGGACCCGGTCTGTCTGCTCGCGGCGCCCGTGGTGATCCATGCCGTCATCCTCCCCCGGTGTACCGGGGCGCCCGCACGGAGGGGCGAGCCCGGCATACCAGCCATCAATACCGGATGATTGGCCGATGAGCAGCCGCGATCGAGATCCGGCGGGGCGGGCCCGCAACGCCCGGCCCCGCGACGCACTGGGCCGTCCGTTGCCCCGTGGTGCGCCGGGGATCGATCGGGTTCCCGAGGACGTCGTGCTGAGCCCGGACGAAGCGCTGCGGCAGGCCCAGCAGCTGATCGACGACGGTTACCCGTTCCACGCGCACGAGGTGTTCGAGGGGGTGTGGAAGGCCACCGAGAGCCAGGATCGGGAGCTGTGGCAGGGCCTGGCGCAGCTCGCCGTCGGACTCACCCACGTGCAGCGGGGCAACCCGAGAGGCGCCGCGGTACTGCTACGCAGAGCCGCGGACCGGATCGACCCGTACGCCGCCGCACCGCCACACGGCCTGGACGTCGCAGCGCTCGTCGCGGTTGCTCGGGACGTGGCCGACCGGGTCGAGCGGGCGGGGACGGGTTCCCTCCCAGCGGGCGACCTGCGGCCCAGGCTGCGGCGCTGACCGCGCCGAGTCGGGAGTTCGCCGAGTCTCGAGTTCTCAGTCGACCTTGCCGGGCGTTCCGTCCGCGGACTCGAGTGGCAACCCGGCGCTCTGCCAGCCGCGCATCCCGCCGGTCAGGTTGCTCGCCGCCAGCCCGGCGTCGGCCAATGTCGCGGTGGCCCGCTTTCCCCGCCCTCCGGAGCGGCAGGTGACGATGATCTCCTTGCCGGCTGGCAGCGCGGCGGCGTCGAGCTGCCCGATCGGCATGTGCACCGCCTCGGTGGCGTGTCCAGCGTCCCATTCGTGCTGCTCCCGGACGTCCAGGAGGAGGGCTGCTCCAGAGCTGAGCAGGCTGCGGGCCTCATCGAGGCTGACGCTGGCATGGTCGGGGGAAGTCATGCGACACCTCTTCGGTGATGATCGGGGTTGTGCCGGACGGTACCGGCAAACGCCGGTGCCTGGCACCCTGGCCGCTGCACGCCAGGGTGAAACGCAGGGCGAGGAGGGGCCACCGTGCGAATCGCGATGCACTTGAACTACAGCGGCGGGTTCGCCGAGACGGTCGCGGAGCTGACCGACTACGAGAAGGCCGGGCTGGATGTCGTCTTCGTGGCGGAGGCCTACAGCTTCGACGCGGTCAGCCAGCTGGGGTTCATCGCGGCGCGCACCGAGCGGCTGCAGATCGCCTCGGGAATCCTGCAGCTCTACACCCGCACGCCGACGCTGACCGCGATGACCGCTGCCGGGCTGGACTACGTGTCGGGCGGGCGGTTCATCCTCGGCATCGGGGCGTCGGGACCGCAGGTCATCGAGGGCTTCCACGGCGTGCCGTACACCGCGCCGCTGGGCCGTACCCGGGAGCTGGTGGAGATCTGCCGCAAGGTCTGGCGCCGGGAGCGCCTGGTCTACCAGGGCAGCCACTATCAGATCCCGCTGCCCGCGC
>JBOHGD010000049.1:0-36680 GCA_050699955.1 Pseudonocardiaceae bacterium | reverse complement strand
GGACCTTGTTGGGTGTGGTGTGGAGGGAGGTTGGGTGGTGCGGGCTGAGGAGGAGGTTCGGGTTCCGGGGTTGGTGTCGGCGGTGGTGGCTCGGTTGCCGGTGATCTTGGCTGAGGTTCGTGATGTGTTGGTGGTGGATCATCCGGATTATGCGGGGTTTTTGGGTGGGGGGTTTGATGAGGTGGTGGGGGCGGCGGAGGGGTTTGTGGCGCGGTTGGTGGGGTTGGCGTTGCGGGATCCGGTGGTGATGGGTCCGGTGTTGGCGTCGGGGGTGGAGCGGGCGATGTTTGAGGAGATTGGGCGGGTGCATTGTCGTGAGCAGCGGGATGTGACGGAGTTGTTGACGGCGTATCGCTGTGGTGCGGCGGTGGCGTGGCGTCATGTGGCGGCGGTGGCGTTGGGGATTGGTGTGTCGGCGGAGTTGTTCGCGGGGTTGGCGACGGCGGTGTTCACGGCGGTGGATCAGTTGTCGTCGGCGTCGTTGCGGGGGTATGCGCGGGAGCAGTCGTCGAGTTGGCATGCGCGGGAGCGGTTGCGTGATGAGTTGGCTGAGTTGTTGCTTTCGGAGCGTTCGGGGTTGGCGGCGGTGGAGGCGGCGGCGGTGCGGGCGGGGTGGGTGGTGCCTCGGCAGGCTGCGGTGGTGATGGTTGATTCGGATAATGAGGTGGGTCGGGGGTTGTTGGCTCGGTTGGATGATTCGTGTTTGCGGTTGCGTCGTCCGGGGGTGTTGGTGGCGATCGTGCCGGATCCGTCGGGTCCGGGGCGGCGGGCTCGGTTGGCGACGGTGTTGCGGGGTGCGGGGGCGGTGGTGGGTGCGTCGGTGGGGTTGGTGTGGTTGCCGGCGAGTGTGCATTTGGCGGAGTTGGGGGTGCGGTTGCGGGCGGCGCGGGTGCTTTGTGATGATCCGTTGTTTGTTGATGAGCATCTGGATGCGATGGTGGTTCATCGTGATGATCGGTTGTTGGGGGCGTTGCGTGCGCAGTATCTGGCTCCGTTGGCGGGGTTGTCCGGGTCTGCTCGGGAGCGGTTGGCGGAGACGTTGACGTCGTGGTTGATGAACATGGGCAACCGTAAGGCGGTGGCTGGTGAGTTGCATGTGCATCCCCAGACGGTGCGTTATCGGTTGGGTCGGCTCCGGGAGTTGTTCGGGTCGGCCCTGGATGATCCCGCCGCCCGTGCCACCCTCCTGCTGGCACTGGCCTGGGGCCCACCCGCCACCGAACCCGACCCGACGGCCGACCGGGAACCGGGCCGGGATGGCGCCTGCGGACATCAGGAGCCCGCCGATGGCTGATCCGGCGGACCTCGGGTCCGGGCGACCACCCCGGCGGTTGCTCATGATCAGTGCGACCATCGGCGAGGGCCACAACGCGACGGCGCAGGCGGTCGAGGAGCGGGCCCGCCAGCTCTGGCCCGACTGCGAGATCCGGCGCGTCGACACCTTGAAACAGCTTGGCCGGTGGGTCGGTCCGGGGTTTCGCTGGATCTACCGGGTGAACGTGGACACCACCCCATGGCTCTACGACTTCTTCTACCGTTCGCTGGGGCGCCACCGCTGGTTCGCCACGTCCTCCTGCCGGATCGTCGGGATGTGGAGCGGCATCCGGCTCGCGCCGGTCATCGCGCAATACCAGCCGGACCTGGTGGTGTCGACGTACCCGCTGGGCACCGGGGGGCTGGACTGGATCCGGCGCCGCGGTGGTCTCGATATGCCGGTCGCGGCGATCGTCTCGGACTTCGCGCCGCACCCGTTCTGGGTCTATTCCGAGGTCGACCTGCACTACGTGGCGAGCGGGCCGAGCCTACGCGCCATGCACCGGGCGCGACCCGACGCGCGGGGCGCGGTCGGCGCACCACCGGTCAGCTCGGCGTTCTACCCGGCCGACAAGGTCGCGGCGCGGCGGCGCTGTGGTCTGCCCGAAAACGGCCTGATCGTGCTGGTCTCCTGCGGTTCCCTCGGATTCGGCTCGATGGAACGGGCAGTCACGGCCGGGCTGGCGGCCGATCCCGGCATCTGTGTCGTCGTGACGTGTGGGCACAACGAGGCGCTGCGCGCCAGACTGGTCGCCCGCGGCGAGCCGGCCCACCGGCTGGTGCCGTTGGGCTGGACCTCCGACATGCCGGCCCTCACCACGGCCGCTGATGTCGTGGTCAACAATGCTGGTGGAGCGACGGCACTGCAGGCCGTGGCATGTGGGCGGGCAGTGCTGATGTTCGAGCCGATCGCCGGGCACGGGCGGGCCAATGCCGAACTGATGGCACGGGCCGGCCTCGCGACAGTGTGCGACCGGCCTGCGGACCTGATCGCCGCGCTGCGAGATCTTGTCCGGGAACCCGCCCGGCTCGCCGACGCCGAGCGGCACGCGCGGGCCCACATCGCCGCCCTCGACCTGGGCGCGGAGATCGCCGCGCTGCCCAGACTGCCCCGCCATCACGGCGCCCGGCCACTGTCCGCGCCGGACGCCTTCTTCACGTATGCCGCCACTCCCGCAATCCCCCAGCAGGTCGGTGCAGTCCTGCTGGTCGCCGAGCAACACCCGGTCGAGCCGGAGCGGCTCGCCCTTCACCTGGCAACACACATCACGGATCGCACACCCGCCCTGCCGATGCTGCGTCGCAGGCTGGAGCTGCGACGGGGCCGACGGCCACGCTGGCTACCCGAGGACGACATCGACCCGGCGCGCCACCTGCGGGTGCGCACGGTCGGTGCCGGCCATGGCGATCGCTGGTCGGCGGCGATGCGGGAGTTCTTCACCACTCCGGTGCCACTGGACCGACCGCCGTGGCAACTGGAGGTCTTGCATGACACCGACACCCGACGGACCGCGGTGCTGGCGAAGATGCATCACGCACTCGGCGACGGCCTCGCCATCACCGCCGTCCTGCTGGGACTGCTGTCCGACCGGGAACATCCGCGGGCTCAACAAGAACCCGCGCCCCCGCGAACAGCGGGTTGGCGAGCCAGGGCCGTCCACGGCCGCCGCGTGCTCCGGGGTTTGGTGAGCCTGGCCACAGCGAGCCTCGCGCCGGGCAGTGGGCGCGCCGGGAGACCGGCCGGTCCGAGTACCCCGGCCCGGGGCTATGCCATGGTGGAGCTGCCTGCGGCCAAGGTACGAGCCGCAGCGCGGGAGCATGGAGTGAGCACCACCGCGCTCCTGCTTGCCCTGGTCGGCGAGGCCCTGTACCGGCACGACCCAGTCGGCGCACCGGCCGGCGGACGGCTGCGGACGATGGTTCCCCGGACCACACGCACGGTCCGGCGCGCCGGAGACGGGGGCAACCGCACGGCCGCGGTCGCGCTGGACCTGCCGGTCGGGCCGATGCCACCGGCCCGGCGGGTCGCCGAGGTGGCGGCCGCGCTGACCGGGCTGCAGCGCGCCGATCAGCCCATCGCCGCAGAGGCCGTGATGAACGCCCTCGGCAGACTGCCGACCCCGCTGCAGGCCCGACTGGTGCGCGTGATGTACGGATGGCGGTTCTTCACCCTCATCGCCTCGGTGTTGCCGGGGCCACGACGGGAGCATCATATGGGAGGTGCCCTGGTCGACTCGGTGTTCCCGGTGCTGCCGCTTGCCGACGGTGTCGGCTTGGCGGTCGGCTTCCTGGCCTGGGGGCAGATGTTCGGTGTGGGGATAACCACGGACACCGGCTTGTTCCCCGATACCGACCGGTTCGCCGACATGCTGCGTCATGCCTTCGACGATGTGGTGGCTGACGCAGGTGCCCGGACAGCCAGGAGTGAGGAGTAAGCGGTGGCACACGCGGCGTCGGCCATGCTGTTCGTCGCGGTGCCCGCTGCGGTGGTCGGGGCGGCCAGCTTCGGCCTGGCCAGCGCGATCCAGCAACGCGCCACCAAGCAGGTACCGACCACCGGCACGCTCAACCCGCTGCTGCTGTGGGAGCTGATCCACCGACCGGTATGGGTGCTGGGGGTGGTGACCGTCCTGGTGGGCCTGGCCCTGCAGCTCGTCGCCCTCGCGTTCGGCCCGCTGGTGTTGGTCCAGCCGCTGTTGGTGACCGGAGCCCTGTTCGGTGCGGTGTTCTCGGCGCTGCTGGCCCATCGTGGTGTCGACCGGCTGATCGTGCTCGGCTCGCTGGCATGTGTGGCCGGGTTGGCCGCCTTCCTGCTGCTCGCCAGGCCGACCGGCAACTCCGGGCAACTCCCCAACGGGACGGCGCTGCTTCCGCTGGCCGTGGTCCTCAGCCTACTCGTGGCCGGATGCCTCGTCGTGGCGGCCCGGTTCTCCGGCTCCATCCACGTCGGGGCGCTGGCGATGGCCACCGGAGTGTTCTACGGCCTCACCGCCGGACTGATGAAAGTGGTCACGGCCCAGGTCCGGTCCGGCGGACTCGCCGAGCCCTTCGGACACCCCGTGCTCTACGTGGTGTGCGCGGTGGGTCCGATGGGGTTCCTGCTCAGCCAGAACACGTTCCAGCAGGGCACCCTCATCGCGCCTGCCCTCGCCGTGATCACGATCGTGGATCCGCTGGTCGGCGTGGCGATCGGGGTGAGCTGGCTCGGGGAGCAGGTGAGCAACTCGCCCGCCATACTGGCCGGCCAGGCGATGGCGGCGGTGGTCCTGATCGGAGGTGTCGCCTTGCTCACCCACCGGGCTACCCAACTCAGGCATGAGTGTGAGCATCCGGCGGACGGGGGCCTCGGCTCGCCGCGCCGGGCAACCTGGGGATGAGTACCCGGCGCACAGCCCTGGTCACCGGCGGGTCCTCAGGTATCGGCGCAGCGATCGTCGAGGCACTCAGTGCGTCCGGCTACCGGCTGGTGGTGATCGGCCGGGACCAAGCTCGGCTGGAGGCGGTGGTGCGTCGCACCGGCGCCCGTGCCATGGTGGCCGACCTGTCCAGCCCCGGCGGCCTGGCCCGGGCAGCAGACATCGCGGTCGGAGTCGACCTGCTGGTGAACTCGGCGGGCCAGGGGTGGGCCGGTGAGCTGGCGACGATGCGCGAAGCGGATATCGACGGGCTGGTCGCGCTGAATCTGACCGCTCCGCTGCGGCTCACCCGTGCCGCGCTACCCGGAATGCGGGAGCGCGGGCACGGGCACCTCGTCTTCGTCTCCTCTATCGCCGCGGTAGGCGTCGGTGAGGAAGCGGTCTACGCCGCGACGAAAGCTGGGCTGCGGACCTTCGCGGCCAGTCTTCGCCACGAGGTGGCCGTCGACGGGATCGGTGTCACCACCCTGCTGCCCGGCGCGGTGCGCACTCCCTTTTTCGACCACCGCGGCAGAGCCTACGATCGTCGGTTCCCTCGCCAGATCGACCCGGCAACGGTGGCATCGGCGTTGCTTCGGGCGGTCGAACGGGGTAGGCCGGAGGTGTTCGTGCCGGGCTGGCTGACCGTCGCCGCGCGGATCCAGGGCGCGGTGCCCGAGGTATTCCACCGGCTGGCGCGGCGGTTCGGCTGAGCGGGGTTCAGCCAGGTGGGGACGCTCGGCCTGAGCGGGGTCGGTCAGCCCGCGGCCGTGCCGAATCGCAGCCTGATGCCCTCACCACGGAGCTCCCGGCCGAACCACACCAGCGACACCAGCGCGGCGATCCCCACCAGGGTGAAGGACCCCGCCGTCGTCACGACCAGGAAATCGCCCAGAGTGGCGCGGGCCAGCACCCACAGCGTCGCCACTCCGTTGGTGAGGAAGACCAGCGCCCACAGCAGCGACACCCGCCGGAAGAACCGCTGCACCCGTGGATTGGCGGTGAGGACGGCGGGGAAGGCGCAGAAGTCGTCGGCCAGCCGGGCGATCAGCGGCTGACGCAACCGTATCGTCGCCAACAGCACGAACGCGATCAGGAAGTTCTGCACCGTGGGCTGCAGGAAATACAGGAACACGCTCCCGGTGGCGTACCCGACTGCGGTGCGCACCACCAACAACCCGGTGGTGAGCAGCAGCACGGCGGGAATCGGCGACCGGGTCACCAGCCGCACCAGCAGCACGCCCAGCGCCCAGCCCAGCGCCGCCAACAACCCACCGGTCAGGTTGGTGAGGGTCAGCAGCAGGTAGAACAGCCCCAGGGGGGCCAGCACCACCTCGAACAGATGCCGAGCCGACTGGCGCAGCTGCCCGGACAGTGCCCCTAGATGGATGGTCTTGTGTGGATGCATTGATGTCGAGGGTAGCGGCGACCCCCCGCTCGCCTGCGAACGCCCCACCGAGTCATGGGGTCACATCGGTGTGTTAGCGCGACGGCACAGGGATGGATGCTCCGGATGAACCTGACCGGCTTCGACACGACACGCATCCGGATGAGCAGCAAACCCGCGAGGCAGACCACGGCGCGGCGAGATCCGTTCCGCCGTCCCCCGCAGCCTCGCCCTCGCCGGAGTCATCCTGGCCGGGATCGGATACGTGATCGGTCTGCGCTTCACTCAACAGCTGCCGTCCCTGGTTCACCAGCTGGTCGGCACCGTCCGCCAGATCCAGCAAGCTCACTGGAGCCGGCTACCTTGTCGACTTCGTCACCGTCGCGGTGTTCACCCTGTTCATCACCTTTCTTCCTCGCTGGAAAGGAACTACCGTAGTTCGGGCGTCAGGAATGTGCAGCAACGCCGAATGTGCTGTCGACATCACTGGCCAGGCGGTCGACGTCGGCGCCGAACGAGGGGGACGCCGCCTGAGCGCTGGCGGTGTGTTCCAACCCGTGCAGCCGGGAACGAAGTGCGTTGCCCTGCTGCGCGGGGATCCATGGCGCCTGCTCCAGCGCATCGGCCAGGTCGCCGTCGGCACGCTGCAGCGCGAGAGCGGAGCCCGCATCCCCACCGGCTCCCAATGACGCCGCCTTCGTCTCGGCATGCAGCGACACCACCCGCAGCTGTGCCGACATCTGACGGGCTTGATCCTGTACCTGGGCCACTCTTTCCGCCGGTGTCGGCGCGGTGAGCCGTCCCACGAAGCCACCCAGAATGCCGCCGAGCAGGAACGCGGCAACGGCGAAGATCAGGAGCAGGCGGCGCCGCTGGGCCTGCGGTGTGTAGAGAGCCATGGTCAGTTCCGCCCGACGATGACCGCAGCGGAGCCGGCGCCGACGGTGTCGGCGATCGCCACCGAACCGGCTAGCTCACGGATCCGGCCGCCTTGTACGACCCACGTGGTGGGTTGCACCGTGACGGGTCCGACGTGCCGGACGTGACGAGAGATCAACGATCCGACGAGGGCACCGAAAGGCTCGTCGCGGGAACCGTCGACAACGACCGCATCTCCGCGCACGTCGAGGACGGAATCGCCGAATCGGTCGAGCAGCAGCACTCGTTCACCTCCGGGGCGGTAGCTCAGCCAGAAGCGCCCGACCGGTTCGATACCTTCCGGACAACCCGCGGACCGGACGACGTCGGTGATCGCCTCTCGGCTGAGCGGTGGTCGGCCGGGTACGACACCAGAACCGAGCAGCAGAGCCCCGACGGCCACCGCTCGGATCGCCCCCCGATCCCCGAGATGGCTGACCTGGACCTGCAACGAGGCCGGTGCGGCACCCGCGGCGAGCGCTTCGGTCTCCACGTCCGCGATCAGTGCGTCGATGTCGGCCGCGGTGGGCCGCGCCACCGTGCGTTCCCGCTCAGCCCGCACCAAGGACAACGCATCACCCATCGAGGAGATCACCTCGGCGCCCGGGGGGATCTCACAGTCCAGCCCCAGGACGCCGGCCAGCGGCCGACCGAGCACGCTGGCACCCCCACCGACAGCGATCACGGTGGGCCGTGTGAGGTTGTGCTGCCCGGCTACCGCCGTGACCAGGTCGGCCAGCGCCTCGGTGGAAGCCTGCATCATCCGACGAGCCAGTTCGGCGCCAGGCAGATGCAGCGCCTCGCCTGCGATGTCCATCGCAACAGCAGCCGAGCGCTGGTCGCCCCTGGCATAGTCGCCCTCCGGGACCAGCCCGAGCGCGTTCGCCGCGCAGGTGTTGGTCAGCGCAGCCGCCGTGCCGTCGGCCAGCCGCAGCGCCAGGTAGTCGGGGGGATCCCCGGGCCGGGGCGCTAGTGGCTCCGGACTGGCCCCGGTCAATCGCTCCGGGGCCAGGAAACAGGAGTACGGCAGTCCCGCGATGTGCGCGCTACGCGGCCCGACACCGTAGACCCGCCGCCGTCGCACCCGCAGCATCGATCCCCCGGCCACCCCCGCCACCTGCACGTCCAGCGCCCGGACCGCGGTGGCCTGGCCGGCCACCCGCACGTAGGACAGCGCGGGACGCCCAGCCGTGATCGCCGCGACGTTCGTCGAGGTGCCGCCGACCTCGACGATCACGCCGTCACCGATCCGCAGTGTGCGCAGCGCCCCAGCCACCGATGCCGCGGGACCCGAGTACAGCGTCCGGGCAGGCGCGGAGCGGAACCCGGCCAAGTCAGTGGCCCCGCCGTCGCCGCGCATCACCATGACTGGGCTGCTCACCCCCGCGGCGGCGACCCCGGCCTCCACCACCTCGGCGGTGCGCAACGCGATCGGCAGGATCGAGGCATTGAGCGCCGCGGTGACCGTGCGCAGTTCGAGGCCGTAGAGACCGGTCAGCCCGGAGGATGTCGTCACGGGCAGCCCCATCTCGGCGGCCAGTGCCGCGACCGCGTCCTCGCAGGTCGAGTCATCGGGAGCGAACGCCTCGGCCACACAGACCGACTGGGCACCGGCATTGACCAGTCGCTGCAGGGCCTGGCCGGCTGCACCGGCGTCCAGCCCGGCGGTGACGTCCAGGAACTCATGGGCGACGGCTCTGCTGATCATGGTGTGCTTACGCGCTTTGCGCAGGTAGGGAGCCCGGCCGAGGCCGAGCACGCCGACCGGCACGGTGTCGCCCTCCAGCAGCGCGTTCACCGCCTGGGTGGTGGAGTGGGTCACCAGTTCGATGGCCGCTGCACCCACTTCGGCGACCAGCTTTGCGACCACTTCGACGACCCCTGCGGACACCCCGTCGCTGTGGTTGTGCGTGGTGGGCACCACCGCGCGACCGGCAAGCTCGCCGGTCGCGGAATCGATAGCGACCGCTTTGGTGAACGTGCCACCGACGTCAGCGCCTACGCGGACACCCATGTCGCCTCCCGGGCGCGGCGGGGCCGCATCACCAGCAGCCAGAACGCCCCCACTAGGTACACCACCAGTAATACGACCTGGGCGACCAGCGTCTGCATGCTGGGCCAGTAACCCAACGCCTGGGACAGGAAGATCGGCGCACGCGGCAAGCCCACCGGGGTGAGCCCAACCAGGTCGGCGGTCTGCAGACTGCGCACCGCGTTGCCGAGGAACGCCACCGAGGTCGCCATCAGCAGCACCACCGCACCGGCCAGGAACGCCTTCACCGGAAGCCGTCTGCCCAGCTTGAAGATCAGATAGGACACGACGACCAGAGCCACGAGGCCCCCCGCCAGCCCGATCAAGATCCACTCACCCAAGCCGGCACCGAATTCGACCAGCGCCTGGTAGAGCAGGGCGGTCTCCAGGCCTTCCCGGTACATGGCCGTGAACCCGACCAGCACCAGCGCCATGGTCGACCCCACGGACACCGCGTTGAACACCCTGCTCCGCAGGAACTCCATCCAGCGACGATGCTCCAGCCGGGCGATCAGCCAGAACGAGACGTAGAGCAGCACCGCGACAGCGACACCGGCAACGACCGCCTCCAGCACTTCCCGCCCGACCGGTAACACCGCCAGAACCGACCGCAGGATCAGGTAGGTCAGCGCGGTCGCCACCAACCCCAGCACCACTCCCCATACGATCGGCTTGCGGTAACGGGTGGACTTGGTGGCCTCCAGGTATCCCAGCAAGGCAGTCAGCAGCAGTACCGCTTCGAGGCCTTCCCGAAAGATGATCAGAAAGGACTGTCCGGCCACCACGGCGGCGGCATCGAAACCGGTATCGGTCAGCCGTCGCTCGGTGTCGTCGATCAGCCGCCGCAAGTCGACGATGTTCGCCCGCACCTCGTCGACCGGCGCCCGGTCCTTGATCAGGCCGCGAATCTCGGCGAACTTCGTCTCGGCGTCGGCGGTCAGATCTGGCGCTACCACGCGCAGTGGCACCTCGACATACTCGAAGTGGTCCAGGTATCCGGTCTTGGCCTGCGCATAGGCCTCCTCGGTGCGTCCCTGTTTGACCAACTCCAGTGTCTGGTCGATCGAAGCGCGCACCGTGGCCAGCTGGCGGATGGCCTCGTCCCGCGAGGTCGGCTGCTGAGCCACCGTCCGCGGGATGACCGTTGACTGCGAAGTGAGCCCCGCCCCCGGCGTGGCGGCGGCCTGTGCGGTGCCCAGGAACAAGGCGAGAGGAGCCAGGAGCGCGAACCCGACCAGCACACCGAGCAGCCGGCGCGTGATCATCCCGGATACCTGGCCAGGTAGCCCTGCACTGTCGCCGAGACGGAGTCAGCGCCCTTCGCCGCAGCCGGGCCGTCTCCGTTCGCCGCGGCCTTCTCCAGCACCGCGAAGGCGTCCTCCATCGCGAGATAGGCGTTCTGATCATTCTGCTTCACTGTGCCCTCGATGGGCTGCCAAGCGGGCTCGATCTGGCCGGCAAGGCTCTGTGCCCGAGCCTTGTCGGTACCCGCTGCCGTGGCGATGCCCTTGCCGATCTGATCGATCGTGCGCATTCCCGCTGCGACCGCCACCGGCGTCGTGCGCTGGGCTTCCGGTGCCGCGACGGCCGGCGCCGACGAGCCTGATGTGCCACCACCGCTGGAGCACCCGACGAGGCCGGCCATCCCGCCGGCCAGCAACAACAGAACCCAGCCCCGCCGCCGGCTGATCTTCATCGACTCTCCTTGACATCGAGCGCTCAACAGCACCGAGCCAAAGGTTAAGTTTGCCTAACCAAAATCACAAGAACCACACCTATCACCCGAAAGGTAAGGCTGCACAATCACCCGTTCGCCGGGATGCGATGTCGCTCAGTAGTGAGCGCTGACCACGGCCAACGCCACCCAGGCCGGGTCGACGTTGTTGCGGGTCCGGTAACCGATGGCCCGTGCTGTCCACAGCGATGCCCAGCACCGCCGGACGGCTTTCACCAGCGCCGCATCGCCGCACACGTTGAGGTAGGTCTCCTACCGGCCGGCGAACGACGTGCCGGGCAGATCCTCGGCGGTCGCGGAGGACCGCACCGCGACCGCCCGGCGCTGTGGCGCTCATGGCTGCGTACGCCGAGCGAATCGCGTCCACCGTGTCCTCGGGCACCTCGCGCTGCGCGAACAGCTCGCCGATCCGATCTGCGGTCAGCCGGAACTCCGCGGGCGTATCCCCCACAAGAGCAGCCAAGATGGCGTCCTGCAGCCCGTCCACGGTCACGAAACGGCGATACGCCTCAGCCGTCACGTGGAAGCCGCCGGGGACCGGCAGGCCTGCAGCGCCCAGCCGGGCCAGCGACGCACCCCTACCGCCCACCCGCTCGAGGTCGGCGGTGGGGTCGTCCAGCGCCAGGACGAGGGGACCCGTCGAATGGTCGCTCACCTGACATCCTCATCTCACGCACCGGCGCCCTGGGCATTCGGGACTACCCGTCCTGAGCTTCTATCACGGCACGCTTCGCGCGCAACACGCTTACTGACGGAATGAACCGATGTACCGGCTCGTTGCTCGCGGGGCGGTGAAAGTCCATGTCCGGGTCATCGGTCCAGTCGGTCACAACCTTCCGGTGCTTACCGGGACGGCCGGAGCCCTTCGGCTCGGGCTGATTCCGGTCTGGCCATTCACCTGTTTGCGGATCCTTCTTCTCATGCCTTCCCACCATTTCCCCCTCTGCCCACGACTGTCGCGGCTTCTCTCTGCCCTACCGTTCCCCGGGCACGTAGGCTCTTGCAAGGCCGACACACCCGGATGACGCACCCTCATTCGTGTGCAGTTCGGACGAGGGGATCGGTACCGGCCACCGGTGCATCGCCGAGCTGCGGCTGACCTGCGGCTGGGCCGTGGGTGCCGCGCCGCCCCCGCCGAACCAGCAGGACGCCTGCCCATATCACGGCAGCTGAAACCTGTATAGTCGACCAGATTTCACGACAGGCTGGACAAGGTCTTCGCGGAGCCCGGTTCTCCACGGTTGATGTCATTCTTCTCAAGAGCACGGGCTGTCGCCACCGTGCTGTCAGCCCGCGCCGCGCCGGCAGACGATCCGCCGGCGCGGCGGGCACGACGATTGGCCCGCACTATTCGCAGAAGGTAGCGCGGCAGCCGCGGCGTCCAACCCAGCTGCGTCGCGGTACCCAGATCGTCCCGGTTGGCCCAGTGCTCGATGACCTTGCCTTCGGCGATCCGGAACCAGTGTGTCTGCGTTGTCGCGAACCACTTTCGGGTGGGCGGGAACACCCGTTTGACCCGACCATCCTCGCTGTAACCACAGAAGGTCCCGACGTGGCGGCCGGACATCGTGCAGTGCAGCGACGCCAGGTCGCCTTCGGCGATCACGTCGTGCACGATCCAGTTCAAGTCCGCGTACGCGTCGCGCAACCACAGCGCGGTGGCATGGAAGGCCGCCGGGCCACGACCACGACTCGGGGGTGGCTCGGTCCTGGCCTCCCGGTTGATCGCGTCCCGGTGCACGATCGCCTCGAAGTCCTCGATCGATCCGTCGGCCATGACCTGAATGAGACGCCGGCTCAGTGCCTTGGCTTCGCTCAAAGTGGTGGGCACGGTGGTGTCCTCTCTCGCCGACGCGTCCCGGTGCCACAGGAACCGGGATGATCTCAAGAGGTAGGTCGCGGGCTTACTCGGCACCAGTGTTGCGGTTGATCACCGCCCATGGGTCCGGAATTCAATAGATCGATACTCGCCGAATTAGCGAAGGCCACCCGAGCACGGCTGAGCCCGACCCGGTTCGGGCCGAGCCGGTTCAGATCGCCTCAGGCCACCCTGGTCAGCCGATGCCGGCCCAGGAAGTCGAGCTGGTCACCGATGACCTGCTCGAACGTGTCACCCTGGTAGATCTCGAAATGCCCGACCGGGTAACGCCGCAGTTCCCCCCGGGGAGCACGCTGTGCCATCTTGATCGCGGGGGCGGGCGGTGTAATGCGGTCGTTGTCGGCGACGCACACCAGGACCGGCATGCCCAGGTGCTCAGCGCGCGGGGCGGGCCGGTACAGCGGCGCGGCGAGCAGCGACCGGGCGGTGATCTCGTTGCGCCACAGCGAGTGCTCGGCGACAAGTGCGCGCATGCCTGGCTCGGCCTCGGGATCGGTCATCGCTGCGACCTGTCCGGGGTGGCCGACCGCGGCTACCAGCTTCGGCGGGCGACCCAGCAGTCCGGCGACCGCGTCCTGGACGCCCGCAGCGCCGAGCCGGACCAAGATCCGAGGCGGGATCTGCCGTGCCACGGCCAGTCCGTCGGCATAAGGTACCTGGGCGATCACTGCGGCGACCCGGAAGTCACGGGCCGCCACCGCGATCACGTGACCGCCGCTGAACGAGGAGCCCCACAACACGATCCGGTCCGGGTCGACGCCATCCAGGCCCCGGGCGTACCGCACCGCGGCGTGGTAGTCCTCGTGCTGGCGGCCGACGTCGATCAGCTGGCGGGGTTCGCCCCCGCTGGCACCGAAATGCCGGTAGTCGAAGAGCAGCACAGCCAAGCCGGCGTCGGCGAACCGCTGCGCGTAAGCAGGGAGGCCGTCGTCGCGGGTGGCGCTGAACCCGTGCGCCATCACCACGCAGGGCACCTCGCCCGTGGCGACGGCAGGCCGATACAGATAGGCCGCGCAGTACACGTCGCCGGCGTCGAAGGTGAGCTCGGTGCGCTCGACCATCCGTGTGGCCCTTCCCTTCCGCTCCGCAGGACCTTGATGATCGTCGCGCTGAACAACCCCGGAGGCAATCTCTTTGCGGCTGCCTCCGCTCGATCGACTGCGCACGCTCAGGTCAGCGGTGGTTCAAGCGGATCAGCCCACCACATCGAGGACGGCTCGGGACCACAATGCCACAGCATCGTCGATCTGCTCGGCGGTGACCACTAACGCAGGGATCATCCGGACGATGTTGCCGTGCGCGCCGCAGGTCAGCAGCAGCAACCCGTGATGCGCGGCAGCCTGCTGCGCACGTTGCGCGGTGGCAGTGTCCGGCGACCCGTCCGGATGGCAGAACTCGCTGGCCACCATGAGCCCGAGTCCGCGCACATCGGCGATCACCGGATGGTCGGCGGCCACCTTGCGCAGCCCGTCGGCCAGCCTGCGGCCCTGCTCGGCGGCGTTGTCCACCAGATGCTCGTCCCGGATGACATCCAGAGTGGCCAGCGCCGCGGCACACGACACCGCGTTGCCGCCGTAGGTACCGCCCTGTGAGCCCGGCCAGGCCTGTCCCATCAGCTCAGCGGGCGCCGCGATCGCGGACAGCGGGAAGCCACTGGCCAAACCCTTCGCTGTCACCACCACGTCGGGGGCGACGCCAGCAGCGTGCTGGTGTCCCCAGAACCTCCCGGTGCGCCCGAACCCGGTCTGCACCTCGTCGGCCACCAGCAGGATGCCGTGCCGGTCGGCCCGCTCGCGCAGCCCCGCCAGGAATGCGGCGGGAGTGGGCACGTAACCACCCTCGCCGAGTACCGGCTCGACGAAGAAGGCCGCCGTGTCGGCGGCCGGGCTGGCTGTGGCCAGCACGTAGTCCAGCTCGCGCAGCGAATACTCGACGGCCTGCTCCTGGCTCATGCCGAGGCGGAAGGCGTAGGGGAACGGCGCCACCGCCACCCCCGGCATCAGCGGGCCGATCCCGGCGCGGAACTTGGTGCCCGCCGTGGTCAGTGCCGCGGCGCCCATGGTGCGGCCGTGGAACGAGCCGGCGAAGACGACCGCGTTCTGCCTGCGGGTGACGTGCCGGGCCAGCCGCAGCGCCGCCTCTACCGCCTCGCTGCCGGAGTTGACGTAGAACAGCGAATCCACACCCTCGGGCAGTACGTCGCCGAGCCGCTCGGTCAGCGTCAGCAACGGCTCATGCAGCACCGTCGTGTACTGCCCGTGGATCAGCGTCGCGACCTGCCGCTGCGCTGCCTCCACGACGCGCGGATGGCAGTGTCCGGTGCTGGTCACCCCGATGCCCGCGGTGAAGTCGAGGTAGCGGCGGTTCTCGGTATCGAAGAGGTAGACACCCTCGCCACGCGCGGCCAGTACCGGGGTGGCCTGCTTGAGGACAGGGGACAACTCAGCCATGCGCGGGCTCCCGACTCGCATCTCGATGAACAGGGATGACCAGGTGGACCAGATTGTCGACAATCCGACAAGCATGCAACCATCGAAGTGCGACCCGTGTCCAGGGGCGCAACACTCTCCCGTGAGTCAACACCGCGAACTGGGAAAGGTCATATCGCGATGAGCTCTGCCGACCGTGAGCACTCCGTCATCGACGCCCTCCCCACCGGGCTGTTCATCAACGGCCAGTGGCGACCTGCGAGCGGAGGAGGAACCTTCGACGTCGAGGATCCGTCCACCGGCAAGGCGCTGTGCGCGGTCGCCGACGCCACGCCCGAGGACGGCATGGCCGCACTGGACGCCGCGGTGGCCGCGCAAGCCGAATGGGCCCGGTACCCGGCCCGGGAACGTGGCGAGATCCTGCGCCGCGCCTACGAGCTGATGATGGCGCGGCAGGAGGACCTCGCCCTGCTGATGACGCTGGAGATGGGCAAGGCGCTGCCCGAGGCCCGGGGGGAGATCGCCTACGCCGCCGAGTTCTTCCGCTGGTTCGCCGAGGAGGGGATGCGGATCGGCGGCGACTTCGCCACCGCGCCGAGCGGCGCGGGCCGCTTCATGGTGATGCGCCAGCCGGTGGGGCCGACGCTGCTGATCACCCCGTGGAACTTCCCTGCCGCGATGGGTACTCGCAAGATCGGGCCTGCGGTGGCGGCGGGCTGCACGATGGTGATGAAGCCGGCCGGGCTGACCCCGCTCTCGATGCTCGCGCTGACCGACATCCTGCGGGAGTGTGGGCTCCCGAACGGGGTGCTCAACGTCGTACCGACGTCCCGGTCGGGACGGCTCATGGAGCCGCTGATCCGCGACGGCCGGGCCCGCAAGCTTTCATTCACCGGCTCCACCGAGGTCGGGCGCGTCCTGCTGGAGCAATGCGCCGAGCACATCATGCGGACCTCGATGGAGCTCGGCGGCAATGCGCCGTTCCTGGTCTTTCCCGACGCCGACATCGACGCCGCGCTGGAGGGCGCGATGACCGCGAAGATGCGCAACATCGGCGAGGCCTGTACCGCCGCCAACCGCTTCTACGTGCACGCCGACCTGGCCGAGGAGTTCGCCCAGCGGCTGGCCGAGCGAATGGGCTCGCTGCGGATCGGTCGCGGCACCGAAGAAGGCATGCAGGTCGGGCCACTGATCGACGCCAGGGCGCGGGAGAAGGTGCAGCGCCTGGTCGATGACGCGGTCGCGCGCGGCGCCCGGGTACTGGTCGGCGGCAGGCCGGTGGGCGGTCCCGGCTACTTCTACCGCCCGACCGTGCTCGTCGACGTGCCACCGGACGCCGAGATGGCCCACACAGAGATCTTCGGGCCGGTCGCACCGATCTACTCGTTCACCGACGAGAACGAGGCGATCGCGAGATCCAACGACACCCCCTACGGGCTGGTCAGCTACGCCTACACGGGCGACCTGCGGCGCGCCCTGCGAATCTGCGAGCGACTGGAGGCCGGCATGATCGGGCTCAACCAGGGCATGGTGTCCAACCCGGCCGCGCCCTTCGGCGGCGTCAAACACTCCGGGCTGGGCCGCGAGGGCGGCAAGGTGGGCATCGAGGAGTTCCTCGAGATCAAGTACGTCGCCGTCCCCACCGGCTGAACACACTGCTCGGGGGCCCTTCTACGGGGTGCGGAGACGATTCCGCAGGGATGCACCGCCCTGGGGCAGTGCGATCAGTAACTCGGAAGCGTTCAGCCGCAGGTGAGCAGTTGACGAAGTCGGCTGGTGGTCTCGGAATCCACCGGGGTGTAAATGATGACGTGTAGATCGGGTTGGTCCGAGGGGGCCAGTCGGTGGTGTTCGAGCTGAAGATCACCGACGACGGGGTGATGGAACCACCTCTCGCGTGAGGTGAACGGCTCGACAGCGTGGTTTTCCCACCACTCGCGGAACGTTTCGCTGGCGTCGAGCAGGCGACTGACGAGGGACGAGAAGGCAGGATCTCCCAGCCGGGCACCGGCCTCGGCTCGAAACTGGGCGAGGAAGTGCCGGCTGTCGGTTTCCCAGTTCGGTAGCAACTCTCGAACGCAGGGGTCGGTGAAGACGAGCCACAGCAGGTTCCGTTGGTGCGCCGGCACCGTCGCGACGTTCGGATAGAGGGCTTCGTAGGCATGGTTCCACCCGGAGATCCCCCAGTCAGGCGCGATGGCGTAGGCCGGATACGCAGCTAGGGCGTCAAGGAGGTGCTGTACATGCTCTGGAGCCGCGCGAACGATCGGCGGATCGTCGAGGTGAGTTGCAGAATATCCCGCAAGCTCCAAGACGTAGGCATGTTCCCGGACGGTCAGGCGCAGGGCGCGGGCAACTGCTTCCAACACCTGTCGTGACGGTCGGATATCGCGGGCTTGTTCAAGCCAGGTGTACCACGTAACGCTCACTCCGGAGAGGAACGCCACTTCCTCGCGACGCAGACCAGTGGGCCGTCCCCGTATCACCGGAGGTAGCGCCAGCTCACTGCGATCGACCTGCTGGCGATGAGCTTTGAGAAAGCCGGCAAGTTCAGCGCGTCGTTCCGCCTGTGTACCCAGTAGGACTCCTCGTGACGTTCCGCCAAACCTAGTACTGCCGCTACTAGGATCAAGCGCATCTTGGTAGTCCGGAACCCGAGCGGTCAAGGTGATGTACGACAGAGTCACCTGTCTGGCCGTCGAAGGGAAACCGATGCCGCCGTTGAGATCTCGTACCACCACCTCCGGTCGAAACATGGCCGGGGCGCGCGCGTTGTGGCGCGCCACCGGCATGACCGACAGCGACTTCGGCAAACCCATCGTCGCGGTTGCCAACAGCTTCACTCAGTTCGTGCCGGGTCACGTGCACCTGCGCGACGTCGGGCGTATCGTCGCCGGATCCGTTTCCCAGGCCGGTGGGGTGGGCAGGGAGTTCGGCACCATCGCGATCGACGACGGCATCGCGATGGGTCACGGCGGGATGCTGTACTCCCTGCCAAGCCGGGAACTCATCGCGGATGCTGTGGAATACATGGTGAACGCCCACTGTGCCGACGCGTTGGTGTGTATCTCCAACTGCGACAAGATCACACCGGGGATGCTCCTGGCAGCAATGCGCCTGAACATCCCGACCGTGTTCGTTTCCGGTGGCCCGATGGAATCCGGTCGCGCAGTCGTGTCTGACGGTGCGGTCCGCAGCGGGCTCGACCTCGTCAGTGCGATCGCGGACAGCGCCGATGACAGCATCAGCGACGCCGATCTGAAGACGATCGAGCAGGCAGCTTGTCCGACCTGCGGCTCCTGTTCGGGCATGTTCACCGCGAACTCGATGAACTGCCTCACCGAAGCCCTTGGCCTCGCTTTACCCGGCAACGGAAGCCTGCTCGCGACCTCAGCTTCCCGACGGTATCTTTTCGAGCAAGCCGGACAGGTCGTCGTCGAACTCGCCCGACGCTGGTATGACGAGGACGACGCCGACGCGTTGCCCCGCAACATCGCCAACACTGACAGCTTCACCAACGCGATCACCGTGGACATCGCCATGGGTGGATCGACCAATACGGTGCTGCACCTGCTGGCCGCTGCGATCGAGGGCGGCATCGACTTCACCCTCGCCGAGATCGACACCATCAGCCGCCGCGTCCCATGCCTGTGCAAAATGGCCCCGAGCGGCGCTTACCACATGGAAGATCTGCACCGAGCCGGCGGTGTACCCGCACTCATGGGCGAGCTGGACCGGGCTGGACTACTGAACCGGGATGTCGTCAGCGTGCACAGCCCTTCCCTTACCGCGGCGCTCTCGGCGTGGGACATCCGCGGGCACCAGCCTGCGCCTGCGGCCCTGCAGCGTTTTCGAGCCGCTCCCGGCGGGGTCCGAACCGTCGAGCCGTTCAGCTCGACCAACAGCTGGGCATCCTTGGATGTGGACAGCAAGAACGGCTGCATCCGCGCTGTCGACAACGCCTACAGCGCCGACGGCGGGCTGGCCGTGCTCACCGGCAATCTCGCCCCTGACGGCGCCATTGTGAAGAGCGCCGGCGTCGACCCCGCGCTGTTCACGTTCACCGGACCAGCGCGGGTGTACGAAAGCGAGGAGGCTGCAGTAGAAGGAATCCTGAGCCGCCAGGTGATCGCGGGGGACGTCATCGTCATTCGCTACGAAGGTCCGGCTGGTGGCCCGGGTATGCAGGAAATGCTCTACCCTAGTGCCTTCCTCAGCGGACGAGGGCTCGCCACGAGCTGCGCGATGCTCACCGACGGACGATTCTCCGGCGGCAGCAGCGGGCTGTCCATCGGCCACGTCAGCCCCGAAGCCGCCGCGGGCGGACTGATCGGTCTCATCGAAGACGGCGACCTGATCACCCTCGACATTCCCGCCCGCAACATCGGGCTGCTCGTCAACCCCGACGAGTTGACCGAGCGACGACAGCGCATGGAAGCCCGCGACCGGCCATGGGAACCCATCAACCGCGACCGCCCCGTATCCCTCGCTCTGCGAGCCTACGCAAGCCTTGCCACTTCCGCCTCGACCGGTGCGGCTCGCGAACTTCGGCGCGTGCGTTGAGCTACGGTGAGTCGATCCGAGCGCCCTCAGCGGGTGGGTCAGCGGGCCAGCGCGACCGTGTCCTGGCCAGCGTCGCCGGTGTTGCCGAAGTCGGCCTCGATCCGGGCGACGGCGTCAGCCATGTGCTCGCTCAACAGCGCGACCAGGCCGTCCTCGTCACCCCCCTCGACGGCGTCGAGCACCGTCTGGTGTTCGATGACCAGCCGCTGCGGCTCGGGATCCGTCGCCTGAAGCGCGATCAGGCACATCCGGGTCTCGGCCAACAGCGTCTGCGCCATCCGCTGCAGCCGTGGGCTGCCGGACAACTGCACCAGGGTGGTGTGAAAGTCCTGGTCGGCGTCGGCCAGGCGGACCGGGTCACCGCCCGCTGCGGCCGCCACAATGGATTGCTGTGCGAGGGTGAGCGCGACCACCGCGGGCTCCCGCTTGCCCCGTAGGACCATCCGCGCAGCCGCCTGCTCCACCGCGAGCCGGACCGCATAGATGTCGCGAACATCCTCGATCCCGAGCTCGATCACGAACAACCCGCGGTGTCGCTCACCGCGTAACAGGCCCTCCTGCACCAATCGCTGCATCGCCTCCCGCAGCGGGCCGCGACTGACTCCGAGTTGGGCCGCCAGGTCCATCTCTCCGAGTTGCGCACCGGGTGCGAACGCACCACGAGTGATGGCATCGCGCAGCTGATCAGCGATGATCGCGGCAGTGGACTTCCGAGAGACGGGCTCGAGCCCGGAATCGGTCATTCGACCTCCTCATTCACCGGAATGCGGAAGAGCGTGCCCAGACCGGCCCGAGCGGGCTGCGGACCGGCCAGCCGCAGTGCCTGCCACAGGCTCACCTGGTTCGCGGTGAGCACCGGCTTGCCGACCCGTGCCTCGAGATCGTCCAGCCAGGCCATCGTGTGCAGGGCGGTATCGGGCAGCAACACTGCCTCGGCGCCCGGGTGATCATTGGCCTCGGCGAAGTCCAGCACGTCTTCCTGCCCGAGGGTGCCGACCTCCGCAGCGGTGAAGATCCCCCGGCTGGACAACCGCACGACGGTGACCCCGGCACAGGCAAGGAACTCCACGAACCGTTCAGCAACGTCGCCCGGATAGGTCGCCGCGACCGCGACCCGGTGCACGTTCAGCAGGCGTGCGGCGTCGGTGAACGCGAACGAGGTGCTGGACGCCGGCACACCCGTGGCCCGCCGCAGCGCCTCGACCTGCCGCTGCGCCCCGTCCCAGCCGAAGATGAAGCTACCGCTGGTGCACGCCCAGATGATCGAATCGACCCCGCTGAGCTGCGCGGCGCCGGCAGCGAGGATCTCCGCACCCCCGATGTCCAGGAGCGCATCCTCCCGGTGCGCGTCCATCGGCATCTCGGTATGCACCACGCGGATGGCGACGTCCGGGCCGAGCAGTCGCTGCGCGGTCACGTAGTCGTCCTCGGCGCTGTAGCCCGGGTAAAGGATGCCGATCCGGTGGGGCTGCTTCGTGATGCTCATTGTCGACAATGCTACCGGCGACTGATCATGACCGGTGTGAGGTGAGCGCCACCACTCATGCCGCCGACGGTCTGCTGGCCTGCACCAGCCACTGCTCACCGGCTCCCGACTGCACCCCCATCGCCCGCAGCGCGCCCCACATCGTGACCTGGTTGGCGGTGAGCACCGGCTTGCCCAGCGCCTGCTCGAGCGACTCGATGATGTCGTAGGTGGGCAGGTTGGTGCAGCTGATGAACATCGCGTCGGCATCCTTGCGGTCCACCGTCCGGACGATCTCCACCACCTGCGCGTAGGAAACCCGCCAGATGTGGCTGATCATGCCCAAGCCGATGCTGGATGTCGTCTCCACCCCGCACTCGGCGAGATAGGAGATCAACCGGTCGGTGACCGAGTCGATATAGGGTGTGGCGATGGCGAGGCGCTTGATGCCCAGCAGGTGCAGTGCGTCGGTGAGCGCCCCGGACGTGGTCACCGCAGCCGGCGCCCCGGCTGCCCGCATGGTCTGGACCAGCCCGCGCTCCCCCGCCACACCATCGACGAAGCTGCCGCTGCTGCAGGAGTAGGCGACCACCAACGGCTCTGGAGTCAGGACATTCTGGGTGGCCCGGTGCACTGCGTGGAGGTCACTGATCGCCGTAGCCATTTCGATGGTCATCGTGACCGGGACATAGGGCAGCCGCGTGAGGTACAGCGAGACGTGGTCCGGTACCCAACGCCACAGTTCTCGGTCGAGGGCGAAGTCGAAGGGCGCGACTATGCCGATACCGTGCTGCTTGAGCAACGTCGGACCGGGGAAGCCGCCGAGTGGGTCGGAGGGCATCGCGTGCCGCCGATCAGCCGGTGTGTCGCTGGTAGGTCAGGCGCTCTCCGACGCTGCCGGACCGCCAGACGTCGTGACAAGCCTCGGCCATCGCGTCCAAGCCCTCCACGATCGCGCCGTAGACGTTGCCCGGTACCCAGCCCACATCACCGTTGAGCAGGAGGTTGTTGCGACCGTAGAAGATCGCCAGATCGATCACTCCGGGTAGTTCGGCGACCCCGACGTCCTCCTTGAACGACCGGTGCAGCATCCCGCCGGGAAAATCGAAGAAGACCACGTCTCCCGGGATCGGGGTGACCGTGGGGTTCTCCTGACCAACCACTGTGTCGGTGAACCGCGGCACCATCGCGTACACCTCGTTGCGGGCGTACTTGGCGTGCTGAGCCGGACCCTCCAGGGGCAGCGCGTTCCATACCGCCTCGCACGTGCGAGGGGCATCCTTGTCGAGCAGCTCGGCTATGCAGGCGACGCCACGCCTGGCGAGCGTGATGCTCAGGTATCTCGTCATCAGCTACCCCTTCGGGCATCAGGGATGCACGAGACCACCCGCGCACCCGGGCCAAGCTGCCCGCAGAGCGCTTTGGGGACCCACCTACCCGCTCGCAGTTCGGGTGACCGGCCTTACAGCGACACTGTCGTCCTGGCGATGAACTTCTCTACTCCTCGCGCGAACTGCGACGGTCGCGGATTGTTGACAATCATACGATGCGTTCCTAGCGTGTCAATCCTCCCCACGGCCGTGTCGTCTCGTCCCTGTCGAGGTCTCCATATTGTCTGTCTCCGCAGTTCACGGCCCCGGGCCCGAGATCGTCGTCTTGCATTCGGGCGATCTCCCACCCGGTCTTGACCAGGCCGTCGGCAGGGCGGCCGTGCGCTACGCGACGGCCGATGACCTGGCGGCGGCACTGCCCGGTGCGGACATCCTGCTGGTCTGGGACTTCACCTCCGACGCGGTGCGTCCCGCCTGGCCTGCCGCCGACGTGCTGCACTGGGTGCACACCGCCAGCGCAGGGGTCGACCAGGTGGCCTTCCCCGAACTGCTGGGCTCGGACGTGGTGCTCACCAACTCCCGCGGCATCTTCGACGTACCCATGGCGGAGTACGTGCTCGGCGCTGTGCTCGCCTTCGCCAAGGACCTGCCGGGCACCGTGCGGCTGCAGGACGACCGGACCTGGCGGCACCGGGAGACCGAACGCATCGCGGGACACTCCGCGGTAGTGGTCGGCAGCGGCCCGATCGGCCGCGCGATCGGCCGCCTGCTGCGGGCCGTGGGCATGCGAGTGCACCTGGTGGGCCGGACGGAGCACACCGGTGACTCTGAGTTCGGCACGGTGTTCGGCCAGCAGTCGCTGCCCTCGCTGGCGCCCCGGACGGACTACCTGGTGCTGGCCGCGCCGCTGACCGACCAGACCCGGGGCATGGTCGACAGCGCTCTGCTCAACCTGCTGCCGCGCACCGCTCGGCTGATCAACGTGGGGCGTGGCCCGCTGGTGGTGACCGACGACCTGGTCACCGCGCTGCACGCAGGCCGGCTGGCCGGTGCGGCGCTGGACGTCTTCGAGACCGAGCCGTTGCCTCGGGACTCCCCGCTGTGGGATACCCCTGGCGTGGTGGTATCCCCCCATATGTCCGGGGACGTGCATGGGTGGCGTGACGAACTCGTCACACTGTTCGCCGAGAATCTCGATCGGTACGCCCATGGACGGCCGCTACACAATGTAGTGGACAAGACCCGCGGATACGTCACCGATACCGGCAGCAGCGCCGCCGCCAGGACAGGGAGCCCACCGTGAGCACGCCCGCCGACCTCACCGCCACCGAACTCGTGACCGCCTACGGGACTGGCGAGTTGTCGCCCGTCGAGGCCACCCAGGATGTGCTCGATCGCATCGAGGAACTCGACGACAAGGTACGGGCGTACTGCCTAGTGGACGCCGACCGCGCACTGGCGGCGGCCAAGTCGTCCGAGCGGCGCTGGCAGCAGTCTCAACCGCGGGGTCTGGTGGACGGCGTACCGACCTCGATCAAGGACATCTTCCTGACCGAGGGGTGGCCCACGTTGCGGGGTTCCACGGTGGTTTCCCCGGACCAGGAATGGCCGGTCGATGGCCCCCCGGTCGCCAGACTGCGTGAGCACGGCGCGGTGCTGGTCGGCAAGACCACCACTCCCGAGCTGGCCTGGAAGGGCGTCACCGACAGCGAACTGTCCGGCGTTACCGTCAACCCGTGGGACACCGGCCGGACACCGGGCGGGTCGAGCGGCGGCAGCGCCGTCGCGGTGGCACTCGGCATGGGGCCGCTGTCGATAGGCACCGACGGCGGCGGTTCGGTGCGCATCCCGGCCTCCTTCACTGGGACAGTGGCCATGAAACCCACCTACGGGCGGGTGCCGTACTGGCCGGCCAGCCCGTTCGGCACTTTGGCGCATGCCGGGCCGATGGCCCGCACCGTGGCCGACGCCGCGCTGCTGCTCGACGTGATGTCCGGCCCCGACAACCGGGACTGGTCCGCGCTGCCCCCGGCCACCGGCTCGTTCTCAGGTGGGCTGGGCAACGGGGTGCTGGGGCTACGGATTGCGCTGAGTACCACCCTGGGCTTCGTCGACGTCGACCCGGACGTGGCCGACGCCGTGGAGGCGGCCGCCCATGTGTTCCGTGATCTCGGCGCGGAGGTCGAGATCGCCGATCCCGGCTTCGCCGACTGCGTGGAGGACTTCCACGTGCTCTGGTTCACCGGGGTCGCCAAGACCATCGAGCGCCTGACCCACGAGGAACGAGAGCTGCTGGAACCTGCGCTGAGGGACGTCGCGGCGCAAGGCGAGCGCTGTACTGCGCTGGACTACCTGGCGGCCACCGCGACCAGGATGGCGATGGGCACCATGATGGGCGCTTTCCATGAGCGCTACGACCTGCTGCTCACTCCGACCCTTCCGATCACCGCGTTCATCGCGGGCGAGGAGGTGCCGATCGGCTGGCACCTGCCGCGATGGACTAGCTGGACACCCTTCACCTATCCGTTCAACATGACCCAGCAGCCCGCCGCCAGCGTGCCCTGCGGGTGGAGCGTCTCGGGACTGCCGATCGGGTTGCAGGTGGTGGGGCCCCGGCATGCCGATGCCCGGGTACTGGCCGCCTGCGCCGAATACGAGCGGGTGGCACCGTGGGCCCACCTTCGCCCCACGCTGCCCCGCTGAGGGACGCCGCCGAGAACAAGCTCCCGAACCCACCGGGACCCCAGTCAGCTGTCTTGTGGTGGCTGCCGGGGCGCCTGCTGCGGCGGGTCCACCGACGGTGCCGGGGACTGCGGTGTCGTCGTGGTCTCCGCCGGCGTCTGCGGTGGTGCGGCCGGGGCCGGCCCGGACTGCGCCGGGGTGGGCGGGCCGCTGGACGCGGGCCGATTCGGGGCCGAACCGAGCGACGAGGTCAACCCGGCGGCCGGCGAGGGTACTTCCTTGCGGGCGACCTCCTCGGCCGCGCGCACCGCGGCGGCCACAGCCGGGTCGGTGGAGGTGTCGAACCATCCGGCTACGGCGTCGTCATCCTCCTCCGGCCGGCTGCTGGGCACATACTCCCGGCTCGGCTCGAACCGGAACACCCCGTCCTCCCCCGGCGCACCCAGCATCTTGGTGAAGCCCTCCAGGGCCTTGCCGAAATCGCTGGGGACGATCCAGACCTTGTTCGCGTCGCCCTGCGCCATCTGCGGCAGGGTCTGCAGGTACTGGTAGGCAAGCAGCTCCGGGGTGGGCCGACCGGCCTTGATAGCGGCGAACACCTTCTCGATCGCTTTGGCCTGACCCTGCGACTGCAGATAGCGGGCGGCCCGCTCACCCTGCGCCCGCAGGATGTGGGACTGGCGGTCGGCCTCCGCGGTGAGGATCGCGGCCTGCTTGGCGCCCTCCGCGGAGAGGATCTGCGCCTGCTTCTGGCCCTCCGCGGTCTTGATCGCCGATTCACGCTGACCCTCGGCGGTGAGAATAGTGGCGCGCTTCTCCCGGTCGGCGCGCATCTGCTTCTCCATCGAGTCCTGGATGGACAGCGGCGGGTCGATCGCCTTGAGCTCCACCCGCCCGACCCGGATCCCCCACCGTCCGGTCGCCTCGTCGAGCACCCCGGACAGCTGACCGTTGATGAAGTCTCGGGAGGTCAGAGTGTCTTCCAGGCTCATCCCGCCGACGACGTTGCGCAACGTGGTGGTGGCTAACTGCTCGACCGCGGCGATGTAGTTGGAGATCTCGTACACCGCGTCCTGAGGGTTCGTGACCTGAAAGTAGACAACCGTATCGATCGAGACCGTCAGGTTGTCCTTGGTGATCACCGGTTGTGGTGGGAAGGACACCACCTGTTCCCGCAGATCGATTCGAGCCCGGATCCGGTCGATGAAGGGCACCAGAAAGTTCAACCCCGGCGAAAAAGTGGCACGGTAACGGCCCAGCCGCTCCACGACCGCAGCCGTGGCCTGCGGGATCACCACCACGGCCTTGACGACGATGACGACGATCGCCAGCACTATGATCACCAGGACGACCAGCAGAACAGGGTTCATCAGAACTCTCCCCAGACGACAGCGGTAGCACCGGAGATGCCCATGACCGTAACGGTCTGGCCAGGCTCCAGTACCTGGTTTTCGTCGAACGCGCGAGCGGACCACAGCTCCCCGCGCAGCTTGACCTTGCCGCCATGCACGTCGACGGTGTTCACCACCACTGCCCTGCCACCGACCAGGGCCTCGGCGTTTGTGCGTATCTGCACACCGGAATGCAGCCGCCGCGTCAGTGCTGGTCTGGCCAGCGTGACGAGGCCCACCGAGGCTACCGCGAAGACCAAGACGTCCACCCAGGGTGGGGTACCCAGCGCCGCCGATCCCGCGGCGGCCAGCGCGCTGACGCCGAGCATGAGCAACACGAAATCGCCTGACAGCACCTCAGCGGCGATCAGGACAACTCCGGCGATCAGCCACAGTACAGCGACACCCATTCACCCATATTGACAGACTCCGATCACCTCGCGTGAGGCTTTCGGCGGTCCGTGGCTGGGTTCATGCACTCCCGGCGGTGACGAAGTCGATGAGGTGCTCGACGGCCCCCAGTAGCGCGGGCTCAAGGTCGCGGAAACCCTCCACCGCGCCCAGCACGCGGCGCCAGCCCTCCACCGGATCGGTCACCCCCGCTCGGTCCACCCAGCCCAGCGCCCGGCACACACCCTCCTTCCACGGCTCCCCGCGCGGCACAACGGGCCAGCCGCGGATGCCCAGCGCCGCAGGCCGCACCGCCTGCCAGATATCGACATAAGGGTGCCCGGTGACCAGCACGTGCTCCGAACGCAGCGCCTCCACCACACGGGTCTCCTTGCTGCCCGCGACCAGGTGATCGACCAAGACGCCGAGCAGCCTGCCCGGGCCGGGGCCGAAGTCCGCAACTCGCTCAGCCAGGGCGTCCACCCCGTCGAGGGGCTCCACGACCACACCGCCCACGCGCAGGTCATGCCCCCACACCCGTTCGACGAGCTCGGCGTCGTGCCTGCCCTCCACCCAGATTCGGCTGGCCCGCGCAGTGCGAGCCCGTAGCCCGGACACTCGCACCGACCCGGAGGCCGACCGGGCCGGGACGGCAGAGCTGGACTGCGCAGGCCGAGCCAGCGTCACCGGGACGCCGTCGACCAGGAACGCCGCCCGTCGTAGCGGGAACGTCCGCACCCGCCCCTGGGCGTCCTCCAACACCACCGCGTCGCGTTCACAGCGCAGCACCGCACCGCAGAAACCACTCGCGGCGTCCTCGACCACCAAGCCGGCCTCGGCGGGCAGCTGCGGCACCTCTCGTGGGCGGCGGGGCTGCTGCAACACGTCCGGCCCGTATCGGACGCTTCGACCCTTCGGATCCCTCCGCTGCATGAGCAAGGACGGTAGCCGCGGAGCCAGATCGGGGGACACCAGCCACGCCGCGCGTGCCGATGGTCCGCCGGGGTTCTACTCTCCTACCTCGTGCCCTGCCCCAGCGCGACCCTGACCGTGTGGGCCTCAGCGTGGCTGCACGGCGCCGCCGCTCCAGATGACGTGATCGACGCCCTGCACATCTGGGCCGACCTGCACGAGGTAGTAGCCGCCGACGAGCTCATCGCTCAGCAGCTCCACCTGCCGACCCCTGGGCAGGCCCCGGCCTCGGTGGTCGGATTGCTGGCCGCTGCCCGACAGGTCGGAGCAGGTGGTGGCCGCCTACTCCTCCCGGTGCCCGGCGATGTGCGAGGCCTGCCTCCCGAAGGACCGCTGACCCCCGCCGCGCTGGAGGCCGGTGAGGTTGCCGTACTCAGTGCCACTGACCTTGCCGGTGCCGACTTGGCCGTGGTGCCGACCGCGACGGCCGACGCCGTTCTGCGGTGGACGGTGTTCGCCCCCGGCTCGTTGCCCCCTGCCCCGGAGCCCGGGCTCTCCGATGCCGAGCACGGCCTGCGCGGTGCGGTGCGCCAAGCGGCGACGACGCTGGTGGACCTCGATGTCGCGCGGCACCGCCCGGGGGTCCGCGCCGAGATAGCCGAGGCCCTGGAGCATCGGGTCCGGCCACCATGGCCGGACGGCACACCCGGCCGCGCACTTCGGGTACTCCAGCAGGCTGACGAGGTCGAGGCGATCCTCGGAGCGGCGTCCACCGACGAGCCGGGAGGCGCGCTGTCCGCCTCTGCGGCGGCAGCCCGTTCCGCGGCGCTGCGGCCATTGTCGACCGCGGTGCGCGAGGCGCGGCGCTCTGCGGTGGGCGAGGCAGTCCGAGCGCTGACCCCGCGCGCGGGGCGGCGCTGAGCGATCAACCCGGGTGCGGCGCGGGACCGGGGCGCACCGGCTCGCAACATCCCGGTGCGCAGGGTGCCCCGTTGACGCCGTAGCCGGCCGCCGGGACCTGCGAGCACCTGCGCGGGGTGGTCGCATGCAGCTGCTCGGCAACGAGTTCGACGACCATCTCGGCACAGCGCGGATCGGTGCTCGGCGTGGCTGCCCGGACGAAACCCATACCCAGCAGGCCGGCCCGCTCCCGAGCTTCATGGTCGAGATCCCAGGCCACCTCGAGGTGGTCGGACATGAAGCCGATCGGCGCCATCACGACGCCGGGGACACCCTGGGCGTGCAGCGTGTCGAGATGGTCCAGCACATCGGGCGCCAGCCAGGGCACCTGCGGAGGGCCCGAACGGGACTGCCACACCACGTCGTAGCCATCGACCTCGGGCCCGCCTGCCGCCGCGGCGATCAGTCGGGCCACATCGGTGACCTGCCGCGAATAGCGGTGACCGCCGTCTGACCGAAGCCCCGAGGCAGCGTCCGCCGCGACGGGTACGGAGTGCGCGGTGAAAACCACCCGGTGAGCGGATCCGGCGTGCTCCCGAGCGGTCCGCAGAGCGTCAGCCCAGGTCGCGACGAACAGCGGATGATCGAAGAAGTGCCTCAGCTTGACCAGGTTCGGGGCACCAGGGCCGACGGCGGCACGGGCCCGGGCGATGTCCTCGTGGTACTGCCGACACCCTGAGTACCCGCCCCACGCCGAGGTGGTGAACACCAGCGCATTGCGCACGCCGTCGGTGGTCATCGCTACGACGGTGTCCTGCACCATCGGGTGCCAGTTGCGGTTGCCGAAATACACCGGCAGCTTCAGCCCGACCGCCTCCAGTGCCCGCCCTACCGCGACGATCAGGTTCCGGTTGTGCTGGTTGATCGGGGAGACCCCGCCGAAGTGCAGATAATGCTGCGCCACTTCGTTCAGCCGCTCCGGAGGCACGCCCCGTCCTCGAGTGACGTTCTCCAGAAACGGGCGCACCTGATCGGGACCCTCCGGCCCACCGAAGGAGAGCACCAGCAGCGCGTCGACGTCGGTCAGCCTCACAGCCGGTTAGACACCCACCGCGTGGAAGCCACCGTCGGCCCACACCATCGAACCGGTGGTGGCAGGCATCCAGTCGGACAACAGCGCGCAGACGGTGCGAGCCACCGGTGTCGGGTCGTTGATGTCCCAGCCCAGCGGCGCGCGATCGTCCCAGGCGTTCTCGAACGCGACGAAGCCGGGGATCGACTTGGCCGCCATGGTGCGTACCGGTCCGGCTGCCACCAGGTTCACTCGGATACCGTCCGGGCCGAGGTCACGGGCCAGGTAACGGCACACCGACTCCAGCGCCGACTTCGCGACCCCCATCCAGTCGTAGCCGGGCCAGGCCTGCCGGTTGTCGAAGTCCATCCCGACGATCGAGCCGCCCTCGCCGAGCAGTGGACGACAGGCCATCGCCAACGACTTGAAGGAGTAGGCCGACACCTGAATCGCAGTCGCCACATCGTCCCACGGCGCATCGAGGAACCCCCCGCCCAGGCATGACGGCGGGGCGAAGCCGATGGAATGCAGCACGCCGTCCAGCCCACCGACTTGCTCACCCACCCGCTCGGCCAGCGAATCCAGCTGACTCTGGTTCTGCACATCGAGTTCCAGCACCGGCGCAGGCTCAGGCAGCCGCTGCGCGATCCGCTCCACCAGCCTCATCCGGCCATAGCCGGTCAGCACCACCTGGGCACCCTGCTCTTGCGCCACCCGCGCCACATGGAACGCGATCGACGCATCGGTGATCACCCCGGTGATCAGCAATCGCTTCTTCTCCAGCAGACCCGCCACTTGCCCTCCTTCTCACCTGACCCGGTCCCGCGGAGACCGCCGAGGCTCACTGCCGCAGCACCGTCCCCGGGCTCCCGGCCGGTTTGCCGCTCAGTGACCCATCCCCAACCCGCCGTCCACCGGCAGCACCGCACCGGTGATGTACCCCGCCGCATCCGAGGCGAGGAACGTGACGGCTGCGGCGACGTCCTCCGGGCCGGCCTGTCTGCGCAGCGGGATGGACGCCAGGATCTCCTCCCGGCGCGCCTCGGGAAGCTCCGAGGTCATGTCGGTGTCGACATAGCCCGGCGCGACCACGTTGGCGGTGATCGACCGGGACCCCAGCTCACGGGCGATCGACCGGGCGAGACCGACCAACCCCGCCTTGCTTGCCGCGTAGTTCACCTGCCCGGCACCACCGGAGAATCCCACCACCGACGAGATGAACACCATGCGGCCCCAGCGCGCCCGCAGCATGCTCTTCGCGGCGCGCTTGGCCACCCGGTAGGAACCGGTGAGATTGGCGTCGAGAACCCGGGAGAACTGCTCCTCGGTCATCCGCAGCAGCAGCGTGTCGGCGGTGATCCCGGCATTGGAGACGAGCACCTCGATCGGCCCGTGCGCCTGTTCCGCCTCGGCGAACGCCGCGTCCACGGCAGCACCGTCGGTGACATCGCACCGCACACCGAACAGACCCTCCGGCGCACCGGATCCCCGGTGGGTCACCGCCACCTTGTCACCCTGCTTGGCGAAGGCGAGGGCGATGCTCAGCCCGATACCGCGGTTGCCTCCGGTGACGAGCACGGAACGGGACACGGTGACGCCTCCGGCCGATCGGGGGTATGGATTCCAGCGCGACCGTACCGAATCATTCCGGTGCGCGGCGTACCCGCTGGCGCAACGTCACCCGAGCAGATCGGAGGCAACCCCACCGTGTTGGCATGTGGACCTGCTCTACCCGGTCCCACAGCCGACGCGGGTCGGCCTGGCTGACCGGGAAGCCGCCGTGAGTGCTGGCGGTGTGGGCCGACGCGCGCGAGCCGTCCTGGGCCCGAAGGTGAACACCTGCTTGGCCATCCTCAGTTCCTGGCGCCCAGGTGACCTGCTGCCAAGCCGCTCGCACAGCAGTGCGGCGTTGTAGCCACTACCGGTGCCGACCTCCAGCACCCGACAGCTGCCGGTGGTCTCTAGCGCCTCCAGCATGGTCAGCACCAACGACGGCAACGTGGACGAACTCGTGAACATGGGATAGGCGCCTGGCCGCAAGGCTCGGGAGTGCGGTAGCTGCTCCACCTTGGTGATCAAGGTCTGATCGCTGTAGACCCTGGCCGGCCACTCATCACGGCGCGTCGGGTCGATGCAACTCAGGCACGGCGCGCCGAGTTCGGAGTAATAGCTGGGGACATACGGATGCCGCCAGGTGCGCAGAAATACCTCCCGCCATTGCGGGGTGCGCGCCGCTACGGCAGGCGTTGGCCGATGGCCAGCGCGCCGGCCGCAGCCAGGACGGCGACGAGCGTGCCTGCGATCAACCACGGCCTGCTCGCATCGGTCCGCTTGGTCTCGTAGCCGATCTGCTCACCCAGCGTGTCGTAGACCGCACTGAGCTGACCGGCACTGGCGGCGTTGTAGAACTCCCCGCCGGACAGCTTCGCGATCCGCCGCATCGACTCGTCGTCGGCGCGCACGTCCTGCCACGAGCCGTTGATCTCGACACGGCCGTACTCCGTGCCGAACGAAATGGTGGAGATCGGAACCTTGGCCTGCGCCGCGGCTCGGGCCGCGCTGAACGCACCACGAGGATCGTCCGGATCGGGAGTCGGTACGGTCTGCTTGCCATCACTGAGCAACACGATGCGCGCCGGTGGAGGGCCCTGGGCGTCCGCGACCACAGCACCGAACGCGTCGATCGCGGACAACGCGGCGAAGATCGCCTCACCGGTACCGGTGGCCTCGGCGAGCTTGAGGTTGTCGATGGCCTGGGTGACCGAGGCGCGCTCGGTGGTCGGCGAGACCAGCACCGTTGCCGAACCGGCGAACGAGACCAGGCCCAGGTTCACTCCCGGGGTCAGCTTCTCGGTGAACGACTTCGCCGAGCGCTGTGCCGCGGCCAACCTGTTCGGCTCGATGTCGGTGGCCTGCATGGACAGCGACACATCGATGACCAACATGACGGTGGCTCGGTTACGGGGCACCTTGTGCTCTGCCGTGGGCCCGGCCAGCGCGACGGTGAACAGCACCAGCGCGACCAGCAACAACGCCACCGGAACGTGGCGCTGCCAGCCCGGACGGCGCGGCGCGACGCTCTCCAGCATGGCGAGGTTCGCGAAGCGCAGGAAGTGCCTGCGCTGTCTTCGCAGCATCCACAGGTAGCCGGCCAGCAGCGCGGCGACCACCACCAGCAGCAGGAACCAGATCGGCGCTGTGAACCCCTCCAGGCTCATGCGCCCCCGCCCGACCAGCGGCGTTTGCGGGCGACCGCGAAGCGCACCATGTCGGCCACCCAGTCCGAGTCGGTGCGCAGCGTGAGGTGAGCCGCGCCGCACTTCCGCAGTGCCCCGGCCACCTCCTCGCGATGCGCCGCGGCCGCAGCCGCGAACTCGCGGCGCAGCAACGGCGTGGTGACGACCTCCTTGTGCCGTCCGGTCTCCGGATCGGCCAGCACGACCGCGCCCATGTCAGGCAGTTCGAGATCGCGTGGGTCCAGCACCTCGATCGCGATCAGATCGTGCCGGGCGGACAGCCCACGCAACGGGCGTTCCCACTCGAACAGGTCGCCGAAGCGCGGACCGAGGAAGTCCGAGACCACCGCGACGAGCCCGCGGCGGCGCGGCGGACGGCGCAGTTGTTCCAGGATGGCGGCGAGATCACCGCGGACGCCCTCGACGGCGCGCGGCATCTCGGCGATTCGCCGAATCATCCCCCGGGCATGTGGCAGCCCGCCCCGGGCCGGGACGCGCAACACGTCGGCACCGGTGCTGACGACGGCGCCCACCCGGTTGCCGCCACCGCGGGTCAGGTGTGCCACGGCGGCGCAGGCGGCCACCGCCAGCTCCCGCTTGTCGCAGTCGGCGGTGCCGAAGTCGAGGCTGGCCGAGAGGTCCACGGCAAGCCAGGTCTCCAGCTCCCGGTCGGCCACGGTCTCCCGGATATGCGGTTCGGTGGTGCGCGCCGTGACCGCCCAGTCCATTCGCCGGACGTCATCTCCGGGCTGGTACGGCCTGGCCTCGCCCGGCTCGGTGCCTGGCCCCGGCACCAGACCCAAGTGGTTTCCCTGCAGCAGACCGTCCAGCCGACGGGCCACGGTGAGCTCAAGGGCGCGCAATGCGACCTCCATACGTCCCTCGCGCAATGCAGGCGGCGCCCAACTGTGCCGCTCGCCCCGGTCAGTCCGCCCCGTCATGTCGGTCGGGCCATCATCGGGCTAGGACCGTTCCGCCACCCCGGCCACGGCACCTGGACCGTGGGCAGGCGGGCCGACGGACTGGGGACGAGCCGACACTTGCGGCAGTGGCACCGTCTGCAGCACCCGGGTGACGATGTGCTCCACCGGAACCCCATCGGCCAGTGCGTCGTAGGACAGCACCAGGCGGTGCCGCAGCACATCGGCCGCGACATCCACGACGTCCTGCGGCAGCACGTAGTCCCGTCCCCGGATCAGTGCCAGCGCGCGGGCCGCCGCCACAATGCCGAGAGTGGCCCGCGGCGAGGCGCCGTAGGCCACCCACCCGGCGACATCGGAGAGGCCGTGCTCGGCGGGGACACGGGTGGACACCACCAACCGCACGACATAGTCGACCAGGGCGTGGTGCACGAACACCTGCGCCGCGACCTCCTGTAACCGGGTCAGCTCGCCCGGTTCGAGCACCCGGTGCGGCTGGGGCGGATGCACCCCCATCCGGTAGACGATCTCCCGCTCCTCCTCCACGGTGGGATAGTCCACCTGGAGCTTGAACAGGAACCGGTCACGTTGCGCCTCGGGCAGTGGGTAGACGCCCTCGTTCTCGATCGGGTTCTGAGTGGCCAGCACGAGGAACGGCTCGGGGGTGGGGTGGGTGATGCCGCCGATCGACACCTGCCGCTCGGCCATCACCTCCAGCAGGGCCGACTGCACCTTGGCCGGCGCACGGTTGATCTCGTCGGCGAGCACGAAGTTGGCCATCACGGGGCCGAGTTCGACATCGAACTGTTCCCGCCCCGGCCGGTAGATCCGGGTACCGAGGATGTCGGACGGCACGAGGTCCGGGGTGAACTGGATGCGGGCGAACGACCCGCCCACCACGCGGGCCACCGTCTCCACGGCAAGGGTCTTGGCCACCCCGGGTACACCCTCCAGCAACAGGTGCCCCCGGGCCAGCAGACCGACCAGCATCCGCTCGACCAGCCGGTCCTGGCCCACGATGACCCGCTTGACCTCGAAGACGGTCCGCTCCAGCAACTGGGCGTCTTTGGCTGGAGTGGTCGGGTAACCGCCGTCGCCGGGCGAGGCGGAAGGCGGCGCCACGCCGTCGGCTTCGCTCACAGATCCTCCTCGCACGCCGTCCGGCAGAGGGCAGAGGGCTGCCCTCGGGGTCCACGCAGACACAACCGCTGCACCGGTGTGACTTCTGTGAAGACGGTAGCGCGCGATCAGACCCGCCGAACCGGGCCCGCCGAAACGGTCAGAACATCCGGGTGGCGTAGGGCATGATGCCGCTGTAGCGCACCGCCGTGACCCGGACCTCGGCTCCGGAATACGGTGCCTCGATCATCTGGTCGTTTCCGATGTAGAGCGCCACGTGGTGGATGTGGCCACGGGTACCCCAGAACAGCATGTCACCGGGACGCCTCTGGGCCAGCGGCACCTTGCGACCTGCGTTGTACTGCGAGCCGCTGTAGTGCGGCAACGAGTAGCCCACCACGGGGGCGAAGGCGTAGATCATCAGACCGGAGCAGTCGAAGCCCACCGCGCGGTAGTCGCCGTAGCGGTCCGCGATGCCGCCGTCCCGGATCCCGACCGTGGCCCCGTCGGCGTCCCCGCCGCCCCACGAGTAGCGCACACCGAGCTCCGCCATCGCCCGGCTGATCACGGTCTGAACCATGACACTGGAATGCGAGGCAACTGCCGGGACGACCTGAGCGCGGTCTCGCCCAGCGGCCCACTCCTGGTAACGCTGCCGCTGTCCGGCGAGCCCCGCTACCGCGCCCTGCGCCTCGGAGAGCTGGCGCTCGAGATCCGACTTACGAGCCTCGAGTGCGGCAGCCTGCCCGGACTGCGCCGCCGTGGCAGCAATCGCGGCCTGGTAGGCGGAGTCGGCAGCGGTCTTGGCGTCGGCCGCGGCCTGCTCGGCCGAGTGGGCGGTGGCCAGCGTCTCGCGGGCCCGGGAGTCCTCGTTCGCCGCATGGATACGAGAGCGCTGCATGCCCTCCAGCGTGTCGCGCTGCTCCCCCCCTACCGCATCCAGCAACTCCGCTTTGGCCAGCACATCCTTCGGGCTGTCCGATCCCAGGAACGCCGAGACGGAGCCGACCGTGCTGCCCTGCCGGAAGCTCGCCGCCGCGAACCGGTCGATCTTGCGCTGTGCCGTGGTGATCCGCGCGGTGGCGACGTCGGCGTCAGCCCGGGCGTCGTGTGCGGTGGTTTGGGCGGCAACGGCGGCGGCCCGGGCGGTCTGCAGGTCGATGAGCGCCTTGTTGGTCTCTTCACGCTTGAGCTCGACGTCGGACTGCAGTGCCAGCAACGCGGCGTCGGCGGTGGCGACCTGGTTCGCCAGCCGACCGACCCGGTCGGCGGTGGAAGAAGTGTGCTCCCGGGCAGCCGCGAGCTGGTCAGCACTGGGATTGGGCGGGGGTAACGGCGCGGCCTGGCCCACCCCCGGCTCAATGAAGGCCACCGTGGCGAACAACGCCACGACCGCCCCACGGCGGGCCGAACGACAACACAGTCGGATGCTCACGCGGTTCCCCCCGGCTACCGTTGATTTCCGCTCTAGCCATCGGCCCCACGGCGGAGCAGCCGGAGCCCCCACAACGCAGCTTCCGCCACATGTGTCACAGGGTCATACCGACGAGCCCTCATCGGCACACTGCTGTGAAGACAGCTGAGCGGCGCCTGCCCGGTCAGCCGATGAC
>JBOHGD010000048.1:0-37394 GCA_050699955.1 Pseudonocardiaceae bacterium | reverse complement strand
CGACCAGACACCCACCCATGTGGCCAGCGACAACAGCCATGTGGCCACCCCACCCGGTAACCTGGCCGGTGGAACGACCCTCCCAGCAGTGCCGGATACCGGGCCGGAGATCGGTGAAGAGATCGTCATTCCAGCCCGCACGTCTGACGGAAGGGTTGTCTTCGTGTCCGTCCCACGCAGGGTCTTCCTCCAAGGCATCAGCTCAGCCGCCATCGGCCTGACCGCCGCACCGGCAGCAATCCCCTCCGCCACGCCGCACCCGGACGTCGACGATGTCCATCCGATCGAGCATTTCCAGCAGCTGCGACTACATCGCACTCCAACGGGCGCGGAGTCTGGCGGTGCTGGGGGACTATCGCCGGGCAGCCCAAAGCTTTCAGGATGCGTTCGCCGACCGGCTCCGTCAATCCCGACGTGCCCGCGGTGTTTACCTCGCCCGGGCTGCGCTGACCCATGCGGGAGATCACCGGGTTGAGCACGCCGCCACCTTGGGGCTGGAGGCACTGACTATCGGCGTCGATTTCCATAGCGTGATGAAGGACACGATCAGCCGCGAAGTCTGATCGTCGCCCGGTTCGCAAGTGCCGGTTTCATGAGGCCGATGAGCCCGTGATCTGATCGGTGACTCGAAGGGGCAGGTGGTGGCGATCGGGGCGTCCTGGCGAGACGAGCAGGTCACCCAGGCCGCCGTCGCGTGGGTGCTGGGCACGGTGTTCGTGCGCTGGTGCGAAGACAACGAACTGATCGACCCGGTGATCTCCGGCCCGGGTGACCGCCTCGGCGCGGCCGAGGACGCGCACCCGCCGCGCCACCACCGAACCCGACCCCACCCACCTCACGGCGGGTGCTCGACGCCGCTGCGTCCGGGCCACTGTCCAACGAGCAGATCCGCACCCTCACCGGCCTGGACACCCCCGGCGCCCGCGCGCTCGCCCAGCACCTCGTCACCCGAGGCGAACTGACCACCACCGGCCAGAAACGCGGCACCCTCTACCACCTGCCGCTGGCTACCACCCGATGAAATCGCGGACACCGCGTGGCTCTGTCACCCGGACGCACTTCTGTGCGATTGTGTGCGGGTGGACGAGATCGTGTCCTTGCTGGAGCGTCCGGTGTACACCTCTCGAGAGGTGGACCGGCTCCTTGGGCTGAACCCGGACACCGCCAAACGCTGGATCAACGGCTACCGCCGCAACGGACGTGAATACGACCCGATCGTGCGCGAAGAGCCTACCGATAACAAGTGGGTTACCTGGGGCGAGTTCATCGAGACTCGGCTGCTGAGCGAGTACCGAGACATCAACGAAATAAAAATAGTTCGGATGCGGCGAGTAGTGGCGGCTCTCCGCGAGTACTATCACCGCCGCTACCCGTTGGCTTACGCACGTCCGTTTGTGAAAGTGGAAGATCGTCAAGTCGTGGCACGCGTCCAAGAGGAGACCGGTCTCGACAGTCAAGTGTGGATGGTGGCCGACACTGGTCAGTACACTCTGGCACCTCGCGCAAACCGCTTTTACCAGGCAACCACGTATGGACCCGACCCCGATGCGCCTGATCAAGGCGATGAGGTTGCGGTCGAAGTGAGCATCGATCCCCGATATCCGGACGTCAAACTGAACCCGATGTTGCGCAGCGGTCGACCAACCATCGCCGGCCGCAATATTTATATCGCTACCCTGGCCGGTATGGTACTGGACGGCGATCCGGTGTCGAAGGTTGGCGACTGGTACGATCGTCTCCGACGATCAGGTGCAGCAAGCGGTCGACTTCACCGTGACACACAACATCGCATCGTGAGCCATTCGTGGAACTCTCTCATCTCGAATCTCATCCCCCTCAGTGCCCTCGACAAGCACTGGATACCGGTAGCGGCCGAGCACGGCTGGGTCGCGATCACGAACGATCACCATATGAGAACCCGGTACTACGAGGCGTCCCTGGCCCTGAAGCACGGCCTCATGGTGGTCAATATCAAGGGCGTCGGCCACCGCTCAGCATGGGATCAACTGGTCCGGCTCACCAAGCACTGGCAATCCGTGGAACGGTTCATCGACAAGAACCCGGCGGGACCCTGGTGGCTGTCGCTGACTGACAGCAGCTGGCGACAGATCAGCTACCGCCCCGATGGACCGTCCCTGTAGGGCTGTGCCCGCACCATGGACCTCATCATCGCCGCCACAGCACACGCCCACTCCGCCCGCCTCTACACCCGTAACGCCGACGACTTCGCCGGCGCCGACACGCTCGTCGACATCGTCTCGATCTGACCACAGAGAGCGCTGTTGCAGTGAGCGATCCCCGGTGATCTTGACTGAAAGATCGTTACCAGCGGGCCTCAGCGGAACCTGAAAGCGGCCGCAAACTACCGCGGTCCCGTGAACTCACCAGCTCTGTGGTCACCCCGAACATCAGCGCCTGCTCCAGCTGCCCGGGGAACACATGCGTGTGTGCGTCGATCAAGCCGGGCAGCAGGGTCAGCCCGGATCCTGAGATTCGCGTCATACCCGGCAGATCGCCGAGATCCTCCCCGACGGCGTAGACCACCCCGTCCCGTACCAGGACCGAAATGCGATCCCAAACCCGGGTTCCGTCGAACACGCGAACCCCATCGAAGAGAACCGGAGCAGCACCACCCGTCATGACCAGGTCCTCTCGAATAGTCACCCTCTAGTGTGGAGATCAGATCACCATTCACTGGAACGCGATATCTTACACATATCGTTCACGCGCCTTTCGGGCCATGCGGCCGGGAGTGGCAGGGGGAGGGTGGGCTGGGTGCCGGTCGATCTGGTGGGTGCGTTGGTCGGTTGGGTAGTGGGCCAAGCCGGGAATGCCGGGATTCGATTGGCCCGCAGACCCCCCGATGAGCGGGCCTTGCGTACCGCTCTGGGCGTGGCTATTGACCGGGTGGTGGGGCAGGCTGATCCGTCCTGTCGAGAGGCATTGCGCCTGGGATTACGGGAGTGCTTTTCCGCTCCGCCTCGGCTGGAGCTGACGGCGGCCACCTCGGTGAGCGAGGGGCTGCGGGCGGCGATCGCGGCACAGGTGGCCCAGTTGGGTCAGATGGTGCACGGCGACACCGGCCAGCCGTTCTTCCACACCGTCGCGGTGGATCGGGGGTGGCTGAGCGAGCAGGTCAGCGAGGCGATCCTGGCCGCCCTGCGCCAGGTGGCGGCGACGGGTGGGCTGGCCGAACTGGTGCACGGCGTCGACGCCGCGGAGGTGCTGGCCCGGCTGAACACCCTCGGCGCACAAGACCGTGAGTCGGCGGGGTCCGCTGCGGCGGTGGCCACCCGGACCCTGCCGCGCGATATCGGCGGTTTCACCGGACGCCATGGCGAGCTGCGGAAGGTGCGGACGACGGTGACCGACCGGGCGCTCACCGGGGGTGTGGTGGGGATCCATGCGATCGACGGGATGGCCGGGATCGGCAAGACCGCGCTCGCGGTGCACGCCGCTCACGAGATCGCCCGGCACTTCCCCGACGGGCAGATCTTCCTCCGGCTGCACGCCCATACCCCCGGACAGCAGCCGGTGGATCCCGCGGACGCGCTGGCCACGCTGCTGCTCACGATGGGGGTCGCGCCGCGGCAGATCCCGGCGGATCGGGAGGCGCGGGAGTTGCTGTGGCGCGATCGGCTGGCGGGCAAGAAGGTGCTGCTGGTGCTGGATGACGCCGCCGGGCACCAGCAGGTGGACCCGTTGCTGCCCGGGACGGCAGGCAGCCTGGTGCTGATCACCAGCCGCCGTCGGCTACCGGGTCTGGACGATGCCGTGGCGATCAGCCTGGACATTCTCACCCCCGCCGAGGCCGCCGCGCTGTTCCTCCGGGTGGCGGCCCGCCGCGACGTGGCGCCCACCGACGCCGCGGTCACTGAGGTGACCCGGTTGTGCGGGTACCTCCCGCTGGCGATCCAGCTGGTGGCCGGCCGGCTCCACCACTCGAAGTGGACGGTCGCCGACGTGGCTGCCGAGCTGGCCACGACGCGGGATCGGCCGGCCGTCATGGCGGGGGGCGAGCGTTCGGTCGCTGCCGCGTTCGATCTGTCCTACCGGAACCTGACCGGCGACCAGCAGCGAACCTTCCGCCTGCTGGGCCTGGTACCCGGGGCTGAGGTCGACACCTACGCCGCCGCTGCCCTGACCGACACCGCCGTGCCGGCCGCTCGTCGCTGCCTCGACGAGCTCTACGACCGGCACCTGATCGAGGACATCGCGGAGCCGGCTCGGGGCCGCTTTCGATTCCACGACCTGCTCGGCGAGTATGCCCGCACCCTGGCCGCCACCGGCCCGCCCGCCGATCGCGACACGGCCCTGCACCGGCTGCTGGACTACTACCTGCACACCGCCACCGTCGCCGCCGGCCACTTCCCCCGACACACCCGCCCCACCGCCCCAGCAGTCCTGCACCCACCGAGCGCGGTACCCGACCTGGCCACTCGCGATGCGGCGCTCGCCTGGCTGCGGACCGAACGCGCCAACCTGCACGCCGCCACCGACTACGCCGCACACCACGGCCACCACGCCCACGCCCACGCCCTACCCGTCGCGATGCACGACTTCCTCCGCACACACGGCCCCTGGGACCAAGCCCTGACCCTGCACCAGACCGCCGTGGACGCGGCGCGCACCACGGGCGACCGGCTCGGGGAAGCCAACACCCTCACCTATCTGAGCGTCGTGCAGTACCTGACCGGGGACTGTCCGGCGGCAGCGGCCAGCCAGCAACAGGCACTGGCGCTGTACCGCGACCTCGGCGACCTGCTCGGGCAAGCCGCCGCCCTCACCTATCTGAGTCTCTTGCAGCGGGTGACCGGGGACTATCCGGCGGTGGCCAGCCTGGGGCAGGCACTGACGCTGTACCGCGACCTCGGCGACCGGATCGGGGAAGCCACGGCCCTCATCTATCTGGGTGTCGTGCAGTACCTGACCGGGGACTATCCAGCGGCAGCGGCCAGCCAGCGGCAGGCACTGGCCCTGTACCGCGACCTCGGCAGCCGGCTGGGGCAGGCCGCCGCCCTCGGGCATCTGGGTTACGTGCACTACCTGACCGGGGACTATCCGACGGCAGCGGCCGGCCTGGGACAGGCACTGGCACTGTTCCGCGAACTCGGCCACCGGCTCGGGGAAGCCGCCGTACTCACCTCACTAGGCGTCGTGCAATACCAAACCGGGGACTATCCGACGGCAGCGGCCAGCCAGCAACAGGCACTGGCACTGTTCCGCGACCTCGGCCACCGGCTCGGGGAAGCCGCTGCCCTCACCTCACTGGGCGTCGTGCAATACCAAACCGGGGACTATCCGACGGCAGCGGCCAGCCAGGGACAGGCACTGACGCTGTACCGCGACCTCGGCGACCGATACGGGGAAGCCGAGACCCTGAACAATCTGGGTCAACTGCTGGGTGCATCCGCAGATCCCGCCGATGCCCGTGTCCACCATGGGCAAGCCCTCGACATCGCCCGAGCCCTCGGAACACCACTGGAGCAAGCCCGCGCACTGGAAGGCATCGGGCACTCCCACCTGCACCAGGGACAGCACGATCACGGCACCGAGTACCTACGACAGGCACTCGCGCTCTACCAGCGACTCGGCTCCCCCCAGGCCCAGCGCGTGGAAACCGCCCTTGCCCATCCGGGCCGTCACCTGCCCAGGACATAACGGCAGCCCGGCGACCGGTCGTCGCTAAGCTTCCCCGTCGGCAACGCGTCGTGCAGCTAGTCTCGACCTGCCTACTCACTGTGAGGCGACCGCTCTGGCCACGGGGCCGTGCCGAGTGCTGCGGGGAATTCCGAGCGTGACCCGTCAGTGACACCGGCGGGCGTTGAGCCGGGCGGCCTGGCGCGTCAGGTGGTCGCGCTCGGCGAGGTTGGGTGCCTTGTGGGCCGCCTCGGAGTACAGCCGTGCCGCCGTCGCCAGGTCGCCGTCGCGCTCGTGGAGATACGCCGCCACCGCGGCGTGGCGGGGCAGTGAGTCGTTCAGCGCCGCGAGCGCCGCCAGCCCGGCGCGCGGTCCGTCGGCCTCGCCGACGGCCACTGCGCGGTTGAGCCGGACGACCGGGCTGTCGGTCAGGCGCGCGAGCTCGTCGTACCACTCGACGATCTGCACCCAGTCGGTCTCCTCGGTGCTGCGCGCGTCAGCGTGCAGTGCCGCGATGGCGGCCTGGGCCTGGAACTCGCCGAGGCGGTCGCGGGCCAGCGCCGCCTGCAGGATCTCGACGCCCTCGGCGATCGACTCGGTGTCCCACCGGCCGCGGTCCTGCTCGGCGAGCGGCACCAGGCGCCCGTCGGGCGCGGTCCGGGTGGCGCGCCGGGCGTGGTGGAGCAGCATGAGGGCGAGCAGCCCCGCCACCTCGGGGTGGTCGATCGCGGCCGCGAGCGCCCGGGTGAGCCGGATGGACTCGGCGGCGAGGTCGACGTCGCCGGAGTAGCCCTCGTTGAAGACCAAGTAGAGGACGCGCAGCACGGTGGCGACGTCGCCGGGCTGGTCGAACCGCACGCCGGAGACGGTGCGCTTGGCCCGGCTGATGCGCTGGGCCATGGTCGCCTCGGGCACCAGGTAGGCCGCGGCGATCTGGCGGGTGCTCAGCCCGCCGACGGCGCGCAGCGTGAGCGCGACCGCGGACGACGGCGTCAGCGACGGGTGGGCGCACAGGAAGCAGAGCTGGAGCGTGTCGTCCACCGCGGGCGCGGGCCCGGGCGCCGGCTCCTCGTCGACGAGGTCCTCACGCCGGCGGCGGGCGGCGTCCGCCCGGGTCGCGTCGAGGAACCGGCGCCAGGCCACGGTGACCAGCCAGCCCTTCGGGTCCCGCGGCGGGTCGGCCGGCCAGACGCGGACCGCCTCGACCAGCGCGTCCTGCACGGCGTCCTCGGCCGCCGCGAAGTCGGCTCCGCGGCGGACGAGGATCCCGAGCACGCTCGGCGTGAGGCTCCGGAGCAGGGCCTCGTTCACCTGTGAGGACTGCTTGCAGGTCCGAACCATGTACTCAGAGGTCACTCCGTGATAGTGGGCGGCGAGGCCAGGAACGGGCGCAGCTCGAGCCACTCGTGGATCGGCTTCCCGCCCGCCCCAGGGGCGGCCGACAGCTCCCCGGCCAGCTCGAGGGCGCGCTCGTAGCTGTCGACGTCGATCACCATCCAGCCGGCGATGAGGTCCTTGGTCTCGGCGAATGGGCCGTCGGTGACCGGCGGGCGCCCCTCACCGTCGTACCGGACGAACGTCCCCTCGGGGGCAAGCGCCTGACTGTCGACGAACTCGCCGGTCCCCTCCAGCCGGGCCGCGAAGTCGTTCATGTACTGGCAGTGCGCCGAGATCTCCTCCGGCGTCCACTGGTCCATGGGCACGTCGTTGACCGAAGCCGGAGCGCCGCGGTAGTGCTTGAGCAGCAAGTACTTAGCCATCGTGTTTCTCCTCGGTGCTGGTGCGACCCATTGTGGTCACGTTCACCGCGGGGACGGAGCCGGTCACGGGTTCTCGACATCGCCGTCCGAATTTTTGGCTCTCGTAGATGAGCCCGAAAGCTGCGACCGCGTGCTGCAGACCCAGGGGATGCTGGTCCGGCTGCACACCCTGGCCGAGTCCGACCGGGAGTTGACGGCGAAACCCTGTCGCCAGATGTCCGATCAGGTGGCCTGCGACGCGGCCCATGTGGCCAGCCCGACCGATAGCCTGGCCGGTGGGACAACCCTCCCCACGCCACCGGATACCGGCGAGGAGATCGTCGTTCCAGCCCGCACGTCTGACGGAAGGGTTGTCTTCGTGTCCGTCCCACGCAGGGTCTAGTGCGTTGGCCAGTTACGTTCGCCGGGTTGGGGCTTGTTGAGCGGGGTCTGCGGTTCGGCCATTGTTGATCTCGTCTTCGACGTTGATGGGGTTGCTGTCATCGGTGTCGCGGGTGAGGAGTGTGGATGGTCGAGTCGGCACCGCGTAGCCGAGTCGCGGCCGTCGCGGCCGTCGCGGCTGGACGCGGTTACGCGCTGAGCGGTGACCACACGGCAACGGAGCGGACCTACGAGCGTGCCCACGAGTTACTCGCCGCCAGCGAAGCCGACCCCGCCTCCCCATGCGGACCATGGCTCAACGAGACCTACATCTCTCTCCAGCGGGCGCGGAGTCTGACCGTTCTGGGGGATTACCACCGCGCGACCCGAAGCTTCAGAGCACGATCGCAGACCTGCCCAGCGACCTCCCGCGTGGCCGAGGTGTCTGGCTCGCCCGGGCCGCGCCGGCCTCCGCCGGTGATCGCCAGGTGGAGCACGCCGCCACCTTGGGGCTGGACGCGCTGGCCATCGGCGTCGAGACCGGTTCAGCGCGCATCCTCACGGAGTTGAGCCAACTGGACGACGTCCTCGCCTCCTGGAACACCGTGCCCGCCGTGACCGACTTCCGCACCGCCATGAAGGACACCGTCCCGCTCCGAGCCTGATCGTCGCCGCCCGCCCATACTGGTGCGGACAGCTGGTTGTGACCAGCTCGACCACCGTTCAGTTCGGCCAGCGCTTCTTCTGATAGTCCAATGCTTCTTGGCCGGCGAGTTCTTGGGTGGAATTATTTATCCGGACGAGAAAGACCTGCTTTTTTTCACCCTTTGCCGGCACAGCGAAGACTGGTTTTGCAGCCGGACCGACGTCGATCCGCGCGACCGTTCGCCCTTCTAGCTGCCCCATTTGCAGATTCAGTTCGGCCGCAGCGACCTTACCGAGCGCGGTGGAGGCCACGCCGGTCAGCCATAGCTCCCAACCGTCCAGGTCGGACTTCCTGAGAAGCGGGAAGTCTTCCTCGATCCCGACGATGCTGCCATCGTCGGCAACACCAACAAGCAGCGTGCCACCACAGGCGTTCATAAAACCGGCGACGGACTTGATAATACTCCACTCCACGACCGCGTCCTTCTCGCCAGTGTGCAGATTTTTACGCCCGGTGGACTTGAATTCAACCACCTTGCTCTCACCCGAAGTGATGACGGATTGAATGCCGTTGCGGACGTGTTCGGCGTCGTATCGAGTATCGACGAAGGGGCTCTCGGTCCGATCGGCCGTTCGATTGACGGGCTTGCCCATCGCCTCTTCGATCTGTTTGAGCAGCCGCTCGAATCGACTGTTGAAGAACGCCGGAAAGTCGTCGCGGCGAAGGGCGACGATGTCGATGTCGTGTGATCGGATAATCGCATCTAGTTCGGCGGTGTCGATGCGTTGCTGGCTTTCGATTGTTGCCAGGTACTTGCTCGGGGCATTGCCGCCGATGCACCGACTGGTACGTGCGTCGATGGCGGTCTTGTTGACAACACTGTTGGCGATTCCTTCGCTGATTCTGTTCGCTCGGCACCACCGCTGCGGAAAGATATGATGCACGTCGATTGCGTCGTCGAGGTATCCGTGAATATCGATAGCATTGCCGGTGCGGAAATCACGGCCACCCCGTTTCATCTGCAGCGCGTAGATTCCCTTGTATGCGGCACTGTTGCGAGATCTTAAGGTTAGAAGCCGCTCGGCCTGGAACTGGGCCTCGCGCACCGTCCGTGGTTCATCGCCCTGCGCCGCAACCCACGCCGTGACGTCTTGTAGGTCGTTCGCGAACCGTGTTTCGGTAGAGCCGCCGTACATCTCACCCAAGACGCCACACCAGTACCATTGCTGCAACATCTGGCGAACACCGTGGGTGTCCGTCAGTTCATCGAGCACAACGAAGATCGCGGTCAGCGGCACAAGCTGAGTTGCGTAGGGTAGGTCGGGCGCTGTGTAGATGTGCTCGGCATGCAGGAAGCGCACCACGCGTCCCAGTGCCTCGACAGCCGGATCGGCCCACTTACGGTAGTCGGCCAGTTCCAGCCGCAACACATCACGCCGCTTGCACGACACGGCTGGCGCCTTGTCATCGGCCGGGCGGGCGGCGAGGTGTTGTCGCCTTCGGTCGAAGGTCGAGAGCAACGTCAGGATCTGCAAGAAGTCAGTGGCTTCGAACCGGTCAAACAGTTGATGCGCCGCTAGGCCAGGCGATCGTGCCGTCCAATCAGCACGCAAATTGAAATCGTCGGCCGCATAGGTAGCCGTAAGCAACTCGAACACCGTCAGTGACACGCCACCGGTATTCACCTTCTCGAAGACCTGGCAGACTGCCTCTTTAGGCGTCGAGCGAGCAAGCTCGATGGTGGGCACCTGGTAGTGCACGAAGGCGTTGATCACAGCCTCGTTGAAGCCTCGCCAAATCTCGAATTTCTCCTCTGGAGTGCCAGGGCCGTGCTCCAGATAGGCGAGCTGCCAGGACATCGTTTTGGTGTAGTCCAGAACGATGTTAAGCGGGAACATCCCGGACGCGATCTGCGCGCCCCTCGTCGACACATCCAGAACCGTGTCGCCGCGGAAGGTCTTCATTACTCCGTCGCCCGGTACGCTGGTGATCGCCTCCTCACGATCCCTGAACGGATCGAGACACGCCTTCATGTTGGCGAAGTAGAGCCGTGACAAGTCGTTGTTTCGGGCGTCGCGGGTAGGCACAGGCCTGCCCGACCGTAGCGCGAGATACAGCGAGGTTATGCGCTGTTGACCGTCCAAAAGAAGGAACTCCGGCTCGACTGCAGTATCGAGATAGACACCCTCCACAGCGCGAGGACGGAATCGCACAGCTGAATTTCCGGTCTGCAATGTCATGACCGCACCGATCGGATAAGACAATGATACCGATGCAAGAAGGCTCGCGATGTGATCGTCGTCCCACACCCAGCCTCGCTGGAAGTCGGGAAGTTGCAGACTCCCTCGTCTAGCCTGGTCGAGCAGTTGACCGAGTGGAACCTCATCGCTGGTGAACTTTTTGTCCACAGAACCCTCCTGTACGCTCGCCGCTGCAGGGCTTGAGCCTATCGGTGTTGCGCCCCCACAGGTCGAGTTCGCGGGGCCCGTGGGGAGGCGGGAACGGCATGACGACGCCTCGCCGCATGATCGAGACGACCGAAATTAGGCAACAGATGTCGTACAGGCAATGGAGCGGATCCCGGTAGCGGCTCCGCTCGGCAACCTCCACCGGGCGGCCGGTGGCTCATACCGGGTCGGCCACGGAGTCGGTTCCGCGGCGCGCGTACCACTGGCGAGTGATCAGGGGCGGGAGCCCGACAAGCAGGATCGCGAAGTACCCGACCCCGGGGACCAGGCCGGCCAGCAGCAAGGCAACGGCCAGCGCCACCGTGCTGCCGATCGCGGTCGCGCGCCAGCGGTCGGAGATGCTGCTCGGGCTCCTCGCTACGTTCGCGTCGCCGCGGACGATGAGTACCATGATCGTCTGACAGACGCTGCTGGCCAGTATCGTTGCGATGTAGAACAGCACGGTGAACCGGTCCACGCCGAAGGCGCCGACCATCTCGGTGGGGAACGGAAGCACTGCGATGGTCAGCAGCCAGCACATGTTCACCTCCATGAGGGGCAGGCTGTATGCCGTGACCTCCTCGAAGAGACGGTGATGGCGGATCCACTGCCGCGCGATCACCGCGAAGCTGAGCAGGAAACTGTAGATCTGCCACTGATGGCCGGTGATCGCCTCAACCGATGGCCGGTCTTCGGTAACCAGCTCCGAGACCACCTCGGTCAGCGGGAGGACCAACAGGGTCATGGCGATGGCGACCACGGCGTCGGTGAAGAAGACCACACGCTCTGGCGACCTGCTCGTGCTCATGTCCCCGCCGCTGCCGCGTCGGTGTGCGTGTCGTCGCCCGCTGGACGCCCGGATCGTTTGGCCACCGAGACGACCCTGCGTAAGCTGATTTCCAGCTTCCGCTTCGCGTTCTCGTCTCCCCGAAGGGCAGCATCCAGCACCTCGTCGATGGTTCTCCACAGGCGACTGAGCCGCTTCCTTTCCTTCTCCGTCCTGAGCCGATCACGGCCGTTGGTGCCAGACATCGTCGGCGGGCTTGTCCCGGTGTCTTGCACATACTCTGATGAAAGAATTCCAGACCGTCTTGGTTCCACGTAGTTGCTACCGTTCGCCACTGCATGCGGCGTCGCCCGACTAGGCCCGCCCATCCCCTCGACTGCCACGCCTAGAACGGTGTCAATTGACGGGAAGCTGGAATCGAACGACGATGTATCCCCCAGCCGGTGCGTGAACCGTTGAGCTTCTTTGATCAGCCTTAGCCTTACCTGCCAGCTCCAATAATCTTTGAGGTACGCCCCGACGATGAGCGCTATATCCCGTTCCCGCTGAACCTCCTCGGCTATCAAGAGGCCGGTTGCGTGTTGGGCTCGGCTTTCCCAGAAATCGGCCCGCAGTGCCGCGTACTGCCGGATCAGCCCCGCGATGTGCGTCCAGAGCACTTGTTCCAGTATTTCTCGCGACCGCGTCGTCTTTCGAAGTTCGGAACGCGGAAAGTAGCGATCGTTGAAGTCGGTGAACGAGTCTGTTCCGCGCAGTGCGTTCATGTCCTGATCACCGAATGCGAGCCATTTACTGTACTGCGAGGCAAGACCGCTCCCAATAGTGAGCACGGCCCGCTCCAGGCAACGCACAGCCTTGGTGGCGATCCGTTCCGAAATCTCCGCATCGACCTTCCCATGAAGCAGCGTCACAGCGAACGTCGACGCAGAGTTGTAATTCTCCTGCCACCCCCGAAACGCCCTCGGTTTCCACCGAAGTGCTCCACTGATGAGCAGGTCGACCGCTCCTGGATCAGGCGGCCAGCTAGAGCCCGTGCCATCGAGACCGAGTTTCTCCCGGACCGACACTATGTGCCTGTCATTGCAGCGAACAATCGTTGCTCCGGCTTGGCCGGATACTCTCAGCTCAACCAGTATCAGATGCAGCGCGGCCCAGACTCCCAACACCCGCAGCGCGCTCTGTGGTATCGACATGTTCGGCCGCCTACGCCCGTGAAACCACGAATAGTCCTCGATCAGGTCCATCGTCTCTCTCACGGCGACAAACTGGAACAGCAGCGGGAGCCAGTTCGGGTAATTATCAGCGAACCCCTCGAAATCATCCGGGAGGCCACCACTCGTCGCCTGGCCTGCACAGAGTGCGCGGAACTCATGGTAGCGGGGCGTCAGCCATTTCCGCATTCGATCGCGCAGTATCGTTCGCTCTTCGCTGCGGCGCGGGTTGTCAGAAATGTCCGACTCATACCACTGGCTGGCCAGCCGTGAACCCCGCACAAGCGCGCTGACCAAACGATACCGGGCGATAAGGAGTGCCTCCCGGCCGTTCCGGTGCGAACGCAGGCCAATAAAGGACCAACCAGATTTATCACTACGCCATCGCGACAGGATCCTCCACACTCCGGGGAGCTTCGACCGGAGAACCGATTCTGACAACGGGTCAGGCCGTCGGAGCCTGTTCCACAATCGACGATCCTGCCATGCCTGGATCTCGATGATGTCGATGTAGTTGGCGACCGCATCGAGCTGCTGACCCAACTGCTCACGCAACTGCGCGGCCTGGATCCGAAGATACGGGTTCTGTGGGTCTCGGTGAAGGGCTGCGTACAGGGCGTCGAGCGCCTCCTCGTAGTGTTCCTTGCGCAACATGGACTGAGCCACTTGATACCAATGGAAGAGTTCATCCGGAATCGGTAGACCTTTCCAGGCGGTCCATGGTGGCCGAGCACAGATCTTACTTCGAGGCAGGACATACGCTCCGACAAAGTGCGCACCGAGCTCCGCCACCTCAAGCCAGTCATCCGCCCAGAACGTTTTCACGGCACCGGCGCTCGTCGGGAACACGACGATCTGGACAGCGAGCCCACAGCTCGGATCGGTTTCCCGCCTCCGCAGCACCCCCGAGACCCGGTACGAACCGTTGACCTGCAAGGCGGACAGCATTCCTATGACGGCTCCGGCGGCACCCGGCGCCTGGCTCGTCGCCGTTCGCAGCACGTGCAGGAAATCCTGCGACACCGGCTCGCCAGGCATGGACATGGGTGGTGAGAGACTGACATCCCGCAGAGCTTTGCGAAAATGCGCGACAATATGTTCAACCGGCGCCTCTGTGTCCTGCTCCTTGACGAACGGGAGAACTTCCACCGGTCCGGGCCGGCGAGTGAGCTGGGCGAACCTGAAGCGACGAAATGCCCACAATGCGAGGATGCTCAATACAATGGACACAACAAGCAAAAGGCTACTTTGCCTGCCGAGGAACTCGGCGACCACCCCAGGCCCGGTCGACGGTTCCAGCGTGCCCACATCCGGCTGGGGACGGACAACCAAGACGAGTAGCGCGAGCCCGAGCAGGAGAGACGCCAGCGCCGCCCACACAGAGGATCGCGGCAGCCGCAACCGTTGGATGCTCGATCGCGCAGATAACCTGTCGTCCCCCGGCACACCGGTCTCCCACCTTCGGGTCTCTCCTGGCCGGAAACGGTACGCTCCATGCCGGATAGGCGTCTAGCGAATACTCAGAGATTCGCGGATCACGACCGCGATCGCCAAGACTCCGAATGGAATCAGGTACTCGAGGAGCCGGCTCGATGCTTGTCCCTGTACCGCGCACTCGTGCTGAGTGAAGCCGTTTCAGGCCGCGCATCGACCGTAGCCGGGATCTGAGCCGTTCCAACCAGGCCGATGACACCGCCCGGGATGACCGACGACACAATCGCCCGGCTCCGGGCAACCGGGAGTACGTCAGCACGTCTCTTGGTGTACTGGGCCCTGGTGGGGCTGGGCCGAGGACCGAGATGTCGTGAGGGATGGAGAAGCCTGGTGAGAGTTGTGGTCAGCGGGTGGGGTAACCGCGCGGGAGGGCGCCCACGGTGGGCCTCGGTGGTGCTGGCCCTGACCACGACGGTCATCGCGGGCGTGGGGCTGGTGATGGTGATCTGGTCTGTCGGGCCTGCTGTCGGGTGGGCCGGGACGAACCCGGCTGCCCCGCTGCTCGGGTCCGCGGCGCGGATCACTCCCGGGCCTGATCAAGCCATCAACCCGACCACCCCGATCGTGGTCCAGGCCACGGGCGGGCGGCTGCAGTCGGTGGCGGTCACCAACACGGCCAGCGGGGTGCAGGTCAGCGGAGCGCTCTCGCCCGACGCCATGACCTGGCGATCCACCGAACCCCTCGGCTACGCGTCCACCTACCGCGTCGACGTGACCGCTCCCGGCCTGGCCGGGCTCCCCGAACAGCAGTCGAGCACCGTGCACACCTTGACCCCGGCGGCGCAGGCCTACCCGTCGCTGATCCCCGCCCCCGGCCAGGCCGACGTCGGCGTGGGCCAGCCGATCGTGGTCCGCTTCGACCAGCCGATCAGTGACCGGGCCGCCGCGGAGAAAGCACTGCAGGTCCACTCCACCCCCAACCAGCCCGGCAGTTGGTTCTGGATGTCGAGCACCGAGGTCCACTACCGCCCCCCGGCCTACTGGCAGCCCGGCAGCACCGTCACCCTGGACGCCAAGCTCTACGGGGTTGACCTGGGCAACGGCGTCTACGGTCAGACCGACCGCACCCTGACCTTCCACGTACACGACGCGTGGCTCGCCAAGGCCGACGGCAAGACCGAGCAGTTGCAGATCTTCCACAATGGGGCCCCGGTCAAGACCATGCCGATGAGCCTGGGCGCTCCCGGCTACCCCACGCACAGCGGCCCGCACGTGATCTCGGACAAGCAGCCCAGCATCATCATGGACTCCTGCACCTACGGGGTCTGCCAGGGCCAACCCGGCTACTACCGGGAACAGGTCAACCTCGATGAGCGCATCTCCAACGACGGCGAGTTCGTCCACTCCGCACCCTGGTCGGTCAGCCACCAGGGCAGCAGCAACGTCTCCCACGGCTGCGTCAACCTCAGCCCGGCCAACGCCCAGTGGTTCTACGACCACTTCGGCCTCGGCGACGTCGTGGAGGTCACCAACTCGGGCGGCCCACCACTGCCGGTCTGGGACACCTACGGGGACTGGGAGCTGTCCTGGAGCCAGTGGCAGGCCGGCAGCGCCCTGCACCCCTGACAGGTTGGACGTAGTGCACCCGGCTCCACGCCGCCCGGGCGCCGGAGTCTCCGATACGGGACAGCTGTCAACAACGGCGTCCTCAGCCGGCCGGGCTCATCGCAGGCAGGATCAGCCGCAGCGTGACCCCACAGCCGGGCCGGTTGTCGGCTTCCACCTGCCCGTTGTGGCGGGCGGCGATCTCGCTGACCAGGGCGAGCCCCAAGCCGTAGCGGCGGGGGCCGCCCGGTCGAGGGCGGCCGGTCGACGCGAAACGCTCGAACAGCCGGGCGGCGATGGCCGGGTCGATGCCCACCCCGTCGTCCGCCACTTCCAGTACCACCTCTTTGTCGCGCCGGCTGATCGTCACCGACACGGTGCTCCGCGCGTGCCGGACGGCATTGTCGGTCAACGCGGTGATCGCCCTGCGCAGCGCGACCGGCGCTCCGCGCACCGGGACGGCCTGCCCCGTCGCCGGGGCGCACAGCTCGATCGAGTGGGCCGACGCCACCGGCGCAGCCGAGGCGAGCACCTCCCGCACCAGTGCGGCGAGGTCCACGACGGACGTGTCCCGCGGTCCCACCCGAGGGTCGGCGGCCAGCAACAGATCTTCCAGAATCGCCGCGAGATGGGCGCTGTCGGCAATCAGGTCGTCCGCTTCCGTCACCGACCGCGAGTCACCGTCGCGGTGCAACCGTCGGCGCAGGAGCTGGGCCCGGGTGCACAACAGGGTCAGCGGGGTCCGTAGCTCGTGACCGGCGTCGGCGACGAACCGCCGCTGCAGGGCCAGCGCGGCCGCCATCGGCGCGGCGGCGCGGGTGCCCAGCCAGGCGCCCGCACCGGCGGCCAGCAGCAGGCCCAGGCCCCCGCCCAGCAACAGCGCGACGACCAGTCGATTCCGCTCGGCATGGTCGTAGCGCAGGTCGAGGACCGCTTCGATGGTGTTCCCGCCGCTGCGGGCGGTCTCGACCCGGTACTCGCCGCCGGCTGTCCGCACGTCGCTGCTCGTCGGGGCGCCGGTGGCCGCGGTGCGCCGCAGGGCATCGAGGTCCGGAAGGCCTGCGGGCAGGCCTGGGCTGGCTGCCATCCCCTCCGGCCCCTGAACGATCAGCCAGACCCCGGCTGGGGGATCGACCACGTCGTCGGCGCGACTGATCGCATCGGCCAGCAATGTGTCGTCGGCGGTGTGCTGGCTGCGCAGCACGACCAGGACACCGGCACCGGCCAGCAGCACCACGGTGACGGCGACCAGCAGCGCGGCCTGTATCCCGATCCGGGTGGCGGTCTGCCGCAGCAGCCGCGCCTCGGGTGCCGAGACGGACCCGGTACGCAGCCTCATGACCGGCCGAGCCGGTAGCCACGGCCCCGGACCGTCGCCACCACGTCCCGGCCCAGCTTGCGCCGCAGGTAGTGCACATAGGTGTCGACCGCGACCTCGCTACCAGCCTCGGGAAAGACCCGATCCAGCAGCTCGGCTCGGCTGAAGACCCGCGAAGGACGGGTGGCCAGCGCGACGAGCAGGTCGCACTCACGCGGTGAGAGCCGCACCGGCTCGGTGTCGGGGGCGAGTACCTGCCTACTGTCCAGATCGAGGATGCGCTCGCCGATCGGCAGCACCTGTGCGCCGTCGAGATGCCGACGGCACAGGGCCCGCAGCCGGGCCAGTAGCTCCTCGATGTCGAAGGGCTTGGCGAGATAGTCCTCGGCGCCCGCGTCCAGCCCTTCGACCCGGTCCGGTGGGCTGCCCTGCGCCGACAGGATCAGGATCGGAGTGGTGACGCCCCGGCGGCGTAGCCGCCCCAGCAGGTCCAGGCCGTCGACGGCGGGCAACCCGCGGTCGAGCACCACCACCTGGTAGGCGCGCGTCAAGGCCAGGTGCAGCCCGCGCTGTCCGTCCAGCGCGGTGTCCACCGCGTAGTCCTCCTCGGCCAGCAGCTCAGCCAGCATCGCGACCAGGCTCGGATCGTCTTCGACCAGCAGCACGCGCATCCGGGTGTCCAGGACCGGGAGCTGGGACAGCGGGTGTGTTCCCACGCCGCCAATCCTCACCCCCTGGACCGGGCGCCATGAACCTGAGGGCAGGTTCCCAGGAACTTATAAGGAGAGCTATGCACACTCGGCAGTGGGATGTCGGGCCCGCCGTTACCTCACGAACGGAGTGTCCACGTGGATCATGCCCAGCATGCCCGGCGCACGGCCCGAGAGCAGGGACGTCGCCGGGTCGGTGCTGCCACCGGCTGGATTCTCACCGGCGCGACGGTGCTGGCCACCGTGTTCGGTGCGGTCCTCACTGAGCCGGCCGTCGCGGCCGCGCCCCGGCCCGCAGGCCCGGCCGGGTCGCCGGACACCGCCACCAGCCCGGCTACCGGTGCCCCGGATACCTCCGGCTCGCCCTCGCTGTCACCGGATCAGAGTGGGACGGTCAGCGGTTACTCCGATCCCGGCCTGCAACCTCCCGGCCAGCCACCGAGTTACTCCTCGGGCGGCAGTCGGCATCACGTGCTGTCGGGTGGTTCATGAACAGCGCAGGCCCCGCCCCGGCGGAGGGCGGACCGGAGCCGGCACGGGTGAGCTTCCCGGCGATCGGCACCACCGCCCTGCTGCTGCTCACCGACCCGCAGGCACTGCCCGAGGCGCACACTTGGTTGCGCGCCGAACTCGCCGCGCTGGACGCCGCATGCAGCCGGTTCCGGCCGGATTCCGAGCTCGCCGCGGTGGAAGCGGCCGGTGGGGCGGCGGTGCCGGTGAGCCCGCTGCTGGCGGCGGCGATCGAGACCGCGCTGCGGGCCGCGGCGCGCACCGATGGGCTGGTCGATCCGACGGTCGGGCAGGCGCTGTGCGAGCTGGGCTACGACCGGGACTTCGCCGCGCTACCGCACAGCAGACCCGATGCACCACGCTGCCGGCCTGCGCCCGGGTGGTGGCGGGTCGGCTGGGATCCGGCGAGCCGGCGCTGCGTGCTGCCCCGGGGGGTTCGGCTCGATCTCGGCGCCACGGCCAAGGCCCTGGCCGCGGACCGGGCCGCGGACAGCATCGCGCGGTGGACCGGGTCCGGGGTGCTGGTGTCCCTCGGTGGGGACATCGCCGTCGCCGGACCTGCTCCGGCCGGCGGCTGGCGGGTGCGGATCGGGCCCGACCACACCTGCCCCGGCCCCGACGACACCGTGGTCAGCATCGTCTCCGGCGCTCTGGCGACCTCCAGCACCGGCCGCCGCCGCTGGGACCGGGGCGGGCGCACCGTGCACCACATCGTCGACCCGCGTACCGGGGACGTGCCTGCGCCGGTGTGGCGCACCGTCAGCGTCGCCGCCGGATCCTGTGTGGACGCGAACACCGCGAGCACCGCCTCGATCGTGCTCGGCGAGCAGAGCCCCGAATGGCTGGACCGGCGGGGTCTGCCTGCCCGGCTGGTCGGGGAGGACGGCCGAGTGCGCACCGTGGCCGGCTGGCCGGCACCGCCCGCGGACCGGGAGCCCGAACCTCCGGCAGACCGACACCGGGCGCGGATCGGAACGGGCGGATGACCGTCGCCCTGTGGTACGCCAGCCGAGCCACCGGCCTGGTGTCGCTGCTGCTGCTCACCGGCACGCTGTTGCTCGGCGTCTGCGAGGTGCAACGACTGGCCACCGCGAGCTGGCCACGGTTCGTGGTGGCCCTGCTGCACCGCAACCTCGCCCTGCTGACCATGGCCTTCCTGGCCATCCACGTCACCACGGCGATCGTCGACCCCTATGCCGGGATCGGCTGGCTGGACGCCGTGGTTCCGTTCGGGTCCGGGTACCACCCGTTCTGGCTGGGCCTGGGTGCGGTCGCGCTGGATCTGCTGCTCGCGCTGCTGGCCACCAGCCTGCTCCGGCCGCGGATCAGCTACCGGACCTGGCGCGCCGTGCACTGGGCCGGATACGCCTGCTGGCCGGTCGCGGTCGCGCACGGCCTGGGCATCGGCGGCGCGGACTCCCGCCTCGGCTGGGTGCTGACACTGACCATCAGCTGCATCCTCGTGGTGGCTGCGGCCCTGGCCTGGCGCATCGCTGTCGCGGCGCCCGAGCCGGCCGCCACCCCCGCTGCACCGGCCCGGCTGCCATGACCAGGGCCGGGGTCCGGGCCGCCGCCATACCCGACAGCGCCGTGCCGCGGCTGCTGGCCGGTCGGGACGGCACCGACCTGGCCGCGCACCGCGCCCGCTACGGACCGTGCCCCGTCCCGGCCTACCCGGGGCGGGCGGGGCGACGTCGCCTGATCGAGACCGTCGCGGCCGCCGGACTGCGCGGCCGTGGCGGGGCAGGCTTCCCGACCGGGCGCAAGCTCGCCGCGGTCGCGGCCGCTCACCGGCGGCCGGTCGTCCTCGGCAACGGATGTGAGGGCGAACCGGCCAGCCGCAAGGACCACACCCTGCTCACCGTCGCGCCGCACCTCGTTCTGGACGGCGCCGTGCTGGCCGCCCACGCCCTGGCCACCGACGAGATCATCCTCTGTATCCATGCGGGTGACCCGGTGGCCGCCACCGTCGCCGCCGCCATCGCCGAACGCGACGACCCGGTCCACTGGCAGCTCGCTGAGGTACCCCCGGGCTATGTGACCAGCGAGGAGTCCGCCCTGGTCAACTTGCTGTCCACCGGGAACGGCAAGCCGACGAGCAAGCCACCGCGGCCCGCCGAGCGCGGCGTGCACCGCAGACCCACCCTGGTCGACAACGTCGAGACGCTGGCGCACCTCGGCCTGATCGCGCGGCACGGCGCCGACTGGTTCCGCAGTGCAGGCACCACCGAGTCCCCCGGCTCGACACTGGTCACCATCGGTGGGGCCGTCCGCGCACCCGGTGTGTACGAGATCGCCCTCGGCATGCCGCTGGGTGCCGTGCTCGACCTCTCGGGCGGGCCGGCACAGCGCGTCCAAGCCGTCCTGGCCGGTGGCTACGGCGGAACCTGGTTACCACTGCCCGAGGCTCTCGGGGTTCCGCTCAGCCACGAGGGCATGCACCGCGCGGGTGCCGCGCTCGGAGTGCCGGTGCTGCTCGCCCTGCCTGCCGCAGCCTGCGGCCTGGCCGAGACCTCACGGCTGCTGAGCTGGCTGGCCGGCCAGTCGGCCGGGCAGTGCGGACCCTGCACCTTCGGTCTGCCCGCGCTCGCCGCCGACCTCGCCGCTCTGGTCGCCGGACGCGCCACCGCGGCGACCGACGCTCTGCTCCACCAGCGGCTGCGCATCATCCCCGGCCGCGGCGCCTGCGGGCTACCCGATGGTGCCGTCCGGCTCGCCGCCAGCGCACTGGATGTCTTCGCCCGCGACCTGCACCACCATCAGGCCGGTCAGCCCTGCCGTCACGCAGGCCAACCTGCCAGCCTCCCGGCACCACCCACCGGCTGGAAACCACCACGATGAGCACCCACCGGCCCCGTAGCCGGGTGCTGCGGGTGGACCCGATCGCCTGCCGCGCCCATGGCCTGTGCGCGGAACTGCTACCCGAGGCCATCGGTCTGGACGAGTGGGGCTATCCACTGCTCACCGCCCGTCCAGTCGACGAGGACCTGCTCCCCCACGCGCACGCCGCCGTGGCCGCCTGCCCCACCCTCGCGCTCCGTCTCGTCCCCGCGCGGCCTTGCTAGGCCGCGCTGTCCACCACGGCGCGAAGAACTGGGTGATCCAGTCCGCGACGGCGACGGCGGCGATGACGTGGACGGACCCGATGTTCTGGGGTGTAGGGGTGGACCAGTACTGCTGGGGTGCACCACCGGGCAGTTTCCGGTGCCAGGCCCGGCCGGTAGCGCAGCAGCACTACCGGCCGGGCCTGGCTCACCACCGCCGAACGCCCGGTGTTGTGGCCGTTGGTCGCTGTCATCGCTCCTCCTTGCCCGGACCTGGGCAGGGCGGGACCAGAACCTCAGTAGGTCCGGTCTCGGTCGGTGGGTTGCCCACGATCCGGGCAACCCGGTGCTTGGTCAGCCAGGTGGACCACCAGCTGGCCCATAGGGCGAGGCCGACGATGAGTACCGGCCACCGGGCGCATCAGCCGATTGACGGCGCACCGTCTCCCCGGTTGGCTTCTCTTTCATTACTCGGTCTCTTTCTATCATTGGAATCCGGGTCTTCTCATACTCGGCCCGTGCTGAGAAACACAAGGAAAAAGAGGGGCGGGGTCCGGCCCGCCACCGCATGCATCGCACCTGCCGGGGGTCGGCGTGCGCGGCGACGGGCCGGAGCGGGGGACTTGACCCGTGACGGGGAAGGAGACCACGGGGACCCGATCCCGCTCCGGGCCACGCAACCCACCAGAACGAGGACAGGATCGCTCATCACGGCCCCCGAGACGCCGCACCAAGGCCTCGATCAACCGGGCGGTCTGCGTGTCGCTCATGACCACGGTGGCCTTCTCCGCACCATGGAACACAAGCCACACCTGGCCACGTCTACGCATCACGATCACCGTCGCCGCGCACCCATCCAGACCACGGAAAACGAGCACCGCCCGATCGGACTGACCCTCGCTGAACGTCTCCACGCCCACCACCCCCCATTACCCGCGCGACACAACCCCGACACTCCCGCACGGCCGCCGCCGTCAGACTCGCCGCGACCACCTCAACACCACACAGCGCCGGATAGCGCCCCGAACGCCGATGCAACGCCGCCGTCTCAACAGACACCCGATGCGACTCCCCCGTACAACCATCCACCACCGACAACACAAGAGCCGCGCCACTCACCGGACACCCCCGACACCCCACCCGGTGGCACCCACCGGAGGGACCACGCTGCCTTGCCGGAATCTGGCCTGGTCAAGGTAGGTGCCGGGGATTAGCGCCGTCATCACGCCCGACCTCCTCGCTGTGATTGGTTGGGACCCGCGCGGCGTGGTTGGCGAGCCGGGTCGAGGTCACCACCAGCGCCGCTGGACTGGGTTGATCACAACGCGGGCCGGGAAAGGTGGGCAGCCGCAACGGCGGTAGCGCAGACGTCCGTAGCGCAAAGGCATCTGAACGTGATACCGGGCCCCCCTATCCCCCTTATCCGGACCGGTCACACCCCGCTATATTCACAGAATGAGCGGCGGATCACATACGTTCTGTACGGCATGCGGTGCCCAGTTGCGGCGCGGGAAGGCCTCGGGCACCCGCTGCGATCCGTGTGCCCGGAAAGGCATCGACCTGGCGGCGTTGCTGCCCGCGGGCTGGTTCGGTGCCTGCCCGCAAATGCGGGATGCGCTGGCCGGTTATGACTTCGGCACCGCATTCCGGAAGATCCGCGCCGAGACCGGCCTGTCCCAGCAGAAACTGGGTGAGCTGATCGGCTTCGAGCAGCGGCGGGTGTCGGAGATCGAGCGGGGGCTGCGCAACCTGCGCGACGTCCGCCTGGTCGCGCAGGTCACCACCAGGCTGGGTATCCCACCTGTGATGCTCGGGTTCGGGACCCCGGCTACCGTGGAACACGCCGGGGCGATATTCGGGCAGAAGGACGTGAGTTGGATGGACCGCAGAGACTTCGTGGGACATGTCGCGGCTGCTGCGCTCGGTGTCACGGCGTCGGCCGGCCTCGACGTCGACAGGCTGCTGGGGTTGCTGCCGCACGACGAACCCGCCGGCACTCGCAGAGTCGGCCACGCAGACGTCGACGTGATCGAGGGGGCGACAGAGGCGTACCAGAGCCAAGACTTCGCCACGGGTGGCGCGCTCGCCCGCGGCGCCGCGGTCTCCCAGCTCCGGGCTGCGCTGCCCCTGCTCAACGCCCAGATGCCGGATGAGGTCAGGCAGCGGATGCACGTGGCGACCGGGCACCTAGCCTTGATCGCCGGATGGATCAGCTTCGAGGCCAACGACCACGACGCGGCGCGGCGGCTCTGGATGGTCGGCCTGGATGTCACCCGTGAGACCGACGATCCTCTCGGCGCTGATCTCGCCGCTTACACCCTCTCTGACCTCGCGCTGCAGGCCGTGCATCTGGGCCGCCCCGACGAGGCATTGCGCATCGTCCGGATCGGGGAGGCCACTGCGGCCAGCCCGCACCCGGTTACTCCCCAGACCAGGCTCGTGCTGTCCGCGCAGCAGGCGTGGGCGTACGGCAGCCAGAACAATCCCACCGAGTGTGACCGGGCCCTCGGGCAGGTCACCGATCACTTCGACCACTTTGCCGCGATCGATCCCGCAACCGCCCCAGCATGGGTCGCGTGGCTCGACGCCGCCGGACCTGCCCCCCACTACCAGGGCCGCGCCTACTATGACCTCGCGCGCAGCGGTGGCGGCCGGCACGCTGCCGAACTGGCGGTGCCGGTACTACGCCACTCGGTGGACCACTTCGGACCCAGCTACGGTCGGCTCCGGGCGGCGTCGCTGTCCGACCTGGCCGGGGCACACGCACTCGCCGGTGACATCGACACCGCCGTCGCGGTTGGTCATGAGGCCGTGGACGCGATCGTCGCGGTGCACTCACCCCGCACCCGTGGCCAGCTCCGCAGCCTCAGCGAAGTGCTGGAGCCGATGAATGCCAGCCCCGGCGTGGCCGAACTCCGCGAACGCCTGGTCACCGCCTAGCGCGCAGACCATTCGCTACCACATCAAGGCGCCTTCCGTAAGACCACATTGCGCTACCGCAAGACAGACTTCAGGTTCCGGGCACTGTGCGTGTACCACTTGACGCACCGAGTAACAGTCCTTCCCCGGGGGGGGAGTCTCGACATGCTGCGCTCGTTACAGGCTGCCATCGCGCCGACGTTCATTCCGGTGACGACCTGCTGGCCACGCCGCGCCGCTGCGCTGCGAGATGAGTAGGTCGCATGAAACTGCGCGTGAACCGGCATGTCCGACAAGTGACCGCAACTACAGGTGATTCTGAGGAGGGCACGGCTATGGGCAAGTACGACGACGATCGAAAGGAAGAAGCCGGAAGTGACGGCTGCGGAGGCGGCGCGGCGCTGATAACGCGCTTCATAGCGGACCCCGTAGCGCCTCACAGTGCGCAATTTCCCCTGGCTCGCCCCATGCGTATGCCCGACAATTCCGAGCCGCCCTCTCCGGAAGCCATCCGTCCGTGGGGACTACGCGGGATGCATGTCCTGCCCCGCACCGGGACTCAGATTACCGACTGGTGCTACGACCACGAACGTCAGATCGCCGTGGACAGCGAAGGCAGACCGCTTAAGGACACGCGGATGGGACCCACCGCGAACAAGGTCACGTCCGGCGACGGTGACGAGGGACCGTCGGAGGACTTCACCTACGACTTCGCGCCGGACACGTCATACCCGCCGGCATGAGCGTGCTGATCCTCGCGCGGGACCTCGACGCAGACGCCGACGAGATGGTCACCGCGTTGCGCGAACGAAACGCAGAGACTTGGCGTGTGAACACCGCATGGTTCCCCTGCGAGCTCAGCGTGACCGCAGCCCTACGCAACGGACGCTGGTCGGGGTATGTACACACCCCAGCTCATTCCGTTGAGCTCGACGAGATCCATGCGGTGTGGTATCGCAGCCCTGAAGCATACAACATGCCTGCGGAGCTTTCCGAAGCAGAGCGCCAGCATTGTCTCCGCGAGGCCAAGTACGGGTTGGGTGGGGTGCTCGCTAGCCTGCCGGTGCTGTGGATCAACCACCCGAGCCGTTTGGCGGACTGTGCGTACAAACCGTTGCAACTCGTTCGTGCCCAGCAGTGCGGTCTTCGTGTGCCCGATACGATGATCACGAACGAGCCTGAATCGGTGCGTTTGTTTGCTTCCGGCGGACGGACGGTTACGAAGCTGATGGGTGCGAACACGATCTCGGAAGAAGGTTGCCGCAAGCTATCCTGGACACGAGTACTCGGTCAAGATGATCTCGATGACTTGCGTGGACTCGACGTGACCTGTCACCTGGTGCAGCGGTGGGTTCCGAAGTCTTTCGAGGTTCGAGCGGTCGTCATTGCTGACCGGATCACAACGGTCAGAATCAACGCCGGTAGCGGGGCATCCTATATCGATTGGCGATCCGATTACGCGGCCCTGACGTACGAGCTCATCGAGCCACCTGATTATGTCGTCCAGGGAATCCATGCACTCATGCGCAGTTTTGATCTGGTATATGGGGCCTTAGACTTTATTGTCATCTCGGACGATGATTGGATTTTTTTGGAATTGAATGCCGGAGGCCAGTATGGATGGCTTGAAGTCGCTACTGGGGTGCCATTGACTGGGTATCTTGCCGACCTGCTTGCGAAGGAGTCTCCGTCGTGACCGTCCCACCTGCTGATACCGTCGGCTGGGTTTCCCGAGCCCGCCAGCTCGCCGATCGTTTAACAGCCCAAGGTGACCTACTCGACCCCGCATGGCGGGACGCCGTCACCGCTGTCGCTCGCCATGTCCTCGTTCCGGGCGCCTACCAGCAAGAGGGCACCGGTGCCTGGCAGCCGGTAGACGTGACCTCCTCGGCTGGCCTCGACCTGGTGTACTCCCCGGTCACCCTCATTACTGCGCTGGCCGACCGAGGAACCCACCAGGAAGCGGTGTCCAGCAGCACCAAGCCGGACCTTGTGCTGCGCATGCTCGAAACCCTCGACATCCACGATGGACACAAGGTCCTCGAAATAGGCACCGGCAGCGGGTACAACGCCGCCCTACTCGCGCACCGACTCGGTGACGAGCGGGTGTTCTCCATCGACGTCGACCACGAGCTTGTTAACGCGGCCCGACAACGACTCGCCACGATCGGCCTGCAGCCCACTCTGGTCACCGCCGACGGCGCAGGTGGATTGCCGGAGCACGGCCCCTACGACCGGATCATCGTCACCTGCTCCGTGACCGTCGTGCCGTGGGCCTGGGCCGATCAACTCACCCTCGGCGGCAGAGTCCTCGTCGATGTCAAACCCGGCTCCTACGCTGGCAACCTCGTCATGCTGTACCGACATCGGGATCGACTTGAAGGTCGCTTCACCAGGCGGTTTGCCTCGTTCATGAGCATGCGTCGCAGGGACGACAACCAAGCATCCGAACCGCGCGCAGCGCGGGCCGGCGATTCCCGGCAGCGCACCACGACCACCCCACCGAACCCCTGGTACGACAGCCGCGTCGTCTGGATGCTTGCCCAAGTCCACGGGCTCCCCAGCGGAATCCAGATCGGAATGGAACTCGACCCGGACACCCGCCAGCCTACTGCCAGTCTCCTCACCGCACTCGATGGTTCCTGGGCCACTATCAGCCTCACCAGCACTAGCGGGCACTACACCGTGGTCGAAGGCGGCCCCACGGCGCTGTGGGAACACGTCGAACACGCCCACCGCACCTGGCTCGCGCACGACCAGCCCGACTGGCCCAGGCTCGGGCTTACCATCACCACCGATGAGCAGCACCTGTGGATCGACCACCCAGGCGGCACCAGCTGGCGGATCCCAGCCTGACGGCGCCGTTCCGAGACAACACGAAACGCCGCTCGAACACGCGACCGAGCAGTAGCCGTTTGTCACGCGCCACGGCTGTGGCTCTCGCGGCGGCCACCGAGATGGGCTTCACGGTGTTTGTCGGCCTGTCCACCGGCAACCTGGCGAACGCCGTCGCCGGGCGCGCCCTCGAAGGGGACATCATGACCATCGACCGGGCCGAGGAATGCGACCAATGACCCAGGACCCCTATCTCTGGCAGCACATCCGGGTCGTCGGCCCCGTCGCATGGCGGGCCATCCCGGAGTGCGGCGACGACATCGACCCGCCCCCGTCGATCGGTGACACCGGGTGGGTCGTGGGCACCCACGTCAGCCCCGATCCGGCCGTGACCGTGCGGCTCGCGGCGCGGGGAAACCCGCCAGAGCGGGTGATCTGGCACCGTGCCCGGTTCGGTGCCCGGGCAGCACTGCTGCCTCCAACTGCCCCAGGACGGGATAGAGATCTTGTCCCCGCCTAGCCCACCGACAGGCCACCCAGGTGTTTCAGGCCGGGGGTGATCCGCGCCCGGTAACCCACATAGTTCCGGCCGTCCGCGCGCGCCACACCGACCAGGCGACGCAGCGCGAACCAGGCCCGGGACAGGACAGGGATCAGCGGGGTGCGGTACAGCCCCCAGCGCCACGCTGCTCGTAGGCGTGACGGGTAGTAGGACTCCTTGATGTTCCAGATCGGCGAGGGCACCACGCGGCCGCCGAACTCGGCCGCCACCTCCACCTCCCGCGCCCGGCACTCGGCGACCTCGCTGGCCGGCTTGCGTTCCCAGTAGCGGACCCGCCACGCCGGCCAGAACACCCGCACCCACGCACGGTGCCGCCACCTCGGAATGTCGAGGCGCCACAGCACCCAGCAGCGGCGCCACACCCGATAGCCCAACCCAGCGGTCGTCATGGCGCTGTGCCTAGCAGAGATCGGTGCGTCCAGGAAGCCTGCGCATGATGCCGGTATCGAACGGCACCCCATTGTGGTCGGCGCCTTTGGCCCGCCACGCCGTGGAGTACTCGATCCAGGCGATGAACGTCTGCGCCTGAGGCGCCAGCCCCCTGGGGGCCTGATCATCGAGTCAAGTCGATCACACTGACGACCCTCTGGGTGATCCAGACTGCTAGGCGGTACCGCAAACCGGTCTACTGATCTTCCGCCTGGTGTGGTATGGGCCGCTCACGGTTCCCCGGGGATCAGGACAAGCTCGGCGGCCATCGCCCGGTGCACGAGGTGCTGCTGGGCCATCGTCCAGACGTTGTTGGTCAGCCAGTAGAGCAGGATCGCGATCGGGAACGGGAAGAAGAACCCGCCGGCGATCGCGCCGAGGGGGAAGATCCACGGCGTCCATCGCATGACCGACGCGACCTGCGCGGCCTGGCTCCCCTTGTCGAGCTGGACCTGGCCGGCCTGCTGGCGTCGCAGCGAGAACCGTGCGGTGATGTGCGTCGCCACCGCGGTGAGCAGCACCAAGGGCACTGCGACGGCCATGACCTCCCAGCGCTCGACGTGCGCACCGAAGGAGTCGAGCATCGACTGCGGCATCGCGATGTAGGACGACAGCGGCGCCCCGAACAGCCGCGCCTGCAGGAACGAGCGCACCTCGTCCCGGCCGAAGACGTAGTTGGGGATGGCCGCGTTCTGCTCGAAGCTCAACCCCGGCCGGTTGAAGCAGCGCAGCACGTGCAGCAACGCGAAGAACACCGGCATCTGGATCAGCAGCGGCAGACAACCGCCGAGTGGACTGACCCCGTGCTCGCGCTGCAGCTTCTGCGTCTCCTCAAGGAGCTTGTGCTTGTCTCCTGCGTGGCGTTTGCGCAGCTCGGCGAGCTGCGGAGCGATCGCCTGCATGCGGTGGCCCGCCCGCACCTGCGCCAGGAACGGCTTGATCATCAGGGTGCGCAGGGTGAGCACCAGGAACACCACGGACAGCGCCCACGCGACACCACTCGCGGGTCCCAGCAGGAGGCCGAAGACCTGATGCCAGAACCACATGACGCCGGAGACCGGGTAGTAGAGGACGTCTAGCACGGCCGCACCTCGCCGGGCACGACGGGACGATGAACGAAAAGGGGCATGGCAGCGCTCCACGGCAGCCGGGGACGGATGGGCACGCGTCGACCCGGCGGTGCGTCATCGAGAACCTCGCCCGGAACCCAGGCGCGAGGAGCTACACCGACGGGAACAGCACCGACGGTGCACGGGCGCGGACGTGCCCAGCTGCGTCAGGATCCTGCTGACGGGACACCGCCGCGCCCAAGCGCGACCGGCGCAGCACCCGTACCGCGACGCCGGGGCCGGCGCCGCTGACCGTGCGCAGCACAGCCGAGCAGTGGCGGGCCAGGCCCCACGCACACAGCGCCACGCCCACCACGCCGATCAGCACTCCGGGCTCACCCGCGACGAGGGCGTAGCCGAGCACGAGCAGGACAACCGCCTGCGTGATGGTGCTCGGGCGGGGCATACAGCCCTCCTGGCCGGCTCCGGTGGTACCTCGAGGTCGCTGATGGCTCACTTCGACGGTACCGCAACCCCCGCTCCGGTAGCGTTCCGTCATCACGAACCTGCCACGCTGTCGTCGTCCCGCCCTTGTGCCGGTCCTCGCCTGCGCGGTGCTCGCCGTGGCCGGCTGCGGGCACCCCGACGTCGAGGCACCCTCGGCTGCGGTGAGTTCGGCGCGGACGGTGCCCGGGGGGTCCTCGGCCAGCAGTGACCCGGCGCCGACCTCGACCCGGCAGGCACCGACCTCGACCCGACCACCGCCAACCCAGCCGGCGCCGCCGTCGACCCAGCAGGCACCAGCCTCGACCCGGCAGGCACCGGCCGACTGCCGGGATGACTCGGTGTGGAGCTGTACCCAGCAGCAGCGGTTCACCGCGGCCGGCACTTACATCAGCAGGCACGTCACCGGCGAGGGCTACCTGAGCGTGGTGTTCACCGATCGGCGGACCGGGCAGACCTGGCGCTTCGGCCCGACCCAGCACGAGGGGTGGACCGCGTCCACCATCAAGCTGGCGATCGCCACCGACCTGCTGAACCGGCAGCGCACCGGCCGGCTCACCCTGACCGCCGCGGATCGGCACGACATGGCCACCATGCTCAACTTCTCCGACGAAGCAGCGTCCGACCGGCTGTGGGCGAAGTTCGGCGGCGACGACATGCTGGCCCGGTTCCGGGACCAGTTCGCCATGACCGGCCTGCACTTCGTGCCCGGTTTCACCACCAGGACGTACTGGGGCTTCGTCAAGTGCACGACCGACGACCTGGCCGCCCTGATGAACTACATCTTCGCCCAGGCCGACCAGACCGACCGCAGCTATCTGATCAGCGCACTGCGCGGGGTCGCGGCCAACCAGCACTGGGGGGTCTGGGCGGCCGGCCCCGCCCAGCAACCCGGGAACAAGGACGGCTGGTCCGACGAGACCGATCCCTACGGCAAGCACTGGGTGACCAACACCGTCGGCTTCGCCGGACCGCGGGAGCGCTACCAGGTCGCCGTCATGTACCAGGTGAGTCCCAGCGGCACTCTGGCCGATGGCGTCCACACCGTGAGCGACGTCGTAGCCCTGCTCTTCGGCGTACCGCTCCCCGCCCGGATCACGGTCCCGGCACCGGACGGATGACCCCGCCGACTACTCCGTCTGGTGCTCGGGACCTGCCCTCGGACACCGCAGCCAGTACCGGAGGACAGTTCTGATGGGTTACTGCACCAGTTGCGGCTCACCTCTGCAGCCGGGCGGCTCGTTCTGCACCGGCTGCGGTGAGCCCGTCAGCGCAGCGCAGCGCCCGGTGCCTGCGCCGCCAGGCGTCCCCGACGGTTGGGGTATCGGCAGTTCCACCCGGCCCCGACCAACCGGCCGACTCGTGGCCGGCCTGGTCACCCTGGTCCTCCTGGTGAGTGGCGCCGCGGCCTGGGCGACGGTCGGCCCCGGCTTCGGCCGGCGAACCGCGCCCATGGCCACACCCCCGCATAAGCCCGCCACCGTCCAGCTCACCCACGACCCCGCCTCACCTCCGTCCACGACGTCCGACCCGTTCCCGACCAGCTCAAGCACGCCGGACCCGTCGACCGTCACGCTGACCTCGGACGCCGCGGCACACCCTGAGGCCGAACAGGTGCGGGCCCTGCTCCAGCGCTACTTCGACGCGATCAACAGCCACGACTACGACGCCTGGACCTCGACGGTGACCAGTTCGAGAGTGAACGACATTCCGCGGACCACCTGGTTGCAGGGCTACAGCACCACCAAGGACGACTCCATCGTCGTGACCGGCATTCACTCCGACGGGCCACAGAGCGTGACGGTTCGGCTATCTTTCGCCAGCAGCCAAGACCCGGGGAACGCGCCGGCCGACCTCAAGGTGGGACGGATCTGCTGGAGCACGGAACTGCCGATCAGCGACCTTGACAACGGTGGCCAGGTGGGAAAGGCGACGACCGGCTCAACGAGCAGATCCGCCTGTTGACGAGCGAAGCCGGTCGGGAGCGCTCCCGTCAGACCAGGTAGAAGACGATCAGAACGGCGATGACGGCGACGAGCAGCGCCACCATGAGCAGCTTGACGATTTCGGGCACACAGAACGGCTCGCGTCCGGGACGCGGGCGCGGCGCCCGCCACAGCGGTGCGGCCGTTGGTGTCGCCAGGGAACCATCGGTCGCCTTCGGCGCGATATGCGCCGCTGGACGCTTCGGCGGGGCCGGACGCGTCGGTGGTGCCGGTGACATGACCGGCGGGGCCTGGGCGGTGGTCGTGATGGCGAGCACCCGCCGCTCCAGCTCCGGGCTCGGGGTCGCCACCTCTGACATGGACAGGCCCAGTGCGACACCGACCTGCTCGGTCTCGGCGACGATGCGGGTGCACGCTGCGCACTCCATCAAGTGCTCGGTGACCAGGGACTCCTCGGCAGGCTCCAGGACGTGCAGTGCCCATCCGACCGCCAGCTCGCTGTGCGGGCAGCCAGGAGTATCGCGTTGGTCGATCATCCGTTCACCTTCCGGACCGCGCGCACCTCGGCCACCAAGGCGTCCAAGTCGAACTGATCGCTGAGCAGCGAGCGCAGCCGCTGCACCCCGGCAAACATACGGGATTTTACCGTGCCCAGCGGCACACCGATGAGAGCCGCGATCTCCCGCTGGGTGCGCCCGCCGAAGTAGGCCCCGGCGAGCACCTGGCGTTGCTCGATCGGCAGCTGACTCAGCGCCGCACGCACCTGACCGGCCGCGACCCGAGCCATCGCCGCCTGGTCGGCACCCGGCACCGGCGTCGGCGACCAGTCCTCGCCCACCTCGAGCCCGGATACCACCCGCCGACGGATCGTGATCTCCTTGCGGACCGAGTCCACCGCCTTGTGGTGGATCAGCGTGAGTAGCCAGGTGGCAAAGCTTCCCCGGGCAGGATCGAAACGCCGAGGATCTCGCCACAGGGTCAGGAACACCTCCTGCACCACGTCCTCAGCGAGTCCGTCGTCCGCGCAGATCCGGCGGGCCAGCGAGTAACAGGGCCGCCCGTAACGCTGGTAGAGCTCGGCCAACGCCGCCCCATCGGCCTCTCCCAGCCTGCGGGCGAGTTCCGCGTCGGAAGGTCCCTCGACCATGCCGGATGCAGGTGTCGTGGGCGGGGAAGCACCCTGTGATCGGTTCCGCTGCCTGCCGCTCAACCGATCCACCAGTAAGGCTTCATGTCGCACCTCCGCCGGACGCCTGCGGCATCCGCCTGCCGATTCGCCTCCACGACGTCCCGCGACCGCGGGCCACCCCGTCCAGCCTGGCCTGCCGTTGCGCCACAAGCAATTCGGAGCGGTACGAAAGCCTACCCTCCGTGACCGGGGCCGCCGCGCGGCCGTGACGCCGGCTACCTTGCGCGGGCCGCGGGCCGGCCGCGGGCCGGCCGGCCGAGCACCCGGGGACGTGCCTGCAGGCCGCGGTGTGAGTTCTCATTTACAACTATTCACCTACGCCGAACTACGGCGTAACAGCCGGTCACTTATCTTGAGAAGATCAGCGACGGGCCCAATGGGGTGCTCGGATCCCTCATCAAAAGGCCCGGTTCCGCGCACCTCCAGCTGCACGGCGGGGGACGCCCGAGAAGTCCGGAAAAAGGGGAGCAACGATGACGACGAGCCGCGAGATAGCGGAAGCGCACGACGTCGAGCAATACGACCAGCTGGTCACACCGGAATTCTCCGCACTGGCCGACTTCGCCGGGTTCGGGGCGTATGAGGCGGTTGCCGTTCAGGAGACCGGCCGGGACATCTCAGGAATGATCGACGAGATCGCCGAGGCGATAACCACCCACCTCATGACGAGCCCGGAGTCCGCACCCCTGATGGGCGGGTCGGACCGGTCGGTCAACCAGGCTGCGATCAAGGACTGGCTGGCCAGGACGAGCGCGGGCCCGTTCGACGGCGAGCTGGCCGCCTTCCTCCGAGAGACCAGTCATCTGCCAGGACACGCGGTGACCTTCCCGGGCGTGCAGGTGCCGCTTGCGCCGCAGATGATCCTGGCCCTCACCGCATGGGTACAAGGAGAGATCCTCGACGCCCTGAGCGAGACCTGCGACATCGCCACCCTGTCGGCGGCAGGCAGCGCCTGGATGAACCAGTTCATGCTCCAGCTCGCGATCATCCTCGAGCCCCACCTGGCCGAACCGGACGGCCCCCTCGGCAAACACGAAACCGCCGAGTTCCATCCCTACGCGCAGTTCGCCGGCCTCGGTGCCAGGCAGGCACGGATCCTGCGCAAGACCGGCCCGCTCCTGGAACCCGCGGCGGGCGGCGTGGTCGCGGTCGCATATGACCACCTGCTGTCCCGCCCGGAGTCGGCCGGATACTTCCAGGACACTCCCCACCTCGCCCAACGCAAGAAGACCCTCAAGACGTGGTGGTCCAAGACCACCACGAAGCCGATGGACGGCGACTTCCACGCCTACATGTCCCGGGTGGCCGATGCCCACGTCAAGGGAGGCGGACAACACCCGAACGTGGTCATCCCGCCCGATCTGACCATCGCCCTCATGGGATGGGTCGAGATGAGGGTCATGACGGCGTTGAACACGATCGCCCCCGACGAGGACGGCGAGTACGTCTTCGGGCAACTGCCCGAACCGCCCGCCGCCGCCCAGGTCGGAAAGGCATGGATGCGGATGCTGACCCTGCAGCTGGGGATCCTGCTCAAGCCCTACCTGACATCCACCATGCCGGCGGCCAGCTGAGCCAAGACAACGGGGTGTGCGGAGGTCGACGACGGGGTCGACCGACTGTGACGAACACGGCGGCCAGGTAGTACGACAAAAGTCGTACTACCTGGCCGCCGTGTTCGGTGGACCGGGTCACCGGGCGCGCTGAGCTATCGCCGGTGGGAACGGCCCGGGCGGTTCGCTGGGTCGCCGGTCACATACCGCGGAGCCGCAGGTAGCGGCGGATATCCGGGATCGAGCTCACTCCGATGACGGCGGCACCACCGACGACGATCACTGCCAGGACTGCTGCGCTGTAGCCAACGATGTACATGTGTCCTCATCTGTTTTCAGCGGTTCAGCACCCCGACAGCGTCGAGGTGACTACCCCCGGAGGTAGTTTTGGGTTGGTGGGCAACCGTACTCGAACAGGACGTTCGGCAGCCGACGCTCGATGCCGACAGCCGGCCACGCGAGGACCCGGCAAGTACGGACATCACCGGCATGATCGACCGGACAACGTCGGAGTTCTCAGGACCGCGCGGCGCGGAGCGGCGCACCGACCGCGTGCAGGTGGTCCAGTACGTGGCCGTAGGAGCGCAGCAGTCCGCATTGGCTGTAGGTGATGCCGTGCTCAACACAGAAATCGTGCACAATCGGCTGCGCGTGCCGAAGGTTCGGCCGCGGCATGCTGGGGAACAGGTGGTGCTCGATCTGGTAGTTCAGCCCGCCCAGCGTGAAATCCACCCAGCGACGACCGCGCACGTTACGGGAGGTCAGTACCTGCTTGCGCAGGAAGTCCAACGTGTGGTCGTCGGCTAATGTCGGCATGCCTTTGTGGTTGGGGGCGAACGAACAGCCCATGTAGACACCCCACAAGCCCCGGTGCACCGCGATGAACACGACCGCGGTCAACGGCGAGAGAACGAGGAACACGGCGGTCAGGTACGCACCGATGTGTGCGATCAACAAGGCTTTCTCCACCTTGCGCGACTTCACTTCGCCGCGCCACACGGCCTGGATGCTGGACCAGTGCAGGATCAGGCCCTCCAGCAGCAGCAGCGGGAAGAACAGGAACGCCTGGTACTTCGCTATCCAACGCAGAGCGCCGCGCTTGGCACGACCCTGGCGTTTCGTGAAGGCCAATGCGGGGATGTCGAGGTCGGGATCGTCGTCCTCGTGGTTCGGGTTGGCGTGATGGCGGTTATGCTTGCCGATCCACCAGCCGTAGCTGAGACCTACCAGCCCACCGTGCACCAACCCCACCACGGTATTGGCCCGGCGACCGCGGAAGATCTGCTTGTGACCGGCATCATGGCCGATGAACGACAACTGGGTGTACACCACAGCCAAGAACGCCGCCGTGAACAGTTGCCACCACGAGTTCCCGACGTAGCCGAACACGACCCAGGCCGCGGCGAGGACGGCGATGGTGAGCGCGCCCTTCACGACGTAGTAACCACTGCGCCGCCGCAACAGCCCCGCTCGTTTGACAATGCGGGACAGCTCCGCGAAATCACTACCCTGCCCTTGACCCGTCGCGGGTACGGCCGAAACACTGGCCGGGACCATCCAAGACCTCCCTGGTCGCGCCTGGTAGCGCACCGGGGTCTCGGGCGGGCCACGTCGCGGGAACCGCGATCTTCTTCTCACAGTACCTGGCGGCCGGGCGGGAACGGCCCTAGCCGTGGCTGCTCGTCTGGTCCCTTCCGCCGATCCTTCCGGCATCTCCCTGCAGATCATCGGTGGTCATCGAGCCGTCGACGATCTGCCGGGCCACCTCGCTGAGCCGCACTCCGTGCGCGCGGGCATGCGATCGGAGCAGGGCGAACGCGTCGGCGAAGTCGAGCCCGGTCCGCTCGACGAGCACACCTTTGGCTTGCTCGATGACGATCCGGCTGTTCAGCGCGGTCTGGAGTTGCTCGGTGAGCACCTCGCTACGGTGGATGGCGCGTTCCTGCAAGATACCGATGGTCGCCACGTCGGCCAACGCCTGAGCGACGCGCAGGTCGTCGCGCGGCAGCGGACCTGGTTGGGCGGAGAACATGTTCAACCCGCCGATCGTCTCCGAGCGTAGCCGCATCGGCAGTGCGTGTACCGAGTAGACACCCTCCTTGGTGGCACTGGGTGCGAACTGCGGCCACCGACTGACGGAGACGGAATCGGTGAGATTCGGTACGCAGACCGGCAGCCCGGTGTTGATGCAGTCGAGGCAGGGGCCCTCATCAGTCTGCAGCTGAAGGAGTTCGAGTAGCCGAGTCCCCTCCGTCGAATATGCCATCACCTGTAACCGGCCACGTCCGTTGGACAGCAGTATTCCCGCGGTGTCCGCCGCGAGCAGTCGCGTGCAGGTCTCGACCAAGCGGTACAGGAGGTCGATGACGTCATAGTCGGCGACGAGCGTGTCGGCGAGGGAGACGAAGGCATCGGCCAGCCCGCGCTCACGCTCGGGAGTCGTGGACGTCACGGGCCAACCTCCGTCCCAGCGGTGTCAGAAAAGCGTAGCCGCCTTGCGATCACCTCGCGGGCCACGTCGTCGAGCGGCCGGCCGCGTGAGTACGCATACGCCCGCAGGGTAGCCAGCGCCGATTCCGCCGAAACCTCCATCTGGGCCATCACCATGCCGGTTGCCTGGTGGGTCTCCGCCCGCTGCTGACCCAGATCGGTCCGCCACCGCGGCGGCTCTGCCGGGTCGGTCTCCCCGCCGCCGCGCAGGCCGAGCAGTGCCCACAGCGCGACGTCGGCACACAGCAGCGCCGCGGCCAGCTCGTCACGCTGGAGAAGACCGGGGCGATCGCGATAGAGGTCGAACACACCCGCCCGGATCGCACCGAGCTGCAGGGGGAACGCATAGACGGCCCGGGCCGGGGTGCGGGAAGCGGCTGCCGCGAACATCGGCCAGCGGGCGTGGTGCACCTCGCGCACGTCGGAGACGAGCACCGGCCGGCCGG
>JBOHGD010000047.1:0-38177 GCA_050699955.1 Pseudonocardiaceae bacterium | reverse complement strand
ACCCGAACCTGGGCAGACCCGATTCTGCCAGCGGCCAACTCCGCGGCCGTGGTCGGCAGCGCCGGGGGCAACGGTCCTCCGGTCAGCGACCGACGCGCAGTGAGCAACTCGGCCTGCTCGACCCGGGTTTTGGCCTCACCCTTCGACAGGTTCAGCACCCCGGCCAACAGCCGGGCGGTGGTCCCGAACCCGGTGACCGCACCGGCCTTTTCGTCCTCGAGTTCGGCGACCACATCGAGGACCCGCGCATAGGATCGCCGGAACTCGACCTCGGCGGCGCGCAGCGCATCGAGCAGCCCGTCGATCCGGGCTAGCTCGCGGTCCTGCTCCACCGTGGTCACGCACCCATTCTCGCGACCACCCCCGACAGTTTCGGGCCTGCGGAGCCGTTGCGGGCAAGAGACTCAAAAAATCCGCTGCCGTTGGCTCGCGGACCAGTCCGCACCGATCCCGCGACGGCCGAACTCGCCCGGCTGACCGTGCTGCACGTCGACAAGGATTTCGAACTCATCGCGGAGATCACCGGCCAGTCCGTTGAGCGGCTGCGCCGCGTCCAGAATGCGCAGCATGGACAAGGAGTCTGCGGTATTCCGGATAGTGGATAGGCGTATTCAACCTGCCAGAACGTGCGGCGTGGCGGTCGATCATGCACAAACGGCGGAGCGTTACACTTCCCGGAACGCATAAAGGACCCTGGGGGTGTGATGGGATCGCGGATGGCGCGGCAGCACTATTGCCGGTGCGGCACCCACCTGGCGAAGGACAACACCGGGCGGCAGTGCGCTCGTTGTGTGCGAGCGTCGCGGGACAAGCTCATATCGCCGCCCGATGTGCCCGCCGAGTTCTGGCGGACCGAGCAGTTCCGGGAGGCTTTCGCCGCCCAGCACATCGGTCGCGTGGCCCGTGCCTACCGGATGCACCCTTACCACTGTGCGGTCTACGGTCCGGACGGTATCTCGCAGACGCTGCTGGGCCAGTGGCTGTGTCTGCGCCAGCCACAGATCAGCCGGATCGAGACCGGCCCACCGATCCGCGACCTGGGCATGTTGGCCCATTGGGTGCGGGTGCTGAAGATCCCGGCCGAGCTGCTGTGGTTCCGGTTGCCGCCGAAGGACGGCGAACCGGTTGGCCCGGAACCGGCCGGGCACTCGGACGATCCCGAGTCGGCAGCCGGGGAACCGGTCGATCCCGAGCATGATCCAGTTCTCGTCGCGCCGTGGAACCACCGAGGTACCGTCGAAGCAGTCGTCGTACTGAGCGGTGGTGGCCGGGTGAAGCGCCGTGTTTTCTTGTCCCTGACCGGTCCGGCGCTGACCGCTCCGGCGCACCAGTGGCTGGTGCACGAGCCGGAGCCGGTGGTGTCCGGGCTGGCCGGGCGCCGGGTATCGCCCGGGGTGGCCGACCGGCTACCTGCCATGATCACGGAACTGAACGCCATGAATGACATGGTCGGTGGCGGCGACGTGCTGTCGCTGGCCCGGCAGCACGTCGGCTGGGTCGCCCGCCTGCTCGATCAGGCCTCCTACGACGACGCCACCGGCCGCAAGCTGCACTGTGCGCTCGCCGAACTCGGACGGCTGGTGGGGTGGGCGTACTTCGACGCCGGAAAGCCCGGGCTTGCGCAGCGCTACAACATCGCCGCCCTACGCGCTGCCCATACTGCCGACGACCGGCCACTCGCCGCCCACATCCTGGGCGAGATGGCCTATCAAGCGGCCCACCAGGGTCGGCCCGCCGAAGCCGTGACGCTCGTCGAGACCGCCGTGGCGGGCACGCGAGGCCAGCAGACGCCGAGGCTTCTCGCCCAGCTCCGCATCCAGCAGGCGCATGGCTTCGCGGTCCTGAACGACGCCTCCGCATGCACCGCAGTGATCTCCAAGGCCCGCACCCACGTCGAGCAATCCTTCCCCGACGATGACCCCTCTTACCTGTACTGGGTCAGACCGGCCGAGGTCATAGCCAGCGCTGGCGAATGCCTGCTGCAACTGGGCCACGCTGATCAGGCGGCGACCCTGATCGGTCAGGGCCTCGCTCTCTTCGACACACCCTTCGACCGCGACCGGCAGTACTACCTCACCTACCTCGCCGAGTCATTTGCACGTCCCGGCGAACAACGCGACCTCGACGCTGCGGCTGGCACCGGCATGCAGGCGATCGAGCTGGCCGAGAACCAGTCCTCGACGCTCAATGTTGATCGAATCCACGTTCTCGCCCGGCAACTGCAGCCACACGCCACCGTCCCCGCAGTACGCGATTTCCTGGACCGGGCCACAGTGTTCGCGTCGGGACAGGTGTAAAGGGAAGGCGACCCCTGACACCAGACCCGCCGGCGCGCGGCGGAGCCGGATGCATCGCGCTGGACGGGCTGCCGCGGCCAGGCACGGGCTCGGCCAGAGCCTGCTGCGATGCTGGGTGACGATGACCGATGAACTGACCGTCACCGATGCCGCCGCATGGCGGGCGTGGCTCGGCGAGCACCACGAGAGTCCGGCCGGAGTGTGGCTGGTACTGGCCAAGAAGGGCACTACCCAACCGACCAGCCTCAGCCACGACCAGGCGCTGGAGGAAGCACTGTGCCACGGCTGGATCGACGGCCAGAGCCGGCGCCGGGATGAGAACACCTACTGCCAGCGGTTCACGCCCCGGCGAGCCCGCAGCCCATGGTCGGAACGCAACGTGGGCATCGTCGCTCGCCTGGTCACCGAGGGCCGGATGCACCCGGCGGGGGTGGCCGAGGTCGAACGCGCCCAGGCCGACGGCCGCTGGGACGCGGCCTACGCCGGGCCGGCCGGTATCGAGGTACCCGCCGATCTGGCCGCCGCATTGACCGCCGAACCCACCGCACAGGCGATGTTCGACATCCTCACCAGCCAGAACCGCTACGCCGTCCTGTACCGGATAGGAAGCGCCAAACGTCCCGACACCCGAGCCCGTCGCATCGAGCAGTTCGTCGCCATGCTCGCCCGCGGCGAGACGGTGTACCCACAGAAACGCACGCTCAGCGAGCAGGAGCGGACCCGGATCCAGGAGCCGGTCCAGGACGTGCCGGACGAGCGACGCGACGACCGGTGATCCGCTGCCCCGAGACATCGGAGGCAGCGACGCCGCCCGTCGACGAGCTGCATCGAGCCGAGCGGCAGCACTACGACGCGGACAGCCGGGCAAGGACCTCGAACGCGCCCTCGATCAAGGTGCCCAGGTCGTCGTCGCCGTCATGGTCGGCCCAGTGACTGATCGCGGTGTTCAGTGCCGCCACCGCCGCAGCGGCCAGCACCCGGATCTCCAGGGTGACCTCGATATTCCTTCGGCTGGCGATGGCCTCGGCCAGCAAGGACTGGGTGGCTTCGAGGTTCTGCCATTGGCGGGCGCGCAACGCTGGGGTGGTGCGGATGAGCCGGGTGCGGACGAGGATGGCGTCCCGGTCGGTGGCGTAGACGGCGGACAGGCCCGCCAGGACCGCGCGGCGCACCGCAGTCAGCGGATCCTCCTCCTCGGGCCGCTGCCGAATGAGATCGGCCAGCAACGGGTCGTAGTCGTCGGTGTCGACGACAGCCTCCTTACTGGCGAAGTAGCGGAAGAACGTCATGTGAGAAACGCCTGCGGCCGCCGCGATCTCCTCCACGGTGGTCGCCGAATAGCCTTTGGCGAGAAACAGCCGCAGCGCCTGCTCCTGGATCGCCTGCCTGGTCCGGGCTTTGCGCTGGGCCCGCAAACCAGTCCGCGCCCTCGGCTGTTCCGCACGCGACGTCACGAGCCAAGGATGCCCGTCAGCCACTGATCGAGAACATCCGGTGCCGCAGGGCCGCGCCAGCCCAGGTGCGCATCGGGCCGCACCACCATGATGTCCTTGGCCGCGCTGGTGGACAGCACCGTCACGGCGGCATCACCCAAGTGCCCGCGAGCTACCGCCGCGTAGTCGTCGGCCGGCCCGGATGCCACGGGCTGGAGCAGTACCCAACGGGAACCGAGCTCGGCGTGCAGTCTGGTGCGCCTGCCGTCGGCACGCCGACAGGTCAGGTCGGCGATCCGGTCTCCTGGGCGCGGACCCGTCCGCAACGGGTTGCGGAGCCGCTCGGCCAGCGGGCCCCGACGGTAACCGATCTTCAATTGCGAGGCGTTTTCCCAGATCAGGCGTTGCACACAGGGCCGGTTCAGCAACGGTACCCCGACGTAGTCACGGACCAGCCGAGCCAGCGCAGTGTCACCGAGTACCAATCGGGTCAAGCCGCTGGTGGCGGCGAGCACTTCGGTGGCGATTGGGCGGCGCTCGGCCTGGTAGGTGTCCAGCAGTGCGGTCTGTGCCCGGCCGGTGCAGACCAGCGCGAGCTTCCAGGCGAGGTTCTCGGCATCACCGAGGCGACGCCGCGAACACACGCCGCCGCAAGCCCACTGTGTTCGACCAGCAGCCGGGTCAGCACCCGCATCACGGCGTCAGGCGCTGAGTCGCAGGCTGTGCCCTGCGGTGCCGGAGCCATCAGTCGCCACAGATCCTGTCCCGGCAGCGGGAAGGCCGCGACCATGTCCTCGCCGCGCAGCCACACCGACACGGTGTCGTGCGGCAGCGGGAGGTCGGCGCGGACGTCGGCGAGCAGGAAGCTCTCGCTGAGCGGTACGCCGGGAAAACCGATCCCGGCCGCCTTGCGCACCCTGCTGTGCGCCCCATCGCAACCGACTACCCAGTCCCCCCGCACCGGGTCGCCGTCAGCCAGGTCTGCGGTCACGCCGTGTTCGTCCTGGTCGGCGCACACCAACTCGGCTCCCCCTTCGACCCGGCCGCCGAGGTCGGCGAGGCGACGGCGCAGCTCGGCCTCGATCTCAGCCTGGGAGACCAGGAGTCCCGACCTGGTGACCAGCTTCGTGCGCTGACCCACCCGCAGGCTCGCCATCCGTCGTCCATTGACGTGCACCACCACCCTCGCGATGCCGATAGAGCGCCCGGGCAGCTCGCCGAGCGCACCTGTCCGGTCGAGCACTTCGGCTCCGCGGGGCTGCAGCCCGAGGGCACGGGAAGTCCGGGCAGGCCCGGTGGCTTGATCCACTACGCGCACCGACACCCCGTTGGCCAGCAGGCAGCAGGCGAGGGTCAGGCCGGTCGGACCCGCGCCTGCCACCACTACGTTCACCCTGGTCACACCTGAAGTGTTATCCACTAATATTTGTTAGTCAATAACATAACTGGCGTCGCCAGCCGGAGCGTCAGCCAGCGGGCTGATCTCCACGGCGCAGAACTTGAACTCCGGGATCTTGCCGTAGGGGTCGATCTCGTCGATGGTGAGCACGTTGGCCGCGGCCTCCCGGAAGTGGAACGGGATGAAGCAGTTGCCCAGTGCCTCACGGTGCGAGACCTTCAGCCGCAACGAGATCTCCCCCCGCCGGGAGCGCACCCGCACCAGCTCGCCGTGGGTAAGACCCCGGTCCGCGGCGTCCTTGGGGTGCACGTACACCTCCGCTTCCGGGGCGATGGCGTCCAGCGCGTAGGAGCGCCGGGTCATCGAGCCGGTGTGCCAGTGCTGCAGCAGCCGGCCGGTGTTGAGGATCAGCGGGTACTCGGCGTCCGGGAGCTCCTTGGCGGGCAACCACTGCGCGGGCACCAGGTGGGCCAGTCCGTCATCGGTGTTGAACCGCTCGTCGAAGAGCACCACGGTGCCGTCGGAATGCTCCGGGTCCGGGTTGGGGTAGAGCTTGCCGGTGCCGCCGAGGTTGTCATAGGACAGGTTGGCGTAGTTGGGCATCACGCTCACCAGCTCGTCGAACACCTCGCGCGGCGAGGAGTAGGCCCAGTCCAGGCCGACCCGCTGGGCGATGTCCTGCACGATCTGCCAGTCCACCCGGGCCTGGCCGGGCGGGTCCAGCACGCGGCGGCCGAGCTGCACCCGCCGATCGGTGTTGGTGTAGGTGCCGTCCTTCTCCAGATAGGACGACGCGGGCAGCACCACATCGGCGAACTCGGCGGTCTCGGTGAGGAAGATGTCCTGCACCACCAGGAAGTCCAGCGCGGAGAGCGCCTTGCGCACCTTGTTGATGTTCGGGTCGGACAGGAACGGGTTCTCCCCGAGCATGTACATCCCGCGCACCCCGCCGTGCAGGATCGACTTGATGATCTCGGTGACGGTCAGGCCGTTCTCCGGGTCCAGCCCGCGCACCCCCCAGGCCTGCTCGAAGCGGGCCCGCACGTCGGGGGCGTCGGCCTGCTGGTAGTCCGGGTAGAACATCGGGATCAGGCCGACGTCGGACGCGCCCTGCACGTTGTTCTGCCCGCGCAACGGGTGCAGCCCGGTGCCCGGCCTGCCGACGTTGCCGGTGATCGCGCACATCGCGATGAGGCAGCGGGCGTTGTCGGTGCCGGTGGTGTGCTGGGAGATCCCCATCCCCCAGAAGATGATCCCGGCACCCGCGCCGCCCCAGACCCGGGCCACTTCCCGGATCACCTCGGCGTCGATCCCGGTGATCTGGGCGACCCGCTGCGGCGGGTAGTCGGCGACCGTGGCGGCCAGCTCGTCGTAGTTGGAGGTCCGCCGGTCGACGTACTCCCGGTCGATCAGCCCGAGCCGGATGATCTCGTGCATGACGCCGTTGTAGAACGCCACGTCGGTGCCCGGCTTGAGCTGGCAGTAGATATCGGCGTGGTCGGCCACCCGGTCGGCGCGAGGGTCGATGTAGATGATCTTCGTTCCGGCTCGGCGGGCCTGCTTGAAGAACGAGCTCGCCACCGGATGGTTGGCCGTGGCGTTGCTCCCGGTGATGATCACTACGTCGGCGTTGACGACGTCGCCGTAGGTGGTGGACACCGCACCGGAGCCGATGCCCTCGAACAGCGCGGCCACCGAGGATGCGTGACAGAGCCGGGTGCAGTGGTCGACGTTGTTGGTGCGGAACCTGGTGCGGATGAGCTTCTGGAAGAGGTAGGCCTCCTCGTTGGAGCACTTCGCCGAGCCGAACCCGGCGATCGCGGCGGGCCCGCCCTCGGCGTGGATCCCGGTCAGCCGCCGGGCGACGAGGTCGAGTGCCTCGTCCCAGGTGGCCTCCCGGAAATGCGGCAGCACCTCGTCGTAGTCCACCAGACCACCCGGCTTGCGGCGCTTGTCACCCCGGCCCTCACCGCGTACGTCCGCGGACAGCGGTCCCTTGGGGTAGGAGCCCTCGCGGCGGATCAGCGGGACGGTCAGCCGTTGCGACGAGGCCGCATAGTCCCAGCCGTAGCGGCCCTTGACGCACAACCGGCCCTGCGAACCGGGCTGGTCGCGGCCCTCGGCGTAGGCGATCGCCCCGCGCTCGCGGTCCACCTGGTAGGTCAGCGCGCAGCCCACCCCGCAGTAGGGGCAGACGGTCTCGACGGCGTCCAGCTGCGAGCGCGGCCGGATCGGGATCCCGTTGACCGGTTTGTTGGTCAGCGCCCCGGTCGGGCAGGCGGCGACGCATTCGCCGCAGGTCACACAGGACGAGGCGCCCATCGGGTCGTTCAGGTCGAACGCGATCCGGGTGGAGTACCCCTTACCGGATCGGCCGATCACGTCGTTGCCCTGGATGTCGTCACACGCCCGGGTGCAGCGGTCGCACAGGATGCAGGCGTCGTGGTCCACCGCGATGACCGGGTTGGACAGGTCGACGCCACGGCCGGAGCCCCCGCCATCAGACCCACAGGGCAGGTCGGTGCCGTCCCTGGACACGCCGTAGCGGTCGGCCAGCTCGAGCAGCATGTTGTCGCCGGTGGTGGTCTGCTTCGGGTCGGCCTCACGCGGGGGCTGATCGGCCACCAGCAGTTCGGTGAGCATCGCTCGGCTGCGCTCCAGCTCGTCGGTGCTGGTGCGCACCGCCATGCCGGCCTCGCAGGGCCGCACGCAGGCGGCGGCGAAGACCCGGGCACCGACGTCCACCACGCACATCCGGCAGACCCCGACCGGGTCGTAGCGCTCATCGTGGCAGAGCACCGGGATGTCGACGCCGAGCAGACGAGCCGCCTGGTAGATCGTGGTGCCCTCGGGAACGGTGATCTGGCGACCGTCGAGGGTGACGGTGACGGTCCTGGTCGCTGCGGTGACGGTCACAGCCCCGCTCCTCTCCGCTGCGCTCGTGGGTGAGCGTCGGCGCCGGAGCACCGGTACTCGGTCACGAGCAGGCCCTCGACCACCCCCTCGTCCGGCCGGCCGTCGGGACCCAGCCCGCGGACGGCGTAATACCCGTCGATCATGTCGCGCAACCGGTCCGCGCTCAGCACGGCGTCGCGCCCCGAGCTGAGCCGCACCGGCTCCCGCAGCAGCCGCTCAGGCAGCCAGTCGTCCGCCGGGGTCCACCCCTCGCGCAGGTTGAACATCCGCTTGAGCAGCACGATCCGGCGCGCGGTTGCGCGCAGCTCGGCGGCGTCGACGTCCCAGCCGGTGACCACCCGCAGCAACCCGGCCCATTCCTCGTAGGGTTCGTCGAACACCCCGCGCAAGAACTTGCACAGGATCATCGAGTCCATCACCGCGGCCCGGTCCTCGGTGTCCACGGCGGCGGCCACCTGGGCGTCCCCGCCGGCCAGGCGGTCGTAGGCGCCGGAGAGGTCGGCCTCGTAGGCGCCGGAGCGGTTGTGGTCGGCACCCCGCGCGTTGACGGCCAGTCCCAGCGCCATGCCCTGCAGCGTGCGCGGCTCATAGCCGGGCAGCTCCATGCCCTTGACGTGCGGGGCGAACTGCTCCGACCCGCCGCCCACGACGATCGCCGCGCGCCGGGAACCCTCCGCGAGCAGGGCGCCGAGCCCTTCCCCGGAGCCGATCTCGTCCAGGGCCCGCAGCAACGCCGCGCCGTCGCCGAACCGCAGCCACGGTGCGTCGAGCAGCCCGCGCTCCGCGCACTCCATCGCCCAGGCGATGGTGCCACCCGCGGAGATGGTGTCCAGGCCGAGCTCGTCGCACCGGGCGGAGGCGGTCAGCACGTCGTCGGGGTCGGACACCCCGCACAGCGGGCCGAGCGCGAAGACGTTCTCGTACTCCACCCGGACCCCGGCACTGCCGCCGCGACTATGTTTTCTCTGGTAGATGTGCTCGCAGCCGATGCTGCAGGAGGCACAGCCGCCGCGGGTGCCACCACGCAGCTCGTGCAGCTCCTCCGCGGCCAGCTTGGGGGCGTCCGCGAAGGGGGCGCCGGAGAAGTTGCGGGTGGGCAACGTGGAGATCGCGTTGAACGCCAGCAGGTTGGCCAGCGTGCCCAGCTCCCGATACTTCGCGGTGGCCGGGCCGAACGAGCGCTCACGCAGGTCCCGGGCGGCGGCCAGCACCCCGCCGGGGTCCGCCGGGGCGATCTTCGTGGCGGCCCGTACCGCGACCGCCTTGATGTTCTTCGCGCCGAGCACCGCGCCGAGCCCACCCCGGCCAGCATGACGCCCGTCATGGGAGATCGTGGCGTAGCGGACTCCGCGCTCCCCCGCCGGGCCGATCGCGGCGATCCGCCAGCCCCGGCCCAGCCTCGTCTTCAACGACCGCTCAGCCTCGGCCGCGGGCAGGCCCCAGACCTCGCCCGCCTCGACCAGCCGCGCGCCGTCGCCGTCGACCAGCAGCACCGACGGGCTGCGCGCCCTGCCGGTGAGCACGATCGCGTCGTGGCCGGTCAGCTTGCCCGAGATGGCGAACTGGCTGGAGGCCAGCGCATCGTTGAGCATCCCCGTCAGCGGCGACTTGGCCACCACGGCGAACTTGGCGCTGGTGGTCAGCGGCGTGCCCACCAGCGGCGAGAACACGAACGCCAGCGGCGCTCGGGCGTCCAGCGGGTCGACGCCAGGCGGGGCGAGCCGATACAACAGCCAGGCCCCCAGTCCCACCCCACCCAGGTATGCGCGCAGCACCCGCTCGTCGAGCTCGTAGTGCCGGACCGTCGCGTCGGGGCCGGTCACATCGACGACCAGCGCCCGCCCCGCATACCCACCGGGCACCCCGGCGCATCCGCCCACATCCCCGGCGTGTCCGCCCACATCCCCGGCGTGTCCGGCTCCCTTGCACGGTGTGTCCGCCATCCGTGCCCAGCGGTCCCACCCGGTCATCGAGCTCACCCGCCCGCATCCGCCGAGAGAAAGGCGACGCTGTCCCCACTGGCGAGCGGGACATCACCGTCACGGCTGATCTGGTCACCATTGAGGGCGGCGACCACGTGACGGTCCAGGGTCAGGTCCACCGCCGCGGCCGCGCCGGACAGGGTGGCCGCCCGGACCATGCGCGGCCCCCGGTGCCCGTTGCCCGCCAGCGTCCCGTAGCGCTGCACCGTGATCTCCGGAGCCGGGCTGCACCGAGCGGCGCGGTAGTCGTCCGGGGCGTTGACATTGACCACCGAGTCCAATGCCGGGTCGACCGCGGCGAGCGCCGGGTCGGTGAGCAGCGCGGCGTCGTCCAGCCGCAGGGTTCGGCAGCGGGGGTGGCGGAACAGGAACGCTGGACGTAGATCACCGGCCGCCACCAGCTCAGCGACCACTGGAGCCAGGCTGACCCGGTAGGCGGCGGCGAGCGGCTGCGGATAGCCGCGAGCCAGCGGGAGCACCACGTCGACGTCGCCGGTCAGCGCGGTCAGCACCCTGCGGACGAACGCGGGGTGCAGGAACGGCAGGTCGGTGGAGCAGACGAACGCCACCTCAGCGCGCCCGCTCAGCTCGGCCAGTCCGGCGGCGATGCCCTGCAGCGGCCCCAGCCCCTCCTCGGGGTCCTCGACCAGCTCCACCTGCGGCGGAATCTCGGGCAACTCCTGGCCCGGCGCACGGACCACCAGCAGCGGACCCTCGATCGCGCGGCGCACCACGCCCAGAGTCCGGCGCAGCAGGGTGGAGCCATGCCACTCCAGCGCGGCCTTCGCAGTGCCCATCCGCGATGAGCGCCCCCCGGCTAGCACCACGCCGGCCGTCACGTTTCCGACCTGCGCCGCCATGCACCCGATCGTAACCCCGCACTGCGGCGCCGATCCCTGGTCGACCGCGCCTGTCCCCCGTTTCGCTCGCTGTTCCGGACGAGCGATCAGGCGGTCAGCGGTGGTGGCGGCCGCCCTGGTGGGTGGAGTCGTGCCGAGCGGAACCGTCCTGGGCGGTGGCCTGTCCGGAGGGAGGGCTGTTCACGTGACCAACGCTTCGGCCGCTGTCGTAGGACCCGCTGCCCTGCGCCGCCACATCCTCGGCGCTCCCAGAACTCTCGACCACGTGGTGCGTGGAGCCGTTCGTGGGCGCGGTGGCGTCTTCCGGCTGCACGACTGGCTGGGCGGGCTGGGAGGTGTCGGGCTGGTGATCCCCGATGGGTCGCTCCGGAGCCGGTGCCGGCCGTTCACCGGACGTCGTGGTGGACGGGGCGTCCATGGTGGATCTACTGGAGATCTCCGATTCTTGGGCCGTCAACGCCGGGAACCTGGCCGGGCCGGGGTCCAGCGGGCGGACGCGCTCGCCGAGCGGCAGCGGGGTGATCGACGGTGGCACGCGCACCCGCTGGGTGGTCAGGTGCACGTCGCTGACCGGTGTCGCCGCAGGGACCGCTGCGGTGGCACCGAGGGTCACGGCACCCATCGAACTCGCCGGGGAACTCGCCACGTCTATGACACCCAGCGGCAGGTTGGTGGGGTGCTCTGGCGAACTGTCGGGTAGAGCGCTGCTGGCCATCGAGCCGACGAACATGGCTGCGCCCGCAACGGCGACTCCGAACACCACCGGCCGACGGACCTGGACGTGCCGCCGGTGCGCCCGCCGTCCTCCGGGTCGCAGCGTCACCGGGACCGGGCGAGGCTGCTCCGGGGCCGGTGGCACCGCAGGCTTCCGGACAGCCATCGGGCCAGGCGGCATCGCGGGGCCCCCGAACGCTACCGGGACCCGTGTCCTGGGCGGCTCATCGAACGCTATCGGCACCCGCGTCCGTGGCGGCTTCCCGAACGCTATCGGCGACGGCGCGAACGCGTCCGGGCCGCCCGCCCCCGGAAGCGCGGCATCACGCCGGGGCTGCGCCGCTGCCGCCGGCACGTTGCGGTGCTCCGGGGGCGGCGGCACCGGCGGGGTGCTGCAACCAACCGGGTCCGGCAGTGGCGGATCGACGGCTCGCCGCGTCCGCGGAAGCGCGCCCGGACGCCCCTCGCGACGTAGTAACTGCTCCACTGACAACGGCGCGGCAGCCGACGGCGCAGCGGCTAGCGGTGCTGCAGCCAGCGACGTCGGCGTAGCAGCGGACCGCGAATCACGCGGCGGAGACACCCGCTGGTCCGCAGCAAGCCTACTGGCGAGCTCGGCCACAGTGAGCGTTCGACGGTGGGGCGCCCTCGGCGCGGCAGGTGGCGCAGTCACGGCGCGCACCCGGTTCCCCCAATCGGCGGAATTAGCACAGGGTGTTTCTACAGTACCCGATGGGGTATATGTGTGAACGCAAGGTAACTAAAGTCCAACTTTCGGTGGAGATTCTGAATACCTATGGTGACCAACCCCCCTCGCCGGCCGCCCGGCACGTGGTTAGGCGGACTCCACGGCCAAGGTGCCGTGGATCACCGTGGGCGTCCAGGAGACCGTGGGCCTGCCATAGTTCGGTTCGCGAGCCCGGAGGAAGGGCTCGAGATGCTTGACACGCCAGAGTTGCTCGCATGCCGCGAATCCGTTCGGCGTCGTGCTGAAGGGCGGCCCGGTCCAGCCGCACTCACAACGCGGCACATATGCCACATATCGACCGTCCAGGTGCACCCGAACGTCGATCGACATATCGGTGAGATCTCCATCAGCCTTCCGGCCGGCAACGTAACCCTCGTGTTCGCCCGCAGCCTCGTCGGCGTCATGCAAGCAGTAGAGCGGCACCTGACAAGAGTCCTATGTTTAGCTGAACACCAGGTGAACGAGACGTACTCGATCGGGTGGAATCGCGAGATGATCCATCTGTCAGGTGGTCCCTGACGAGGTAACGTCACTCCCGTCAGGGATCACCTGACAGTACCGTGATACGGGAGCTGTGATGGGGTCAAAGATCGCGACGACGTCCGTAGTGCGCTGTTCGTTCTGCGGCCTGGCGGAGACTGCGGTAGCGAAGGTGGTCGCCGGCCCTGGGGTCTACATCTGCAACGAGTGTGTGGATGCGTGCAATGTCATCTTCGAACAGGATACGGCCTCGCAGCAGCAGCCACGGCTGCCGTTCTGGGAGACGATGACCGACGAGCAGACGCTCGCCCACATTCCGCGGATCGCAGCGGTGGAAGCCCAGGTCGAACACAGCCTCCGGGAGTGGGTAGGACGGCTCCGCGACCGTGGTGTCACCTGGGAGCGCATCGGTTCTGCGCTGGGGATGACCCGGCAGTCAGCCTGGGAGAGGTTCTCCGGCGAGCAGTAGCGCCGGGCCCAGCGCGGCCGGTGTTGTCATCTGGGTGTGCCGGCCGGACGTGCCGTCGAGCGCCGCACTCGAGCGCCCAGGCTCGACAGGTAGACACCCAGGCCGAAGATGAGTACCGCGAGCGGCACGTGGACGACGACCAGCCCGTCGGAGCCTCCCTCGGAGATCGCCTCGCCCAGGCCCGTTTGGATGACTATCAGCACGAACAGGCCAAGGGCGCCGAAGGTCAGCGCCGACTGCGCGCGCCGCAGCGGGATCGCGGTCAGAGCACTGGCCAGAGCGAGCACGACGACGACGAAGCCACCGAACTCATGCGCCGTGATCCAGGACTCTCGCCCGGCGCTGTCGATGAACCCGCCCGCCCACACCGCTTGCAGAAGCACCCCGAGCAAGGTCAGCCCGTTCAAGATCGAGAACATCCGGACCGCGCCAGGGGAGGCATGGGCTCCGGCGATGGGATCGGGTGTCGACTCGGCCTCGGTCGAGGTACTCATGGTGTTCTCCCGAACGCTAGTTCTGGCGGGTGGGGTTGACGATCAGGCACCGGCTCAGCACAGCAGTTGCCGGTCAAATCGTAAGGTCGTTGTACACCCGCGCCACCGTTGGGTCCACGGCTCTACGACGAGATGCGTGCAGGACTGGCCGGGAGGAGAATCGCAGCAGGAGACCCGAGCGTGACGCGAAGGGCTCGGGTGAAATGCTTGGCGCCATTCTTGCCGGTCCGATAGGCGAGCACGTCGAATTCGCTAAGGTGCGTCTGAAGCAACTCCACGGTCGGGTCATTCGCGGGTGATGCGTACACCGCCAACGAGGGTGAACACCCGGAGCCTGAGCACGGGTGCGTCGGGCATGGGGTTGTCGTCAACCTCGACCCGGCGACCACCAAGCAGGGTGAGGCCACTGAGCTGGACAGCGACCCCGGCGGGGACGGTGATCCGCGCCCCACCCACCAGCAGAACCGCGATCACGGTGGCATCCGGTCCGGACAGCTCGACCTGACCGAGATCCAGACGCATCCCGCCCACCGCGGTGAAGTACACCGTGCGCCGGGCCAACCGCCAGCGACCTCGACGACGCAGACCGCCGATCGGGGTCACCAGCCACTCGGTCCCACCGGAGCGCACCGGCGCAGCCAGAACCGGCGACGCATTCACCGCAGGCAGGTCAGCGACCAGCCGACCGAGCTCACCACCGGTCCGCGCCGCATAGACTCGCGCAACGCGGTCGCTGTATTCCTCCAGGGTCAGACGACCCGCTCCGACCGCCGCCGCCAACTCGGCAGCCACCCGATCCCGATCCGCGTCAGAGGCCCGGATGTCCTCATCCCCAGCCGACTCGACCACCGCCACCACCCTCCCTCACCCAGGCTCCGCGCCGAACAACATGCGGCCTATACCGGCCAGGTCCTCGATCGCACCAAGAGCAGCACCAGCTACCGCTGACGTTCATTCAGCGCGTCGCTCAACGCCCGGCGCTGCCGGTCACCGAGGCCAGCAGCGCGGCGAGACGGCACGATCCCGGTTCGCTCAAGCAGCGCGGCGACCTTGGCTGGACCATAGCCAGGCAGGCTCCTGAGCAGCGCGGTGACCTTCGTCTTACCGATCACGGCGTCGGTCTTGGCGCGGTCCAGCACCGCCGGAATGCTCTGTTCCCCCCGGGTGATCGCGTCGAGCAACTGTTTGCGTGCTGCCCGCGCGGCAGCAGCCTTGCGCAATGCTTCCTCCCGTTGCGCGGGAGTCAGCGTGGGTAGTGCCATGACGTCAAGTCCTTCCATTCCCACCGGCATCGGATTGTCCGCGCGCCATCATCGCAGTCGGCCACCGCGCAGGTGCACGACTACAGGACATCGACACCGGAGTTTCTCGCGCCCTCGCCTGCGTGGCCGGACGAGTGTCCGACGTGACCTCCCGACCCCTCCCCACCCCTCCCGACCCCTCCGTGTGGAGAGGTAGCTACCCGGTAGGCGGATGGGTCGTGCCGGAGGTGGGTTCCTGGACCGGGATCGGCTGGCCCGGGGGCGTATCGAGACGAGCCGTGAGGGGCGGCGGCTGTTCACCGGAGGCCGAGGGTTCCGGTTGTCCTTGCTGACCATGGGTTTGGTCATCGGCACGCGCACTGGTCATCTCGCTTTTGAGGATCCGTGCGGACTGACCCACCGCGCGGGCCATCTCCGGCAACCGCTTGCTGCCGAACAACAGCACCACCACGACGAGGAGGATCACCAGATGCCAGCCGGTCAAGCCTTCCATGGCTTGTCCTTCCGATTGCTGGTCAGTGCGGAGGTCACTGTCAGGCTAGCCCTCCGCAACACCTGGTGGCATCGGTGGCCCAGCACGACGGGACGCGAGCCGGAGAGCCTCGGCCCTCCTCGGTCCGCACTCGCGACACACACGGGCGACCTCAGTCTTGACGTACTGGCGGCCGGGTTGACGCTGGTACGCGCCCGAGAATGCAGCCAAGCCGTTGCCGCAACTGCACCAGTACCTCGACCGATCATGCACTGCTGTCCACTGTGGTCGGCGTGATCAGTGGAACAGTGTGGCACCAAGGGGGTGTTGTTGGTCGAATCCGGGGAGTATCAGGAAGGTCGCACTGGCGGTGGTGGTGGTGAATTGCAGCAGTGCGTCGGAATTTTCCATATGGGTGAGGGTTTTGGTGAATGTTCGTATGTCGTTCTGGAAGCTCATGAAGAGTAGGCCGGGGGTGGGTTCGTCGGTGCTGTAGGAGCGACGGAGCATGAGGCCGACACCCACCACGTTGGCGTTCGCTCTGCGTACGTGGGCGTCTGCGGGTATGAGGTAGCGTCCGTCCGGCGTTTTGGCGCCGAGATCCGGGTCCGAGGTGATGGTGCCACCGGAGAGGGGGATGCCGGTGGCTCGGTGCCGACCGATGACTGCCTCCTGATCGGCAACGGACAGCGTGGCGAACCGTGGCAGGTCGAGTTCCATGCGTCGCAGTACGGCAATGGTGCCGCTGGCGACCGGAGTTGGCCCGGTCAGCCACAGGTTCCGTTGTTGTTCGACGGTCGTGTGCGGACCCACGATGCCGTCGATGAAGCCGAGCAGGTTTCGGGGCGCGGTAAGGCCCTGATCTACTGGCACGTTCGAACCGCGGCGTCCGGACTGCCGCCAGCGTTCGCATATCCGGTCGCCGGCCTGGTCCAGGAGCGCGGCAGCGACGACCGGTATTACCAAGGCGTCGCTGGCGCAGATCTGTAGCAGCAGGTCACCGCCGGGTGTCTGCGGGGCAATGTGCTCGCGGGAGAACCGGGGGAGGTCTGCTGCACCGGGTAGGGAAGGACCGGCCATGTGCACCAGTCGGGGGCCCACCCCGATCGTCACGGTGAGGTCGCCGGGCGGTAGGCCCAGCAGTCGTGGATCGGTCCCTGCGGTGAGCGTGCGGATGGCCTGACCGAGTTCGGCCAGCAACGGGCCGACAGCCGCGGCATCACTGAGGTCGGCCACCACGGCCAGCAGGTTGGGCTGGGCTGGTTGCGGGAGCGTGATGCCTGCCTGATACCGGCCCGTTGGTGACACCGGCGTGGTTGAGGCAGAGGCATCGAATCGGCCGGGCGCAGCGGGCCGCGATTCGCATCCGGCGGTGAGGCCGGTGGCCACCACGGTGCCGGTGGCAGCGAGAAACGCGCGGCGCGACGAATGGTGATCGGTTCGGCACACCGTGTGGAGAGTGCCATATCCGCCATGCCGCAGGTGACTGCGGCGTCCATGCCAGACTGTGATCATGGCTCGTTTCGGTCGCCGGGTAATGGTCGCGGCACTGGGCACGCTGATGCTCGTCTCGGCCGGCTGCGGCACTGTTCACGACGGATCGGGCCAGGGCCGACGACCGGCGGGTACCGACGTGACGATCCGCGTGCCTGCCGACGCGCCGACGATCTCGGCGGCAGTGTCCCTCGCCCAGCCCGGTGATCTCGTGCTGGTCGCGCCGGGCGTTTATCACGAGTCCGTGAAGATCACCACGGCTCACGTTACTCTTCGTGGCGAGTCTCGGAACAAAGTCATCATCGACGGGCGGTTGCAGCAGGCGAACGGCATTGTCGTCGCCGCACCCGGGGTGGCCATGGAGAACCTGACCGTGAAGAACAACACACAGAACGGCGTCCTGGTCACCGGTTCGGCGAAGGCGGTTGCCGGATTACCGGGGCAAAACAGCGGCTATGACACCGGCGATGAGCCCATCACCTTCTTGAAATCATTCCTGGTTTCCTACGTGACCGCGACCAGCAACGGACTGTACGGCATCTACGCCTTCTCCGCGCAGGATGGTGCCATCGAGCACTCGTACACGTCAGGCGGGGCTGACTCGGGGATTTACGTCGGACAATGCAAGCCGTGTCGCATCGTGGTGCGGGACAACATTGCCGAACTCAACGCGGTCGGTTATGAGGGCACCAACGCCAGTGGTGACATGTACGTGGTTGGTAACCGTCTTGTCGGTAACCGGGTCGGACTCACCACCGATTCCGACCACCAGGAGAAACTGCTCCCGCAGCAGGGTGCCGTCGTCGTGGGCAACCTGATCGCGGCAAACCAGCAGACACTGACCCCCGAACAGGCCGACGGCGGGTGGGGCATCGGCATCGGCATCGATGGCGGCAGCAACAACCAGTTCATCCGCAACCGGATCACCGGCAATATCAACGCTGGACTGGTGATTACCGCAACCGCTGACATACCGCCAGACGGCAACCAGATCGTGGACAACACCTTCGCCACCAACGGTGTTGACGTCGGCTGGACGTTCCCCGCCGGCACGCGGGGACAGGGTGATTGCCTGCACGGAAATGATCTTCGAACGACGGTCCCCGCTGCGCTCACGACGACCGCGTCCTGTCCGGTTCCCGCCCAGTCGGCCACGCCGTCCGGCACGTGGACGATGCCGACGGCACCCGGCGGTATCCCGTTCACCGATGTGGCTGCGCCTGACGCACAACCGCAGTTCCCGAATGCCACCACCGCCGGAGCTACCGCTGTTCCGACCGTTCCGGCGTTACCGGACATCGCAAGCATCCCGCTGCCGTCAGCGTCACTGCTCGCCGACACCGCACGGGTGCAGATGTCCTGAACGGGCGGCTACCGCGTCGGGGTAACTCCCGGTACCGGTCGAACCGGAACATACTTCCGGGCGTCGAAATCGATGACCACCGGCTGCGACTCGGAAGCCACACTGGCCGCAATCCGATACATGGTGCCGTCCGAGCCGATCCAGTAGCGCACGGTGCCTGCCGTGCCGGACGTGGCACGGGCGTTCGGCCCGGTCATGATGTCCACCTGATGGCCGTCCAACTGGTCCTGTCCGACCCAGACGGCGCCGTTCTGTGGCAGTAGTTCGGCGTTGTCCGGCCGGTCGCTGCCGAGACTGAGCGCGATGGCCAGCGAACTGTCCAGCGAACTGCCGGACGTGTGCAGCGGACGGCCATACCAATCCGACCCAGGCGGCGATGCCGGGGCATCCGTCGGGGTGCTCGCCATCGGGTGGACAAGCACGGTGGCGGCCGTCCACTCGATCAGCCCACCGCTGGACGTATCGCGCCCGGTGCCGTGCACCACGCCGTAACCGAGCTTGGCGCGGTAGTCGATGGACCCTGTGATGACCAACCCACCAGCGGTGCTCGGCACGGTGATCGTCACCGCGCGGCCCCCCGCCTGGTAGTTGCGAAACCGCGTGATCGCCAGTTGGTTCGCCTCGTCCGAAGTCAATGCACGCGAACCGGTAGCGCTTGAGCCGCAGCCAGTAAGCAGAAACGCGACCATCGCGGCAGCCGCACTGCCGATGACGGCGGCCACCCAGCGTGGCCGCAGCCACCGGCGTCGGCAAGTCTCGCACCGCGGCAGACCCTGCTGGATTCTCATACTCCGCACACGACGCGACGCTAACAGGTCCGCTGGTCACCCTTAGTCACCATATTGCAGGGTTCTCGTTAGACAGTACGGAGCAGTTACTGATGACTGCTCGTGTCCGAAGCATCACGCAGAGTCACGAATCGGATGTTTTGTTCACAAGACCAAGGGGACAGCGACGGCTATGAGCCGAACCAGTCGGGGATTTCGCAGGACGGCCGGGAAACGTACGGGTCGCCTGGTGCGGGTGGGGTTATCCGGTCTGTTGCTGGTAGGCAGCGCCGCGGGCACGATGGTGACGACAGCCGGGGCGGCCGGCGCTTCGACCACTGACGGCACACTGACGGTTAAGGTGCTGCGGGATTTCTTCGGCACCGGCGTGATCAACGCGACGATGGATGTGCCGCAGCGGGGCATGAATGTTGACATTGCCGACCCTGCCGGCCATCACGTCACCGGCATCACGGATGCCACCGGAAAGGTCGTGGTGTCGCCGTCGACCGTGCTGACCGGCGGTCAGTACCGCGTCGATGTCACCATCCCGGCGCCGTACGGTGATTATTTGCACGCAGCGCCGGCCTCGACAGCGGCCAACCACTTCGACAGCTTCACCACGTTCGTCGACGTGTCGGGCGGCAAGAACGCCTCGGTGATTACCGGGGTCTGGGACCCGGCCGACTATGCGCTGCCGGATTCACGGTATTTCGTGCCGATCCAGAATGGTGCCGGCGGGACGGACACCCGGTCATTGGTGACCTTCGGGACGAACACCCGGGGTACGTGTCCTGGCCAGGTGGGGTGCCCGGCCACGCTCGACACGCAATCCCAGGTGGGCACGACGTTCGGGCTGGCCTACGACAAGTACCGGCACCGGCTGTTCCAGAGCGAGTTCGCCCGACGTTTCACGCCGTACGGGCCGGACGGCGGCGACGCGATCTACACCGTGCCGGCCGACGGTGGAGGCGCGCCGACCCTCTTCACGAAGGTGCTGGGCACCGCGGTGACCCCGCACGACATCATCAACATGAACAAGGACGGTGGGTTCACCAACGCGCCGGGCAAGGAGAGCATCGGCGACCTGGCCCTGTCGGAGGACGGCTCGACGCTGTACGCGGTGAACCTGCTGACCCGAACTCTGGTCAGTTTCAATGCGACCGGGGCCACCGCATTGTTGCCCGAGGCGACGGTGCCGATCCCGGACCCGGGCTGCGCTGCGCCCACCGACTGGCGGCCGTTCGGTCTTGCCACGCACGACAACACGCTCTACGTGGGTGGCGTGTGTGATGCGGAGAGCACGCAGGACCGCGCAGACCTCAAGGCCGTTGTCTATACCTACGACGGCACGCAATTCACCACGGTGCTGACCCAGCCGCTTACTGGCGAGCGCGGTTACGTCTACTACGGTTCGCTTGACGAGACCAAGAACAACCACTGGAACCCCTGGAACACCAAGCTGTCGAACTGGGACAATTTCCGTCTGGGCGGTGGCAATACCTTCGTCGATCCGCAGCCGGAGCTGGCCGGCCTCGCCTTCACGCGTGAGGGCTCGATGATCCTCGGTTTCCGCGACCGGTTCATGGACGTGATCAGCGGAGGTGGGCAGGACCCTCGACTCCTCAACAACACCCCGGAAAACGGCATGTCCGGTGGTGACATCAACATGGCCTGCGCCAATCCCACCGGTGGATACTCGTGGGAAGGCACCGGAAACTGCCCCAACCACGCAAACTATGCCACCGACGGCGGCGAGAAGAACGGCGTCGTCGAATACTTCTCCGGCGACTACGTTCCGAACAACAGCGCCCCGAACCAGCCCCCCGGGCCGCACCAGGAACCCGCACAAGGGGCGGTTGCCTACATTCCGCAGCAGCAATGGGTCATCAGCACGGAGATGGACCCGACCGACAACTACAGCACTGACGGGACCGGTTACTACAACATCAAGACCGGTGCGGGCCCCGGTAACAACCCGTCTGCCAACGCGTACCAGTTCGTCGCTCCGGGACAGAACGGGTTCGGTAAGGCCGGCGGGCTCGGCGATATCGCGTATGCGGCGGCGAATGCGCCGATCCAGATCGGCAACCTGGTGTGGTTTGACGACGACCACAACGGGATTCAGGACCCGGGCGAGGTGCGGCTGCCAGGTGCGATGATCAAGCTGTTGGACACCAGCGGTAAGCAGGTCGCTACCACCAAGACCGATGCCGCCGGCGAGTACTACTTCGGCGGTGTCGGCGCCGCCTACCAGCTCACGCCGGGTGCGAATTACACGGTGCAGTTCGATGTGTGTACCGCGAACACCAGCAAGGTGCCAAGCCGGCCCCCCGCTACCGAGCTGCGGTTCACACTCCCGCTGGCCGGTAACGACCGGGCACATGACTCCAATGTGATCCCGCCGACCACCGGGCCGCTGTGCAACGGATACGCACCTGTCACGGCACCGGCCAACCCGGGAGGGGTTGATCACACGATCGACGCCGGCGTGTACATCCCACAGGCACCGCCGACGTCCACGCCGCCGACCCCAACGCCTACCAAGCCAGCGCCGGCGCCTACCAAGCCGGCCCCGGCGCCTACCAAGCCCACCCCAGCCAGCACAAACACGGGCCCGCTGGCCAAGACCGGTATTCCCGACCTGCCAGAGATAATCTTCCTCGGTGTCCTGCTCGTCGGTACGGGCGCGGCATTCGCGTTCGTGAGCCGGAGGCGTCGCGCCAAGCAACGCTGACAAACGGGAGGTCTGCCCGCCTGCCATCCGGAGTGGCGCGGGCGGGCAGACATCCAAGCAAGCTCGCCGCCGATCGTGCACGCGAACTGAACGTTCATTCCGGTCGTCTCGTGCTTGCCCGAGTATTAGGTCCGGGTCGGAACGCCATGACCAGCGGGGCAGCAAGGATCCATCGACTATGTGCTGGTGTTCGAGATCCAACTCCTCGGCCGTGGGTACGAACTCGGCGAGCACGTGAGCAATGCTGGGTGTAATCTCTGTAATTGCACGGCTGATCGTCGACTGAGACGTCTCGTGGTCCTCCGCCAGTTCCGCTTCCCGGCGATTCGTCTTCAGATAGGTCAGCGCGATGACAACCGACCTGCGCAAGCCCAGAGATGGCGGATACTCGATATCCTCGCCTTCAATAATTAACATCGCGATCCGACTGCAGATGATATCAATCTGTTCCAGCGAGCAGCCCGTGGTATGATACATGTGCGACCTGTTCTTTTTGTTGGATTTGGTGTGGTAGCTCGATTCTCCAACAAAACAGGTCGCGCCTAACCGGTTCGACACGTCAATGTTGATCACAGTTGAATCACGATCAAGTTGCGATCAGGTCACGCTAAATAAGCCTTCGGGAATACCTGCACGTACTACGACCTCAACTTCGGCCATCTAACCAGCCTTTCCTCTGCACCGCCGATTGCTCCGACTTCTGTATTGATCAATACAAGGTGTCTGAGGTAAGCGTCTCACCAGGAGCACGCCCCACCCGCGCCGCCACGCCGAGAGGTCCGACTACCCTCAACCCAAGGCCCCCAGGAGGTGACCCATGCCCGACATGCCCACCGGCGCCCTCGTCCGCCTGTACCGCATCAAGTGCCGCATGAGCACAACCTCCCTGGCCACCCATGCCGGGATCACCGCGCGCTACCTGGAGATGATCGAAGCCGGCAGCAAGACCCCCTCCGTCCCGGTGCTGCGCAAGCTGGCCAAGGTGTTGGGTGTGCGTACCTCGGCCCTGCTCGGTGAGGCCCCCAGCGAAGATCACGAAGGTCCGGTGAATCCTCGGCTTGCTGAGGTAGAACGAGCGCTGGTCACCTACCGCTCGTTGGACTTGGCCGATCCGAGGGAGCCGCCCAGCCTGGACGAGTTGGGCGAACAGATCGCAGCGGCCAAGCAAGCGTGGTACCTCTCCCCCAGCAAGTACAGCGATGCCCTCCGGGTATTGCCGGACCTGATCGTCCACAGCGAGCGAGCGGTGCACGCACACAGCGATTCCGTCCAAGCCCGCCGCCAAATCTCCGAGCTGTACCAGCTCGCCCGCCAGGTACTGAAGCACCTCGGACGGGTTGATCTCGGTGGTCTGGTCTCCGACCGGGCCATGCGCTACGCCGAAGCAACCGAAGACCCGCTTCTAATCGCAGCCGCCACGTGGAGCCTGGCACACGCCATGCTCTCCGATGACATGCCAGCCGCCTCACTGGACATTGCCATGCACGGCCACGAAGCCTTGGAGCCGCTCTTGCCGGACGGCACCGCAGAGCACTTCTCTCTCTACGGCGGTTTGCTACTCGTGGCCACCATCGCCTCCCTACGGACCGGCGATCCCTGGCGTGCGCGCGAACTGCTCCGGGAACCGGCTCACAAGGCAGCGCTTCGGGTTGGTGAGGGACACAATTACCACCAGACCGTGTTCGGCCCCACCAACGTGGCCATGCACATGGTGAGCGTCGAATATGAACAGGGTGAAATCTCCGAAGCCTTGCGTCTGGCCGATGGGGTAGATATTTCGCAGATTCCTTCTCTGGAACGGCAGACCTCACATCTGTACCAAATTGCCCGGTGCTATGAGTGCCGGAACAACGATACTGCCGTATTCGTGCACCTGAAAATGGCCGAACGCATTTGTCCCCAGGACTTCCAGCACACCCGTGTAGTTCGCAACATGGTCAGTAGCCTCGCCAAACGCGCCAAGCCGTCATACGCCAGTGAGGTACGGGAGTTCGCGGGGCGGATTGGGTTGTTGGAGTGAGGAAATAAACGTTCGGAGCTGAAGCTTCCGATCGCTCCGTACACCGTCGCCAATCGCCCCGAACTGAGCGTTCGGAGCGCCCCGTTCGTCCTGAGCATTGGTTGCTCACTCTGCTCATCCTCCGCTGAGCAGTGAGGCTCCGGAAACCGAACTGGCAGGCAACGCCGCCGAACTGCGCTGGTGCCCCAGCAGGAGGGGTGCTCGCCCCGGTCCTGGGTGCCGACCACACCCAGCGGGCAGGCGAACGGGAGCCAGTGGACATGGAAGACGCCGGTCAACCCTCAGGCCAGGCTTTCGCGTGGTTTGGCTGTCCTGACGACGGCAGTGCGCACGGGGATGACGAGCCAGGCGGGGTGTTGCCGCTGAAAGTCTTTGTCTCCCGCTTGGATGACGGGCGCTTCCTGCAGAGCTGGCCGACGGGCTGAATCGTTCCGCCACGGCGGGCCAGTTGCAGCGAGTCCACCGCCGTGCTCGCCCCGACGAGATCCAGCACGAAGTCCGGGCCTCTGGGCCACACAGGCTGTTCGGAGTTGGTGTATGGGTGCGATGTCAGTGCCGAGTTCGTAGTGGCCGCGTCGGAGGTTCTGGACCAACGCGTGCCCGGCACTGATCACTCGGACGGAGCGAAGCCCGCTCCTCGGACACGAGCACGTCGATGACCTGGCCGTATTGGTCGATCGCCCGGTACAGGTAGACCCAGTGCCCGGCGACTTTCACCAACGTCTCGTCGACGAACCAGCGGTCACCAGGTGCGTGTCGGCAGGGTCGTGCCGCGTCGATGAGCAGCGGGGTGAACCGCTGCACCCAGCGGCAACCGTGACGTGATCCACGGTGATGCCACGCTCAGCCAGCAGCTCCTCGACCTCGCGGTAGGAGAGGCTGTACCGCAGATACCAGCGTACGGCCACCAGGATCACGTCCCGAGGGAAGCGCAAGCCCGCGAAACCAGAGGGCGGTGGCGCTACTCGATCAGGGCGACGGCGCATCGGCACAGCTGCTGCCCTCGCCCTCCACGGATGCGACAGCCCCCCATCTGGTGTTTTGGCCAGACTGCATGAACCTCCTGGAGGGTCGTCGGGAAACCCCATAGAAGCCCGATCGGCGCTAATCCGCGGCATTGAGCAGAGCCGGGCGTTCTCCGATGAGCCCGGGGTGGTGTAGCGCCTCGCCGGAAAGGCGGTGACCAGTAGCACTGTGCGCGGGGATGGTGTCCTGCCGGTGGGGCGTCGGGCTCATGACGATGTCGTGGTCGACGGCGTCCTGGCCGATGGTGATCCGGGTGGCGCTGGGCTGGTGGACGAGGGCGGTGCAGAGCAGCATGTAATGGCCTGGCTGCGGGGCGTGCAGCAGGTAACCGCCTTCGCCGTCGGCTCGGCCGCGGTCGATCTGAGCTCCGTGTACGTCGACCAGGGTGAGGGTTCCGCCGGGCAGCGCGACGCCGTCCGCGGTGCGGACGAAGCCGCGAACGGCTGGGCCGAACCGCGCAGCCTCGACGAGAGCAGGCAGCGGTTGCGCGGAGAGCGGCTCGACCGTCGCTTCCGATCCCGCTGCGGCGGGGGCGCTGGAGGCAGACCCGCGCAGCGGCACGTGGCGAACGAACCAGGCCAGGACGAAGCCGGCCACCGAGATGACGGCTCCCCAGGCGAAGACACCGGCGACGCCGTCGGTGACGGCCAGTTGGAACAGGTGCCGGGCACCGTCGGGGAGGGCCTTCAGAGCGCCGGGGGTCATGCCGGAGGACCCGTCGAGGTTGCCGGAGGCGCCGTGCGCGACGAGGGAGTCGGTGAGCCGGCTGGTGTAGATGGCGCCGAGCACCGAGACGCCGAGCGAGCCGCCCATGCTGCGCAGGAACGTCGAGGCGCCGGTGGCCGCGCCCAGGTCGCGCAGGGACACGCTGTTCTGGGCGATCAGCGTGGTGGTCTGCATGAGGCAGCCCAGCCCCGCGCCGAGCACCACCATGTACAGCGCAGTGCTGGTCCGGGAGGTGTCCAGACCCACCGTGGCGAACAGGCCCAGCCCCCCGGCCAGCAGGGCACTGCCGATGATCGGCAGCGGCCGGTACCGGCCGGTCTTGGTGATCAGGAGCCCGCCTGCGAGCGACACCACCATCGCGGCGATCATCATCGGCATCAGCAGCAGACCGCTGTTGGTGGCCGACGACCCCTGGACGAACTGCTGGAACTGCGGCAGGAAGGTCACCGCGCCGAACATCGCGAAGCCGCTGACGAAGGACAACGCACCCGCCAGGCTGAAGTTGGCGTTGCCGAAGACCTTCAGCGGCATGATCGGCTCGGGCACCCGGCGCTGCACGGCCACGAAGAGGACGAACCCGACGACCGTGACGGCCGCGAGGCCGCCGATCTGCCACGAGACCCAGTCGTACTGGGTGCCTGCCCAGCTGGTGATCAGCACCAGCGCGGTGATCCACACGGTGAGCAGCGCCGCGCCGGTCCAGTCGATGACCGCCTTGCCACTGCCCTTGGGCAGCTTGAGGGTCGCCCACAGCACGACCAGCGCGATCGCCCCCAGTGGCAGGTTGACGTAGAACGCCCACCGCCAGGACAGGTTGTCGGTGATGAAACCGCCGACCAGCGGACCACCGATCATCGCGATCGGCATCACCGCCATCATCACGCCCTGGTACTTGCCACGGTCGCGAGGCGGCACCATCGCCCCGACGATCGACAGGACGCCGACCATCAGACCGCCCGCGCCCAGCCCCTGCACCGCCCGGAACCCGACCAGCTCGCCCATGTTCATCGACAGCCCGCACAGCGCGGAGCCGATCAGGAACACCACCACCGAGGCCATGAAAGTGCCCTTGCGACCGAAAAGGTCACCGAGCTTGCCCCAGATCGGGGTCGAGACCGCGGTGGCAAGGATGTAGCCGGTGGTCACCCAGGCCAGATGCTCCAAGCCGCCCAGGTCACCCACGATGGTGGGCAGCGCGGGCGCGACGATCATGTTGTCGAGCATGGCCAGCAACATCGCGATGACCAGGCCGCTCATCGCGACCAGAATCTCCCGATGGCTCAGTTGCGGTGGCTGCGAGGTCGCTGCCTCCACCTCCCGCAGCCCACCGGGCCCAGACCCCGCCACCGCCGTATCCGACGTCAATTCGACTCCCCGTCTCGATGATTCCCCAGCCCCGAGTCAACCGGAGCGATCTCCTCCGGTTGATGAAGGCTAGCACCTAAGTTGAAGATTTCATTCCACTTACTGGGGAGTCGCCACTCGGGGACCTGCCGTTACCGGACAACCCCGCGATCGCCCGGCCGGGGCTCGTCCGGCACGCCGCGCCGGTCTCGTCAGCCGGCTTCGTGCGCCTCGGGCGACTGGCGCGCGTCGAGATCGGCCCTGGTGATCGGCCGGCCGGGCAGGGGTGAGCCGGAGGGGGCGCGCAGACCGTCGAGCATGATCCCCAGTGCTCGCTCCGACCCCATGTTCGGGGCGCCACCGGAGGTGCTGCGCATCCGGCGGAGCAGCAGCGAGAGCAGGACGGTGACGTCGCCTGTGTCGACATCGGCGCGCAGCGAGCCTTCGGCCTGAGCCGCGTGCACCACCTCGTCCAGGGTGTCGAACATCGCGTCCCGGAACCGGTGGGTCGTCGGGTCGTCCCGGATCACCGCCCGAGCCATCGGTGAGTGCATCGCGAGCTGCGCGCTCAGTTGCAGCTCGCGGGACTGGCGCAGCAGGCGCACCAGCGCGTCCCATGCGGTCGGCTCTGCGGCCGCCGCTTCCCGCGCCTGGGCGAGTATCTGGCTGAAGCTGTCTCTCGCCACGGCGCGGATGAGCGACTCGCGGTCGGGAAATCGACGGTAGAGGGTGCCCACCCCGACGGCGGCCTTCCGGGCCACCTCCTCCATGGGCACGTTCGGGCCTTCCGCGGCGAAGATCACCTTGGCGGCCGCGATGATCTGGTCACGGTTGCGGCGCGCGTCGGCCCGCAACGGTGCCTGCCCGTCCTGAACGTCCGGGTCTGCGGTCATCGGGTGATTCTCTCACCCGTCCGCAGATGGACGAAGAACTTCCGCTTCGCTACCATGGAAGACAACCGGACGGAATTCCTCCACATAGTTGGGCCCAGCCATGAACGACAGCACCGGCCAGCCCGTAGTGACCCTGCCGATACCGCGGGCCTGCCCCTACGCCCCACCGCCGGAGTACCGGCAGCTCCGGGAGACCACGCCGATCGCACGCGTCCGGCTGTCATCGGGAGCGGGCGCGTGGGCGGTCACCCGGCACGAGGACTTCCGCGCAGTGCTGGCCGATCCGCGTTTCAGTTCCGACCGCAGGAACCCCGGGTTCCCGCTGCTGGTGGCCGGACGGCGGATCACCAGGGACTTCCGGCCGAGTCTGATCTCGATGGACGCACCGGAGCACGGACCCGCCCGACGGGCGGTGCTCGGCGAGTTCACCGTCAAACGAATCCAGGCGTTGCAGCCCCGGATCCAGCAGATCGTGGACGGGTGCATCGACGCCCTGCTCGACACGCCGTGCCCGGCGGACCTGGTCGAGGCGTTGTCCTTGCCGGTGCCGTCGCTGGTGATCTGCGAGCTGCTCGGCGTGCCCTACGACGACCACGCGTTCTTCCAGAGCCGCACCGGCCGGATCATTCGCCGGACCACACCCGAGCACGCGCGCAAGGCCGCGCTCGACGAGCTCCGGTCCTACCTGGACGATCTGGTCACCGGGAAGGAGAAGGCCCCCGGTGACGACCTGATCGGCAGGCAGATTCGCAAGCAACGCGAGAACGACGCGCACGACCACGAGGCACTGGTCAGCCTGGCCTTCCTGCTCCTGGTCGCCGGGCACGAGACCACCGCGAACATGATCTCGCTCGGCACGCTGGCCCTGCTGGAGAACCCGGAATCGCTGGCCGCCATCCAGCAGGACCCCGGCAAGACCCCCGGCGCGGTCGAGGAACTGCTGCGCTACTTCACCATCGTCGAGTTCGCCACGTCCCGGGTGGCGCTGGAGGACGTCGAACTCGGCGGGGTCCGCATCAGTGCCGGCGAGGGCGTGGTGGGGCTGGGCAACTCCGCGAACCACGACCCGGAGGTCTTCGACAACCCCGACGATCTGGACATCGAACGTGGCGCGCGGCACCACGTGGCGTTCGGCTACGGCCCGCACCAGTGCCTCGGGCAGAACCTGGCCAGGGCTGAGCTGCAGATCGTCTTCGACACCCTCTTCCGGAGAATCCCCACGCTGGCACTCGGCGCGCCCGTCGACGAACTCCCGTTCAAAGACGACGCCAACATCCACGGCCTGTACCAGCTACCGGTCACCTGGTAGAGATCCGACACGAGGAGGCATCACCCATACGCATCATGGCCGACACCGGACGGTGCGTGGGCGCCGGGCAGTGCGTCCTCACCGAGCCTGAGGTATTCGACCAGGACGAGACCGAGGGCACGGTCGTGCTCCGCACCGCGCAGGTGAGCGACGACAACGTCGACCGAGTGCGTGAAGCCGTGCACGTCTGCCCAAGCCAGGCGCTCTCGCTGAGCGACGGCTGACCGGTCCGGCGAAGTGGTGACCAACGGCCCCACCGTCGGTGACAGCCAAGATCAAGCGCGCCTGGACGGCCACCCGCACCCCCTCCCAGTTGCCCGCGCTGCGGGCCCTCGTGCGCGAAGCCCACGACGTCCAGCCACGCGATCCCGCCTTCCTCGACGAATGGGAACACTGGACCGGCCGGGACGCGGGCTCGGTGGACCGGGCACCGGCACGCAGCAGCGGGCCGCTGCCCGAACCGCAGGACCACTGGGTGCTTCGTGACCGGGTTCCCGTTCCACGGCACCAGGCCGAGCACAGTTATCGCCTCGTTCAGTGCGGGCAGGACCGCCGGGGGGAGGGCCTTGATCCCGTCTTCGGCCGCAGGGTCGATGACGATCCGGTAGGCCACCTACAGGCCAAGTTCTGCTTTGACCTCTTCCCAGGGCCGCGAGCCTGGCGCCGGCTCCCCAGTGCGCAGGGTGTGCTCAGCCCGGCCCAGCATCGCCCGCCACCGATCGTGGCCCATGTCGTGCTGGGACCAGGCGATGCGCCGCCAGTGCTCCAGGAAGCGCTCCAGTCTGTCCAGGCTCAGCGTCTCGGCCGCCTCGTCGAGAGCAGCCCGGTACTCGTTATCGAACGCCTCCCGATCCTCGGGGACGATCAACTCCCGCAACTTGGCCGGGGGCGCGTCGACGAAGCCGCGAAACCTAGCCGAGGTGGCGAGCAGAGCCATGACGGTGATGGTAACGGGACAGGGTGGGCGGAGCGGTGTGGCGTGACCGGCGGATCGGTGGATCTTGCACCAGGGGAGCAGCCGGGCCGTTCGAACGCCCCGTCCGTTTGGTCTGGGGATCATGTGGAGCAGGGCGGCGCGGAACGCCCGGCCGGGCGGAGTGAGCCGGCGCTTGTCGGCGTCCGGACCGTCGGCGTTTGGTGGTCCATCGTCGTGTGATCAGGTCAGCGTGCCAGCGCAGGAGCGTGCCAGGGGTGACAAACAGATGCCGACGACAGGTCGTGGGTAAAAGCCGGGCCAGCGCGCTGATCAGGGCGCGGTCTGCCCAGGACGGGCGACCTGCCGACGCAACACACTCAGCTGATGGCGCAGCACCAGGATCTCCGCGGTCTTGGATGCTTCCGAGCGCGCGAAGAGCCTGATCCAGGCGCTGACCTGGCAGAAGATCAGGTACACGAGTCGCAACGTCACGGACGCCGATCATGCCGCACAGAACCGGAGACGCATCATCCCAGGTCAGCACAGTGGCCGAGTATCCGGCACCACAAGATCATCTTGTTCAACGTGCGCAGCGTGGTGTTGGAGGTCAGCCCGACCCGGAACACCGGAATGTGTTCGTGCCCGTCGCCGGTCAACTTCCCATAGCGGCGTAGCGCGTGGCGGTGGTAGTCGCGGCCGAACAGGTTCACGATGGTGGTCTTGCCCAACCCGGGGTGGCCGTCGATGACCGCCGCGCCGCGGACGCGGTCCGGGTCCTGGCGATTGGAGGCGACGATCAGCTCTAGTTCCTCTCGGACCGCGCGCAATTGCGGGGTGGCGATGATGCCGAAGTTAGCGTGCCAGTCGTGGCGGGCATCGTCGAAGATCTCGGATTCGTCGTCATCGTCACCGGTCACCACCGGACACGGCTGATCGCCGGGCGCAGTAGCCGCCTGCGCGACCGGGAAAGCTTGCGCTGCTTCGGTTTCAGCGATCGTTTGCAGGTCGCTGCGTTCGGCCGACAACCGGACTGCCATCCGTCGCTCACGGCGGTCGACGACCTCCCCGGCGCTCCACCGAGCCAGCACCTGCGCCAGCACCCCGTGCGGATCGACGCACCGGCCGCCGCTGGCGGCAAGGCGACGCGCGTAAGCGGCGGCCTCGGCCGAGAACGGGGTCCCCAGAGCCGGGGCATGTTCCCAGACCAACTCATGCCAACTGCCGTCGTCGGGGTCCTGGAAATAGACGACGCGGACATCATCGTCATTGACCCGCAACGGCCAGCGCCCGGCGCAGACACCGCCGTAGGGGCTGCGGGTGTTGCGGTAGCCGTTGTCCAGAATCGGGCCGTTGTAGCGGCGGCTATCAATTTCGACGCCGTAGTGCTGAATCGTGCGCCAGACCACCCGCAGGAACTCGAACACCAGCTCCGGTGCCGCCGGTATCCGCAACAACCCCGCCTTGGCGATACCGACGGCGAACATGCCGTTCGGCGACAACGCCATCCCAGGGGCGCCGGGTGGCCCAGGGGACGGCCGGGGCACCCCGGCGACACCGAGCCTCCTGACCCCTCCGCGTCGAGAGATAGCTACCCGGTAGGCGGATGAGTCGTGTCGGAGGTGGGTTCCTGGACCGGGATCCGCTGGCCTGGGGGCGGGTCGAGACGAGCCGCGAGAGGCGGCTGCTGGGCACCGGAGGCTGAGGCTTCCGGTTGTTCTTGCTGACCACGGGTTCGGCCATCGGCACGCGCACTCGTCATCTCGGTCTTGAGGATCCGTGCGGACTGACCCACTGCGCGGGCCATCTCAGGCAACCGCTTGCTGCCGAACAGCAGCACCACCACGACGAGGAGGATCACCAGATGCCAACCGGTCAAGCCTTCCATGGCTTGTCCTTCCGATTGCTGGTCAGTGCGAAGGCCACCATCAGGCTAGCCCTCCGCAACACCTGGTGGCATCGGTGGCCCAGCACGACGGGACGCGAGCCGGGAGGCCGACAGTAAGGCCCCTCGACGAGCCCTGGTCACCTATCGCTCGCTCGCCGGGGGCCGAACCTCGGTCACGCTGGCGTCGCGGGTGGGGTCCTCGGCAGGCCGCCCCGAACAACGGCCCGCCGAGGAATCGGTCGAGGCATCGGCCGTCCTCGTTCAACGCGGTTCCAACACATTCTTGCTCCCGCATATCACGCTGGAGTGGTCCGTCGACACTTTCAGTTGAACCACCGGCGCGGACGCGTCACTTTATCGCTGGCAAACGAGTGAACCGTCGTCGGTGACATCGACAACGTGGTTTCGTGTCGAACTCGACGGGGTAGGTCCCAAAGACGGTATGTCGGGCGGCGCTACGGCCGCGTGTTCCGCGACAGATGCATGGGGTGGCACGTGATGAAAGTGACGATCGCAGTGGGTGGGCTGCTCGGTTCGCTCGCCCTGGTTCTCAACATCTTGATTCTGGGCGTCGGATCCGCCGCCGCGCAGACCGTCAGCCCCGGCGCAGCCACCGCCAACCAGCAAAGTGGGGCCAACCAGCAAGGTGGTGGTAGCCAGGTGTCCGACCAGGATCGGACGTTCATGATGCAGAACGCTCAGACTGATCTGGCCGAGATCACGTCGGGCCAGACAGCCGCCCAACGCGGGACGAACGAGGCGATCCGGCAGACCGGCCAGACGCTCACAAATGATCACCGGCAGGCGCTGTCTGAGCTGCAGAACATCGCCAAGGCCAATTCGGTGCCGCTGCCGACGACACCCAACGCCGCGCAACGGCAGTTGGCGAACCAGCTCAAGTCCTCCACCAGCGCAGCCTTTGACCAACTGTACACGTCGAGCGGGATCAAGGGTCACCAGATGTCCATCCAAGGGACTCAGCAGGAGATCTCGTCGGGCAGCAACGCGCAAGTCAAGCAGTTCGCCACCCACTACCTGCCCGTCGCTCAGAAGCACCTACAGATGCTGCAGCAACTGTCCAGCCACAAGACTCCCAACAAATAAGGCCAGGGCCCAGCGGCAGGATGCTCGGCCCGGGTGAGTCATGGCGATGGACTCGGATATTCGACGAGGAGCCGGGTCAGCTCAGCCGCTCGACTGAGCGCGGGCAGGTGTCCGCTGTCAATCTCATCAGGGATGATGCCCAAGCGCTCGGGTACGACGCGCCGCTGGAACGCGAGCGGGAACAGGCGGTCACGGCGGCCGATCACACATCGGGTAGGAACGCGCGGCCAACACTCCAACGGCCAGGTGTCCTCAAACGGTCTATCCGACTGGCGGCGCACGTGGTCAGCGGACGCGGCGACGATCGTCGAGGCGACGTCGTGGAGAAAGACTTCGATGGGGTCGAACGGCTTGTCGGGGTCGCGACCCTCCTGCATCGCGTAACTGCGGGCGGCTTCGGGTTGGCCAGTGTTGGCCCACCACTGTCCGGGCGTCTCGCCCGGTGCCGGCACCATGGGCGCCACGAGCACGATCTGCTCCACGGGCACCTCGGCCGCGATCATGGGCACGGTGAAGGCCGCCATCGACTGTGCAACCAGAATCAAGCGACTCCGCAGCTTAATCGTGTCGAGCGCCGCGGCCGCATAGTCGGCCAGCCCGCAGGTATCGTCATCAACGGGAAAGTCGACCGCGATAACGCCGCACCCGGCCGCCGTAAGCCCTGGCGCAATGCGGTGCCAATACCAGGAGTCGGATCCGGCCCCGTGCAACAGCACGAACACCGGTTCCGTGTTCGTATCAACGGTCATCGCTATTGGAGGCGAGCCAGGCGCTACTGCGCCTGCACGATCATGAGGTGGTTCCTGTCGTTGTCCCGGAAGAAAAACAGCAGCGGCGCACCAAGGCGAGCGCTGCGCCACCACCAGTCGGGACGACTTCCACCCAGCGGTCGTTCTCGCCGAACGGGACGTCGGCGACCAGCGAGAACCTCAAGGTCGCTGGGTAGAACTTGATCGCCCCGTCTTGGTCAGACACTGGCACCATCACCCTGCCCAGCTTTGTGATCTGCGGCATCACGGCCTCCTTCGCAAAGAGCTTCACACGGTAGTACTGAAGCGCGGGGCGAAACTCATCGACCCACCGCCTCATGCCGGTTGACCGGCACCTCCTCGCCGCTCGCGACTGGTTGCCTCGGAGAGGTGGGTCCCTGGGGAACGGTTACTCGTCGATCCGTTCCTTGAGCCGGCTGCGGGGTGCGTGGCCGGACGCTGCCGGAGGCCGCCCGCCTTCCAGAGCCAACGAGCTGATCAGCTGGGTCGGGACATTCCCCGCACCCATTCGCTCCCGCTCCTTGGTGCGGTTGAAGACTGAGCTTAGTCGATCAGCATGACCGCGCAGGACAGGCCGGGGGCTTTGCTGAGTCTGACGTCCCCGGTCAGCAGAGGCACGTCCAAGACCGCGGCGAGGGCGACACACCCGCAGGATCGGGTTCGCCGAGCGAGCCGTCACCTCAGCGGTCACTCACATCGAACCACCCCGGACCTGGGGTGTACGCGGCATCGACGGGCCAATCCGGGCGATCGTCAACGTGACGGTTGATCCACTCGATGACGGGCGTCGCTCCCGACTAACCATCGAGGTTGACTTCGAAGGCCACGGCATCGGCAAGCTGATCGTGCCCCTTGGGGTGCGCCGCCAAGCCCGCAACGAAATGCCGTCGAACCTCCGCACTGTGAAGCGACACCTCGAAGATCACGCCAACCCCAAGCCGGCGACCGGCTAACCCGACAACCCGGCATCGGCTCGTCCCTGGCCCAGCGATGGCTGCAGCCGCTGTCGCGGACTGTCTCGGTGCCCGGGGTGGTTCACCTTCACGCCGCGGACCGCGCCTGGCCCGGAGTTATGGTGAGGTTGTGCTGGTGCCGTTGCCCCCGGCATACACATCCGTTGCAGGCAGGAGGACCGCACGCGCGCCACACGCATTATGGCCAACCTTCGAGTGGCTGACGTTGAGGCAGCGAAGAGCTTCTACACCGACTACCTCGGGCTGAGTACCGAGGAGTTCAACATGGGATGGGTGGCCCGCTACACCTCTCCCGACACCGGGGCGAACGTCCAGCTCGTAACGCGCGACGCAACCGCACCCGAAGACTCGGTCATTTCCGTCCACACGGATGACGTCGAAGGTGCTTATGAAGAAGCTCAGAAACTCGGCTACGAGATCGTGCACCCGATAACTACAGAGCCATGGGGTGTGCGCCGGTTCTTCGTCCGAGCACCAGACGGCAACGTAATCAACATCGTGAACCATCGGGACTGAAACAGCGGCGCGGCGTGCGATTAGCGTGCGATTCGGGGCGGTCAGCCACGTGACCGTCGGTGGCCGACATCAAGCTCGTTCGCGAAAGCTAAAGACGCACTCACATACCGTGGTGCGGTCGACGACACCTCGGCCCATCAGCCGCTGCTGCTCACAGAGCCCGTGCTGGCCTGACCTGAAAGTCGGCTGAGAACACGGCGAACGCGACACTTCCGACCCGGCCGGCAGCGTTGATAGGGGTGAGGCGGCCGGCGTGGCCACCACGGAGGAGTTCGTCATGAGCCTCATAGGAGCTCTGCTCGGGTACGCCCTGACGGCGTTCGTGTTGCTGCTGCTCGCCCGGATGGTGCTGGACTGGGCGGGCGTGCTGGCCGATGGCCCTCGGTGGGCGAGTCGGGCCCGCGCGCTGACCCATGCCGGGACGGAGCCGGTGATCGCGCCGGTGCGGCAGGTGCTGCGGCCGGTGCGGGCCGGCGGGCTGTCGATCGACCTGGCGTTCACCGCGGTGTTCGTCGGGGTGTTGATCCTGCGCTCGATCGCCTTCAGCCTGTAGCCGCAGCCACCCCAGGCCGGTGTTGTGGAACGGGCGGTCGCCACCCGCAGGGATGACCCCGCCTCAGCGGCGAGGAGGGCGATGGCCGCAGCTCTGCGCGGGAACCGGCATACAACTCGACCCGAACATCGGCGACAACGTCGATCGCACCGTGGACGATCCTGGATTCGTCGAGTCGCGCGCTCTCGGGCATGAAGACCACCCGCCATCCGTCCGGGTCCGTCCCAGTCAGGCCGGCGGACCAGGGAGGATTCACTGTCGTCTTTTAGGACCCGACGCGCTCCATTGTGCGGCGCGCGAAGGCCGGGGCGTGTTCGGGTCGCAAGCCAAGGCCGAGCAGCCGGGCGGGGAAGTAGGACAACCGGGGGAACCACGCGAACAGCTTGATCATCGCCGCGGGTGGGCCGTTGCGCGTGCCCGCCATCACCGGGCGCATCACGACCCGGTGCAGTATCCGCTGCAGGCCTTGCACCAGCATTGTGGGCAGCAGCCGGCGGGACCGGATCTTGGTCAGGTCGGCTCGGGTCGGCCGGCCCCGGCGAAGCGGCTGGGCCAGCAGCGTCGCGGCGGCGACGGCGTCTTGCACAGCCAGGTTGATGCCCACCCCGCCGACCGGTGACATGGCGTGTGCCGCGTCGCCGATGCAGAGCAGGCCGTCGATGTGCCACGTGCCCAGCAGGTTCAGCCGCACGTCGAGGAACTTGATGTCGTCCATCGTCTTCAGCTCGTGCACCCGGTCGGCGAACTCGGGACAGACCTCGGTCACGTTGGCGCGGAACGCCTTGATGCCTTCCTTGCGCAGGTCGGCGCCCTTCGGCGCGAGATAGGCGATCTGGAAGTAGCCGGTGCGTGGCAGCGGCACAGCGAACCGGCGGTGGCGCATCCGCGGGGTGAGCATGCCGTCGCCTTCGCCGTCGTGGCGCGACAGGCGAAACCACCAGACGTCGAACGGGCAGTCGTACTCCTTTGGCTCCAGGCCCGCCTCACCCCGGGCGAGTGACCAGCGGCCGTCGGCGGCGATGACCAGGTCCGCGCGGAGCTCGCCCTCGGCGCCCCCGGCCGTCTGGTAGCAGATCCCGGCTACTCGGTCGCCGTCGCGGATCAGGCCGGTCATCTCGGTGTTCATCCGCAGCGTGAACGTCTTTTCTGTGGCGGCGGCCTCGGCGAGCAGGTTAAGGAAGTCCCATTGCGGCACCATCGCGATGTAGGGGTGCGGCACCTTCAGCCGAGTCATGTCGGCCAGCGTCATCATGGCGCCGTCGTCGGTGGGGAACCCGGCCGCGGACAGCTCGCTGTGCGCCACGGCGTCGAACTTCTCGCCCAGCCCCAGTTCATCGAGCAGGGTCAGCGTCGAGGGATGCACCGTGTCGCCGCGGAAGTCCCGCAGGAAATCGGGGTGCTTCTCCAGCACCGTCACCTCAACCCCAGCCCTGGCCAGCAGCAGCCCCGCCACCATGCCGGCCGGGCCGCCACCGACGACCACGCAGCCCGTGCGCTCGGTCATCTCGATCATTCCTTTTTCATCTTTTGTTGAATATATTGAGGATGTACCTGGACCAGCCAGTGCGTCAAGCACCATGGCGACCGAACGTTGGTCTGGCTACAAGTCAGACATCGGTGGTTCTCGCGCGCTTCGCCCCCTGGCCCATCGGTACCGCGCGCGTCGGGCCGATCTGCACGGCGCTGTTCACCTGGCCTTCGCCCGGCTCAACCGGGGGCAAGCCGATCTTCGGTTTGAGGACACCGACGCCACCGACGGGGGCACCCACCTCACCCGCGCGACTGGTGCCGCCCGTGGTCAGGCCCGCAACGACTACGCTCTCCTGCACGGCAGACCGCCGTCGACCAAGTCCGCGGTAGCGCTACGCATGCCTACCCTACAACGCAAAGCAGCAGGTCAGCGCGCTGGAGTTGCTGATCAAGAAGCTGCCCGACGCGTCCACACCGCTTCATCCGGTCCGGCGGGGCCGGTTGCCAGGCAATGCTCGGCAGTTGGACAGTGAGCAGGTTCAAGAACTCATCGAGGGGTGCGGATGCGGGATACGCAGGGGCGGAGCGACAGGAGCCAGGCTGACGCCGTGCGGGACGTCTGACCCCAGAGATCTCCGAAGACGAACGCCAGACGTCCTCTTCTGCCGATGAGCGTGCGTGTGCTCGATGAACGTCGGCTGTCAGAACGTGCGGAGTTCCGACGGCGGCAATTCAGTTTCGGCGACCAGTTGTGCCGTCTTGGCGTGGGTCGCGGTTGCCAGGC
>JBOHGD010000046.1:0-38646 GCA_050699955.1 Pseudonocardiaceae bacterium | reverse complement strand
GCAGGTAGTCCTCGTGCTCGGGGCTCAGCGTGGCGTACTCGGCCGGCTCGGGCACCCGCCTGATCTCGACCTCGCCCTCGCACGGGCAGCGGCGCACCCACTCGACCGCCTCCCGCCGCGACGCCACGTCGATCAGCCAGTACCCGGTCGCCAGCGCGGTGTCTTCCGCGGTGACCGCCGCGCCGTCCTCCGCGCTACGTCATAGCACTCGACCAGCTCGCTCTGCGAGGGCAGCCGGTCATCCGGCGCCAGCCGACCCGCCGTGATCGCCTCCCGCAGGGCGGCTGCGATCTGCCGGTACGGAGGTCGGTCATCCGTCTTATCGATATCACCGAGCTGCACCATGAACCAGTCACTCCCCCTACACGTCTGGGGAGCTAGGATTCTCCCCCACGCACCAGGCAAGGAAGTGATCGGATGGCCGACACTCCGCGACACTCTGTCAGCGTCGCCGGGATTGTCGTCAACAACGCTGACCAAGTCCTCGTAGTCCAGCGCCGCGACAACGGACACTGGGAACCACCCGGCGGAGTCCTCGAACTCAACGAGCAGTTCGAGGAAGGCGTCCGTCGCGAAGTCCGCGAAGAAACCGGCGTGAATGTCCGCGTGGAACGTCTCACCGGCGTCTACAAGAATCTCACCGTTGGCGTGGTGGCCTTGGTCTTCCGTTGCATCCCGCTCGGAGACCCCGACCCGGCCAGCGCGGAGGCCGTGACGGTTCGGTGGGCCGACCTCGCTGAGATCCCCAACCTGATGGATCCCGCTTACACGATCCGTGTAACCGACGCGTTCGGCGATTCCACCGCCACTCGCGCTCACGACGGGGTTCAACTGGTCGCTAACTAACTGACCATGCCGTATCTCCCAGTTCAAATCCGTAATCCGGTTCGGCGTCATTATGGGCTATGGCGAGGCGGGGTTTTATGGCCATTTTCCCAATCAAGCCGACTTCTTCGCCGTCCTTTTGTCACGGGCGCGCTTCACCTGAGCTGGCGACTGGTATATCTCATCAAGGACCTTATTCATCAACTCTAGAGCGAGCTCGACGTCTTCAACCTCTACATTATCCCTATACCATCCGCCCACTGCTGGACGTTATTCCTACAACGAGAAATTTGCATACAACACACTCGCCAGCCCGACAGCCATTCATCTGGCTGACCTGAACCACCGTTTGCCTCTCAACGTCGCCGCTAGCGCCTGGCGGGATCCCACCGTGCACGCTCGGCCTCATGAGCACCATCCCTAGGAGAGGGCCCAAAGGATACCGGAGACGTCCGACTACGTAACTGGTGGTCGGGGCGGGCGCTGGACGCGGCTGCCGAGGATCTCGGCGGCTCGACGGTCGGACTCGCTGACCCAGGCGGCGTAGACCCGCAGTGTGGCGGCGCCTCCTCCACCGTGACCGAGACGGCCGGCGACCGTGCGGAGGTCAACTCCCGCGCTGAGCAGTTCGGTGGCGGAGTAGTGCCGCAGCGCATGCAAGTGGCTATCGATCCCGAGCTTGGCGCACATCTTCGCGTACCGGCCCAGAGCACGTGCCGGAGCAGCCCCCTCCACTGTGATGCAGATCACTTTAATATTATAATACTATTATATATAATGTGTGATTATATCACACATTATATACTGATTACATCAGTGTAGTCCAGGTATGGAAGCAGCTTATTACAGGTGGTGGAGATCATGATCTACACGACACCAGACATCGGGGCCGAGGAGGCGGCCCTCAGAGTAATCGACCGTGTGCGTAAGCAACTCAGATACAGCACGGCGGAACCACGTCGATGGGTAGGATCGGTTCGCCGCGTCCTCGCCGCCCGCGCAATCCAGGGTTCAAACAGCATCGAAGGATACAACGTCTCAGTTGAAGATGCTATCGCCGCCATTGAAGGCGACGAGCTAGCCGATGCCCAACTTCAAGACGCACAAGCCGTGTCAGGCTATAGACGCGCCTTGACCTATGTGATCAACCTGTCCGAGGACCGTCACTTTGACTACAGTCCAGCGTTGTTGCGAAGCCTCCATTTCATGATGACGGAATACTCACTTGACGCATCGCCAGGCCGATGGCGCCCCGGGCCGATTTGGATTCGAAACAACAGCACAGACAACGTTGTATATGAAGCACCCGAAAGTGAAAGCATACCAGAACTCGTGGAGGAATTAGTCGAGGAACTAAGCTCCGACACAACCACTCCTGCCATAGTCCGGGCCGCGATGGCCCACCTAAACCTTGTTATGATCCACCCATTCCGCGACGGGAATGGGCGGATGTCCCGATGCATCCAAACTCTGGTTCTTGCTCGCGAGCGGATACTAGCCCAGGAGCTATGCAGCATCGAGGAGTACCTTGGAAGAAACACAACTGCATATTATGAACTATTGGCAAAGATGGGGCAAGGAGAATGGAATCCGGCGAACGATGCCCGTCCATGGGTGAGATTCTGCCTTGAAGCGCACTACGTGCAAGCAGAGAGCGTTCTACGTCGAATCCGCGAGTCTGGCCAGATGTGGAGTGAGGTTGAGGAACTTCGCATGAGGAATCGCTTGCCTGAACGCACAACAGCCGCCCTCTTTGATGCGACAATTGGCCTACGCGTACAAAATTCGAGCTACAGGACACTGCTGCGGACATGGGGGGAAGATATCTCGCGTCAGGTGGCAACAAACGATCTACGCGCGATGGTCAAAGCAGAATTGCTGAATAGCCATGGAAGGAACCGTGGCGCATATTACAGTGCCGCTGAGTCGCTACGTCAAATTAGGACCAAGGCTCGGAGCTCCCGGAAACCGATCGACACCTCAGCGCTGTTCGACACCGACAACCCATAATCTCTTGTAGTCCGCGCAAGGCGTTTGAGCTGGGTCAGCGCTGGGTCTGACGCCATCCAGCTCGGCGAGCTCACCGCGACCCCGCTGGGAGGCAACCGATGGACGTGCCTGCGACTCCTCGCTTGTAAGACGCCTACTCCGTGTTGACCATGGACTCTAGCAGCGACATGGTCGCGACCCGCGACCCATTAGGTACATGAACAACGCGGTTTGACGTCACAGTGATCCACAACTACTGCCACTGGCCAGACAAAAGACCTGGTCAGAATGGAGCCGACGCGGGGACTCGAACCCCGAACCTTCCGCTTACAAGGCGGACGCTCTGCCAGTTGAGCTACGCCGGCGTCGGGGTCATGGTAGGCCCCCGCACAGCCGGGCCGAGGCCCCTGCCACCCCACAGTCCGAGCCTCTGCCACCCAACCGTCCGAGATCCATGGATATTCAGTCCATAGTGGACGGATCTGAGCTGAACGCGGTTGGCCGACGTGGTACCCAGGAGTCATGAGGGGACCACGAACCGGCAAGGCAGCACCCGGAGAACCTACCTTCGACGGCTGGGCCACGGTGGAGCTCGACCGCAGGGCGATACTGCACGGGCCCCCGGTCGTCGACGACGCCACGGTGCACCTCGTGGTGGATCTCGCACTGCGGATAGGCGACCTGCAGCTCGCCGGAGGAGCAGGCGCGGCCGACGTCACCGCGACGATGCATGCTGTCACCGAGGCGTACAGCCTCCCGCAGTGCGACGTGGATGTGATCTTCACCTCCATCACGGTGAGCTGTCGTCGCGGCGTGGAGGCCTCCCCGGTGACGACCACCCGGGTGGTGCAGTTCCGCAGCCTGGACTACACCCGGCTCGCCGCGCTGGACCACCTCGTGCTCCGGATCGTCCGGCGGCAGCTGACCGCCAGCCAGGCCTACACGGAGCTGGACGCCCTGATCGGCGGTGACCGCACCTACCCCCGCTGGGTGGCGACGCTGTCCTGGGCGGGGATGGCCGCGTCACTGGCGGTGCTCTTCAGCGCCGGCTTCGGGTCGAGGGTGGTCTTCGGCGCGGTCTTCGCGCTGGCCCTGCTCGCCGCCGTGGTCACCGCGCTGGTCGACCGGATCGGGCGAGTGCTCAACCGAAGATCACTGCCGTTCTTCTTCCAGCAGGTCGTCGGGGCCGGGGTGGTCACCACCGTCTCCGTGGAGCTGCAGGCGCACGCCGGTAAGTACCTTCCACATGGGCTGACCACGGCGTTGTTGCTGGCCGCCGGCCTGACCGTGCTGCTGTCCGGCTTCTCCGTGGTCAGCACCGTGCAGGACGCGATCACCGGCTTCTACGTCACCGCCGCAGGCCGGGCGTTCGAGGTGGCCTTGATGACAACCGGGCTGGTCGTGGGGGTCGTGCTCGTACTGCAGGCCACGGCGGGCGACAACGGGGGGCCCGCGGTTCCCATCCCGCCCGCCTTCCCCGCCCCGCAGCTGGACCGCATGGAGGTCCTGGTACCCGCTGCGGCGCTGGCCGCGGCGTTCTTCGCGCTGGCCAGCTACGCCCCGCCGAGGGCGCTGCTCGGCGCGGGGCTGGCCGGCGCGGTGAGCTTCGGCGCCTACGGCCTGGCCATCGCCGCCTCCATCGGCCCCACTGGCGCGTCCGGGCTGGCCGCGATCATCGTCGGCTTCATGGGGCGAGTGGTGTCCCGGCGACTGCGGCTGCCCCCGCTGGTGCTGGCGGTGGCGGGGATCACTCCGCTGTTGCCCGGGCTGAGCACCTATCGCGGGGTGCTGGAACTGACCGTTTACAAGAATCCCACCGGCCTGATCACCTTGCTGTCCGCGGCCAGCATCGCCCTGGCGCTGGCGGCCGGGGTGGTGCTCGGCGAGTTCCTCGCTCAGCCCGTCCGCAAGGGACTGAGCCGCCTGGAGCGGCGGCTGGCTCACCCGCGGCTGATCGGCCCGATGGAGGAGTGAGCCCGCGGCTGACCTGCTCCGGAATCGATCATCACCCGCCCGAGATGGCATCGCGCCGCTACTCTCGTCAGTGGACCGCTGACGAGGGGAACGACTCGTGACCGACGGCACCAATACTGCGACCACACCAGCGGCGATCACCGAGTCGGGCAGCACAGGCAGCACAGGCAGCACAGGCAGCACAGGCAGCACAGGCAGCACAGAAGCCGAGTTCGTGGTGGTCGCCAACCGGCTGCCGGTGGACCTGGAGCACCTGCCCGACGGCACCCAACGCTGGAAGTCGAGCCCCGGAGGCCTGGTCACCGCGCTGGAGCCGTTCCTGCGGGCCCGCCACGGCGCCTGGGTCGGCTGGCCGGGCGTACCGGACGTCGACGTCGAGGCATTCTCCGACGGCGACCTCACCTTGCACCCGGTGCCGCTGTCCAGCCAGGACGTCGCCGAGTACTACGAGGGCTTCTCCAACGCGACCCTGTGGCCGCTGTACCACGACGTGGTGGTCCCCCCGGTGTTCCACCGGGGTTGGTGGGAGACCTACGTCGATGTCAACGAGCGGTTCGCCGCGGCCACCGCCAAGATCGCCGGCGAGGGCGCGACCGTGTGGGTGCAGGACTACCAGCTGCAGCTGGTGCCCCGGATGCTGCGCGAACGCAGGCCGGACCTGCGGATCGGGTTCTTCCTGCACATCCCGTTTCCGCCGGTGGAGCTGTTCATGCAGCTGCCGTGGCGCACCGAGCTGATCCGTGGCCTGCTCGGCGCCGACCTGGTCGGTTTCCACCTGCCCGGCGGCGCCAACAACTTCCTGTTCCTGGCCCGCCAGCTGACCGGGCTGGCGGCATCGAAGAGCTCGGTCGGGATCGGCACCCGGCTCGGCCAGGTCGAGGTCGGCGACCGCACCGCCCGGGTCGGCGCCTTCCCGATCTCCATCGACTCCGCCGCGCTGGACCGGATGGCCCGCAGTGCGCCGGTGCGCCGCCGCGCCGCCGAGATCCGGGACGAGCTGGGCAACCCGGCGACCGTCGTGCTCGGGGTGGACCGGCTGGACTACACCAAGGGCATCGACGTACGGCTGCACGCGCTGCGTGAGCTCTACGCGGAGGACCGGATCTCCCCCGAGGACGTCGTCATGGTGCAGCTGGCCACCCCGTCGCGGGAGCGGGTGGAGCACTACCAGAAGATGCGCCATGACATCGAGCAGGCGGTCGGCTGGATCAACGGTGAGTTCGGCCGGGTCGGCCACCCCGCCGTGCACTACGTGCACAAGTCGATCCAGCGCAGTGAGCTGGTCGCCTTCTTCGTGGCCGCGGACGTCATGCTGGTCACGCCCGTGCGGGACGGGATGAACCTGGTGGCCAAGGAGTACGTGGCCTGCCACCGCGACCTGGGCGGCACCCTGGTGCTCTCCGAGTTCGCCGGCGCGGCGGCCGAGCTGACCAGCGCGTTCCTGGTCAACCCGCATGACCTCGACGGCATCAAGAACACCGTATACCAGGCCATCACGGTCGACCCCGAGGAAGGTCGCCGGCGGATGCGGGCGCTGCGCAGGCAGGTGATGACCCACGATGTGGATCGGTGGGCACGCTTGTTCCTCAGCGCTCTGGGCGAGACCTGAGGCGGAGATCGTCAACGCCGGACCGGCCCGTAGCATCTGGCCACCCTGTCCGAGACGACTTGCTGGAGTGACCTTGTTTCCTCCCGCAGAGGCGGCGGCATGACCGCCGAGACCCTCCCTGTGGAGCTGCGCCGTGCCCTGGTGCAGCTGGCCCGTAGCCCCCGGCTGCTGGTCGCATGCGACTACGACGGCACGCTGGCCCCGATCGTCGAGGACCCCGACCGCGCCGCGCCCCGGCCGGAGTCGGTGGCCGCGCTGCGGCTGCTGGCCGGGCTGACGGACACCACCGTCGCGGTGATCTCCGGCCGGGCGCTGCGTGATCTGGCCACGTTGTCGCGGTTGCCCGGTGAGGTGCACCTGGTCGGCAGTCACGGCTCGGAGTTCGACGCCGGGTTCGTGCACGCCATGGAGCTGTCCGCGGTGCAGCTACGGCAGCGCGTACACGACGAGCTGGTCCAGCTCACCGACGGCGTCGCCGGGGTCAGCCTGGAGGTCAAGCCGGCCAGCGTGGCGGTGCACGTCCGCCGGGCCACCCCGGAGGTCGCCGCGCAGGTGGTGGCCACGGTGCTGGCCGGCCCGTGCGCCTGGGTCGGGGTGCAGGTCACCGAGGGCAAGGCGGTGGTCGAGCTCGCCGTGGTGCAGACCGACAAGGGATATGCCCTGGACGTGCTGCGCCATCAGGTGGGGGCGACGGCTGCGGTGTTCCTCGGCGACGACGTGACCGACGAGAAGGCCTTCGCCCGGCTGACCGGTCCCGATCTGGGCGTCAAGGTCGGCAGCGGGCAGAGCCAAGCCGGTTACCGGGTGGACTCCACCGAGGACGTCGCCAAGGTATTGGCCTTTCTCGTCGAGGAGCGGCGCACCTGGCTCTACGGCGAGCAGGCGGTGCCCATCGAGCGGCACAGCATGATCTCCAACGGCCGCATCGTGGCCCTGCTGACCCCAGACGCGCGGGTCAACTGGATGTGCCACCCCGAGGCGGACGGCGGCGCCGTGTTCGCCGACCTGCTCGGTGGCCCCGGTGCCGGGTACTTCTCGATCAGGCCCGTCCGCAACGGGCTGCCGCTGGGCCAGCGCTACGTGCCGGGCACGATGACCGTGGAGACCCGCTGGTCGCGCCTGCTGGTCACCGACTACCTGGTGAACCTCGACGAGTTCGGCCGCAACGACCTGGTGCGCGTCGTCTCCGGGCAGACCCAGGCCGTGGTGGAGTTCGCCCCGCGGCCGGAGTTCGGCCAGCTGCCGGTGCGGCTGGAGGCCGAGCCGGGTGGGCTGCGGGTACTGGGCACCTCGGACCCGATGGTGCTGCGCTCACCCGGAGTGGACTGGGAGGTCAGCAGCGACGGCTGGCACTGCAGCGCGCTGGCGGTCATCGACCCCAGCGGGTCGGACGTGGTCCTCGAGCTGCGCTGCGGCAGCGACGACCTGGGGCCCTCCCCCATCGTCGAGGCCGAGCAGCGCCGCCGCGCTTCGGTGTGGTGGAGTGACTGGCTGAGCGGGCTGTCCCTGCCCCTGGTGGAGCGCGACCTGGTGGCCCGCTCCGCACTGACCCTGCGCGGGCTGTGCCACAGCGAGACCGGGGCGATCATGGCAGCGGCCACCACCTCGCTACCCGAGGAGCTCGGCGGGGTGCGCAACTGGGACTACCGGTACTGCTGGCTGCGCGACGCGGCGATGTCGGCCAGGGCGCTGGTCTCGCTGGGTTCGCTGGCCGAGGCGGACGGATACCTCGAATGGCTGCACGGGGTACTGGAGCGGGTCTCCACCCCGGAACGGCTGCACCCGCTCTACACCATCAAGGGCGCCGCACTCGGCCCGGAAGCGGTGATCGACACGCTGCCCGGCTACGCGGGCTCCCGCCCGGTGCGGGTGTCCAATGCGGCCACCCAGCAGGTCCAGCTGGACGTGTTCGGGCCGGTGATGGAGCTGATCGCGGACGTCTCCACGGCACGCGGCACCGTCACCGACCGGGACTGGGACCTGGTGCGGGCGATGACCCAGGCGGTCACCCGCCGCTGGCACGAGCCCGACCACGGCATCTGGGAGATCCGCGGCGCGCCCCGCCACCACGTCTACTCCAAGGTGATGTGCTGGGTCACCGTCGACCGGGCGCTGGCGCTGGCCGCCGCCCACGGCCGGGAACCCGGCCCGGGCTGGGCGACGTTGCGCGCCGAGATCGCCGACGACGTGCTGGCCAAGGGCTGGAACGAGGAGGCGCAGGCGTTCACCACGGCCTACGACGGGGCGGATCTGGACGCCGCCTCCCTGTATATCGGGCTGGCCGGGCTGATCGATCCCGGCGATGAGCGCTTCGCCGCCACCGTCACCGCGATCGAGGCCGAGCTGCGCAGCGGCTCCACCGTCTACCGCTACAAGCACGACGACGGCCTGCCCGGCGGGGAAGGCGGTTTCCACCTCTGCGCCGCCTGGATGGTCGAGGCCTATCTCGCCTGCGGCCGGCGCACCGAGGCCGAGCAGCTCTTCAAGCAGCTCGTCAACGTCGCCGGGCCCACCGGCCTGCTCTCCGAGGAGTACGACCCGGTGGCCGAACGGTCCCTGGGCAACCACCCGCAGGCCTACTCCCACCTCGGCCTGATCCGCTGCGCCCAGCTGCTCGAACGCGCCCAGCTGCTGAGCTCGTGAGTGCGTAACAGTGCCCCGGCCCCGAACGACGCCCACCCGCGACACCCCCAGGCGACAACAGAGGAGATAACGGCGTGGTCGACATCACCTACCTGCAAGCGATCACCATCGCGTTGCTGCAGGGAGTCACCGAACTCTTCCCGGTCTCCTCGCTCGGCCACTCGGTGCTGGTGCCCGCGCTGCTCGGTGGATCATGGACGCACCTGGTCACCGAGTCCTCAGCCGGCGGCAGCGACCAGTCGCCCTACCTGACGTTCGTCATCGCGCTGCACGTCGCCACCGCGCTGGCCCTGCTCTACTACTACCGCACGGACTGGGTCCGCATCATCCGCGGCTTCCTGCACACCCTCACCACCCGCCGGGTCGAGACGTCCTCGGAACGCCTCGCCTGGCTGCTCGTGGTCGGCACGGTCCCGGTCGGCATCACCGGGCTGCTGCTGGAGCACACCTTCCGCGCCCTGTTCGCCAAGCCGCTGGCCGCCGCAGTCTTCCTCACCCTGAACGGCTTGATCCTCTTCGCCGGTGAGGCGATCCGCAGGCGCGCCGACGTCAAGCAGCTGGCCCTGGCCTACGGGGCGCACGCCGCGGATCCAGCCGACCACGAACCGGCCCGGCGGCTGGACACCCTGGAGTACAAGGAAGCCGCAGTGATCGGGGTGTTTCAGACCTTCGCGCTGCTCGCAGGCATCTCCCGCTCCGGGATCAGCCTGGTCGGCGGCCTGGTCCGCGGCCTAGACCACGAGGACGCGGCCAAGTTCGCCTTCCTGCTCGCCACCCCCGTCATCCTCGCCGCAGGCGTCCTGAAGCTGCCGACCCTGGCCGGCCCGGCCGGGCACGGCATCCACGGCCAGATCCTGGTCGGGGCACTCATCGCGGGGGTGTCGTCCTACCTGTCGATCAAGTTCCTGACCCGGTACTTCGAGACCCGCACCATGATCCCGTTCGCCATCTACTGCGTCGTCGCCGGCCTGCTCTGCACCGTCTACTTCGCCTAGCCAAAGCCAACCCAGACCCGTGAGTGGCGATACGAGTCCTGGCTCGTATCGCCACTCACGGGTCTACAGCCCGGAGAACCAGGGACTGTCCGGTTCCTTGGTGGGCCCGCAGGTGCTGCGCACCACCAGCTCGGTCGGCAGCATCACGGTGCGGGGGTGGGAGCTGCTGCGATCGAACAGCAGGCGCCCGGCCGCCCGGCCCTTGTCCAGCACCGGCTGGCACACCGTGGTCAGCCCGGCCCGCTCGGCCTCGGGCACCCCGTCGAAGCCGGTGACGGACAGGTCCTCGGGCACCCGGAGCCCGCGTCGGCGGATCTCACACAGCGCACCGAGCGCGAGGATGTCGGAGGTACACACGATCGCGGTCAACTCAGGATCACGGTCCAGCAGCTCGGTGGCCGCCGAGGCGCCGGACGCGATCGTATGGTCGAACCGCTCGACGACCGGCACGACCTCCCAGTCCAGCAGCACCTCGCCGAATGCGTCGGCCAGCCCGGCCAATCTGGACCGCTGCACGTGGAAGTGCGCGTCGCGCTGCCGCGCCGCATCGACGAACCCGTCGTGGCGATCCCGGCCCAGCCGCATGCACACGACGCCGATCCGCCGGTGTCCCAGCCCGATCAGGTGCCTCCCGAGACCGCCCATCGCCGCCCGGTCGTCGATACCGACGTGGTCGACGTCGGCGATCCGTGGCTGATCACAGACCACCGTCGGCAGCGGGCGCTGCAACACCGCGGCCAGGTTCGGGTCGTCATCGGGTACTGAGTAGACGACGAACCCGTCCACCCCGGCCCGGTGCACCGCGGCGGCGGTCTCCCGCTCGTCGGCCTCCGGGCTGGCCGGAACCAGCAGCAGCCCCTGGCGGGCTTCCTCACAGGCCATTGCCAGGCCTTCGAGAAACCTGATCGCGGCGGGATCGCGAAAGGCGTAGGACAGCGTCTCGGTGAGCAGCAGGCCCACCGCGCCGGCCTGCCGGGTCCGCAGCGACCGAGCTACCGGATCCGGACCCGGGTAACCCAGCCGCCGCGCCGTCTCCAGAACCCGCTCACGCAGCTCAGCGGAGAGCTGATCGGGCCGGTTGTATGCGTTCGACACCGTCGTTCGGGATACGCCGAGCTCCGCGGCCAGAGATGCCAAGGTCGCGGGTCGGCGGCTCTTCACAGACCGCGCCATGCAGACGACGGTAACGGTTCAGAACGTCCTGGTGAAGTTGCGCCACTCCGGATTAGGCCGGGTACCGGCTCATTCGCGGGCGGGATTCCGCCGACCTGACCGCTCTGCGGTCAGCCTCGCCCGGTCGGTGACCGATCGTCGCCCGAGCGCGCGCTGCCGGTACCCGTTCGGCTGCGCCGGGCCGGGCGAGTGCACCGGTGTCGACCGATGAGGGCGGGCTCGGACAGGTGTCGCTCGGCACCTGCCACTGGACGTCACGTCGAGCATGCTTGATGCTCCACGGCGTGACTTCATCGCAGGACAAACAAGGCACCCGGGTCGGCGTCCCGGGAGAGTCGCGCGAGGGCGAGCGCCGCGTTGCCCTGGTGCCCAAGATGGTCGAGAAGCTGGTCGGGCGGGGCCTGCGGGTCGTGGTCGAGGCAGGCGCCGGAGTGGGCGCCTTGATGCCCGACGAGATGTTCACCGAGGCAGGGGCGACGATCGGCGATCCGTGGGACGCCGACGTCGTGGTCAAGGTGGCACCGCCGACCGACGAGGAGATCGGGCGGCTGCGCCGGGGAGCCGTGTTGATCGGCTTCCTGGCGCCCCGGTCGAATCCGGAGATCACCGAGAAGCTGCGAGCGGCCGGGGTGACGGCGTTCGCCATGGAGTCGATACCCCGGATCTCCCGCGCCCAGTCGATGGACGCGTTGTCCTCACAGGCGAACGTGGGCGGGTACAAGGCGGTGTTACTGGCCGCCGACCAGTCCACCCGATTCTTCCCGATGCTCACCACGGCTGCGGGCACCGTGAAGCCGGCGACCGTGCTGATCCTCGGCGTCGGCGTGGCGGGACTGCAGGCGCTGGCCACCGCCAAGCGCCTGGGTGCCAGGACCACCGGCTACGACGTCCGGCCCGAGGTGGCCGATCAGGTGCGCTCGCTGGGCGCGAAGTGGCTCGATCTGGGAATCGAGGCAGCCGGCGAGGGCGGCTACGCTCGCGAGTTGACCGACGAGGAACGGGCTGAGCAGAAGCAGCGGCTGACCGAGGCGATCACCGGATTCGACGTCGTGATCACCACGGCGCTGGTGCCCGGGCGGAAGGCCCCGATCCTGGTGACCGCGGAGGCGGTGAAGGGGATGCGGCCCGGTAGCGTGATCGTGGATCTCGCCGGGGAGGCGGGCGGCAACTGCGAGCTGACCGAGCCGGGCGAGATCGTCGTCCGCCATGATGTGACGATCGCCTCGCCGTTGAATCTTCCAGCCACGATGCCCGAGCACGCCAGCGAGCTGTACGCCCGGAATGTGCAGTCGCTGCTGGAGCTGATGGTGGACAAGGAGGGCCGGCTGAACCCGGACTCCGACGACGAGGTGCTGGTGCGCTCCTGCGTCACCCGCGAGCGAGAAGGGGACAAGGGCTGATGCTGCTCGCCAATCTGGCGATCCTCGTGCTGGCCGGATTCGTCGGCTTCGCAGTGATCTCGAAAGTGCCCAACACACTGCACACCCCGCTGATGTCCGGCACGAACGCCATCCATGGCATCGTGCTGCTGGGCGGCATCGTGGTGCTGGGCACGGGGCACGACCTCTCCGTGCTGAGCAAGCTGCTGCTGGTGGTCGCGATCGCGTTCGGCACCATCAACGTCGTCGGTGGCTTCCTGGTCACCGACCGGATGCTGGGCATGTTCAAGGGCAAACAACCGACCAGGGCGGCGTCGAAGAGGATCGAGCAGCGATGACGACCGTGGTCCAGGCTCTCTACATCGTCGCCTTCGCCCTGTTCATCTACGGCCTGATGGGCCTGACCGGCCCGCAGACGGCGGTGCGCGGCAACCTGATCGCGGCCGTAGGTATGGGCATCGCGGTGGTGGCGACCCTGCTCATCCCCGGGACGAGCAACTGGGTACTGATCGCACTCGGGGTGATCATCGGAACACTGCTCGGGGTGCCGGCGGCCCGTCAGGTGAAGATGACCGCGATGCCGCAGATGGTGGCGCTGTTCAACGGTGTCGGCGGCGGCGCGGTCGCGCTGATCGCGTGGGTGGAGTTCCGCTCGACTCACGGGTTCGACGGCGAGCCCGGCTACGTGATGGTCGCCTCGCTGTTCGGCGCGATCGTCGGGTCGGTGTCGTTCTGGGGCTCCCTGGTGGCCTACGGCAAGCTGCAGGAGCTCATCGCGGGCCGGCCGATCAGCCTGGGCCGGCTGCAGCAGCCGGTGAACCTGCTGATGTTTCTGGCCGCGGTGGCGTGCGCGGTCGCGATCGGGCTCGGCGGGCACAACCAGCTACTGATCATCGGGACGCTGGTGTTCGCCGCGGCGCTCGGCCTGATGGTCGTGCTGCCCATCGGCGGTGCCGACATGCCGGTGGTGATCTCCCTGCTGAACGCGCTGACCGGGCTCTCGGCGGCCGCTGCCGGGCTGGCGCTGAACAACACCGCGATGATCGTCGCCGGCATGATCGTCGGTGCTTCGGGTTCAATCCTGACCAACCTGATGGCCACGGCGATGAACCGTTCCATCCCGGCGATCGTCGCAGGCGGGTTCGGCGGTGGTGGTGGCGCCGCGCCCGATCGCGAGCTGGGTGACAGGACCGTGCGGGAGACCAGCGCGGCCGACGCGGCGATCCAGATGGCCTACGCCAACCAGGTCGTGGTGGTGCCCGGATACGGGATGGCCGTCGCGCAGGCGCAGCACACCGTGCGGGACATGGCCCGGCTGCTGGAGGACAAGGGCGTCGAGGTCAAGTACGCCATCCATCCGGTGGCCGGCCGTATGCCGGGGCACATGAACGTCCTGCTCGCCGAGGCGGATGTGCCCTACGAGCAGCTCAAGGAGATGGACGAGATCAACGGCGAGTTCAGTAGAACCGATGTCGCCCTGGTGATCGGCGCCAACGACGTGACCAACCCGGCCGCCCGCAATGACCCGAACTCACCCATCCACGGCATGCCGATCCTCAACGTCGACGAGAGCAAGTCGGTCATCGTGCTCAAGCGCTCGATGAACACGGGCTTCGCCGGTATCCAGAACGAGCTCTACTACTCCGAACGCACCGCGATGCTCTTCGGTGACGCCAAAGCCTCCGTCGAATCAGTCATCGAAGAGCTCAAAGCCCTCTAGCCCCCCGCGTGTCAGGCGCTCATGCACGGTGTGTCAGGCCCTCATGCACACCCGGGGCCACCAGCGCCTGACACACCGGACACCAAAGCCGGACACACCGTGCATCAGGGCCGGACACACCGGACACACCGCCGCGTTATCTCGGCAGGTAGGTCTCAGCGCCGGCCCGGGCGTTCCCCCGCCCGACACCGACAGACCGCCAGGCATGGCTCGCGAGCCGGCAGGGCCGTCAACAGCGGAACCCTGCGATCCGGGAGGTGATGTCGGGCAGAGTCTGATCGGGTGCCGGTCTCCCGAGCCGCACTGGCTCGGGACGGGCGGGAACGCCCGGCGCAGCCGCAAGAGACACCGAGGTCCACCCGGTCCGGAGCCCCGCGGAAAGGCGTAAGAAGCTACTTGTCCTTCAGAGCGAGCCGGGCAGGGCGCGGTGACCCGAGGCGTATCTCACGACTACCACCGGAACCGATGAACACGCTGTACGGTCCCCGTGGGCAACATCCATCAACAGCCGTCCGGGGTAACCCTTATTTCGCCGTGTCATCTCCGCGTCCCTCCTCTCTCGCTTGATGGCCTAATGCTGACAACCGCTTGGACGCAACCGAGCACGATCGGTTCCATCTGTATGTTGTTTTCTCGATATAGTGGGCGGACTCGTTACAGCGGCCGAATCCGGCCGGTCCGCCCGTCGTCCTCGGGGTGCACCTCCCACCCGGCAGGCGGGCGGACGGTCTTGGTGGGGTTGACCTTCATCCCGCTCATGCGCGGAGACGGGGGAAGCGTTGCACGCAGGTCCAGGTCGTGGTGGAAGACGGTGTGCCGCAGATCGACGGACTTCTCGAAGGTGCTGCCCGCCCAGCTCACCGGGCCGTGGAACTCGGCGGACAAGAAAACGGCACCTTGGCAGAACCGCGCACCCTCGAACGTCACCCGGTCATGCGCTGACAGGTGGTAGAAGTTGCTCTGCGCACGAAATACCACGTTGGCACATTCCACTTTTCCATAGCACGCGGTCCGGGTGAACCACACCTCGCCGCTTATTTCCGCTGCGCCGAACCGGGTAGTGCCGTGCAGCGCGCTATCTCGCAACAGCAGCCGGCCGAGGGCTTTACCGGACACGTCGAGGTAGTCCAGCACGGCGGCGGTGAGGTCCAGGTCGGGGAGGTCCGCACGCTGGTCACCGGAGGCCGGCAGCAGCTCGCCGATCAGTCGCTGCGCGGTCAGTCGCACCTGCCGCTCGCGGTGCGCATCACGCTCGTCCTCCGGTGCCCACTCAGGACGTTCACCGGTCCGGTCCTGCACGAAGTCGGGGTGATCGAAGGGGCGGCGCAGGTAGGAGCAGAGCACGTCGAGCACAGTCTGCGTGGACGACGGCCGATTCCGCGCCAGCCCGATCAACGCATGAAGTGCGCCGACCCGCACCTGGTCGGCCTCGTGCCCCAGCAGTTCGACGGCACGCGCGAAACGCTCGTCGGCAACCCGTTCCCGGTCCTGCTCGTTGCTGCGCCGCTCCAGCTCATGCCGCGATTCCTCAAGCTGACGCCTGCGATCGTTGAGCCACAGCGCATACAACGCCACCACACCGCCGGCCACCAACCCACCGGTCTTGACGGCCTCGGATCCGGTGGATCGCGTATCGAAGAACAGCAGCAACGCGATGACCGTCCCGGACAGCGTCACCGCCAGCACGATGGTGGCGACGAGCGCCCACCCGCGCCACACGCCATTCACCCCGTCGCGTCATCCCGCTGCGGACCTTGCACGTTCACCTACTCAGGCCTCCGCCTGACCGGCCGAGCACGCCGACTACCAGGGCGAACGGGCGCACTGCTGGTGCGCGGTCCTGGCTGATCGTCGATCAGCCAGGACCGCGCACCAGCTCGTCGCCCGGCTTCTGACCCGCCAACAGCACGGCTACCGGCCGAATGCCCGCAGGTGGCGGAGGAAGTGCCGACCGGGCTCAACTGGTGCGGCCGGCGACCCCCGCGGAGACGAAGGTGATAAGCAACAACACGGCCCCGACGATCACTAGCCACAGCAGGCCATGGACGATGATCCCGATCATGACGATCGCGATCGCGGCAATACCCAGCGCAAGGATGAGAAGCATGATGACGGCGTACCCTTCACTGTAGTGCGGCCGGCCCTCAGCCGCGGGACGCGATCATGCTACCGACCGCCACCGGTTCAGCACAGTACGTGTCTGCTGGTTGGGGTCCTGGGGTTCAAGAGCGCCGCACAGCATCAGGCAGCGCTAGGGGCCTGATGCAAGGACAAGACACCGTCCGCCGGCCCCGTCTGGGACCAACTGCCTGAGTCCATTGTCCAGGTGCGCCCATCGAAGGTCACGCGGTCGACACCGAGCCGGGATGCATGGGCGACGAGCCAACTGCTGATCGCCCAGCCGACGGCCTCGGGATGCGCTCCGCTGAGGGTGGCAGTGCCGAGCTCAGCGACCGCGGTGGAGACAAGGCTGTCGCTCGGCGCGCCGACAGTCAGGCCGCGGCAGGTCAGCGCGCCGGGCGCCTCACCAGTGAGGGCGGCCGCATAGGCTCGGGCTCGCGGTTCCCACTGCGCGTAGGCGGACGGTGCACCGGAGTGCTGGACAAGCTGGGCAGCGTCGGCGACGTCCAGCTGAGACCAACCGGTCTGAGCGCGAAGTCGCTGGTAGAAGGCGGTGGACGCGTAGACCGGATCGAGGATCTGCGCACGCGTCCCCCAGCCTTGGCTGGGTCGTTGCTGGAACAGGCCCACCGAGTCCCGATCCCCAACCGTCACGTTGCGCAGGCCGGACTCCTGCAGTGCCGTCGCCAGAGCGATGGTGACGGCGTGGTCGGGCATGCCCAGTTTCATGCCGACCGCGGCGATGGTCGCTGCGTTATCGGCCTGCTCTCCCGACAGGGGGAACTGCACAGGGGCACCAGACGCCGGGTCCGCGGCTGCGGTGACGGTACAGCCCGGCGTTCGGCCGAGTTTCTGAATGAACGGCCACGCGGCGACCGTCGCGGCGACCAGCACCACGACCACAGCCAGGATGATCAGGCCTTTCCGGGCGTTCGGCACTGGCAGTCTCCCTTCCGGGCCACTCTATGAGCCGGGCGAGGAGGCCACTGACGAGGGCGGCGCCGGCCCTCCTTGAACCCGACCGGGAGCGAACTGGACGGGCGCGGCATCCGAAGGCTAGGTGTATAGAGGACGGGCGCGATCACTGCGGTTGCCATCGGGGCCGATGGGAGGAGCACACGAATGCACCAGTTCCAGTGCGGGCACGAGGAGTGCGGTCGCCAGCTCACCGCCTCCAACAAGGACGACCTGATGCGCCAGGTAGCACAACACCTGAAGGAAGCGCACAACGTCGACAGGGTCACCGAGACTTTGATGAGGTACCTCGAGACGATGTGCGTGACGGTCCGGTAGACCTGACAGCCCTCAGAACCTGTAGTACAAGAACGGGCTGAAGGTGCCGGTGGCGATCAGCAGCGCGGAGTAGAGCAGGCCGGCGGTCATCACGCTCACTCGCAGCGCGGTGGCCGGCCTGGACCGGACCGCTTCCAGATAGGGGCCGGTGACCGGCCGGGCCGGTAGGAGGAACACCAGCGCCGCCAGCAGCAGGATCACCACGCGTTGGTGGGTGAGCGAGGTGTCCACGGCATCGGTGAGCCCGCCGGAGTCCGGGATCACCATATGTTGCGCGAAGACCAGCGCCGTACTCACGTCCGGGGAACGGAAGAGCACCCAGCCGAAGACGACGATCAACAGGGTCAGCAACCGGCGTGCCAGCCACCGGCCCGGTTCGGCGACCGCGACCGCCCACCCGAAACGACGCTCGATCACCAGCATGGTGCCGTGGTAGAGCCCCCAGACCAGGAAGGTCCAGTTCGCCCCGTGCCAGAACCCGGTCAGCGCGAACACGATCCACAGATTGCGGTAGGTGGTGCGCACCCCCTTCCGGTTACCCCCGAGCGGGATGTACACGTAGTCACGAAACCAGCGCGACAGCGACATGTGCCACCGACGCCAGAACTCGGTGATGGTGGCCGACGAATAGGGACGGGCGAAGTTCTCCGGCAGCCTGAAGCCGAGCATCCGGCCGAGCCCGATGGCCATATCAGAATACCCGGAGAAATCGAAATACAGCTGCAGGGTGTAGCCGATCGCCCCTAGCCAGGCAATCGCGGTGGTCACTTCGTGGACCGGGGTGGCGAAACAGGCGTCCACCATCGGCGCGAGCGAGTCCGCGATCACGACCTTCTTGGTCAGCCCGAGAGCGAAACGTGGGAATCCCGCGGCGATGTCGTCCAGCCGGTGGCTGCGTCGCTGCGGGAGTTGGTCGGCGATCTCGCGGTAGCGCACGATCGGCCCCGCGATCAGCTGCGGGAACATCGCGATGTAGGTGACGAACGAAACCGGGTTGCGCAGCGCCGGCCGTTCGCCACGGTAGATGTCCACCAGGTAGGAGATATGGTGGAACGTGTAGAAGGAGATCCCGATCGGGAGCGCGAGCGTGACGATCGGCAGGTCGAGCCCGGTAAGCGAGGCCAGCCCGGCAGCCTGCTCGGTGGCGAAGCCGGCGTACTTCCACAACACCAGCACCGCGACGTTGAAGGCGACGGCACCGAACAGCAGGCGACGACGACGACGTGGCTCGAGGTCCCAGTCGTCCGGTTCCAGTGCCCCACCGGCCAGGTAGTTGACCACTATGCAGCCCAGCAACAGCAGCGTCGTCGGGCCCGCCCCGGCGGCGTAGAAGACCAGGCTGGCCGTCGCCACAACCCCGTTGCGCCAGCTTCGGGGCGCGATCAGGACGGCCGCGAGCACGGCCGGCATGAAGTACCACAGGAAGATGGGGCTGGCGAAGGACATGGCTGGAGCGGCAGCCTAGCCGAGCCGGACCGCGCCACCGGCAGATCACCGCGGCAGGTGCCTAACTCATCTCCCTGCGGCGGTCCGGGGCGACTCGCCTCCGCCGACGCGCGATCGGCTCGCGTGCAGCCGGCGCTGATAGGAGTCGGCGAGCTCGCCGTAGCGGGCCTCGCCGGCACTGGTCACCCGGACTGGCAGGTAGCCGGTGATTTCCTGGGGCTGCCCGATTCGGACGTGGCCATCGGCCAGCAGCGCGGCCAGGTAACGCTCGATGTACTCGGGGACCCGGCGGCCGTGGTCGAGGAACCCGCCGTGTCCGCAGTGGACCATTCCACCACGCAGTACCCGCCGCAACGCCAGTAATCGCCCGAGATCAGGGCTCACTGAGTGCTCCTTCGCGGTGGATGCCCGGTGGGTGGGGCGAAGCCGGGTCTCGAACCCCGCCCACCGGGCCGCTTGGGGTCGTGGTGCGTAAGGCCATTCGCAGGGCCGGGCCGTTTGGTTCGGAGTGGGCACCTCAGGCGATGGCGCAGGGGCGGCCGAGAAAGGCGGTATCTTCGCTTGCGCGAACGGGTCGACTCGCAGGTGCGCTTGCCAGTGGACACTGTCGCGGGGGCGGCCCGATCTGGCTGCACCGCTTGACGGTGGCGGATGCGGCGTCCCGCCGGTACGGAGTTCAGCCACAATAGGTTGTGTGCAGCGGCCCCGACGATTGCGGAGAATGGCGCCTCCGGACGCTAGGGATGAGCGAGGACCACGATGAGCTCAGCGGCCGAACCGGCCCCGACCAGGCGCGATGCGATCATGCGCGGCACCGGGACCCATCCGGACCGGCTCGGATCCGTACCCACCTGGCGTGACCCGCCCTCGATCGCCACCGCGACCCGGCGTGACCTGCCCCCACTGGCCGCGGTGACCCTACGCGACGCCGTCGAGCCGCAGACCTCCACCACGGATCCGCGCCTTCCCGCGGAGCTCGCGGCTCGCTTCCGGGTGGTGGGCGCGCTACCCCAGCACGGCGCGGAGGCGGACGTGGTCTGGGTGCGCGACACCGCCGGCCAGGACGTCGTGATCAAGCTCTACCGCCCCGAGATCAGCCCCGACCCGCATGTCTGGCGTGCCCTGCCGCAGCTGCGCACGGCGAACCTGGTGCGGGTGCACGAGACCGGTCAGGCGGGCGGGCGCAGCTATGAGGTCATGGAGTACCTGCCCGGCGGCAACCTGCGTGCCCTGACCGGGCAGCCGCTGGACACCACCACGATCATCGAGGTGATCCGCCAGGTGTCCGCCGGACTCGCGGCACTGCACGCCGCCAACATCACGCACCGGGACATCAAGCCGGAGAACGTGCTGCTGCGGGCCGAGGACCCGAGGGAGTTCGTGCTCACCGACTTCGGGTTGAGCCGCCACTTGGAGCAGTCGATGATCTTCTCCACGGCGGCGCGCACGCTGATCTACACCGCCCCGGAGACCTTCTACGACCACGTGTCGTTCGCCAGGGACTGGTGGTCGCTCGGGGTCATCGTGCACGAGCTGGCCACCGGCAAGCGGCCCTTCGAAGGGCTGAGCGAGCACCCGATCATGATGCAGCTCAGCAGGCACGCCTTTCCCGTCGACGACGTGCCGGACCCGAGGCTGCGGCTGCTGTGCCGGGGCCTGCTGGTGCATGACTTCGAGTCCCGCTGGGGCCTGGCTCAGGTGCGCGCGTGGCTCGACGGCCAGTCACCCGCGGTGCCGCAGAACCGCGGTCCGGCCGATCAGCCCGCGGGCAACGCCCGGCCGTTCCTGTTCCTCGGCGAGCACTACACCGAGCCGCGCGAGCTCGGGCTGGCCATGGCGCAGAACTGGGCGAAGGCGGCCCGCCTGCACTTCGCCCGGCTGGGTGAGCACTGGAACGACCTGAGCAGATGGCTCGGCCAGTTCGACGATCCGGACCGGTTCGACGTCGCGGGCCGCCGCGAGATGGTGGACGAGCTGTCCGAACCCGGTCCGGCCGACGCCAAGCTGCTGCGGCTGCTGGCCTGGCTCAACCCGTCGCTGCCGCCCACCTACCGCGGGCTCTCGCTGGCTCCTCGACATATCGTGGCCGTCGCGATGGCCGCCGCCAACGGCGACCCCAAGTCCGCGACGGCGGTCGATGACCTGTGGTGTCACGAGCTGCTGCCGGTGCTCGCCCGGTTCGCCGGGGCCAGGCCGCTGGCCGAGCTGGACGTCCGCTGGCGGGCCCTGCTCGCCGACTTCGACCGGGTGGCCGGCCAGCTGGCCGAGGACGCGCCTCAAGTGGCGGAGCGGCTGTCCGACCCCGCGGCGCTCAAGTGGGCCCGCGCGGTACTGCTGGCCCAGGCCGCGACCTCGCAGAACGTCACGGTCGGGCTGGCCGACCAGGTGCGCCACACCCGCCGCCGGTTACCGGTACCGGTGCCGTGGTTCGTGAGCTACTTCCGCCACATGGGACACGCCCCCCAGCGCGTCGTCGTCGGGCAGCTGATCAGCGCCGTCGCCGTCGCGGAGGCCGAGCAGACGGTCCGGGAGCGGGAGGTGACGGCCCGCCAGCCCGCCACCCGGCGGGCCCAGTGGTACCAGCAGGAGCGGCACCGCATCGCCGGTCGAACCGAGGCGATCGGCTGGGCCCTGGGCGGCATCGCGATCCTGCTGATCCCGTGGTTGATCTACCTGGCCATCGTCCCCAGCCCCACCGCCGGGCTGCTGGGCCTGCTCACGATCCTCGTCGCGACGGCTGCGGAGGTGCTCCTGGCCTGGCGCCTCGGCCGCAGCTACTCCCCCGACCATGCGCTGCTGTGGCAGCTGCGGACAGTGCTGCTGCGGGCTGGTGCCATTCTGCAGCTGAAAGCCAGCGGCAAGGCGCTGTGGTTCGCCGCCGCAGGCGGCACAGCACTAGTGATCTTGAGCAGCACCGCACCGCTCGCCGTGCCGCTGACGGTCATGGGCGCGCATCTGGTGTGGGTGGGGCGACGGTGGCAGGCCTGGACCCGGGTGCACGCCCGCGCGGAGAGAGAGGCGCTGGACAGACGATGAGCGGAGAGTCGGCAAGTGTCATGCAGGTGTGCGCGGTCGCTGCCGATGCCACCTTGGTTGCTGCGCGGGCAGTCGCCGGTGTCACCAGGACCGGCCTGCAAGCTCCCGGGGCGGGCCTGAGCGCGGTGGGCAGGCGGCTCGAGCAGGGTTATGACCATCAGCGGGAACGCCAGGCCGCGCTCGCCGAGTGGGAGGTCGCCGCGCGCGCGGTGGTCGACCGCAACTCGCGGTTGTCGGTGCTGGCCGCCCGCAGGCGCAGCACCTCCGGGTTACCGGCACCGCTGACCCTGCAGGGCCAGAGCCGTGAGCAGCTCACCGAATGGTGCGCCGCCACCGACCAGGCACTGCACAACGCTGAGCGCGCCCTGCTGGCCGAAGCGGCCTCGGCGGTGTCCGTCGCGCTGGCCACGGTGAGCGGTGCGGCTGGACCGGCCGACGCGGCCGGCCTGCTGACGGCGCACCGGGCGGCGAGCACCGCGCCGCCTGCCGAGCTGGTCGAGGCGTGCAGCCGGATCCTCGGGGGTCTGGGCACCGACGTGCCCACCGACGACCGCGCGGAGGTACTCGCCGCGGTGGCCCGGGTCCGGGAGTGCGCCACCCCCGCCGAACGTCAGGGCTGGCTCGCGGAGCTGCGGGTGCGGGTACGTCAGGCGAACGAGGAGGCGGCCCTTCGCCGCGAGCAGGCCGGGACGGCGGCCACCATGCTGCAGGCACTCGCCGAGTCCACCGGTCCCCGGACCGTGCAGCTGCGGGCGGAGCTGGAAGGTGTCGTCGCGGGCCGGCGCGTACTCGACCCCGCACTGCGCCAGGACGCGCTCGCGGCCTGCGAACAGGTCCGGGCAGAGCGGGAGAACGGCTATGTCCGGGAGTCGCTCACCCGGGCGTTTCAGAAGCTCGGCTATCAGGTCGACCAGGGATTCGACACGTTCACCGGCGAGGGGTCACGGCTGCGGCTGGTTCGGGACCAGTGGGCGGAGCACGCCGTGAGTGTGGTCGTCGACGGTGCTGAGCTACGCACCATGGTGGTTCGCACCGAGAGCACCGAGGGCGCCGATGCCGACCGGGTCGATCTCGAGCGCGAGCAGCAGTGGTGCGCCGACTTCGAGGAGCTGCGCGAGCAGGTGGCCGTCGACGGGCTGCGCCTGGATGTGCACCGGCTCGTCCCACCGGGCGAGCGGCACGTGCCGGTGGCGAGCCGGAGCCGGCGCACGTCGCGGCGCCGGGAGAACCAGCGAGAGCGTGATCGGTGACGGCAACCGAAGGCAGCCGGGCCCGTGATGGCAGTCCGGCGTTCGTTCAGGAGCTGTCGACCACGCTTCCGGTGCACGCCCAGTACGTGCTGCACGGCAACCTGCGCGACGTGTTCCTGCTGGGTCCCCAGACCGGCGGGCCCGGCCAGTCCAGCGGGCGCGCGCAGTTCGTGACGCTGATCGAACTGCTGTGGCGCACGTTGCAGCCCAGCGGGTACGAGTGCCTGGTGACCTTCGACCCGGTGGCGGGGCTGGGTGCCTATCCGGCGAGCACCCAGGCGGTGGCCAACAACATCCTCGGCGGCGGGATCGAGCGCGACGGTGCCGGCCACAGCAAGGGCGTACCGTCGCTGGAGCGGCTGCGGGGGCATCTGCGCACGGTGGCCTGCGCGCCACGCCGGGCCGCCTTTCTGGTCGACTACGCCTCCCGGATCTCGCTGGACCCGGCCCGGCTGGAGCGGCCCGAGCGGGACTTCTTCCTGTTCTGCGAGAAGCTCTCCCGGGAGGTCGGGCCCACCCCGGGCCCCGAACAGCGACCCAGCCCGCTCTACAACCCGGTGATCTGGCTGGTGGAGCGCGACCAGGACCTGCCGGTGTGGCTGACCGCGGGCAATGAGCGCATCCGCACGATCGGCATTCCGCGGCCGGACTTCGGGGACCGGCAGGACACCGCCCGGCTACTGGCCCGTCTGATGGGGGTGCCGGAACCGGATGCGGACCCCGAGGCCGTCGAGAGCTGCCAGCGCTTCGCCGAGCAGGCCGATGGGCTCACCCTGCAGGAGATGATCGAGGTGACCCGGCTGGCCAAGGACCGCGGGCTGGCGCTGGCCGACCTGCCCGACGCGGTGCGCACCTACAAGCTCGGCGTGCTGGACAGCCCGTGGCGGCGCGGCTATCTGCGCAAACGGATCGCCGATGGCGAGTCCACCGTCTCGGCCCGGGTCGTCGGACAGCCGCGCGCGGTCACCAAGACGTTGGACATCCTCAAGCGTGCCGCGCTGGGGTTGTCCGGTGCGCAGGCCACCAGCTCGTCGTCACGGCCGCGCGGGGTGCTGTTCTTCGCCGGGCCGACCGGGGTGGGCAAGACCGAGCTGGCCAAGGCGGTGGCCGAGCTGGTGTTCGGCGACGAGTCGGCCTATCTGCGGTTCGACATGAGCGAGTTCGCCGCCGAACACGCCGGGGACCGGCTGATCGGGGCACCCCCCGGCTACGTCGGCTACGAGGCGGGTGGGGAGCTGACCAACGCGGTGCGCCAGCAGCCGTTCCGAGTGGTGCTCTTCGACGAGATCGAGAAAGCGCATCACCGGATTCTGGACAAGTTCCTGCAGATCCTGGAGGACGGCAGACTCACCGACGGCCGGGGTACGACGACGCACTTCTCCGAGTGCATCTTGATCTTCACGTCCAACCTGGGCGCGTTGACCGAGGACGACAACGGGCACCGGGTCCCCAGCATCCGGCCGGGCATGCCCTACGCCGAGCTGGAGAACTCGATGCGCCGGGCGATCGCCGAGCACTTCACCATCAAGCTCGGCCGCCCCGAGCTGCTCAACCGGTTCGGCGACGACTTCGTGATCTTCGACTTCATCGGCGCCGAGGCGGCCGAGAAGATCTTCGACGGGCAGCTGCGCAATATCCTGCGGCGAGTGGCCGACGAGCAGCGGATCACCGTCCGGCTGCGCGCCGACGTCCGCACCCAGCTACTCACCCGGTGCACCGAGGACCGGACCCGCGGCGGCCGGGGCATCGGCACGGCGCTGGAGTCCCACCTGATCAACCCGCTGGCCAGGGCACTGTTCGACGGCGATCACGCCTCCGGTTCCTCCGTCGAGGTCACCGCGATCGACCCGGCCGGTCCCAGCCTGGAGCTGACCAAACTGTGACGTTGGAGAAGCCGTGACGCTGCTGCGGCTCAACCGCACCCACTACCCGGTCACGGTGCTGGGCCCCGGTGTGCGCGCCGGGATCTGGGTGCAGGGCTGCACGATCGGTTGTTCGGGATGCGTGGCGCGCGACACCTGGGACGGCGACGGCGGTGCCGAGGTCGGCGTCGAGGCGGTGCTGGACTGGCTGGCCGGGATCGAAGGGCCGGTGGACGGTGTGACGATCTCCGGTGGCGAGCCCTTCCAGCAGCCGGCGGCGGTGGCCGAGCTGCTCGAGGGCATCGCGGTCTGGCGGCGCGGCAGAGCCGAGGAGATCGACGTGCTGATGTACTCCGGATATCCGTGGTCCCGGCTGACCCGGACCCCACGGCTGGCCGCGCTGCTGGACCGGTGCGACGCGGTGATCGCCGGCCCCTACGTCGCCCGGCGCAACACCGCGGTGCCGTTGCGCGGCTCGGACAACCAGCGGGTGGTACCCCGCACGCCGCTGGGCGAGCGCCGATACCGCAGTCCGGACGCCGGTCAGCGAATGCAGGTCGAGGTCACCTCGGGCCGGATCTATTGCATCGGCATCCCGGGAGAAGGAGACATGGACCGGCTCACCGAGCACCTGGCGGACGCCGGAGTGCTCTTGGAGGACCTCACATGGCGGGCCTGACCTGCGTCTACTGCCGAGCTGAGAACGAGCCCGGCGAGCAGCTGTGCCGAGCGTGCTTCCGCAAGCTGCCCCCCGAGCCGACCGTGCTCCCGCCCGTCGCCGGGCCTGTCGTCCCCTCCACCCCCGCCGTCGAGCCTTCGGTCTACTCCGCCCCGCCGGCCGAGACCCCGGCCACCTGCCCACACTGCGGCGAGGACGTGCCCGATCCGCGCAACCGCGTCTGTGTCGAGTGCCACCGCCCGCTGGCTCCCGCCGAGCCGCTGCGGTTGAGCTTCTCCGGCGGTGAGGTGACCGTGGACCCCGCGCAGACCGTTCAACTGGGCCGCGACCCGGCCAGCTCACCGGTGGCCACCGTGTTCGCCGATCGGGGCAACATCTCCCGGCTGCACGCCACCGTGGGGGTCGACGAGGGCGGCGCCTGGGTCCGGGACGAGAGATCACTCAACGGCACATACGTCAACGACGTACCGGTCCCCCCCGGCACCCGGATCGATCTTTCCGACGGCGACACCCTCCGGCTCGCGGCCGACGTCACAGCGACCGTCCGGGTCATCCGCCCCGAAACCCGATAAGGCTCCACCGTCGCTCATCGCCGACATTCTCAATTCGGTTGCACCGCCACCACACGCGTGGCACAGTGGTATTCAGTCACGATGGACGGCTCTTGTCCATGCCTGTCCGAGCGACTTTTTCCACAGTTTTGTAAACGGGGAGGACATTGTCATGCCGAATGCAGTACTTTTTCTCGACCCCCACGAGGTCACGGCGCCCGCCACTCTTGACTCGGTACTCGTGAACCGCGGGGATAAAAATCTGAGCTATGGCCTCGCCTACCAGTTCGAATACTGGAACGGCGAACAGTGGAAAGATTCCGGCATAGACACCGGCGTCTTCACCGAAATCGCATTTCCGTTGGGTCCAGGAGAGATTGGCGACCCACATCCCGTGAAAATACCAGCAGGAATCTATTCAGGATTCTACCGCGTCACCAAAAATGTCACGGAGGACGAGCCGGGGAGCAATTTCACACTGAATGCACTATTTCAGGTGAGATGAAGGTAGCCGGCCAGGTCTTGCCTGGCGGGTTTCCGAGGAAAGCGAACGGAAACCGGGCTCTGCCACCCTGCACCAGTGGGTGAGCACGAAATTCTCGTGACTTACCGTGGCAGGAGGGGGCAACAACATGAAGCAGAATCAGTCTCGCACCAGAACGCCGGTGCTGCGACGACTCCCTGCGGTGCTTATCACCATGCTCGCCGGCATCGGGGTCGTCGCCTTCGTGCGGCGTAGACGGTGAGGATGGCTGCGCAGGATCGACTGGAGCCGACCGGGCCGGCGTCGACAGCCGGATAGTAATCATGAGGCTTCAGCCGGCTCAGCACATGGACCCGCCCGGGTCAGCCGTCGCACTCAAGCGTCAAGGAACCCGGGCGGCAGCCATGGCGGGCCGGTCCGGCCGGCAGGTCCCGGCGAGCCGGGCCCGCCTGCCCGCGCCGGGACCGCTTTCGGTTGACTTCCGTCGACACGCTCCGACAGCACGGCCTGCGATCCCTAGGCTCGACCCCTGGGGGGTGCTGGATGGAGTTCGAGGTCCTCGGCCCGCTTCGGGTGCGAACCGGGCGAGCGCAGGCCGCACTGTCCGCGATGATGCCCCGTACCCTGCTCGCGATCCTGCTCACCAAGGCGAACACCACGGTGGCGGTGGACGTACTGGTCGACGCGCTCTGGGCGGGTAAGCGAGATCCTCGCGCGACCAAGAACCTCCAGCTGCACATCCACCGGCTGCGCCGCACACTGGACGACCCGGCGCGGATCCGTTTCGAGCACGGCGGCTACACACTACGGGTGGCACCCGGGGAGCTCGACGCCGAGCGATTCGAGACCGCGCTCGCCGAGAGCAGCGCCACCGCCGAGCCGGCCGGTGCGGCGGCGCTGCTGCGCATCGCGCTCGGACTCTGGCGAGGGGATCCGTTCGGCGGTGTCGCCGATGTGCCCCCGGTGCGCGCCGAGATCGACCGGCTGACCGAGCGCAGGCTGGCGGGCCTGGAGGAGCTCTACGCCGCCGAGCTCGCGTGCGGTCACGCCGGGGTGATCGTGCCCGGGCTCGGCGAGCTGGCCACCCGCTACCCACTGCGAGAGCGACTGCAGGGGTTGCTGATGACCGCGCTGTGCCAGGCGGGCAGACGGGCTGACGCGCTGAATGTCTACCACCGCACCCGGGCCACCCTGGTCGACGAGCTCGCCCTAGAGCCCGGCCCCGACCTGCAACGGCTGGAGCACGCGATCCTGACCGGCGACCCGGCGCTGCAGACCGGCGGGATCAGCTGAGCGGACCGGCCGACAACTTACTCGATTCAGGGGCCGGGAACCGTGCGGGTGCATTCGACTCACCGCACGACTCCCGGTTTCCCCCCGGGGTTGAGTGGTCTCGTCGACGAGAAACCACGATGACCGCTCCCCCAGCCCGTCACGGCAGTCCCACAACGGGAACCCACCGCCCTCCAGCGCCATTCTCCATGAGCGGGGTGGCTGGCCGTCAACTCATCGTCAGGATTCCCTGACAATGGGTTGACGGCGCAGCCGAGCGACCTCGGAGAGCACGACCCCGGCGGCAACCGACGCATTGAGCGACTCGACCGGACCCGCCATGGGAATCGACACGGTGGCGTCACAGGTCTCGCGGACCAACCGGGACAACCCTCGCCCCTCCGAACCGAGGACCAGCACCAGGGGCCCGGTGGCCAGTGCAAAGGCGTCCAGCGACAGGGAGCCTTCGGCCTCCAGCCCGACGACCATCAGACCGGCCGCTGCCCAGTCCTTGAGCGTGCGAGTCAGATTGGTGGCCCGGGCCACCGGCAGGCGCGCCGCGGTGCCTGCCGAGGTCCGCCAGGCCACCGCGGTCATCCCGGCGGAACGCCGCTGCGGCAGTAGCAGCCCGTGCGCGCCGAACGCGGCGGCCGAACGGACCACCGCACCCAGGTTGCGTGGGTCGGTCACCCCGTCCAGCGCGACCAGCAGCGGCAGCTCTCCGGAGTCCTGGGCGGTGGCCAGCACATCGTCGGGATGGGCGTAGGAGTAGGGCGGCACCTGCAACGCCACCCCCTGGTGCAGCGCGCCCGCGGCCAGCCGGTCGAGGTCGGGCCGCGGCACCTCGAGGATGGCCAGTCCCGCGTCGGCGGCCAACCGCACCGACTCGCCGACCCGCTCGTCGATGTCGATGCCGACAGCGAGGTGTAAGGCGGTGGCGGGTGCCCCGGCGCGCAGGCACTCCAGCACGGGGTTGCGCCCGAACACCGTCTCCGCTGACTCGGTGTCGGTGCGACGGCGAGGCCCCCGACGGACCGGGTCGCCTGCCGACTCGGTCCGGGCGACCCGACGCCTCGCGGGGTGGCCGGGTCGAAGGTCGGCAGGCGGCGTCGCACCGCGGCCGCGCAGTCCCTTGGACTTCTGCCCGCCGGTGCCGACGACGGCGCCTTTCTTGGTGCCCGGCTTGCGCATCGCACCCTTGCGCCGGGAGTTGCCTGCCATGCGTTCAGCTTCCCTTGACCGTCCACACCGGGCCGTCGGGGGTGTCCTCGACGGCGATCCCGGCGGTGAGCAGCCGGTCCCGCACGGTATCGGCGACAACGAAGTCACGACGGCTGCGGGCCTCGGCCCGATCCGCCAGCAACCCGTCCACCAGAGACGCCAGCGCCACGGATACGGCATTCGCGCCGGACGTCGCGCGCCACTGCTCCGACAGCGGGTCCAGGCCCAGCACCTCGGTCATCGCGCGCACCGAGGCGGCGGCCGCCATGGCGGTCCGGTGGTCCCCGGCGTCCAGCGCGGAGTTGCCCTCCCGGACCGCGCCGTGGATCGCGGCGAGCGCCGCCGGGGTGCCGAGGTCGTCGTCCATCGCCGCGACGAAGTCGGCGCACCAGATGCCGGGCGCGGGTACCCCGCAACGGTCCCGGACCCGATGCACGAACGACTCGATTCGCCGGTAGGCGGCGACCGCCTCCTCCAGCGCCCCGTCGGAGTACTCGATGGCCGACCGATAATGCGCGGCGATCAGGTAGTAGCGCAGTTCCACCGGACGGACCCGGCGCAGCGTGGCCGGGACCGACAGCGTGTTGCCCAGCGACTTGGACATTTTCTCGCCGGACAGCGTCACCCAGCCGTTGTGCAGCCAGTACCGGGCGAATCCGGCACCCGCTCCCCTGGACTGGGCCCGCTCGTTCTCGTGGTGCGGGAAGACCAGGTCCAGGCCACCACCATGGATGTCGAACTCGGCACCGAGGTAGGTGGTGGCCATCGCCGAGCACTCCAGATGCCACCCGGGACGGCCTGGCCCCCACGGCGTCGGCCAGTACGGCTCGCCGGGCTTGACACCCTTCCACAGGGTGAAGTCCCGGGGGTCCCGCTTGCTCGATGCGGCGGACTCGTCCTGGGCGACATCGTCGATTCGCTGCCCGGACAGCGTCCCGTAGTCCGCCACGGTGTCCACCGCGAAGTAGACGTCACCGCCCGCGGCGTAGGCGTGCCCACGATCGATCAGCCGCCGCATCAACTCGACCATCTGCGGCACATGACCGGTGGCCCTCGGCAGAGCTGAGGGCGGCAGGCAGCCCAGCGCCGTGTAGGCGTCCTCGAAGGCCCTCTCGTGCAGGTAGGCCCATTCCCACCAGGGGCGGCCCGCCTCGGCGGCTTTGGCGAGGATCTTGTCGTCGATGTCGGTGACATTGCGGATGAACAGCACCTCGTGACCGGTGGCGATCAGCCAGCGACGCAGCACGTCGTAGTTCAACGCCGAACGCACGTGCCCGATGTGCGGGATGCCCTGCACCGTGGCGCCACACACGTAGATCGACGCCGCGCGAGGCCGCAGCGGGACGAACTCCCGCAGACCGCGGGTCGCGGTGTCGTAGAGGTGCAAGCTCACTCCGCGATGGTAGGCGCATGCACTGCGCGCTCGTGAGCGGCATGAGGTGCCAGAACGCTGTTACACGCGCATCAGCAACACCGTCGCCACCGCCGCGATGCCCTCGCCGCGGCCGGTGAGACCGAGACCATCGGTGGTGGTACCGGAGACCGATACCGGGCCACCCAGCGCCTCGGACAGCACCTGCTGCGCCTCGGCCCGACGGCTCCCGATCCGCGGCGCGTTCCCGATCACCTGTACCGCGGCGTTCGCCAGCACCCAGCCCGGCCCGGCCAGCCTGCGACGGACCTCGTCGAGCAGCTCCGCGCCGTGTGCCCCGGCCCAGCCCGGCTCACCGGTGCCGAACACCGCACCCAGGTCGCCCAGCCCCGCCGCGGACAGCGCCGCATCGCACAGCGCGTGCGCGGCGACATCCCCGTCGGAGTGCCCCGCACAGCCCGCGACCCCCGGCCACAGCAGCCCGGCAATCCAGCATTCCCGGCCGGCTTGCACGGGGTGCACGTCGGTGCCCACCCCGACCCGCATCGCGCCTGCGACCCTCATGGCGCGCCGGCCGGCCGCACGTCCGCCGCTCTCGCGCAGGCCACCGCCTCGGCGATGATCAGGTCGAACGGGGTGGTGATCTTGAACGCATGCGGGTGGCCCGGCACGGTGGCCACTCGCTCACCCAGCCGTTCCACGAGGCCTGCGTCGTCGGTCACCGGCCCGGACGACCCCTGATGTGCCCGGCGGAGCAGGTCAGCGGCGAACCCCTGCGGTGTCTGCACCGTCCGCAGGGCCGATCGGTCCACCGTCGACTCGACGTGGCCACAGGCGTCGACCCGCTTGATCGTGTCGACGACCGGCAGTACCGGAACGACGGCCTGCTCGCCGTCGAGCACGGCATCGACCACCGCCCGGATCACACTGACCGGAGCCAGACAGCGCGCCGCGTCATGCACCAGCACCACCTCGGCGTTCGGAACCGCGTCCAGCGCGCAGCGGACCGAACCGGAACGCGTCGCTGCGCCGACCACGATCCGCACTCGCTGCTCCGCGTCAGCCAGCATGCTGCGGGCCCGGTCGCGGTGCTCGTCCCCCACCGCTACGACCACCTGCGCCACGCACCCGGCCGCCAGCAGTCCCTGCACACAGTGCCAGAGCAACGGGCGGCCGAGCAGTGGAACGAAGGCCTTGGGCATACCGGCCGCCAGCCGGACACCCTGACCTGCGGCGGGCACCAGCGCCACGACTCCTCGAACCGGGCGCACAGTCGCCGGTCGTCAGGAGGCGGCGGCGAGGACCTCGTCGAGGAGGACCTCGGCCTTGTCCTCCTGAGTGCCCTCAGCCAGTGCCAACTCGCTCACCAGGATCTGCCGCGCCTTCGCGAGCATGCGTTTCTCACCCGCAGACAGGCCGCGGTCGCGCTCGCGGCGCCACAGATCCCGAACCACTTCGGCCACCTTGTTGACGTCGCCTGAGGCGAGCTTCTCCAGGTTGGCCTTATACCGTCGCGACCAGTTGGTCGGCTCCTCCGTGTGTGGAGCGCGCAGCACCTCGAAGACTCGGTCGAGGCCCTCCTGGCCGACCACGTCCCGGACGCCGACCACTTCAGCGTTGGCAGCCGGAACACGTACGGTGAGATCACCCTGAGCGACCTTGAGGACGAGGTATTTCTTTTCCTCACCCTTGATGACTCGGGTTTCGATGGCCTCGATGAGAGCGGCACCGTGATGCGGGTAGACGACGGTCTCTCCGACCTTGAAAACCATGTGTCCTCTGCCCCTTTCGCTGTTGCTCAGGTTACCACGCCCGGCGGCCCCCGCGGCAGGAGGCGTACCGTCGTCGCAGGTCAATGGGTTGACAAGACCCTCCTCGTCATGCTGTAGGCCATTCCCCCGACTTCGATCGCTCCATAATGGACGCCGGTAGGCCAGGCCGGGTGCACGGCAGTACAGCCCCGCCCATTAGGCTTCGCGCTGGTCAGACGAGCCGGCCGGACGTGCTCGAAGCACACCGAGGAGGACTCAGCCCGTGAGCCGCAGGCACAAATCGATGCGGTCGCCCCTCGCCCTCGCCGCTCAGCTGGTGGCCTGCTTCGCCGCCGTGCTGGCGCTGGCCGGCTGCGGGGCGGGCCAGGTGACCCAGACCGACTCCCAGGTAGCCGCCATCGACGGGGCCAGCGCGAACCAGGGCGGCATCGCGCTACGCGACGTGCTGATCCCGTATCCCGCGACCCGAAACGGTGCCTACCCGACCGGGTCGAACGCGCGGCTGCAGCTCACCATCATCAACCAGGGCACCATCCCCGACACGCTGGTGTCCGCGACCACTTCGGTGGCCCGTCAGGTGCTGCTGGAGGGCACGACGACCATCCCGCCACAGACATCGGTGACCTCTGCGCGGGAGGCAGGCGCAGGCCCCACCGCCACGCCGACCGCGCCGGCCAGCCCACTGGATGCCGGACTCGTGCGGGTCCAGCTCGTCGGTATCACACGCCCGCTGCGCGCCGGGCCGAACATCGAGATCACGTTCGTGTTCCAGCACGCGGGCGCGATCACCGTGGCAGTGCCGATCGGACCGCCGACCAACTCGGTGCGAACGCCCCTCCAGAGCAATGTGAGCCCGTGAGCTGAGCTCCGGTTCACTGCGGTGCATGTCGGACCAGGCCGATACCGTCTCCAGCCATGGCGAGGTCTTCCGTTCACCCGCATGCCGCCCGCCCGACCCATCGGTGCACCGAATGCGGACACGAGGTCACCAAGTGGGTGGGCCGCTGTCCGGAATGCCAGGCGTGGGGCAGTGTGGCGGTCGCCGGCTCGCGATCGCCGGAGCGGGTCGCGGCCGGTGCCCCCTCAGCACCGGCCCTTCCGATCTCGCAGGTCGACCTGCAGTCCGCGCGGGCCACGGCCACCGGCGTCGCCGAGCTCGATCGAGTACTCGGCGGCGGGCTGGTGCCCGGCGCGGTGGTGCTGCTGGCCGGGGAGCCCGGCGTCGGCAAGTCCACCCTGCTACTGGAGGTCGCGCACTGCTGCGCCGGGGCAGGCAGGCGAGCGCTCTATGTGACCGGTGAGGAGTCCGCGGGCCAGGTCCGGCTCCGGGCCGAGCGCACCGGCGCGGTGCACGACGAGCTGTTCCTGGCCGCGGAGTCCGACATCGCCGCAGTGCTCGGGCATCTCGATGCGGTCGACCCGGGGTTGTTGATCGTCGACTCGGTACAGACCATGTCCTGCGCGGGTGCCGAGGGCAGCCCAGGCGGGGTGGCGCAGGTCCGCGCCGTGGCCAGTGAGCTGATCAGCACCGCCAAGGAACGCGGGCTGCCGGTGGTGCTGGTCGGGCACGTCACCAAGGACGGCGCGGTGGCCGGACCGCGGGCGCTCGAGCACCTGGTCGACGTGGTGCTGCAGTTCGAGGGCGACCGGCACTCCACCCTGCGGATGGTCCGGGGAGTCAAGAACCGGTTCGGGCCTGCCGACGAGATCGGCTGCTTCGAGCTCACCGACAACGGGATCACCGGACTACCCGACCCGTCCGGGCTCTTTCTCACCCGCCGGGACCGCGCGGTACCGGGCACTGCGGTGACGGTCGTGGTGGAGGGCAAGCGGCCGCTGCTCGGTGAGGTACAGGCGCTGGTCGCCGAGTCCGCACTGGCCAACCCGCGCAGGGCGGTGAGCGGACTGGACTCCTCGCGGGTGGCGATGATCCTGGCGGTCACCGAGCGGCGCGCAGGGGTGCGGCTGTCCGGCTCGGATGTCTACACGGCGACGGTGGGTGGGATGCGGGTGACCGAGCCCGCCGCTGATCTCGCGGTCGCTCTCGCCGTCGCGTCGGCGGCAGGTGATCTGCTGCTGCCCCCACAGGCGGTGGCGATCGGAGAGGTGGGTCTGGCCGGCGAGGTCCGGCACGTCACCGGGCTGCGCCGACGGCTGGCCGAGGCGGCCCGGCTGGGCTTCCGCTACGCGCTGGTGCCGCCGGCCGGTGCGGCGCCACCACCTGCCGGGATGCGCCTGCTGGAGGTCGCCGATCTCGGCGCGGCGCTGGGTTACCTGCGTCCCTGAGGGCATTCCGGTGCTACCTGCCGGTTCCGGCATCGCCGCGCTGCACATCGATCACCCGTTCGCCAGCACCGTCTTCGTGATCCTCGTGACCATCGAGAAGTCCCTTCTTTCCGTTGTGCGCGTGCAGCGCGCCCTGTCGTCCGTCCTCCCGGCAGGACCAACCCTGGATCGCGAAGCTGAGAAGACCCTGAAATCGCCGTGCGGCGCCGGAGAGGTTCAGTGATCCTTCAGCCAGCCCGGCGCCGACCGGCCGACGGATGGCTGACCTCGCAGCGCAGGCGGCAGGAACGCACCGGAGGGCTTCGTACACTGGTCAACGCGGCCACACTCACAGCTGGAGGCAACGGTGAACGCAGGGGGGCAGGCCGACCTGCTGCGCGAAACGCTGGCCCGGCTGGCTCCCGGAACCGCACTGCGCGACGGTCTCGAGCGGATCCTGCGGGGCCGTACCGGCGGCCTGGTGGTGCTGGGTCACGACCACGCGGTCGACTCGATCTGCGACGGGGGATTCCGGCTGGACGTCGAGTTCTCCGCGACCCGGCTGCGCGAGCTGTCCAAAATGGATGGTGCTGTGGTGTTGTCCACGGAGGCGGACCGAATCTTGCGGGCGAACGTCCATCTGGTGCCCGACCCGACCATCCCCACTGAGGAGTCGGGGACCCGGCATCGCACCGCGGAGCGCACCGGGATTCAGACCGGGCACCCCGTCATCTCGGTCAGTCAGTCGATGAGCATCGTCAGCGTCTACGTCGACGGGCGGCGCCATGTGCTGTCCAACTCGGCCACCATCCTGTCCCGGGCGAACCAGGCGCTGGCCACCCTGGAGCGTTACAAGTCACGCCTCGACGAGGTGGCGCAGACGCTGTCCGCACTCGAGATCGAAGACTTCGTCACACTCAAGGACGCGATGACCGCGGTACAGCGCCTGGAGATGGTGCGCCGGATCTCCGAGGAGATCGCCTGGGACGTCGTCGAGCTGGGCGGCGACGGCAGGCTGATCACCCTGCAGCTCGACGAGCTGGTGGGAGGTATGGAGGCCGATCGGGAGCTGATCCTGCAGGACTACCTGCCCGAAGGCCATCCGGTGGGCACCGCGGCGGCCGCGCTGGACCAGCTCTCGGGCAGCGAACTGCTCGACCTCACCGCGGTGGCGGGTTGCTACGGTTATTCAGGAGGGCCTGAGGCGCTGGAGGAACCGGTGTCGCCGCGGGGACACCGGCTGCTGGCTCGGGTGCCCCGGCTGCCCAGCGGTGTGCAGACCCGGCTGATCGAGCACTTCGGGTCACTGCAGGCGCTGATGGCGGCCACCGTCGACGATCTGCAACATGTCGACGGCGTCGGCGACGCGCGGGCCCGAGTGGTCCGGGAGGGGCTATCCCGGCTGGCTGAGTCCAGCATCGTCGAGCGCTACGGGTGAGCCGGCTACGGAACCGCGTCGTCGCTCGATCGTGGTGTCGCGCGCACTAGTGTCGCCCCTGCGCGGCCTTGATCCTCCGGACCGGTCGCCCTCCTTTCCCTCCGATCGCCACCGAAACCGAGGAGATGCCCATGACGGCCATCGAGGACCTGCTGACCCGCAATGTGCTGCGCTCGGGCACCGGCCCGGGGCCGCTACCGGGCCCGCCCAGCCTGCAGGTGGCCGTGGTGGCCTGTATGGATGCCCGAGTCGATCCGGCTCAGCTGCTCGGCTTACAGCCCGGTGATGCGCACGTGATCCGCAACGCAGGCGGCACCGTCACCGAGGACGTGATCCGCTCACTGGCGGTCAGCCAGCGGAAACTGGGCACCACTGAGGTGCTGCTGCTGCACCACACCAAATGCGGGATGGCGGGTTTCACCGACCAGGAATTCTGGTCGGAACTGCAGGAGGCCACCGGGTTGCGGCCCACCTGGGCGGTGGAGACCTTCCGCGATGCCGAAGCCGACGTCCGGCAGTCCCTGGAACGGGTCCGGCGCAGCCCGTTCCTGGCCAACACCACGACGGCCCGTGGCTTCGTCGTGGACGTCGAGACCGGCGAGCTCCACGAGGTGGCGCAGTCCCAGCCGTGAACTCCGCGCGGCTGATCACCTGGTTCGACACGCATGGGCGTGAGCTGCCCTGGCGCGAGCCCGGCACCACACCGTGGGGAGTGCTGGTCAGCGAGGTCATGTTGCAACAGACGCCGGTGCAGCGCGTGGCCGGTGTGTGGATCGAATGGCTGGACCGCTGGCCCCGGCCCTCGGATCTGGCCGCCGAGACCCCGGGCACCGTCGTACGGGCCTGGGGGAAGCTGGGCTACCCCCGGCGGGCGCTGCGGTTGCACGCTGCCGCGGCCGTGATCGCCGCGGAGCACGACGATATCGTTCCCGCCGAGGTGGATGCCCTGCTCGCGCTGCCGGGAATCGGCGCCTACACCGCCCGTGCGGTAGCGGCCTTCGGTTACGGCCAGCGGGTGCCGGTGGTGGACACCAACGTCCGGCGAGTGCTGGCCCGCGCCGTACACGGCATGGCCGACGCCGGTGCGCCCGCCACCTCCCGCGATCTGTCTGACGTGGATGCGGTGTTGCCCGAGAGGCGGGCGGCTCGCTTCTCGGCCGCGCTGATGGAACTCGGCGCGGTGGTGTGCACAGCCCGGCAGGCGCGCTGCCCCGACTGTCCACTGCTCCCCGAGTGTGCATGGGTGCGGGCCGGACGGCCGGCCGCGAGCGCACCCGGTAGGCCCGTGCAACGCTTCGCGGGCACCGACCGCCAGGTGCGCGGGTTGTTGCTCGACGTCCTTCGCGGGGCAGCGCACCCGGTGTCGCGGAGCCGATTGGACGCGGTCTGGGTCGACGTGGCTCAGCGCGACCGGTGCCTGGGTTCCCTACTGGTCGACGGCCTCGTCGAGCAGACCACCGATGGCCGCTACGCCCTGCCCGGAGAATGCTGAGAGCGCCGTGCACGCACTGGTGGCATTTCTCGATGACCCGGCGGACCAGGAGATTCGCGCGCTGTGGCAGGTGCTGCAGAAGGCCGGGGTCCCGTCCGGCGGCCGGCGGTTTCCCCCACACGTCCCCTTCGGCGCGGCTGCCTCGATGCCAGCCAGGGCACGCGCCGCGGTGCGCGAGGAACTGGCGCTGCTCACGCTGCCCGGCATCTGGCTCAGCACCCTGGCCACCTTTCCGAACACCGACAACGTGCTGATGCTCACCGCGGTCGTGGACACCGAACTGCTCGCTGTGCACTCCGCGGTGCACGACGCCCTCGCAGGCAAGGTCCGCCACCCCAGCGTGCTGCACCTGCCGGGGTCCTGGGTGCCGCATTGCACGCTCGCCGAGCGCATCACGCCGACCCAGCTCGCCACCGGCTTCGCACTCCTGCATCCGGTCGCCCCGATCCGCGCAACCCTCGGTCCGGTCGTGGTGCTGGACACCGGCACCGGCACAGTGGAGCCGCTGCGGCAGCGCTGACCGGGGCCGCCTGTGGACAACCCGTGAGTGGCGATACGAGCTTTGACTCTTATCGCCACTCACGGCCGTAGGCTTTTGGCTGCTGGGAGATCGAGGAGGACTTCCGCGAGATCGAGGAGGACTTCCGCGCCTGGCGGGACGGCCCGGCGATGGAGGCGCATTCTGGGGAGTGTGGGAGGCCGGTGGGTAGTGGGTCGAGTGTGTTGGAGTTCGTGGTGGTGCAGTCCGTTGGGCCGTCGATCGGTTGAGTCCGGTGCGTGTGCAG
>JBOHGD010000045.1:0-39761 GCA_050699955.1 Pseudonocardiaceae bacterium | reverse complement strand
TCAGCCGCCGATCCCAGGTACCGCTCAGAGACCATCTTCGGCTTGCCCTCGACCCACGCCATCTCCCGCAGGTACCAGTACGGCTTCCCGTTGATCGTCTTCTTGTACAGGCTCGCCACACTTTAGGCCATAGGCCATAGCAAGATCGAAAACAAGGTGACACGCCGGAAATGGCCAGCTCAGCCCGCCTACGACGATGTCCTCATGAAATCAAGATCGAACTAGCCCGGAAACTGGGGCTAGTCCCCGCTCTCCTCACGCACGGTGTGGCGTGCGACCGTGCACGGTGTGTCATGCGACCGTGCGCGGCCGCGAGTGGGATCGGCCGCTGAGCGCGCGATAGGCTGCACAGGGTCGCCTCTTGGCGGTCGGGACATGCGTCGATCCGAACCAGTCGCTCTGTGTGCGGGTTAGCGGTGTCCTTGGCCCTCTTGCGTCTGGGTGGACCAGTAGAATGGAAGCAGACCCGGGATCCGACCCGTTGGTACCCACTGTGGGTGCCTGTCACAGGGCCGAGCCGGGGGCGTCGCAGCCGACCGCATCGACCTCCAGCGGTAGGCCCACCGCATCGCATGCTGAGGAGACACCAGGCTCGTGGTAGCGAAGAAGAGCGAGTACAGCGCTGAGTCGATCACTGTGTTGGAAGGCCTCGAGGCTGTACGCAAGCGCCCGGGCATGTACATCGGCTCCACCGGAGAACGGGGTCTACATCAACTGGTGTGGGAGCTGATCGACAACGCGGTAGATGAGGCTCTTGCAGGATACTGCGATTGGTTCAGCCTCACAATTCTGGCGGATAGTGGGCTCCGGGTAGTTGACAATGGTCGAGGTATTCCGGTTGACATCCATCCGAAACTCAAGCGACCGGGTGTCGAGGTGGCACTCACTACCCTCCATGCAGGCGGCAAGTTCGACGGAAAGGCCTACGCCGTATCCGGTGGCCTGCATGGCGTGGGCGTCTCCGTGGTCAACGCGTTGTCGACCCGTGTCGAGGTGGAGATCAAGCAGAAGGGCCATGTGTGGCGGCAGACCTACAAATACGCCGTCCCCGGACCGCTGGAGAAGGGTGAACCAACTCACGAGACCGGCACGAGTGTGACCTTCTGGCCTGATCCGGCTGTCTTGGAGACGACGGTCTACAACGCGGAGACGGTGGCACGGCGGCTGCAGGAAATGGCCTTTCTCAACAAGGGCCTCACGATCGTGATGCGCGACGAGCGGGTCAACGGCAGCAACGAGACCGAGGACGCTGAGGGACACACCGCGCAGGTCAAGGAACAGACCTACTGCTACCCAGGCGGCCTAGAGGATTTCGTCAAGCACATCAACAACTCCAAGGATCCGATCCACCGCAAGGTGATCGGGTTCGAGGCCAGCGGTGACGGCCTCCAGGTCGAGATCGCGATGCAGTGGAACGCCGGGTACACCGAGTCGGTCTACACCTTCGCCAACACGATCAACACCCACGAGGGCGGCACCCACGAAGAGGGCTTCCGCTCCGCGCTGACCAGCGTGGTCAACCGGTACGCCAGGGAGAAGAAGCTACTCAAGGAGAAGGACCCCTCACTGAGCGGCGACGACGTACGCGAGGGTCTGGCCGCGATCGTGTCGATCAAGCTGTCGGAGCCGCAGTTCGAGGGGCAGACCAAGACCAAGCTGGGCAACACCGAGGCGAAGTCGTTCGTGCAGCGCACGTGCAACGAGTGGCTGATCGACTGGTTCGAGCGCAATCCCGCCGAGGCCAGGACGATCATCAACAAGGCGGTCTCCTCCTCGCACGCGCGGATGGCCGCGCGGCGTGCCCGTGAACTGGTGCGCCGCAAGTCGGCGGGCGATCTGGGTGGCCTGCCGGGCAAGCTGTCCGACTGCCGCTCCAGCGACCCGGCCCGCTCGGAACTGTTCATCGTGGAGGGCGACTCCGCGGGAGGCTCGGCGAAGTCCGGGCGGGACTCGCTGTACCAGGCGATCCTGCCGATCCGCGGGAAGATCATCAACGTGGAGAAGGCCCGGCTGGACCGGGTGCTGAAGAACACCGAGGTGCAGGCGCTGATCACCGCGCTGGGCACCGGTATCCACGACGAGTTCGACGTCGCCAAGCTGCGTTACCACAAGATCGTGTTGATGGCCGACGCCGATGTGGACGGTCAGCACATCCGCACCCTGCTGCTCACATTGCTGTTCCGGTTCATGCGTCCGCTGGTCGAGCACGGATATGTGTTCCTCGCTCAGCCACCGCTGTACAAGATCAAGTGGCCGCGCATGGATGCCCAGTACGCCTACTCGGACCGGGAACGCGACGGGCTCATCGCGGACGGCACCGCCGCGGGCCGCAAGCTGCCCAAGGAGGATGCGATCCAGCGGTACAAGGGTCTCGGCGAGATGAGTGCCAAGGAGTTGTGGGAGACGACCATGGACCCGGCCAACCGGGTGCTGCTGCAGGTCACCCTCGACGACGCGGCGACGGCGGACGAACTGTTCAGCGTCCTGATGGGCGAGGACGTGGAGTCTCGCCGCTCGTTCATCACCCGCAACGCCAAAGACGTCCGCTTCCTGGATGTGTGAACCTGTCGCCACCGGCGGCAGCTTGCCGACGGTGCCGCTGAGTTCGTGCAGTCGAGGGGTGGCGGTCGTTGCGGGTCGGACTCCGGTGTCGATCAGGCCCGAGACCGAGCGGTGCGTGTCGAGGACGGCGAGGTCGGCGGCGGCGCGGCCGGTCCCGTCGCCGGTCGGTTCGTCACCACCGAGCCGTTCCCGGTCAGCCTGGGACTGGACGGGCTGCTCCCGAACTGATCAGGACTCGCTTTGGCGGGTGAGGCATTGTCGGCGCGGGAATCTCGGGGCTGCACCTTGCGCTGCGCCTGCAGCAGCTCGGCGTGGATACCACCCTTTATGCCGAACAGGGGCCTGATGAGCTGCGGGCGAGCCGCCCGGCGAACCTCGTCGTCCGCTTCGAGCAGACCTGCGCCCGGGAGCGCACGCTGCGCGTGAACCATTGGGAGTTCCCCGATTTCGGGCTCTTCTGCGTGCGCTTCACTCTGCATGCCGATCCGGGTCTGTCGTTCTGCGGGATGCTGTCCCGGCTGGCCAGTTGCGTCGATTTCCGTATCTACCTGCCCCGGCTGCTGCAGGACTACGAAAACCGTGGTGGGCGGGTAGTGCTGAGAACGACGGACGCACCCACCGTGGTGCGCCTGTCGGCCGATCACGACCTCATGGTGGTCGCCACCGGTGGACGGGCCATGGCGGATCTTTTCCCGCGTGACCCCGGGCGTTCGCCGTACACGTCGCCGCAGCGGCAGATGTGCGCTGGTGTCTATCTCGGCATGACCCATTCCGACCCGATGGGACTGGACTTCGAGCTGATCCCCGGCGTGGGAGAGATCTTCCGTCTCCCGTTCTACTCGTTCGGGGGGCGGATCAGCGCCATGAACATCGAGGCGGTGCCCGGCGGACCGCTGGACTTCCTGGCCCACCTGCCATACCAGCAGGACCCGGCCGGCTTCACGCGGACCGTGCTGGAGGCGCTCGCCCGGTATGCGCCTGAGATCAGGGAACACATCGATGACCGCGTGTTCGGGCTGGCCCGGCCGATCGACTTGATCCAGGGCGGGATCACCCCGGTCGTGCGGTGCGGCTGGACGCCGGTGGGCGACGAGCGGTACGCGATTGCGGTCGGCGACGCGTGGGTGCGCAACGACCCCGTGCTCGGCCAGGGCGCGAACCTGGGGTCGAACTGCGCTTTCGCGCTCGCCGAGGCGATCGTGACCGCTACGCGTTTCGATGAGGGTTTCTGCCGCGCGGTCGAGCAGCGGATGTGGGGGCTGGCCCGTCCCGTCACCGAGTGGTCGAACGCCGCGCTGCAGTCCCCGCCGCCGCACATGACCGAGCTGTGGACAGCGGCGGCGGCTGATCAGTGCGTCGCCGACGCTCTGATCGACAACTGGAACGACCCGGCTGCGGGCTGGGCAGCCATGGGCTCACCCGCAGGGATTGCTTCCTTCCTGCGCCGGGTCCGAGCGCCGAGCATGGACGGATAGGCGCCTGCTCCGACAACCACCCTGACTTACGCCGGTCGAGCTGCGAGCCTGTGCCGGTGACCACCGGCCGGAGTAGAGCGCCATGTCGTGGCTGCCAGGATCAGGTCGAGGGCGGCCTGGCCGGGCATGGGTGGGGCCGGCCTGCCGGCCAGGGCACGCATCTGGTCCCAGGCCGTGGGGAGGCTGACCGGTGTTGATGGTCGGGCTGTGCCCGGAGACGACCGTGGTCATGCCCAGGTCCTGGACCGTGGCGACCTCGGCGGCGAAGACCCCCGGGTCCACCAGTTGCAGCCACGGGCTGAGCGCGTTGACGGCGTACATGGTCATGCCGTGGCGCCAGAACTGCTCGTCGAGGTCGGCCAGGCCGCCCGGTTGCGCGCTGAGCCGGTGTCGCCGAGGACCGGTTCCCGGGCCTCGGCGACGAACTCGCGATAAGTCCAGCGCAGGCCGGTGGCGCACTCCACCAGCGCGTCCTGCTCGGGGAATCTCGCCGCCGTGCGATCGAGATTCGCGCCGATCGTGTCGCCGAGCAGGGGAACGTCGGAGGTCCCCTAGGTATAAGCCACTCCGAACACCGCACTCCCACCTTCGCGAGCCGCGAGCCTGTGCCGGCGACCCGTCGGCCGAGCACTCAGCAGATCATGATGCCCCAGCCGTGGCCGACCGGCCGGTTCACCGACATGATCACCGAACTGCGCAAAATGGACGACGTCGCCGGCGGCGGCGTGCTCACGCTGCCCAACAACGATTCCGCTGGAGCGGGCACAAACCAGTGGCTCCGCGTGAGCGAGTTCGGGTCACTGTCCGGTCCCGCCGTCGAGGGGGAGTCCCCAGAGCGGGAACCAGCGGGCCAGGTCCGGCTCGACGGGTAGCTCGGCGGCCGCCGCGCCGCGCAGACGCAGTTCCAGTTCGTTGTCGCGACGCTGACCCGGCCGCGGCGCGAAGGGGTAGAAAGTGCCGCGCTTGTACAGATAGACCAGGTGGCAGGCGGCTCCGCCGTCCTCGGCGGCGAAGCCGAACACCGAGCACAGCAGCTGCGAGCCGAAACCCTGGTCGGTCAGGCCGGCGTTGACCAGATGCACGGTCCCGACGAGATCTTCCAGGTCGGGGTCGTCCAGCACGATCCAGCGGTAGCCGTACTCGTCGTCGGTGGTCCGCAGCTCGGTGCCCGAGGTCGTGGAGCTGTAGCGGGCGAGTTCCAGCAGCTCGTTGCTGGTGGCGGCGAAGGCCTGGCCCGACGCCGGTTTGAAGGCCACCGCCGCCTGACCGGAGGTCCGCAGCCCGACGGAGGCCTGCAGGGTGATGGCCGCACCGGTCACGGCGAACAGGGCGTTGAGGTCGGGCTGCTTGGGTTTGGTGCGCCCGAGCAGCGCATCGAGGAACTTCATGCCGCCGGGCCACTCTCGGCTTCGATGCGCGCAAGCTGCTCCAGCCGGCGCTCCAGCGATGGGTGGGTGGAGAACAGTGAGGACAGGCTGAACCCCTTGGCCAGTGCCGGGGTGAAGAAGAAGGCGTTGAGCGACTCGACGCCGCGCAGGTCCCGGGTGGGGATCTTGCTCATCTCACCGCTGACCTTGACCAGTGCCGAGGCCAGGGTGGACGGCCTGCCGGTCACCGCGGCCGCCGCCCGGTCGGCGGACAGCTCACGGTAGCGCGACAACGCCCGGGTCAGCAGGAAACTGATCCCGTAGACGACGGCCGAGATCACGATGATGACCAGCACGACCGGCACGCCGTTGTCCCGGTCGTCGCGCCGGCCCCCGAACCCTCCGCCGAACATCCCGGCGTAGAACGCGAAACGCACCACCAGACCGGCGGCCAGACCCAGGAAGCTGGCGATCGTCATCACCGCGACGTCGCGGTGAGCGACGTGGGACAGCTCGTGGGCGAGTACCGCTTCCAATTCGGGCTCGTCGAGCCGGCGCAGCAGTCCTCGGGTCACGCACACCACCGCCTTGTCGGGGCTGCGCCCGGTGGCGAACGCATTGGGTATGTCGGCCTCGGCGATCGCCACCCGCGGTTTGGGCATGTCGGCCAGCGCGCACAACCGGTCCACCGCACCGTGCAGGTGCGGCTCCTGCTGCGGGCTGACCTCCTTGGCGCCCATCGCGGCCAGCGCGATGCGGTCCGAGGCGAAGTACTGGACGGCGAGGAGGCCGCCGGCCACGACCAGAGCGAAGATCGCCGAGGAGCTGACCGCCAGCAGGATCGCGACGAACACCACATAGAGCAGCCCGAGCAGGAACATCGTGATCAGCATCCGCGACGCCAGGCCGCGGTCGGGGGGAAATCGGGTGCGGGCCATCAGCTCATCCCGGGATGAGACCTTCGTCGCCCAGCAGCGACCGGACCTCGGTCAGCGACGAATCGGGACCCGGCAGGATCAGGTCGGAACTGTCGAGCGTGTCGTCGGCGTGCGGGGTCGCGGCGGCGCGGACCCCGGCGAGCAGCTCAGCCAGAGCACCGGTGAACGCATCGGCATCATCCGACTCGACGGCGCTGACCAGCGCCTCGTCGAGCTCATTGAGCTCGTCCAGCGCCGTGTCGGGCACGTCGAACTGGCCCTCACCGAGGATGCGCACGATCACCGGTTCTCCTCCCGCCGATTGTCCTGCGCGGGGGGCGCCTCCAGCGACGCAGGCTGCGGGCCCGAACCGAGTTCGGCCTTGAGCCGGGACAACTCGGCGTCGACCCCGGAGGTCGCCGTGACCCGGTCGAGCTCGGCCTGGATCGGATCGCTCGACGCGGTGGCGTCGTCCAGCGCACCGGAGGCCAGCAGCTCGTCGATCGCCCCGGCGCGCGAGCGCATCTGGAGGGTCTTGTCCTCGGCGCGCTGGATCGTCAGCCCCACATCGCCCATCTCCTCGGAGATGCCCGACACCGCTTCACCGATCCTGGTCTGCGCCTCCGCGGCGGTGTAGGTCGCCTTGATCGTCTCTTTGCGGGTGCGGAAGGCCTCCACCTTCGCCTGCAGCCGCTGGGCCGCCTGGGTGAGCTTGGCCTCCTCCGCCTGCAACTGCTCGTGCTGGACGCGCAGGCCGTCGAGTTGCGGACCGATCGCCGCCCGCCGGGACAGCGCCTCCCGGGCGAGGTCCTCGCGGCCGGCCTCGACCGCCTGACGGGCCTGGTCCTGCAGCTTGGCCACCTTCTGCTGGAGCTCCTGGGCCTGCAGCTCGACCCGCTTGCGCGAGGTCGCCACGTCCGCCACTCCGCGCTGCACATTCCGCAGCATCTCCAGCTGGCGCTCATAGGAGTAGTCCAGCGTCTCCCGCGGATCCTCGGCCCGGTCGAGAATCTTGCTGGCCTTCGCCCGGAAGAGCGTGGACATCCGTGTCATCAGACCCATCGCGCTACGGCTCCTCTGTCGTGGGGCTCCTCTGTCGTGGGCTGCGCGACGGAACCCATCCCGCCCCACCGCGATCAGTTACCCATGGTACGTGGCAACCGGCAGTGCAGGGTGCCAGGTCAGACGCGGCGATCAGGTGGCCGGGGTAGCCGGCACGACTGCCCGGCACGCGTGCAGTTCCACCTCACCATCACCCCCCACCGTCAATGGGTTTGGCTGGACCACCCCGACAACATGGTCACCACTGTCTCCTGACGAATCACGGTGTGTGATCGTCGCAGCCGGGCTACGGGAACTCCGTGGGAGCTCAAGATGCTGCGCGGAATTCGGCTACCAGGACGCCGGTCCTGTCGTCGGTCGGTTCGTCACCACCGAGCCGTTCCCGGTCAGCCTGCGGCTGGACGGCCTCCTCCCGGGTTGAGCGCCGGTGTTCCGTCGGCGGGTGCGAGGGCCGGCCATCTGATCAGCGTCCGGTGGGCGACGTGCAGCGCGTTGGCCAGCGCCGCGACTTCGGAGAGAGTCATCTCACGCTGTCCGCGCTCGATGCGGTGCAGAGTGGATGTGCTCATCCCGGCCAGCCCGGCGATGACCCGCAGGGACTTATTCTTGGCCTGGCGGATTCGCCGGATGCGCCGGCCGATCGTACGCATTTCATCAGCGACCATTGCGGCACGGTCATTCACCGGTGTCGGCCTCCGGCAAGGCCTCGGAGAGCTGATTCTGGGTGGGTACCCGGTGAGCTGTTGGGCGGCGCCAGCGGCTTCCCAGACCCCGGTGGAGAGTTGAGCGGCCGTGGAGACGTCGAGTAGTACTTTGGTCTGGAAGTGTCCGCAGGTCAGGTGCAGGATCACAGTGCCGTCGCGGCGGGCGATCGCTTGCACGATGCCGTCGGAGTCGGCGGGACTCAGGCCGTACACCGGCACGATCCAGTGCTCCCGGGTGAGGTTGCCGGTCTGTGTGGTCAGCCCGTCCGGTTCGCGCTGATGGGCGATGCGGTGCACGGCAGCCCCCTCAGGTGTGGGTTCTCTTTCCATTGATGTTGGCCTCCGGTAGTGGTTGTTGTGTCGGTAAACCATTGATGGTCCGCCGAGTGTTTATGGAAATCCCCCGGTGTACCTGGTGTATGGCCGTGACTGACCGCGTTGGGACGAATACCTTGAGTGCTCAATTGCCGATGAGATCGAGGGGACATCGTGAGTGAGCCGGATCTGGAGCGCCAGGACGTGACGAATGCCGTGCTGGTCGGTTGTCTGACCCGGTTGGGCTGGACGCCGGAGCAGTTCGCCTACCACCTCAACCGGATGGCCCGGTCGCTGCGCCCGGCGGTGCCGCAGATCCATCCGAAGACACCGTGGCGGTGGCTGACCGCGCGCCCGCCCAGCACCAAGCCCTGCCTGCCGCGTCAACCCTGGCCGGGGCTGGTGTGCTCGCTGCTCTCACGCCATCTGCAGGAGCCGGTGACCCTGGCATCCTTGGGATGGCAGGCGAGCGCAGGCGCGCTCTACGTACCAGCCGACGACGGTCTGCACCACCCGTGGGCGCACCCGGGGACGATCGCGTCGCTGCGCGACGTCGTGGAGGCGATGGGTATGGACCGGCGCCATTTCGTGGTGCTCACCGGAACCGGGCTGACCGCATTCGCCCACGACTGGCTGCTCGACCCGGAGCGGGTGGCCGCCGCGGCCCGGGGCCAGCGGGTGGACCACGCCGTTATCGACGATCTGGAACGGGTCGCTGAGGCACGGCGTCGCCTCGACGACCGTTTCGGCGGTGGCATGGTGTTCCGAGCGGTCCGTGAGGACCTGCGGATGGTCACCGAAATGCTGGACAACTCCAGCTACACCGACGCCATCGGCCGCCGGCTCTACGCCGTCGCGGCTGAACTGGCACGGATCGCCGGGCTGCGCGCGCTGGACGACAACGACCACGCCTCGGCGCAGCGCTACTTCATCACCGGCCTGCGCGCCGCGCACAGCAGCGCCGACCGGGCTATCGGGGCGAACATCCTCACCTTTATGAGCAAACAGGCCCGTGACCACGATCCGCTCGACGCGGTCCGGCTGGCCGAATCGGCGCTGGTCGGCGCGAAAGACCTCACCCCGGCGATGGAGGCCAGGATCCAGGCCAGCCTGGCCAATTCGGCGGCCCGCGCCCGGGACGCCACGACCGCCACGCGGGCGCAGGGTCGGATGTTCGAGCTCACCGCTGCGGTGGACCCCGTCGCCGAGCCGCCCTACATCTACTGGTGGTCCGAGGCCGAGGCCCACTCACACGCCGGACTGACCGCGCTGGCCCTCGGCAACCCGCGCCGGGCCGAGGAACACTATCGGGACGCGCTGGCCCGCATCGCACCGTCATTTCCGCGTACCCGATTGACGTTCCTCACCAGGCTTGCGTTCGCGCGGGTGCAGCTCCGCGAGCTGGACGGCGCCTGCCGGGCCGCCGCCGAAGCGGGCGCACTGCTGCGACGATACGACTCCCCGCGCAAACGCGCCCGGCTCGCCGCATTCCGCACGGCCGCCCAGCCCTACGCCAACACCACCCAGATCAAAGAATTCGACACCAAATTCGGTGACCTGCTCCGCCCCAGCCCCGTCGGCTTATAAGTACGCTGACGCTGGAAGCAAGTGCACGTGGTGGCCAGCCGGTCCACCTTCCCAGCGGCCCGGCACAGCAATGGGCGGGATCTGGGTGACAAGGGGATATGCGCGTGCCGAGGCTTGTGCGCGATTCAGAGGAATGTGTCGTGACCTGGATGTCACGCTGAGTGGCAGAAGACTACACAGTTGGCGCCAACCAGTTGCCGACAGGTGCCAGTACGTTAATCAAAGTTGCAGCCTCGGAAAGGTAGCCGTGATCGTCCTCGGAGTAAGTGGGGCCTTCGGCCACGACGCAGCAGCGTGCCTTGTGGTCGACGGCGACGTGGTCGCCATAGGAGAGGAGGAGCGCTTCAGCCGAGTAAAGAGGGCGCCGGGGGCGCTTCCCGTCAACGCCATCCGTTACTGTCTTGCCCACGCCGAAGCGGCCTTCGGGGACGTCGACACGATCGCCGTTTCCTGGAACCCGGCCTCGGCGCCACCGGGGTCCGGACTCGACGACTACCTAGACCGGCTGCTCAACCACGATACTTGGCGCGGTCATCGTCGGCCTGAGGTGCACTGCATTGACCACCACATGGCGCACGCGGCTTCCTCCTTTCTGACGTCCGGGTTCGACGAAGCTGCGGTGCTCGTCATGGACGGGCATGGCGAGAACGGCTCAACCTCGCTCGGCCATGGCAAGGGTGACCGCCTCACCATCGAGCAATACTTCCCTATCGGTGACTCACTCGGTCACTTCTTCGAAGCGGTCAGTGCCCACGTCGGATTAGGCCGCCACGATGCCGGGAAGCTCATGGGACTGGCCGCCTACGGCACACCGAGCGGTCCACCGCTCGTCACGCTGACCGACGACGGCTACCGCACCGGCCTCGCCGTGTCGCGCGGTCTGCCGCCCCGGGAGGCGTACCGGGAGGTCATGCATCTGTGGCGGTCCCGACTGAGCGAGTCCTGCGCCCCTCGTCTGGCACCGTATTCCTGGCAGTCGACCGATCCGGACTTCTCCGATGACCAACGAACTCTCGCCGCGACCGCGCAACGCGATCTGGGCGATACCGTCGTCCATCTTGGCAGGCTCGCAACTGAACGATGTAGGACTCGCAGTCTTGTGCTCGCTGGTGGCGTTGCGCTGAACTGTTCGGCGAATGGCCGACTCCTCGCTGAGGGGGTAGTCGACCGCTTGCATATTCCACCGCCGGCGCACGATGCCGGGGGTGCACTGGGCGCAGCGCTTCTCGTTGCCGCTGCTCGGCTCGATCGACCGATGAGTCCATACCTGGGTCCACCGATCACATCGTCGTGGGCACGCGAGGAGTTACGGCGCTCAAGGCTTCCCTTCGTCGAGTGTGAGCACCCGTCCCAGCGCGCCGCCGACCTGTTGACCGAGGGTCTTGTGGTGGCCTGGTTCCAGGATCGCGCCGAGGTCGGTCCCCGGGCACTGGGCGCTCGATCGCTGGTCGCTTTGCCCGATTCGACTACAGTCCGCGATCGGGTCAACAGGATCAAGGACCGCGAGCTGTGGAGGCCGCTCTCCCCCTCAATGCTTCCGGCAGCTGCGCGCCGCTACTGTCCGGTTGTCGAGACATCGCCCTACATGTTGCTGGCAACGCAAACGGCGGAAGCCGCTTACAGCGAGATTCCTGCAGTGGTGCATGTTGACGGGACATGCCGCCCGCAAGTCGTCGACACCTTAAGCACTCCGCGTTTTCGTGAGCTGATTGCGGCCGTCGAGGACAGGATTGGGTGCGGAGTGGTCCTGAACACGTCGCTCAACGGACCGGACGAACCAATCGTATGCACCCCGGCCGACGCGATTCGGTTCTTCGCCGGGACGTGCGTGGACGCGCTGGTCGTCGGCGACTTTGTGTTGGAGAAGAGGTGAGGTCGAGTGAAGGACTTCCTGCCGCTCGTGGAGACCGTGCACTACCGAGCGGTAAATGTCCCATCGGGGGACTTACGCGTGTCCATCGTGGCGAGCTGCAACATGCGATGCGTTTACTGCCACAACGAGGGTCAGGGTGCTTTCGCGGTGCGGAGGCTCTCCCTCGACCAGGTTCGCACGATCGTCGAGCGGGCGCTGCCGTATGGCGTGCGTAAGGTGCGTCTGACCGGCGGGGAACCGCTGCTACACCCCCAGATCCTGGAGATCTCCGAGATGCTGAAGCACGAGCTTGCTGTCCCGTCTGTCGGCGTCAACACCAACGGCACGCGACTACCGGTGCTCATCGAAATGTACCAGCGTGGATTGCTGGACCAGATCGTGGTCGGGCTCGACTACTTCGACGGTGCAGTCTCGAAGCAGTCACCGATCGGTCTGTCCTCGGCAGCGGTGCGCTCGAACGTGCGGGCGTTGTCCGACGCGGGCGCAAATGTGCAGATCGCCATGGTGTTCGACGGGGACGTACCGAACGTGATGCGCATGGCAAGGTGGTGCATGAACCACGATGTGCTACTCAAGATCCTCGAAGAGTCTGGTGAGGACATCGCGGCGAACTCCACGCCAAAGTTCAGGTCGATGTTTCTCCAGGTCATCGAGCAGTTTGGGCTCAAGGTGGGTGTGACAGCTGATCTCGGGGAACTGTTTGGTGCCTCCGACGACGGCCGCACCCGCATCCTCTTCTTCCATTCGCACTGCCGAGTTCGCGAATGTCGGCAGTGCGCCAATATGCACCTGCGGGTGACGGCGGAGGGCCGCACTCGCCCGTGCCTTCTCCGGGATGACACCGAGTTCGACCTGCTCGGCGATGACTTTGACCATAACCTGCGATGGGCGATCCACAACCTGGGTGTTCCGCCCGAGAAGCCGGCGCGGTAGTGGCCGACAGGAACTGGAGAGGCCAGCCGTGCGCACGATGAGTATCGTGTTCCTCGTCAAGGATCTGCGAGTGAACGGTGCAAATCGTGTGATCTTGGAGAGCGCGACCGGGCTGGCTGAACTCGGCTGGGACGTTACCTTGGCAGTCAGTGACCGCCGCTATCATCAGTGGCTGGGCAAGCCGTTGCGGCAGCTTTCCGCAGAAGAGGCACATCGCCAGCACTTCGATATGGCCCTTTCGACCTTTTACACGACCATGTTCGATCTGGACAGGGTGGACTGCTCGGTCCGATGGCAGTATTTTCAGGACAATTACTATCGGTATGGAACGCGTACTGACGAACGCCTTGACCAGATCGAATACGCCTACTTGCACCGGAATTCCGGTAAGTTCGTGGTCTCACACTACCTTGCTGGACTCCTGCGGGCCAAAGGTGTCTCGTCGACCGTCGTGCAGCCTGGGGTCGATACCAAGCAGTTCTTTCCAGAGCCGGTCGAACCGCCGCGGGATCACCAACGTGCGCTGGTCGAAGGGCACTGCCGATCCTACAAGGCGCTGCCCGAGAGTTACGAAGCAATCCCGTCGACATGGGAAATTTGGGGACTCGGTCTCGACGACCACAGACTGGGCGCAATCGAGATGCATGTCCAGGTCCCACAGCACGACCTGCGCCGGATCTACGGAGCATGCGACGCGCTGGTCAAACTCGAACGCGGAGGCGGTCACCCGCTACCACCACTGGAGGCGATGGCGTGTGCTGTCCCGGTGCTGGTCAGCGACGAGGGAGGACACCTCGACTATTGCATCGAGGACTACAATGCCCTCATCGCGTCGAGCCCGGCGCACGGGCGCACCCTGCTGGCCGAACTCGCCTCCGACCAGCGACTGCAGCGAACCCTCGCCGAGAACGGCCTCGCCGTCGCCAAAGCCTGTACCTGGGATCGCATGGTCACCAAGCTGGACCGCGCTCTGCGGAGCGAGTCATGACGGCGTCAGCTGACGGGTGCCTGCACGAGCTGTGCCGCACCATGCGTCGCGTAGTGATCGAGAACTTCAACTACTGCAACCGCGTGTGCTCCTTCTGCTCCAACACCGTGATCGATCGGCGGAGCTCGAAGGTCTACCTTCCCGACCGTCTCTATACGAAGATCCTCGACGAGCTCGCCGAGGGCGGTTACAGCCATGCGCTGGCCTACGGACGCTACAGCGAACCCCTCGCCGATCCGATCACGGTCGAGCGTGTGGCACAGGCCCGGTCCGCGCTTCCCACCGCTCACCTCTTCGTCAACACGAACGGCGACTACCTCGACAGGGCACTCCTTGAGCAACTCTTCTGCGCAGGCCTCGACGAGCTGAAGGTGATGCGGTATCTGCCTGCTGGCCGTCCCTTCACTACCGACGAAGGAGCGCGGTCCTGCGAGGCGCTGCTCACTGCCCTCGGACTGCCCGGGCGCCTCGTCACGTACGAGCCGGAGGTCATCGTCTACTACGAGGCGGACCTGCCGTGGCCTGGCGCTTTGTCGGTGCGGGCCGAGTCCTACACGCTCCGCGGATGCGATCGCGGCGGGACGCTGGCACACCTCGCTGGCGAGCGCAGACTCCTGCCGTGCCACGCACCGACCTACGAGCTCAACATCGACTTTGACGGCTCGGTGGTTCCATGTTGCAACATGCGCTCCGACGCGCCCCTACACCAGCCGTACGTACTGGGCAACGTGACGGATACAAGCCTCGCCGACATCTACTTCGGTGCCAGGGCACGGTCGATTCGCGGCGTGGTGGCCCGGCCGTCGCCAAACCTTCCGCCGTGCTTGACCTGCACTTACGTGTGGCCAACCGAACGTGCTGGGCCGGACCCTGTGCGCCCTGGCCGCTGATCTGACCAGCGCGGATAGACTGGTTGGGTTGCGCGCGCGCTCATCTGTGTGCCGGTACGCAACGTGTGCCGTTGAAGGGAACCCAGCCTCGTGACCGAGACCACTCTGCCGCCGGACGGAGACCGCATCGAGCCGGTCGACATCCAGCACGAGATGCAGCGCTCCTACATCGACTACGCGATGAGCGTGATCGTCGGACGCGCGTTGCCGGACGTCCGTGACGGGCTCAAGCCGGTGCACCGGCGGGTGCTGTACTCGATGTACGACTCCGGGTTCCGCCCGGACCGTGGCTACGTGAAGTGCGCTCGCGTCGTCGGCGACGTGATGGGCAACTACCACCCGCACGGCGATACCGCGATCTACGACACGTTGGTGCGGATGGCCCAGCCATGGGCCATGCGCTACCCGTTGGTCGATCCGCAGGGAAACTTCGGTTCCCCGGGCAACGACCCGCAGGCCGCGATGCGCTACACAGAATGCCGCCTCACCCCGCTTGCGATGGATATGTTGCGGGATATCGACAAGGATACCGTCGATTTTGAACCGAACTACGACGGCCGTACCCAGCAGCCTGTCGTACTACCCGCCCGGATCCCGAACCTGCTGGTCAACGGTAGCTCGGGGATCGCGGTGGGGATGGCGACGAACATCCCGCCGCACAACCTGCGCGAGGTCGCGTCCGGCGTGGTCTACCTGCTGGAGAACCCCGACGTCGACGACGACACGTTGCTCGAGGCACTGGTCGCCCGGGTCAAGGGGCCGGACTTCCCGACCCGCGGCCTGATCGTCGGCACCGACGGCATCTCCGATGCCTACCACACCGGCCGCGGCTCGGTCCGGATGCGCGGTGTGGTGGAGGTCGAGGAGGACACCAAGGGCCGCGCCACGTTGGTGATCACCGAGCTGCCCTACCAGGTGAACCCGGATCACCTCATCGAGTCCATCGCCACGCTCGCCCGCGACGGCAAGGTCACCGGCATCGCCGAGATCAACGACGAGTCCAGTGACCGCATCGGCATGCGCATCGTCGTCACGCTGAAGCGCGATGCGGTGGCCAAGGTGGTGCTCAACAACCTCTACAAGCACACCCAGCTACAGCACACCTTCGGCGTCAACATGCTGGCGATCGTCGAGGGCGTGCCGCGCACGCTGCGCCTGGACCAGGTGATCCGGCACTACGTGCGCCACCAGCTCGACGTCATCATCCGGCGCACCCGCTACCTGCTGCGCAAGGCCGAGGAGCGGGCCCACCTGCTGCGCGGGCTGGTCAAGGCGCTGGACATGCTGGACGAGGTGATCGCCCTGATCCGCCGCTCACCGACGGTCGATGACGCCCGCGTCGGGTTGATCGAGCTGCTGGACGTCGACGAGATCCAGGCGAACTACATCCTGGAGACCCAGCTACGGCGCCTCGCCGCGATGGAACGACAGAAGGTGATCGAGGACCTCGCCGAGCTCGAGCGCGAGATCGCCGAGTACCTGGACATTCTGGACAAGCCCGAGCGGCAGCGCCAGATCGTCCGTGACGAGCTGATGGAGATCGTCGAGAAGCACGGTGACGAGCGCCGCACCAAGATCGTGGGCTACGACGGTGACGTGTCGACCGAGGACCTCATCGCCGTCGAGGACGTCGTCGTCACCATCACCCGGACCGGATACGCCAAGCGCACCCGCACCGATCTCTACCGTGCGCAGAAGCGCGGCGGCAAGGGCGTGATGGGCGCAGGCCTGAAACAGGACGACATCGTGGCGCACTTCTTCGTGTGCTCCACACACGACTGGATCCTGTTCTTCACCAACAAGGGCCGGGTGTACCGGGCCAAGGCCTATGAGCTGCCCGAGGCCAACCGCAACGCCCGCGGCCAGCATGTGGCGAACCTGCTCGCGTTCCAGCCCGATGAGCACATCGCCCAGGTCATGCAGATCAAGGACTACACCGCATCGCCGTATCTCGTGCTGGCCACCCGCAACGGCCTGGTCAAGAAGAGCCGGTTGACCGACTTCGACTCCAACCGGACCGGCGGACTGATCGGGATCAACCTGCGTGACGACGACGAACTGGTCGGCGCGGTGCTGTGCTCGGGCGACGACGACCTGCTGCTGGTCTCGGCGAAGGGCCAGTCGATCCGCTTCTCCGCCACCGACGAGGTGCTGCGCCCGATGGGGCGAGCCACGTCCGGAGTTTTCGGAATGCGATTCAACGACGGCGACGAACTGCTGTCCATCGGGCTGGTACGGCATGGGCGGTTCGTGTTGGTCGCGACCGCGGGCGGGTACGCGAAACGGACCTCGATCGATGACTACCCGGTGCAGGGACGCGGCGGTAAGGGGGTACTGACCGTCCAGTACGACCCCCGGCGTGGCAAGCTCGTGGGCGCGCTCATCGTCGACATCGACGACGAGCTGTACGCCATCACCTCCAGCGGCGGGGTCATCCGCACCACCGCCAAGGAGGTACGCAAAGCCGGTCGGCAGACCAAGGGTGTCCGCCTGATGAACCTGGGCGAGAGGGCAAGCCTGGTGGCCGTCGCACGCAATGCTGAAGAGGCGAGTGACCCGGACGCCGGGGGCGCAGTACTGAAGGGTGAGTCGTGACGAGGCCTGAGAACCCCGGCCCGGCCGAGATGAACGGCGAGCCCGCGCCGGATGCCGACGCGGAGCTCCCGACCGACGTCGTGGACGGCGGGGAGCCCGCAGTCTCAGCTGAGGAGCAGTCTGAGCCCGACATCGCTGAGCCCGAGGACACCCACGGTGAAGCGGCACAGCCCGCGCCGCAGGACCCGCGGTACAACGGCTCGACCAATGGCGCTGCCACGGCAGCCCCGCCGTGGCAGCGCGCAGGGACCTCACCGACCGACTGGGTGCCCGCGCCGGCCACCCAGGCTGACGGCTCCTCGGCTGGAGAAGCTTCCCCGACTGGCGCGAGCCGCTATGGTCATCCTGTGGCGCAGCCGATCAGTAGTCAGCCAAGCTGGACCGCGAGCCAGGAGTTCTCCCGGCCCACGGTGCGCATCGGGGGCCGCGTGCAGTCCGAGCAGCCCTCGTCGCAGCCGCCGACACCGCCCCGGGTACGTTCGGCCCGCATCCCCCGCCGCGCGAGCCTGCAGTTGCGATACCTCGAGCCGTGGTCGGTGCTCAAGGTCTCCTTGGTGCTGTCCGTCGCCGGATTCGTCGCCTGGATGATCGCGGTAGGGGTGCTCTACAGCGTGCTCGCCGGCATGGGTGTGTGGGACCAGCTCAACGGCACCTATTCCGACCTCACCTCGGTGAGCAACCCGCAGGTCGGCCAGGAGCTGATCAGCGCCGGGGGCGTGTTCGGCGTGGCGGCCCTGATCGGCTTGGTGAACATCGTGCTGATCACCGCGACGTGTACCGTCGGGGCGTTCATCTACAACGCTTCGTCCGACCTCGTCGGCGGCATCGAGGTCACCCTGGCGGAGCGGGACTGACCTGCAAGAATCACGCGGTTTGGGCGCTGGTTGGGGCGTGCGGTAACCTCGCTCGGGTCGCCAAGAGGGCCTATAGCTCAGTCGGTTAGAGCGCATCCCTGATAAGGATGAGGTCGCTGGTTCAAGTCCAGCTAGGCCCACTCCACAGCACCGTCGTGCAGGAGGAGATCCACGTGAAGAAGATTATCCCGCTGCTACTCGCCGGCCTGGTGGCCCTGGTCGTCGTGCGCCGTCAGCGTTCCGCCCGGGCAGAGGCCGATCTCTGGCGCGAGGCCACCACCTTCACCGATTGAGTCTTCTCCGGGACGTGGCGCGTCCCCGCACGTCCGGGCGCCGGGGGACGTAGCTCAATTGGCAGAGCACCGCCTTTGCAAGGCGGGGGTTAGGGGTTCGATTCCCCTCGTCTCCACGGAGATAACCAGCGGTTTCACGTGGTACCTGGGTGACACTGTCGATCACTGTCACCGGACCAAAGCTACCTTGCGCGCCGCTATGGAGGCTTGCTGCGGGTCCACGAAATCGAGGAACGACCCGGCAGGGTTACGACAGTTATGCGCGGCTCCACGTTCGGCGATGAGCCGGTCGGCAAGATTACGGCGCGGGTGTTGGAGGAGCTTTACGCCGAGCTGCGCCGGTGCCGCGATCGATGCGACGGCCAGCCGCGTGTGGTCCACTGGATCGACGGCCCGCACGAGTGCCGCACGGTTCGACACCGCTGGCCCCTTGGGCGCCCGCCGGTAGGTGGTGCTCACTGTCGGATGCCACATCGCCATCCGGGGCGCAAGGGAGAACGTGCGCCGGTGGAGCCACTCAGGACAACCTCCGTGGGCTGATGTTGGGGAGGGCGTTAGTTGGCGCGGGCGTTTCGTGCCGGTGGAGGTGGTGCCTTATCGTGATCAGAGGTGGCACAGATGCTCGCGGAGGCGCGGGATCGGGCCGCCCGCAAGCGTGAGGAACGCTTGGGCCTGGTCGCGCTGTTCGACATCGATACTGAGGCGCAGCAGCTCCCGGTGGACTCCTTCGCGTGGGAACCGACCACGTGTTGGGACCCGACGAGTCGGCCGTGGTGGTCCGCAGGGTCCTGACCGGCGCGGTTGATCCCGGGTGCTACGCAGTGTGGCGGGTGGGCATCTCGTCCCAAACCTGTCCGTCCAACTCGCGGCCCAGCGACTTCGGGTTGCGTCCGCCCCACTGCTTGAAGAAGAACGGTACGTCGCTGGCCTGGCACAGGTCGCGGATCTCGCGTGCCCAGGTGATGTCCATCGGCCGGTAGTTTGGGCCGGACTCACCGCTGGCGATAACCCAGTTGATCCCCGTCGAGATTGATGCCACGCAGTGATCCGATCAGCGGTTCGCAGGACAGGAACCGCACCGCTGCGGGGACCGCGCGTAGGTCATCGACACGGGACAACACCCCGTCGTGCTCGACCGACACGCCCATCCACAGGTTGCCCGGCCAGTCCAATTGTTCGGCCATGCGCCGCAACCGGGTCGAGCGCTTGGTGAGGACCTGGTAGGTGTGGTGGGGAGTCGCGGCGATCACGGCGAACACCTCCCGGACGAAGTCGAGCGGGACGCGCGCATGGAACAGGTCGCTCATCGAGTTCACGAACACCACCCGCGGGTTGCGCCAGCGGTGCGGCTCATCGAGCAGGCCTGGGTGCAGGGCGACGCCGAACCCGGGCCCGGATGTGCGTGGGTGACCGTCGGCCTGGTACTTCGCCGCGCCCATCGCCTTGAGCCGCTTCGCCATGCTCAGCGCGTAGCAGTGGTCGCACCCCGCAGAAATCCGGTCGCAGCCGGTAACAGGGTTCCAGGTGGCTTCCGTCCACTCGATACCGGACCGGCTACCCATCGCCTTCTACCTCCTCCGGCCGGGTCGCTTGTGCGCCCCCGGTCTGCCGTCTGCCTGCCTGCATCCACGCGGTGACCAGCTCGACTGGCACGACGACCAACGAAGACGGCTCGACATCACTCTGCAAGACGTAGACGAAGTCGCCAGGCTCCAGCCGGACGCGGTCAGTGAGTGTCTTCGGCAGGGCGATCTGTCGATTCCCGCTGATCCTGATCGGTCCATGCGGCTCCGACATGAAGCCGGCGTACAACTATTTGTAGTATTTGTATGGTCGCTCGACGCAGCACCCAGGCTGCGTCGCAGATCCGCCTCTGCGACGCCTGTCACCTCACGACCCACCCCGGGTACCAACGTCAGCGGCCGCGGTGCCGACAGCAGTGGGGTGGTCGTGCGCTGGGGATGCGACCCGTACCTCGGACCAGTAGACCTGCGTCGATCTCGAACAAGACACAATCCGGAGGCTGCCGATCAGGTTCTCCAACGGGTCCACTATGGATTGTCTGTCACCGGGCGTGTCACCGGATCTCACTTGGTGACGCAGCCAACCACCCGATCCGCAGCCGGAACAGTTTCAGCTTCCGGCACAAATGCTTGACGATCGCCACGAGTACCGGGCCCAGACGAACGTCGGGAATCAAACGACAGTACTCCACCGTACCGTAGCGTCACCGTCCCGCCAGCTCTGCAAGCGCACTTCAATCTCCCGGGCGGCCACTGCACCTTCGTTTCCATGTTGCATAAGCCAGGTAATAGCGCGCAGCTCCCACAATCGCCGGAAGGTCTCGTAGCCATCCCAGGCTCGCACGTCGAAGCCGCAGGCCGCAGTGAACTCCTGGTAGCGCTGCTCGGGAAGCCCGAAGCGTTCGACGGTGACCGCCGTGTCGATCAGGTCCCATTCACGCGGCCCGATCGCCACCCGCTCGAAGTCGACGAACACCGGCTCACCCGCTCGCAGCAAGACGTTGCTAACTTCCGCTTGGCCGTGGATGAACCCTGCCGGTAGAGACGGTGCCACTTGATCGAGTTCAGCCGCAATCCGCTTATACCAGTCATCAAGCAACGCCATATCGCCAGGTGGGTAATGAGAACGGAGTTCCGCCAAGCGCCGTTCAGCTGACGCCAGCGGTCGCCAGTGGTCCAACGGCAGTTGCAGCCCGGCGGTGCGCTCGTGGAAGGTGCGTACGAGGCGGCCGAATGCCGGATAAAGCTGGTCCCGATCGGGCTCATCCAGTCGTTCCCAAACGGTCGCCAAGCACCCGTGGGCCTCGAGCGGTTGCTCGGCAGCCAGATCGGCCAGGCGTACGGAGGGCACGTCCAGGCGGGCAAACTCGCGCACCAGATCGATCTCCTGCTGCACATCGGTTCGGTCAGCTGTGGGGCGCATCAGGCGCAACACGTAGGCTTCGCCGAGCGCGAAGACGGCGTTGTTGCCGAACCGGAGCAACGTCGGTTGGAGCGCGCCAAGCCCTGCCTGAGCGCTTATGATCTCTGCGGTGCGCTGGGCGTCCGCTCGTGTCCACTCCATCAGCACACCGGTTCAGGCCGGTGTTGACAGCAGGAGCCGGGCGTCTTCGAGAAAGTCAGCCACATCCGGGGTGCGATGGTGGGTGACGAGATCCGTCTGAAGATCACGCAGGTAGTCACGGGTCCGCTCTGAACGGATGGGGCCAATGGCCGTCAGGGCCTCGCGGCCCACCCGGCATGCTTCTTCGATCTCGCCTTGCCGTGCATAGGTACTGGCCCATACCAGCTGGGTGATCGCCCGGCTGCGGGGATAGATGGTCTTATGGCGCTGCATAGAAAGCGCCAGGAAGGTATCGGCCTGCCGGGTCTGGCCAAGGTCACGGAAGCAACGGCCGAACTTGCCGGCCAGCTCGCCCTCGTCGACGAACCCCAGCCACGCTGGCTCGGTGCCGGCGGCAACGCGATCGAAGGCCTGCTCGGCCTGACTGATATACCGTTGGCATGCTTGGTGATCGCCGCGCACCGCGTGCACACGCGCTTCGGTGGCCGCGAACATGGCCTGCGCACCATGGCTGACCGTGCCGCGGGTTCCCTCAGTAGCTGCTCGGGCAAGATCGAGCGCCTCGTCGAGTGCACCGAGATGCAGAGCCTGGTGGCTCATCGCTGCCAGCACTCGACCGCCAAAGGAACGGTCGCCAGCCGCGTGACTGAGCCGCAACGCCTGCAGCATGGCCCGGCGTGCCAGATCATGCTGGGCCGCGTCGTAGGCCGTCCACGCTAATGCCATCAGCAGCTGCGCCGTCGCCGCGAAGAGCGCGGTACCGACCCGGGCGCTGTAGCGGCCGTGCAATAGCGGCGTGATGTTGTGCCGCAGGTACGCCAATGCCATGTGAACCACCGCGCCGCCGCCGTGCGTGTCGTCAAGCTGGCTCAGACTGTGACGCATCGCAGTGATGGCCGCCACGTCGTTGCGCCCCACCAAGCGCTCACCGGTGGATTGCTGCGGCTGTCGCTCCACCGGTGACAGCAACCAGCGCAGTGTCGCCGCATTGCTCGCAGCCGTCGTGGTTGGCGCCAGCTCGCGCGACGGCGCAACCACCGACTCATGGGAAAGCTGCAGCGTCGCGACGACGACACGCTTCAGATGTGGCGGCCAACCCATGTCCGATGCCACCAAGGTCGCCAAGGCCTCAGCCTCAGTCTCTGCCCGGTGGCCTGCCTGTTCGCGAAGCAGAGCGTCAAGTCGGTGGTAGCCGTCCACTAAACCACCGTTCGCCTCCAGCATCTGATCGCACCGCTGCCAAAAATCTAATGCCGCGTACTGGCGGCCGGTCTCAATGCTGGCGATCGTGCTGCGGCTATAGGGCAACTTGTGCGCCAGACTGCGCTGGGTCTCACCAGCGGCCTGGCGGCGGGCAGCCAGTTGGGCACCCAAGGCAAGACGCGCCTCCAGAACCTTCTCCCCGTCGTGCATGGCGAACCGCATCCCCTCGATTGCCCGATCTTGGTTGGGACATTGTCGCAGCCGAACCGGACGGTTCCCGACCACGCCACCAACCGGATCTCGTTCGTCCCAGGCCCCCAGGGCCGGGATGCACGAGCTACCCCGGGCGTGGTCGGTGCCTGCCAGGTGGCGCTCATGCTCATTCCTCCCTGTGCGTTGAGACTCCGGAACGGCTGGCAGATAGCGCTCCCGAACCGCGCCCAACACCCCTCGGGATAGCTCGCCCCGGTCCTGGGTGCCGTCCAGCACCCGGCGAGATGAGCAGAAGCATGGATGATGACGACCGCGAACTGCTGCACGAACTGAAGCGCCTGGGTCAGGCACTCGCGCCGTTCGCCCTGGGTGTCATGGAGAACCATCTCTCGCGGGATGAGCAACTCGCCTTCGGCACGCGGCTGGTGAACCTTGCCGAGCGCATCAGAGACAGGGCGGTCACGACGCCTATCACCATCGAGGGCACGGTGGTTCCCGATGCTCCGGTGGCGCTGCCTGTGCACACGGTCGAGCCTAGGGATGCGGCCCCCGACCTCGACTGGCGGCCGTGAGCAACGTCTGGGAGACGCGGTACCGGCTGCTCTGTGAGCGACTGGAGGAGATGCTGCATCGGAACATGGACGACCTGAGTGACGACGAGGTCGCTCGGGTCATCTGCGGTGCTTACGTGCTGCTGGCGCAACACAAGGTCAACAAACGGGGACGGTGCCGTCATTGTTACCGCTCAGGGTCATGGTGGCTGCCAAGGCGACGGAAGCGGTGCACGGTGTACCAGGTGTTTGGGGTGGCGATGGGGCAGCCGCTGCGCATTGTGTCGGAGTGGTTGGGGGATTGGTGAACTTTGCAGCTGGACTAAATCGGCTGAGATACGGGGTGCTTGGGCCGCTCTCGCTGCGAGGCCAGGAGCGATAAATCAAACAGAATTAGTACCAGATCCGGAATTAGGGCGTAGCTCGTCGGCGCGCTTCACGGTGTGGTAGGGCGACGGGCTTGGCGATGAGAGGGTGCCTCAGGGCCGAGGGGCTCGAGGTGGTGCGCTGATCCGATGGGATGGCGCTCCTCATCGAGGACGAAGATCGTCTGGGTCGAGCGGACCTCGGGCATGCCCTGCAGCCGGTAGAGGACGACGTCGCGCAGCGCCGCGATGTCGGGCGTGCGGACCAGCAGCACGAAGTCGAACCCGCCGCTGGTCATCGCGACGTACTCGACGCCCGGCAGCCGACTGACCTTGTCGCGCGTCGTCGGCCATGACCCCTGCTCGACGTTGATGAGGATCATGGCCGCGACGTCGAGCCCGATCGCGCGCGGATCGACGTCCGCCCGAAAACGGCTGATGACGCCGTCTGCCACCAATCGGTCGTAACGAGCGTAGGCGGTTGCCCGGGACACGCCGGCTCGGGCCGCCAACTCGGTCACTGATATGCGGCCCTCGTCGACCAGGATGCTCAACATCCGACGATCGACGTCGTCGAGGGGACGAGATGAGACGGACATCGACAAGAGACGCTACTCGCCGAACGTTCGTCTGGCATTGAGGCTCACAGGTAGAACGATCGGGCCTGCAAGCGCAGACTTTCCTCATGACTTCGCCGAACGCGCCACCCCGGTTCAAGCTCCCCGATGATCATCCGGGCGTCAGTGACCCGGCCTACCGCGAACGGCGGGCCCGGATCGCCGAGGTCGGTGCCGCCTTCCGGCCCGGCGACCCGATCCCCGACGTCACCTACAGCGCCGAGGAGGACGAGGTCTGGCGGATCGTGTCCACCGAGCTCGCCGGCAAGCACCGGACGTACGCGTGCGGCGAGTACCTCGTCGGCGCAGACCGGCTCGTCCTCCCGACCCAGCGTGTTCCGCAGCTACGGGAGGTCGACGAGCGGGTGCACGGCCTCACCGGCTTCCACATCAACCCGGTGCCCGGCCTCGTGCCGACCCGGACCTTCTACGGCTCTCTCGCGGAGCGGACGTTCCTGTCCACGCAGTACGTCCGCCATCACTCGGTGCCCTTCTACACACCGGAGCCGGACATCGTCCACGAGATCATCGGGCACGCCAACATGCTGGCCAACCCGGTGTACGCCGATCTCTACGAGGTGGCCGGGCGGGCATCGCTGCGCGCCACGTCCGACGTCTCAATCGATGTCTTCAGCCGCGTCTTCTGGTTCACGCTCGAGTTCGGCGTGGTCCACGAGGACGGCGCATTGCGGGCCTACGGTGCCGGCCTGCTGTCGTCCTACGGTGAGATCGAAGCGTTCCGCGATGCGCAGATCCGCCGGTGGGATCTGCTCGCCATGGCGACTCAGAAGTACGACATCACGCACTACCAGCCGGTGCTGTTCGCGGCCACGTCCTTCGCGCAGATGATCTCTGACCTCCACGCGTTCTTCTCGGCCTACGACGACGAGGCCTGCAGCCGGCTGCTCGCCGAGCAGTAGCGGCGCGCCCGCCCGATGGGCGGCTCAGCCGGCGACGGGCGCGTGTCCGTCGTCGTCCGACAGGAGCACGCGCTGGCGGACCTGCTCGCTGGGCAGCCGGCAGGCACAGGCCAGGGCCATGACGACGGCGGTCAGCACGAAGCAGAGCCCGGCACCGACACCGAAGGTCAGCACGCCGACGTTGCCTGCCCCCTTGGACACCGCCGGGTAGGACCCGAGGTAGCTGATGACGGCCAGACCGGAGAACCAGACCAGCAGCCACCACCCGTGCCGCAGCTCGAGTGCGGGCGTGATGGTCTTGGCGGTGGTCTGTTGCACCGTGAGCAGGACGAGACCGAGCAGGATGGCCACGAACATCTTCCAGTTGGTGTCCCACCCGGTCCAGTAGACGATCAGGTTGGACGACCACAGCGCCAGGAAGGCGATCACCCAGGCGCCTTTGAGGCGGAACGGGCGAGGAGTGTGGGGCAGCTGCTTGCGCATGACGATCAGCACCAGCGGTCCCATGCCGAAGGACAGCACCGTGGTGTTGGTGATGAACTCGACGAGCTGCTGCCAGCCGGGGAAGGGCAGGAAGAACAGGCAGCCGATCACGAACGCCAGCAGCAGGCTGAGCCACGGCACCCCGGTCTTGTTCACCTTGGCCAAGGCCGCCGGTGCGTTCCGGTTGCGGCCCATACCGTAGGACAGCCGCGCGGTGACCCCGGTGTAGATCAGGCCGGTGTCGCTGGGGGAGATGATCGCGTCGGCGTAGAGCAGGACGGCGAGCCAGCCGACACCGAGCACGCTGGCGGTCGCGGCCAGCGGGCCGAAGCTGCCCGACGCGGTCGCGCTCGTGCCGGGGATGATGTGGTGACCGAGCGAGGCCCACCCGCCCGCGGAGATCGACGAGGACGGCACCGCGCCGATGAAGGCGATCTGTAGCGCGATGTAGATGAGCCCGCACAGCACCACCGAGCCCACGACGGTCAGCGGGATGTTGCGGCTCGGGTTGCTGGTCTCCCCGGCAAGTTCGATGCCCTGGCGGAACCCGAAGAAGGCGAACGCGATCGATGCCGTGGGAATCGCCTCGAAGACCCCTGTCGTGCCGAAGGGCGCGAACCCTCCGAAGCTGACGAAGTGGGTGCTGTCGAACGAGATCGCGAAGAACACGACCACCACCAGGGCGATGATCGCGAGCTTCCACCAGACGAGCACGTTGTTGATCCGGGCGAACCACCGCACACCGAAGAAATTGACCACCGTGAAGATCGCCATCAGGGCGACCGCCACGACCAGCCCCCGGTTGGTCAGCACCGGTGTGCCGTTGGCCTCCACCTGCAGCCAGGGCAGGTAGTTGTTGGCGTACTGGGTCACCGCCTGCACCTCGACCGGCGCCACCGCCACCGTCGCCAGCCACGTGATCCAGCCCATCGTGAAGCTGGTGAACGAGCCGAAGGCATAGTGCGGGTAGCGGGCCAGGCCGCCCGAGCGCGGGAACATCACCCCGACTTCGGCGTAGGTCAGCCCGATCAGAACGAACATCACGGTGCCGATCAGCCAGGAGAAGATGGCGGCGGGCCCGGCGATCTGCGACGCCTTCAACGCACCGAACAGCCAGCCGGACCCGATGATCGACCCGATCGCGGTGAACAGCAAGCCGACCGTGCCGAAGTCCTTCTTCAGCAGCGCGTCGTCGCCGCCCGAGCCCTTGGTGCTCGAGCGTCCTGGAGCATCGACCGACATGACGGTCCCCTCACTCGTCTGACCGGGGAGCGGGCCCCCGTCCTCCCGGCGCGGAGGCGAATGCTAGTTCGAGCGGTCAAGTGCCCGTTCCCCGCCTACGAAGCGGGGAACGGGCGTGACGTCACAGGGTAGGGCTCATGCGGACTGCATGACCTCCGGGGTCATCTGCTTGCACATGTCCGCGCAGCGCGTCAGCATGTCCGCGAACTCCCGCAGCTGAGGATCATCCGTCTGCCTGCACATGTCGGCGCACATCTGGCACATGTCGGCGCACATCTCGCACACCCGCGCGCACATGCGCACCATGTTCGTCCCGGTTTTCGTGCCAGCACATCGCATCAGCATGTCTGCGCACATACGACACATGTCCGCGCAGGACATCATCATGATGCCCATGCGCATCATCTGATCGCCGCCCATTTCCGTGCAGCGAGAGATCATCTGCTCACACATGTTGTGGCACTGGTTGCACAGATCGATGCACTGCTGCATTTTCGGACTCATCTTCGAATCCATCTGACGTGTCATCACGAACCTCCCCGAATTCGCACAGCCGGGCACAGAACCCGGCTCCGACGTTCACTCACGTCAAGAGCCCACCGGCGGGCAGGTTCTGTCGGTGACGTCGGAGGACACCAACGCTAGGGCCCTTTTCGGGTTATCCGCAAGGTGTGTTCGGGTTGTTGCGCACGCATGCAATAGAGCGCGGGGCGGCCGGTCGGGTGGGCCGTGTCAGGCTTATTCGAAGGTGGTCACGGCACCTGTGACGAGCCCGTTTGCTGTGTGCGGCCACTCTCGTAGAGCTCCCATGCGCGCCGGCGCGCATCGGCCGCTCGGCGCTGTGCGTCCTCGCGTACCTGTCTGTCCTGCTCCGGCGTCGGGTGACCTTCGGCGACGGCCATCTCGGCGGCCACCCAGCGGTCGTCCTCGTCGGGGTCATGTAGCACCTCACCGGCGGCTTCGCCGTGCCGATCGTCGCGATGCCGGTACTGGTAGTAGGGGTTGTCCGCCGACAAGCCGCCGCTGAACCGGCCGTAGGCACCCAGGAAGAGCAGCAGCATGCCGACGACGAAACTGAAGATCACATTCGACATCCGGAACGCCAGCAGGTTCCACTGGGTGTCCAGCACCGCGAGGTTGAGCAGCCCGGAGAGCAGAAAGAGGACGCCGACCACCGCTGTGACCGTCGAGGAGACCCGGCCACCGCGCAACGCGGCGGCGATGAGGACCAGCCCGACAACGACGGAGATTGTCGAGAGCATGCCGTTCGAGGACAGCCCGAGCACTTGCTTTCCATGGACGGAGAGGAACGCCAGTCTGTCCACGAACCCGAGGACCCCGAATACCCACAGACCTACACCGAGTATGGTTGCTCCGACTCGGTGTACGAGGTCCAACCCGAAGACTTTCCGAGTGCTCGACATCCCCATGACGGTACTCCCGTCTCGCACCGATGGTAAGTACCCGATGCGGCCATGTGGCCGGTCCTGACAATCGCAGGCAGCACGCTTGGCGCACCGGGGCCGTGCTCCGGCCGGCCTGAGCTCACAGTCTCCCCTCGAATGCCGACTGTGACAGTCGTCCCACCGATATATCGGGGGCGCCATACCCGCCGCCACCCGGCGTCTCGATCACCAATAGATCACCGGGCGCCACGTCGACCGAGTCACAACCGGCCAGTTCGACGACGACGCCGTCGCTGCGCTGCACGCGGTTGTGTCCCAGCGCACCCGGCGAGCCACCGGCCAGGCCGTACGGAGGGACCCGGCGGTGGCCGGACAAGGTGCTGACGGTCATGGGCTCGCGGAAACGGATGCGCCGTAGGGCGCCGTCGCCACCGCGCCATCGCCCGATACCACCGCTGCCGTGGCGGATGGCGAAGCTTTCGACGAGTACCGGATAGCGCCACTCGAGCACTTCGGGGTCGGTGAGCCGGGAGTTCGTCATATGAGTCTGCACGACGGACGCCCCGGCGAAGCCGTCACCTGCGCCTGAACCCGAGCCCACGGTCTCGTAATACTGGTATCGCTGGTTTCCGAAGCTGACGTTGTTCATCGTTCCGGATCCCTCGGCTTGAATGCCGAGCGCGGCGTATAACGTGCCGGTGACCGCCTGGGAGGTCTCGACATTTCCTGCAACGACCGCAGCGGGATACTCCGGGGCGAGCATGGAACCCTCGGGTATGATTATTCGCAGCGGGCGTAAACAGCCGTCGTTGAGTGGTATGTCGTCGGCGACCAGCGTCCGGAAGACGTAGAGCACGGCGGCGTTGGCCACCGATGAGGGGGCGTTGAAGTTGGTGTCCAGTTGTGGCGATGTGCCGGTGAAGTCGATGGTCGCCGTGCGTTGCGCACGGTCCACCGAGATCCGCAGCGAGATCACCGCCCCGGAGTCCATTTCGTAGCTGTATGCTCCGTCGTCAAGTGTGTCGATCACCCGGCGGACGGCCTCCTCCGCGTTGTCCTGCACATGTCGCATGTAGGCCTGCACGACGTCGAGGCCGAAGTGCTCGATCATCTTGCCGACCTCGTCGACACCCTTGGCATTGGCCGCGATCTGAGCCCGGAAGTCCGCGAGGTTGGTCTCCGGGTTACGAGAGGGATAAGGCGCTTCGGTGAGCAACCGTAGCGTTTCGGCCGCACGGAGCCGCCCGCCCCGCACCAGCAGCCAGTTGTCGAAGAGGACGCCTTCCTCGTGCACGTTCCGGCTTGCGGCCGGCATGGAGCCCGGGGTGAGCCCGCCGATTTCCGCGTGATGGCCGCGAGCGGCGACGAAGAACCGGATCGTGTCCGAGACAGAGTCGAATACCGGCGTCACGACGGTGATATCAGGGAGGTGGGTACCACCATGATAGGGGTCGTTGATCGCGTAGACATCTCCCGGTTTCATGGTCCCGGCGCGCCGGTGGAGCACCTCTTTGACGCTGGTGCCCATCGAGCCGAGGTGCACCGGAATGTGCGGCGCATTGGCGATGAGGTTGCCGTCCGGGTCGAACAGCGCACACGAGAAATCGAGCCGCTCCTTGATGTTGACTGATTGGGCGGTCGACTGCAGCGCCGCGCCCATCTGCTCGGCGATCGACATGAACAGGTTGTTGAAGATCTCCAGCAGCACCGGGTCCGCCTCGGCGCCGACGTCGGCGTGCTCGCCGGCGCTCACCCGCTCGACGAGCAGGTGCCCGGCCGGGGTCATCCTCGCCCGCCAGCCTTCGTCCACCACCGTGGTGGCGCCTGCCTCGGCGACGATCGCCGGCCCGGTCACCGTGTCGTCCGTGCCCAGCCGTTCGCGCTGGTACAACGGTGCCTTCCGCCACGATCCGCCGGCATACAACCGAACCGTGTGCACCGGGCCAGGGGCGCGGTCGGCGGCGCTGACGTGGCCCAGGTCCGGCTGCTCGGTCAGCCCGGTCGCCTCGACCGAGATCGCTTCGACGATCAGCGGCCGGTCCATCAGGAACGAGTACGTCCCGCGGTAGCTGATCTCGAACGTCTGGGTCATCGCCGTCAGATCAGCCAGTTCGACCGGCACTGCCGCGTCGGTGCCGTCGTAGCGCAGGTGCGCCCGCCGGGAAACCCGGATCTGTCCCGCGGGCACGTCCTCGTCGAGCAGTTCGGCGCGTGCCGCTGACTCCAGGGTTTCGGCGACATCGCGCAGCCGCTGCATGTTCGTCGGTTCGAGGCGTAGCTCCACCGACTGCTCGCGCATCGCGGTGGTGTCCGCCAAGCCGATGCCCAGCGCGGACAGCACGCCGGCCATCGGCGGGACCAGCACGGTCCGGATGCCCAGCGACGCGGCCACCGCGCAGGCGTGCTGACCGCCTGCACCGCCGAAGGTGGTGAGCACGTACTCGGTGACATCGTGGCCTTTCTGCACCGAGATGCGCTTGACCGCGTTGGCCATGTTCGCCACCGCGATCTGCAGGTACCCCTGCGCCACCTGCTCCGCTGACCGGTCGTCACCGGTCTGAGCCCGGATCTGGCCGGCGAGTTCGGTGAACCGACGCCGCACCAGTTCGTCGTCCAGTGCTTGGTCACCATCGGGACCGAACACCCGCGGGAAGTGCGCCGGCTGGATCCGGCCGAGCATGACGTTGGCGTCGGTAACGGTCAGCGGGCCGTCGTTTCGGTAACAGGCCGGGCCCGGGTCGGCGCCCGCCGAGTCCGGGCCGACGCGATACCGGCTGCCGTCGAAGTGCAGGATCGACCCGCCACCGGCGGCGACCGTGTGGATGTCCAGCATCGGCGCGCGCAACCGGGCGCCGGCTATCTGGGTGTGGAAGACCCGCTCGTATTCGCCGGCGAAGTGCGAGACGTCCGTGGACGTGCCACCCATGTCGAAGCCGATCACCTTGTCGAAGCCGGCCAGCGCCGACATCCGCGCCACGGCGACGATCCCGCCCGCCGGGCCGGACAGGATCGCGTCCTTCCCACGGAAATGTCCTGCGTCGGCGAGCCCACCATTGGACTGCATGAACATCAGCCGCACGCCGGGCAGCTGCTCGGCCACCTGGCTGATGTAGCGGCGCAGCACCGGCGAGAGGTACGCGTCGACGACGGCGGTATCGCCCCGCGGCACCAGCTTCATCAATGGGCTGACCTCGCTGGAGCGCGAGATCTGGCTGAATCCGATCTGTTCGGCGAGCTTGCCGATCGCCTGTTCGTGGGCCGGATACAAGTAGCTGTGCAGGCAGACCACCGCCAGCGCGCCGATGCCGTCGTCGTAAGCCTGCCGCAGGTCCTGGCCCAGCTGGTCGAGATCGGGTGCGCGCAGCACCGTCCCGTCGGCCGCGATCCGCTCATCGGCCTCGATGACCCGCTCGTGCAGCATGTCGGGCAACTCGATGTGGCGGTCGAAGAGGTGTGGGCGGTTCTGGTACCCGATCCGCAGCGCGTCGCCGAACCCCCGGGTGATGACCAGCGCGGTGCGCGCTCCCTTGCGTTCCAGCAGCGCGTTGGTCGCGACCGTGGTGCCCATCCGCACCGCCTCGACCTGGCCGGACGGCAGCGGCTCGCCCTCGGCGAGGCCCAGCAGGGTGCGAATCCCCGCTACCGCGGCGTCTCGGTAACGAGCCGGGTTCTCCGACATCAGCTTGTGGGTCACCAGGGACCCGTCGGGGCACCGGGCCACGATGTCGGTGAACGTGCCACCGCGGTCGACCCAGAACTGCCAGCGCGCCACGTGTCGCTCCTTCCGCGCGCGGTCCATCCTGCCCGGCGTGGCGGCCTCGGCCAGGGCTACGGCGCCGATCAGGACACTGCTCGTCCGGGCGGAGAACACCGACCCCCTGGAAGACCGTGACCGGGCGAAGAGCCATGATGCCCACATGGTGCTCGAGGCACTCCGGGCACTGCCGCCCCTGTTGGTGCTCATCATGGCTTTCCTGCTGCCTGCGTTGGAAGCCTCCACAATGCTCGGAGTGATCTTTCCCGGGGAGATCGCCATCCTGGTGGCGGGCGCCGATGCCCTCGCCGGGTCGCTGCCACTGTGGGCGGTGATGGTCGCCGCGGTGACCGGAGCGATCATCGGAGATGCCGTCGGGTTCACGCTGGGCCGCCGCTACGGCGAGCAGCTGCTGGAGCGGCTTCCTCGCCGGCTGGTCAAACCGGAAGGTGTGCGCACGGCTCGCGAGCTACTTCAGCGCTACGGTGCGGTCGCCGTCGTGATCGGCCGATTCACCGCACTGCTCAGGGCGCTGATCCCCGGTCTGGCCGGGATGAGCGGTCTGAAATGGCGGACGTTCGTTCCTTACAACATCGTCGGCGGCACGGTCTGGGCAACCGGGGTGGCGCTGCTCGGATACCTGGCCGGTGCGAGCCTGGGAGCGGTGGAGCACAAGCTGAGCCTGGTGAGCGAGATCGTCCTCGCCGTCGTGGTCGTGGCTGTCGTGGCGGTGTGGTTGCGCATGCGTGCCAAGCGGCGGCACTCGAACGTCTGAGCCACCCGCGGGACCTTGTCACGCCCACATCGCGTGATCAAATCGTGAGCAGGTTGTGACCGTTGATCCAGTTGACCGGGGCCGCTGTTACTTTCAGTTACGATTGACCGACTCATTGTCAGCTGGCTATGATCTGCCTCACAGATAGACAGACCTGTCTGTGCCATCCATCAGATGATCATGAATCAGGCCTACGGCAGCCACTCTCGCGGTGCGGGCCGGTCTTGTGGCTGGAAGGAGCCTGTAGCGAGCGAGTCTCACCTGTCCACCAACTCAACGACCTGTACACCTGCTCGACTCAATGGAGAGGACGAGGACAAGTCATGAGTGATTTTGACCCGAGGGCGGCCACCGGAATTCCCACCGAACAGGTCGGTTCCATTCCCCGGCCGACCACGCTTCAGGCCGCCTATGCGGACTACGATGCGGGAAAGATCACCAAGGAGCAGTTGGAGGCAGAGCAGGAGCCTGCAGCGCGCGAAACGGTGGAGCGTCTGGCGGCCACGGGATCACCGGTCATCTCTGACGGTGAGCAGAGGTGGTCGAGCTTCGCCACCTATCCCATCACCGACACATTGGCCGGTACCGGACTCGCCGACAATCTCGGACCCGGTGGCCAGTATTTCGCGATCTTCGCCGACGGCCATGGCCGGCAGCTGCCCAAGCTCACCGGCGGGCCTTTCCGATACAAGACGTACGCGGCCGAGACGCTGAAGAAATCTCTTGGCTACGTCGACACACCCATGAAGCAGGCCGTGATCTCGCCTTCCATGATCGCACTGTTGTACCCGCTGGAAGATGAGGTACCCGGATACTCCCGGGATCAGTTCGAAGAAGACCTGCTGAACGAATGCGAGAAGGATATCCGCGCAGCCTTCGACGCTGGAGCAGTCCGGGTGTCGGTCGACTTCACCGAGGGCCGGTTGGCGACCAGGAAAGATCCCCGCAATCCCTGGACCGGTGCCGGACTGCTGCCGCACTTCATCGAGCTCAACAACCGTCTGTTCGCCCGTTTCACGCCGGAGGAGCGCGTAAATATCGGCATGCACACGTGCCCGGGCGGTGACCGGGACTCGGTCCACAGCGCCGACGTCCCCTACATCGACCTGCTCCCGAGCATGTTCCAGATGAACCCCGGCTATTTCCTCATCCAGCTGGCCAGCGAGCGGGACAAGGACACGGTCTACAAGTACATCGGTGAGTACCTCCGCGACGATGCCGACGGTGTCACGCAGATGGCCTACATCGGGGTGATCAACCCGGGGAACCCCCGGGTGGAGAGCCCGGAGGAGGTCAGCAACGCCCTGGTGAGAGCATCGAACTTCATTGCCAAGGAACGGCTCGGCGCCACCGACGACTGCGGATTCTCGCCGTTCAGCATCGACGAGAAGCCGAACCACGGTTCGCCTGACTATGCTCGCGACGTCGCCTTCCAGAAGATCAAGAACCGGGTCGAGGGCGCCCGGATGGCGGCGGAGAAGCTCGGCGTCAGCTGAGCTCTGCCGAATAGCTGAACCCGGCATGCTGGAACGGTCCGGCCCCCGCACTGGGAAGGGGTCGGACCGTTCCTGTGCCGAGATGCTGCGCAGGGCTTCGCGCGCGATCCTGGAACAGCCCCCAGGGAAGTCGCGCGGCAGACCGCGGCGCGGCGGACTACGGCCGAGCCCAACGTCCCGGTGTCTGTGGTCCTTCGGCACTGCCGGGCGCCGGGACGGGCCGGGAGCCTGGCGGGTATGGCTGCGCCCGATCTCCGGCGAGGAGGAGCCCGATGATCCCCGTGGCCGCTGGATCCCCGGTTATCGCCGGGGTGGACGGTTCACCGCACGCCCTGGACGCCGCCCGCTGGGCCGGTAGCGAGGCGCGCTCGCAGAACCGCGCACTGCACGTGCTGCATGCCTCGGTGTGGTCGATGGTCAGCCATCCGGTTCCTGCCGCGATCCCGGCCGGCCACCGACAGGCCATGCTGCAGAAGGCACAGCGCTGGGTGCGCGAGGCCGCGAACGTCGCGCGGGTGGCGGCACCCGACGTCGGAGTGGTCGAACGGCTGGTGGTCGGGGAACCTGCGGCCGTCCTGATCGGGGAGTCTCGGCATGCCTGCGAGGTCGTGGTGGGCTTCCGCGGCTTGGACGGCCCGGTCACCGAACTGCTCGGATCCACCGCGCTGCGGCTGGCCCAGCATGCGGGCTGCCCGATCGTGGTCGTCCGGGACTCCGCATCCGGGAACCCGGGTGGTCCGGTGGTGGTGGGCATCGACGGGTCGGCAGGCGGCGACGACGCCCTCGAGTTCGCCCTCGAGCACGCGGCCCGTTGCGGTGCGCCGCTGGTGGCCCTGCACACCTGGAGCGATGTGCGGATCTCGGGGCAGTGCGGAACGGTCTGGCGGACCGTGGACTGGGCAACGGTGGCAGCCGACGAGGAGCGGCTGCTCGCCGAGCGGCTGGCCGGCTGGCAGGACAAGTACCCGGACATCGAGGTGCGTCGGGTGGTGGCGATGGACCGGCCGGTGCGCAGGTTGCTCGAGGCCGCCGAGGGTGCCCGGATCCTCGTGGTCGGCTCGCGCGGCCGGGGTGGCGTGCCCGGCATGCTGCTCGGTTCCACCAGCCAGTCACTGCTGTACGTGGCACCGTGCCCGGTCGCCATCGTGCGGCACTAGCGGTGGCAGAACGCCGAGGTGGCAGAACGCCGCGACCCCCGCATGACTGGCCATTCGGCCGCTTACCCCCACTGGTGATGCTTGCAAGGATCGCTCCCGGGGCGGGGCGAGCTACGGCGGTGGGCATGACCAGCAAGCAGGGCTGGGCCGGTGGGCCCCGGACTCCCATCGATGGCCTGATCCGCGAGCTGCTGGAGCGTGCCGACGAGGTACTGGGCGCGGAGACCCGGTTGCGCGGGCTGCTCGACGCGGTGGTGACCATCGCGGCCGACTTGAGCCTGCCAGCCGTGCTGCGGCGCATCGTGCAAGCGGCCTGCGACCTGGTGGATGCGCAGTACGGCGCGCTGGGCGTGCTGGCGTCGGACGGTGAGCGGCTGGCGGACTTCGTGCACGTGGGAATCGAGCAGGAGCTCGCGGACCGGATCGGCACGCTTCCGCAGGGTAGGGGAGTCCTCGGCTTGCTGATCAACGATCCTCAGCCGATGCGACTGCGACATATCCCCGAGCACGCCGTCTCGTACGGCTTCCCGGAACACCATCCACCGATGCGCTCCTTCCTCGGGGTGCCCGTGACGGTCCGGGGCGAGGTCTTCGGCAACCTGTATCTCGCCGAGAAGCGCGGTGGCGGCGAGTTCACCGACGAGGACGAGGACTTCGTGGTGGCGCTGGCGGCGGCGGCCGGTATCGCGGTGGAGAACGCTCGGCTCTACGAGAGCGGCCGGCAGCGGCAGCGTTCCCTGGAGATCTCCTCCCAGCTCGCCACCGACCTGCTGCGTGGGATGGGCCGCGACGAAGCACTGGAGCACGTCGCAGCCAGTGCCCGTGCGCTGGCTGGTGCGCACCTGGGCAGCATCGTGGTACCTGATCCGTCCGCCGGTGACCTGCGGGTCGCCGCGGCTGATGGGAGCGTCGCCGCAGAGGTGCGCGACGCACGGATCTCGGCCGAGGGCTCGTTCAGCGCATCGGTGATGACGTCGGGCAGACCGGAGTTGGTACCCGACGCCCGGGCTGATCCGCGCGCCGATCTGCCCGCGTTATCCGCCCGGTGGGGTCCGCTGCTACTGGTCCCGCTGGCGTCGAGCAACGGGACGCTCGGGGTTCTGGTGATGGCCAAGGACGCCGGCAGCAAACCGTTCGAAGCCGATGACGTCGCCGCCATCACCGGATTCGCCACCCAGGCCGCGCTGGCCCTGGAACTGGCCAGATCGCGGGACGACCGGGAGCGGCTGGTGCTGCTGGAAGATCGCGATCGGATCGCCCGTGACCTGCACGATCTGGTGATCCAGCGGTTGTTCGCCACCGGTCTGGGGCTGCAGGGCACAGTCCGGCTGGCCCGCAATCCGGAGGTGGCGCAGCGGTTGTCGTCCTACGTTGCGGCGCTGGACGACACCATTCGTGAGATCCGGCAGGCGATCTTCTCCTTGCGCTCCCCGGACGAGCAGGGCGAGAGCCTGCGTCACGAGGTTCTCGCGGTGTTGCAGGAGGCGGCCGACGTGCTGAGCTTCGAGCCCGTGGTGCGCTTCGAGGGTCCGGTGGACAGCGCCGTGCCCCCCACGGTGGTTCCCCAGGTCATCGCGGTACTGCGGGAGGCGCTGACCAACATCGGACGCCATGCCGTGGCCAACTCGGCACAGGTGGAGCTCACCGTGACGAGCACGGCGGTCCGGCTCACCGTGCGCGACGACGGTATCGGGCTTCCCGTACAGCGAGTCGAGAGCGGGTTGGGCAACCTGGGCAGCCGCGCAGACGAGCTGGGCGGCTGGCTGGACGCCCGTGCGATGGTGCCGCACGGCACCGAGCTGGTCTGGCAGGTGCCCCTGCACAGCTAGCGAGGCAGTCCGCCCACATTCAGGGATTCAGCACCCGTCCTACCCGCAGGGGGCGCTGCGGTTCAGGGTGTGTTCGACCAGGACGATGAGGGTGTCGAGGCTGGACCGGGCATCCCGGGCGTCCATCATCACCAGCGGGGTGTCCGGCGGGATCGCCAGCGCGTCGCGCACGGTGGATACCGGGATATCGGGCGCGCCGGGAAACTGGTTGATCGCCACGGTGAACGGCAGTCGACGATCCTCGAAGTAGTCGATCGCCGCGAAACAGTCGTTCACCCTTCGCACGTCGACGAGCACGATCGCGCCGACCGCTCCCCGGGCCAGCTCGTCCCACATGAACCAGAACCGGTTCTGCCCGGGCGCCCCGAACAGGTAGAGGATGAGATGTTCGTCGACCGTGATCCGGCCGAAGTCCATCGCGACCGTGGTGGTGGTCTTCTCCGGGACGTGGGCGGAGTCGTCGATGCCGACCGACAGCGAGGTCATCTCCTGCTCGGTGCTCAACGGCGGGATCTCCGAGAGCGATCCGACGAACGTCGTCTTGCCGACCCCGAATCCGCCTGCCACCAGAACCTTGAGGGGCAGCAGCTGGGTGACGGTCGAGGTGGGTGTTTCGCCCCTAGCGGGACCGTAGTCCATCTAACAGCCTTCCGAGGATCTCTTGTCCCGGGCCACCGGCGCCGTCGGTGGCCCGGGGCAGGTGCACGGTGAGAAAGCCGGAGTTGGCCAAGTCGCTGACCAGCACTCGCGCTACTCCGGCCGGCACGTGCAGGGCTGCGCCGATCTCCACCACCGAGGTCGGGCGCATCGACATCCGGACGATGGCCCGGCGCTCCACCTGCAGCGTCGGCAGGTTCTGCACGGCCAGTTCAGTGGCGGTGACCAGCGCTTCCAGCGGCAGATCCTGCCCGACGGTTCGGGTCCGGCCCTGGGTGAGCGCGTAGGCAGGGACGACCCGGCCGCCCTGGCGCCAGCCGTAGTGGCCGTTGGTGCTCATCGCAGTGTCCGGTCCGGGGACGGTCGGGGCGCCGGGGTGAGGGCGTGCCCGACCCGCGAGGCGAGCATCGTCATCTCGTAGCCGACCAGTCCCATGTCGCACTGTCGCTCGGCGACCACGGCGAGCGTGGAGCCTTGGCTGATCGAGGTCAGGAACAGGTACCCGCCGGTCATCTCCACGATGGTCTGGTTGACCGGGGACAGGCTCAGCATCTGCGCAGCCCCCCTGGCCAGGCTCACCAGCCCCGAGGTGGCGGCGGAGAGCTGATCGCCGAGCATCGTGTCGACCCGGTCGGAGGCGGCCAGCAGCAGGCCGTCACCGGAGACCACCAAGGCGTGCAGCACTCCTGGCGTGCCCCGCATGAAATCGGTGAGCAGCCAGTCGAGTTGCCCGTTCACCGGGCCAGCCGTGTTCATCATCATCGCCGACCACCTCCGTTCGATGTGACCCCGTCGACTCCCACCTGCTGCTGGGCTGCCTGCCTGCTGGCCTGGAAGCGGGACAGCGCATCCCTGGCCTGCTCGGCGTCCGGGGGTGCAGACGGCACCGGGACGGGTTCGTCCGTCGACGCGGAGCGACGCAGCTCCGGAACGAGGTTGGCCTGTGGGACGCGGCGGGCCAGCAGAGGATCGGGCGACCCGTCTGAGGCCGTACCGATCGTCGAAACCGGGATCGAGGCTTCCGCGCCGTTGCCGTCCGCGAAGTGGGTGGTCCGTGCCGGGCCCGCCAGGTCTGCGGGTCGCGGCGGGGCCGGTGGCAAGGCGGCCGCAGGCTGCCCGAGCGGGGCCGCTGATGAAGAGCGTTCGGGGGTCAACGGCTCGGCGGTGGCGTACACCGGTGGTGGCTGCTGCCAGTCGTCGTCCGGCCCTGCGGGCACCCGGATCGGCGTCCACCAACCCGTCCAGTCCGGGCTGTCATCGTGGTCGGGCCGGGCATGCATCCCCCGGGCGCCGACGATGCTGGTGTTGCCGGTGCCGTTCGACAGGGTGCTGCCCGCGGCGCGCCGGGGCATCGGGATATCCGGTGCCGATGTCGACGGCGAGGCCGGCCAGACTGGTTCTCCCGGCATGTCCGGCGTATCCGGGGTTGGCTGCGCAGGCGGGGCGCGGTGCGCCGCCGAGGCAGGTGTGCCGGTTCGGGTGGGTGGCGGGGTTGCGGTGCGTGGTCCGCCTCGTGTGGTGGTGTGGGTGTCGGGGCGGAGTTGGTGGGGTTGGCCTGCGAATAGTTCGGCGGGTAGGACGACGACGGCGG
>JBOHGD010000044.1:0-39908 GCA_050699955.1 Pseudonocardiaceae bacterium | reverse complement strand
CGTTCCGAGCGCGACTGCACTACAAGCGTGCCTGCTTCGCTGAACGGCGATCCGGATACCCCGAGTGCCCGATGATACGAGAGGAGAAATCGGTGTCAGCGAATCAAGAGGCCGAGCGTCAAATTCGAAGGACGCTGAATTCATACTGCGAGAGGATCGACAGCGCGGACTTCGACGGATTCGCACGACTGTTCGAACGTGGGCGCTGGTTCATGGTCGATACGCCCGGGGTGGAGCCCGTGCTCTCGTGGCTGGAAGCCAACATTGTGCTTCACGACGGCAAGACGCACACTCGACACGAAATATCAAACCTCGACGTGGAGGTAACCAACGACGGTCACACGGCGGGGTTTCGATGTTATGTGGCGATCTGGCAGGATCTACCTGCGTCTCGGCCCGAACTGATGGTCCATGCGCGGTTCGCTGGCACCTTTCGACTAGTGGACGACCAGTGGTGGTGGAGCTCTCACACAATGACCCCGGATTTCGTCGGTGATCTCAGCCAGCACATCAGAGGCTCCGCTACAGCGTGACCGACGCTGCTTTTCCCGATGCACGCCGTGACAGTGCCTTTGGGTTGATGCGAGGGCGGCCGGCCAGCCGTTCGTGGCCGCCGCCGAGTGTCCTGGTAACAGGTCGAGCAGCCGCGCCGGGCGACCGGGGCGTTGCGGGCCTCGTCGCCGAGCTGGAGGGCTCCGATCCCTCGTGGCTTCCGCTTCCTGCGTCTGTCCTGTTTGTCGCCGAAAATGACCAACGTCTCGGTGGTTCTCCACGACTACGCGGTGACCGCACCTATCCCGCTCTCCTTGATCCTGCCGTGCTAAGGCAGCGGCAAGGTGGCCTTCGTCCCCGCCCCGACCAGCCTCACAGCACACATCGCGACTGTGACCGTCTCCTTCGTCGGCCAGCCCTAGCCTGCGTCCCGATGCCTGGAAGCGGGGCACGCGGGGGGCACGAAGCAGCAGCGACCGCGCATCAAACGTCCACAAGCGACGGACGGCAAGCCGTCTACCAGCAAGAAAACGCGGAGCGGGCGACGGGAATCGAACCCGCATGGCCAGCTTGGAAGGCTGGGGCTCTACCATTGAGCTACGCCCGCATGCTCCGCTTGGACGGAGCGGGTTCAGGGTACCTGTAGGCAGGACCTCGGGGCGCACCGCTATGGGGCACTACCCGTCAGACCCCGCTGGTCACGTAGGCTCTGCCGTGCAGTAGACGGGGTGTGGCGCAGCTTGGTAGCGCACTCGCTTTGGGAGCGAGGGGCCGTGGGTTCGAATCCCGCCACCCCGACCAGGTCGGACATGGTGTGGGCAACCTTGCACTGTGGCTGACAACGGTGGCTGACAACGGTGGCTGACAGCCAGGTGGGTCGTTCGTGGCCGCCGACCTGTCGTGCAGATTACGCGACACGTATGTCGTCTAATCTATTGGCAGTCGCTCACCCTAGGAGGCATGAGCACCATGGCTGCACGTGACCCGATCAAGCACGTGTCGGTGGTCAGCACCGGCACGGTGCAGATTCGCCCCGAGCATGTCGGACCGATCCGCAAGTCGATCTACCGGTGGCTGGCGACCTCACGCCGGTGGACCGGCCCCCGTCCGATCAAAGCCTACGTCGTCAGCGAGCAGGAGTGGCAGTCGATGCAGCGACCATTGGCCGGCCCGCGTGGGTTCCTGCGCTCGCGCATCGAACTTACCGGCCCGCGGGTCAACGAGCTGCGCCGTCGATTCTCCGATCTGACCGTCCTGGCAGCGCACGATCCGGCTGCCGCACACCGGTTGAGCACCGCGATCACGACGGATACGGCGCGAGCGTGAGGGTCGCAGCAGAGCTGCGTTACCTGATCTTGGCAATCCAGCGGGAGGGCAACCGCCTGCTCGCCGCGAATCTGCGCCCGCTGGGCCTGACCCCATCGCAGGCCGAGGTGCTGCGCGTGCTCAGCGACCATCAGCCCCTCACGCTCACCGCGCTGGGCGGACTGCTGGTCTGCGAGACCGGCAACAGTCCAAGCCGGCTCGTGGACCGGCTCGTGGCGCAGGACCTGATCCATCGTGAGACCGATCCAGCAGATCGCCGACGCGTGACGCTCGCCCTCACAGCTGAGGGTAACGGCCTGGCCCGACGCATCACCGACATCGAAGAACGGCTCTACCGCACCATCGACGACCTCGTGGACGGACAGCCGGTCGAGGAAGCGCTCGCCCTGCTGCGCGCGTTCGCCTCGGCCTTCCCCGCCGGGCAGGCGGTCGAGCGCCGCCGTGACCTGGAGATCAACACGACCGAGCACGAGAGCTGACCGTCCCGCCAAGCCCTGGCCGAGGCCACGTTCAGGGCAGGGTGAGGATGCGCGGTCCGTCCTCGGTGATGGCGATGGTGTGTTCGGCATGGGCCGTGCGGCTGCCGTTGCTGGTACGCAGGGTCCAGCCGTCGGGGTCGGTCAGGTAGGTGTCCGTGCCGTCGGCGATGAGCATGGGTTCCAGGGCGAGCACCAGGCCTGGGCGCAGGACCAGCCCCCGGCCCGGCCGGCCTTCGTTGGGCACGTGCGGATCCTCGTGCATGGCGCGGCCGACGCCGTGGCCACCGTGGCGGACGAGCATCCCGTAGCCGGCCGAGCGCGCCACGGTGCCGATGGCGTTGCCGATGTCGCCGAGTCGCCGGCCGGGGCCCGCGCCGGCGATGCCGGCCCGGAGGGCGGTTTCGGTGGCCTCGATCAGTGCGACATCGGCCGGGTCGGCGGTTCCCACGATGAAGCTGATGGCCGCGTCGCCGCACCATCCATCGAGGTGTGCCCCGCAGTCGATGCTGAGCAGGTCACCGTCACGGAGCCGCTGCGAGCCGGGGATCCCGTGCACGACGGCGTCGTTGACGCTGGCGCAGATGACCGCGGGGTAGGGCGAGGGGGCGAATGAGGGGTGGTAGTTCAGGAACGAGGGTTTCGCGCCTGCATCGGCGATGACCGCGGCCGCGACGTCGTCGAGTTCGCTCATGCGCACCCCGACGTCGGCGTGCGCGCGGACCGCGGCCAGTGCGTGCGCCACGACTCGCCCCGCCTGCCGCATCGCGTCCAGCTCATCGCTGGTTTTGAGGTCAATCACAACCGCTCCCTCGACAACGGCGATCACCGTACCGGTTGGATCCCTCCCCCGACGTAGTGGTTTACCCCAGGTCCGCTGAGGTAGCGAACCTCGGCGCACAAATCGAGGCCACCAGTCGGCGGCCAGGCCGCGGCGCTCGCCTAGACTCGATCGACATACCTTCTGCCCGGTGGCGTTTCTCGGCCGGGCCCGCAATCTCGTCTCGCCTAGGAGTATTCCGTGAAGAGCACCGTCGAGCAGCTCAGCCCGACGCGCGTCAAGATCAACGTCGAGGTGCCCTTCGACGAGCTGAAACCCGACTTCGACCGCGCATACAAGAAGATCGCCCAGCAAGTGCGTATCCCGGGCTTCCGGCCGGGCAAGGCTCCGGCCCGCATCCTCGAGCAGCGCTTGGGTCGTGGCGTAGTCCTTGACGAGGTGGTCAACGAGGCGGTACCCGCGAAGTACGCGGAAGCCGTGAACTCCGGTGCGGTGCATCCGCTCGGCCGGCCGGACATCGAGGTCACCAAGATCGAAGACGGCGACCACCTGGTGTTCACCGCCGAGGTCGACGTCCGCCCGCAGATCGACCTGCCCGAGTTCGGGGAGTTCGCGGTTTCCGTCGACGACGTCGAGGTCACCGATGATGAGATCGACGAGCAGCTCAATGGGCTGCGCACCCGGTTCGGCACGCTCACCGGCGTCGACCGTCCCGTGCAGCAGGGTGATTTCGTCATGCTCGACCTGTCCGCCACCGTCGACGGCGAGGACGTCGCGGACGCGGCGACCACCGGGCTGTCCTACGAGGTCGGCTCCGGCGAGCTCATCGAGGGCATCGACGATGCGCTGGTGGGGGCCTCGGAGGGCGAGGAGCGCACTTTCACCACCACCCTGGTTGCTGGGGAGCACGCCGGACGAGAGGCCGAGGTGACGGCAAAGGTCGGGTCGGTGAAGCTGCGCGAGCTGCCCGAGCCCGATGACGAGTTCGCTCAGATCGCTAGCGAGTTCGACACCATCGACGAGCTCAGGGCCGACCTGCGCGACCGGCTCGGCAAGGTCAAGGTGATGCAGCAGGGTGCCCAGGCCCGGGACAAGGTGCTCGAGGCGCTGCTCGCCGCCACCGAGGTACCACTGCCCGAGTCCCTGGTCCACACCGAGTTCGAGACGCGCAAGCACGACGCGGTGCACGTCTTCGACCACGACGAGCAGCGGTTCGCGCAGTGGCTGCAGGAACAGGGCATGACCCAGGAGCAGTTCGACACCGACCTGCAGGGCTCGACGCGAGATGTGGTGAAGACCCGCCTGATCCTCGACGCGATCGCCGACGGCGAGGCGCTCTCGGTCAGCGACAACGAGCTCATGGAGCGGATCGTCATGCAGGCGCAGCGCTACGGCATCAGCCCGAACGAATACGTGCAACAGGCCCAGACAGCGGGTGAACTGGGCTCACTCTACGCGGAGCTGCGCCGCGCCAAGGCCCTGGGTGTGGTGATCGGCCAGGCCACCGTCACCGACGGGAGCGGCAACGCCGTCGACGTCGAGGAGCTGTTCGGCTGGTCGGGCAAGAAAGACGCCGAGCCCGCCGCTGAGCAGCCGCCGGAGGACGCCGCTGAGCAGCCGCCGGCCCAGGACGCCGCTGAGCAGCCGCCGGCCCAGACCGGCGCCGAGTGACGTGACGCTCTGAGCGAACGGGGGCGGCGCGGGGACGTCGGTGCCGCCCGCCTTCGTTAGGGTCGGCAGTATCCCTCGAAGTCCACTTCGGAGGAGAACCTCCGGGCCGGACTCCGTCCAACCCACCAGACCTGATGACAGAAGGCAGGTATCCGTGAACTCGGACCACATCGCTCCCGCGGTGCCGTTGCGGGGCGCCCCCGCGATGCGGGCCGCCTCTGCTGGACTCAACCTGACCGACTCGGTGTACGAGCGGTTGCTGCGCGAGCGCATCATCGTGCTCGGCTCGCAGGTCGAGGAGAACATCGCCAACCAGATCTGCGCCCAGCTCCTGCTACTGTCCGCGGAGGACCCCGAACAGGACATCCGGATCTACATCAACTCGCCGGGTGGCTCGGTGACCGCCGGCATGGCCATCTACGACACCATGCAGCTGATCGAGCCCGACGTGGCGACCTACGCGATGGGACTGGCCGCCTCGATGGGGCAGTTCCTGCTCTCCGCGGGTACCCGCGGCAAGCGTTACGCCCTCCCGCACGCACGTATCCTCATGCACCAGCCCTCGGCCGGCGTCTCCGGCACGGCGGCGGACATCGCGATCCAGGCGGACATGCTCACCAAGCACAAGCGTGAGATGGCGGAACTCATCGCCGAGCAAACCGGCCAGCCGGTGGATCGGATCATCGCCGACTCTGATCGGGACCGCTGGTTCACCGCGGAAGAAGCGCGCGAGTACGGCTTCGTCGACCAGGTTCTGACCCGCGACAACCAGCTGCCCGATGCGAGCAGCTGAGCATCCAGGAGCCCCTATGAGCCACAACCCCCCGCAGTCGCGATACGTCCTGCCCTCGTTCATCGAACGCACCAGCTATGGGGTGAAGGAGTCCAACCCGTACAACAAGCTGTTCGAGGAACGCATCATCTTCCTCGGCGTGCAGATCGACGACGCCTCCGCCAACGACGTGATGGCGCAGTTGCTGGTGCTGGAGTCCACCGACCCGGACCGCGACATCACCATGTACATCAACTCGCCCGGTGGATCGTTCACCGCACTGATGGCGATCTACGACACCATGCAGTTCGTCCGGCCGGAGTTGCAGACGGTGTGTCTCGGCCAGGCCGCCTCGGCCGCCGCTGTGCTGCTCGCGGCGGGGACGCCGGGTAAGCGGATGGCGGTGCCCAACGCGCGCATCCTGATCCACCAGCCGGCCATGGAAGGTGCCTACGGCCAGGTGTCCGACCTGGAGATCCAGGCTGCCGAGATCCAGCGCGTGCGCCGGCTGATGGAGTCGACGCTGGCCCACCACACCGGTCAGACCGTCGAACGTATCCGCACCGATATCGATCGTGACAAGATCCTCACCTCCCCGGAGGCCAAGGAGTACGGGATCATTGACGCCATCACTCAGATCCGGAAGCTCTCCGCGGTCCAGACCTGATCCGGCTGTGCCCCGACACGCCGAGCGGGCGGCGGTACCCCATCCGTCCGGCGATGTCGGGGAGGCTGGTTCTCCCGCATAGCGGGGTCGGACGGGTACCGTCGAGCACACACACGCAGCCGGGCGCACTGCCACATCACGCGCCGGGAGGGATGAGAGGCCAGCGCCCATGGCACGTATCGGTGACGGCGGCGACCTGTTGAAGTGCTCCTTCTGCGGGAAGAGTCAGAAGCAGGTCAAGAAGCTCATCGCGGGCCCTGGCGTGTACATCTGCGACGAGTGCATCGATCTGTGCAACGAGATCATCGAGGAGGAGCTCGCCGAAGCGGGCGACGTCAAGCTTGACGAACTGCCCAAACCGAGCGAGATCCATGATTTTCTCGAGACCTACGTCATCGGGCAGGACGATGCCAAGCGCACGCTGTCCGTGGCGGTCTACAACCATTACAAGCGCATCCAGGCCGGGGAAAAGGGCCGCGACGACGACATCGAGCTGACGAAGTCGAACATCCTGATGCTCGGCCCCACCGGATGCGGCAAGACCTACCTCGCCCAGACTCTGGCGAAGCTGCTCAACGTGCCCTTCGCGATCGCCGACGCCACGGCGCTGACCGAGGCCGGCTACGTGGGCGAGGATGTCGAGAACATCCTGCTCAAGCTGATTCAGGCAGCCGACTACGACGTGAAGCGCGCCGAGACCGGCATCATCTACATCGACGAGGTCGACAAGATCGCCCGCAAGTCGGAGAACCCCTCGATCACCAGGGATGTCTCCGGCGAGGGCGTCCAGCAGGCATTGCTGAAGATCCTGGAGGGGACCACGGCCAGCGTGCCGCCCCAGGGTGGGCGCAAGCACCCGCACCAGGAGTTCATCCAGATCGACACGACCAACGTGCTGTTCATCGTGGCGGGCGCCTTCGCGGGCCTCGACAAGATCATCGAGGATCGGATCGGGAAGCGCGGGCTCGGCTTCGGCGCCGAGCTGCGGTCCAAGGCCCAGATCGACGCCAGCGACGTGTTCTCCGACGTCATGCCGGAGGACCTGATCAAGTTCGGGCTGATCCCGGAGTTCATCGGGCGGCTGCCGGTGGTGGCCAGCGTGACGAACCTGGATAAGGCCTCGCTGGTGCAGATTCTCACCGAGCCCCGCAACGCGCTGTCGAAGCAGTACTGCAAGCTGTTCGAGATGGACGGGGTGGAGTTGGAGTTCACCACCACCGCGCTGGACGCCATCGCCGACCAGGCGATCCTGCGCGGCACCGGGGCCCGCGGCCTGCGCGCCATCATGGAAGAGGTACTGCTGCCGGTGATGTACGACATCCCGAGCCGCGATGACGTCGCGAAGGTGGTCATCACCGAGCAGACCGTGCGGGAGAACGTCAACCCGACGATCGTGACCCGCCAGCCCTCCCGCCGCGAGCGCCGGGAGAAGTCGGCCTGACCCGTCCGAGTCAGCGGAACCGGCAGCCCTGGCCAGCGTCTCCTTCATGGTTGGTCCTCGGTTCGCGTGCCGTTGTCCGGGAGCAGGGCCCGCAATGCCGCCGTGTAGTCCTCGAAGGCCCGCCGTCCGGTCCTGGTCAGGGCGAGGTAGGTGACCGGGGTGCGTCGCTCGTGTGTCTTGGTGATCTCCAGGTATCCGGCGTCCTCGAGCTTGCGCAGGTGGGTCGAGAGGTTCCCGGCGGTCATCCCCAGCAGCTGCTGCACCCTCGGGAAGGCGAGTCGATTCCCCTCGCTGATCGCGGCCAGCGTGGCTACCACCCGCAACCGTGCCTGCGCGTGGATCACCGGGTCGAGCTCGGGCACGGTGCTCACAGTTGTTCCTTGCCGTGCCGCGCAGGCACGTCGGAGTGGCGCCGACGTACCGCGAACCACGCCGCGGCGACCAGGAAGCCGCCCCCACCGGCGACCGCGAGCACCACGTAGTTGGCCGGGACCCCGGCGAACACCGACGCGGCGTCGGTAATCAGTACCCATACCCCGAGCCCGAACTGGAGGCGGTCCCGCCACAGTGCGCCGCCGGCCAGGTAGAGCACGCCGACGATGAGCAGCGAGGACGCCGGCCAGAGCACCGCGATCTGCTGATCGGTCAGACCCATGTTGATCAGGCCTGAGTTGATGGCGGTCAGCGCGGCGAAACCCAGCGCCCAGCTCCACCCGTACATCGCGCCGACCTCGGCGGAGACCCCCCGGACGCCCCGGGTGGCTCGGCCGATATGCACTCCGGTGACCACCATCGCGGCGAGCAGCAACCCGAAGAAGACCACCGCTCCCACCCACCATGGGGCCGCCACGACATCAGCGGCGACCAAGGCGAACGCGGTGAAACCCAGCACCCAGGTCACCCCCCAGGTCGCGTACAGCACCACCGGATTGATGTCCAGTTCCCGGCCGACCCGAGCGCGCTGGTGCTCGATCATCGCTAATGACTCGGCCGCGGACAGCTGCGCGGACCCTTCCGTTGGCTCCATCACGGGGCTCTCCTTCCTCGATACGGTTTGCATCACTGCTAGCTTTGTAGCGCAAACTGATTGGCGTGGCAAGCCCGGGAAGAGCAGGAGACGACGGACACACCGTGCATGGGATGCGGACACACCGTGCATGGGATGCGGACACACCGTGCATGGGCGCCTGACACACCGGGGGTGGACGTGGGCACTCGAACAATCGGTAGCAGCGTGGTTACGATGTGCCGACGCCGGTGATGTCGGCAGGCGCGGGAGGAGACTGGTTATGTCGGTGCTCCGGCGCGTCGTGCATGAGGTCCACTCCGTCGAGTTCGGCGCCGCCACCCACTATGACCAGCACCATCTCGTGATCGGCCGGGAGCGGGTCGAGGCCCTGTTCGCCGATCCCGCACTGGCGTCGGTGCGACCGCGGCTCGCCTCGCCGGGAGAGTCCGTCCGGATCGTCACGCCGCTGGACGTGGTCGAGCCGCGCAGCAAGGGGCCGGGCGGTGGCGCGTTCCCCGGCTGGCTGGCGCCGATCAACCGCAAGCGCACTCCGGACACCCATGTGCTGCGGGGTGCTGCCGTGCTCGGTGCCGGGTACCTGCCGCGCAACCAGGAGGGCCTGATCGACATGTCCGGTCCGGCCGCCGAGCTCTCGCCGTTCAGCCGGACACATAACGTCGTCATCGAGTTCGATCCCGAGCAGGGCGCCGCCTTGCTGGACGTAGAGCAGGCGGTCCGCCGTGGCCTGCTGCGATTGGCCGTACACCTCGCGGACGCCGCGGTGGACTCGGTAGCCGATGCGGTGGAGGAGCTGGACCCACCGCACCGGCCGGGCACCCCCACCCACGGGCTGCCCCGGGTGGGCGTGATCACCAACCTGCAGACCCAGGGGGCGTTCAAGGATGTCTTCGTCTACGGCCGCAGCATGGCGGGCAGCCTGCCGACCCTGTTCGATCCCGCCGAGATCGAGGATGGCGCCGTGGTGAGCGGCCAGTACGGCCACCCCGCCCTGCGCAACCCGACTTATCTGCACCAGAACCACCCGGTGATCGCCGAACTGCGCGCCCGGGACGGGCAGGACCTGAACTTCGCCGGCGTGGTGCTGTGCCCGGAGCCGGTGGAACAGGCCGGTAAGGAGCACGTTTCCCAGCACGCCGCCTGGCTGTGCCGGGTCGCCGGTTTCGATGCGGCGATCGTGACCAAGGAGGGCGCGGGCAACGCCGACAACGACCTGTCGATGAAGGTCGATGCGCTGGAGACCGCCGGTCTGACGGCGGTGGCGCTGTACGCCGAGATGTCCGGGCCCGACGGCACCGGGCCACCCCTGGTCGCCGGCCCACGGCACGGCGCCGTGGTCAGCACCGGCAACTACGACCAACGCGTACAGCTTCCGGCGGTGCAGCGCGTACTGGGGGGTCAGCGGTTGCGCATCATCGACACCGAAGCGACCGCCGCGATCGAGGTACCGGTCGCGATGATCCTGGGTGGCCTGAGCCCGCTGGGCGCGGGGCGGTTCACCTGCGCGCAGGATCTGCCGGTGGAGGAGGTGGCCTGAGATGCGCGTCGTGCACTACGTCAACCAGTTCTACGCCGGGCTCGGCGGTGAGGACGCCGCGGGTCTCGGCCCGCGGGTGCTGGCCGGGCCGGTCGGCCCCGGGCGCCTGCTGCAACAACTGCTCGGTGACGAGCACCAGATCGTCGCCACCGTCGTCTGTGGCGACGATTACGCGGCATCCGATCCTGCGGTCGCGCAGGAACTGCTCGGGATGGCCCGCGAGGCAGACGCCGAGTTGCTGGTCGCTGGGCCTGCCTTCGGCAGTGGGCGCTATGGGCTGGTCTGTGCCCGGCTGGTGGCTGCCGCGACCGCGGCCGGGTTGCCCGCGGTGGCCTCGATGCACCCGGAGAATCCCGGGATCGGCGAGGCGGGGGCAGCACCGGTGGTGGCCTCCGGCGCCATCGCCAAGCAGATGCGGCCGACCATGCAGCGGCTCGCTCCGGCGATCGTGAAGCTCGCCACCGGCGTCCCGCTGACCGCCGAGGACGGCCGGGTCGCCGGGCTGGCCCGGATCGGACGGCTGGTCGAGCAGCGCGCCGCACAACGCGCCGTCGAACTGGTCCTGCGCCGGCTCGGCGGTGACCGCAAGACCACCGAGATCCCGACCGGCGGGTTCGACGCGGTCGTCCCGGCGTCGCCGGTGGACGACGCCGCCAGCGCGTCCTTCGCGCTGGTGACGGAGGGCGCCGTGGTGCCCATCGGTAATCCGGACCGGCTGGAGTCCGCCCGGGCCACCCGCTGGGTCCACTACCCGATCGACGGTGTCGACGCGCTCGCCCCCGGGGCCTGGGAGTCGGTGGCCGGTGGCTTCGCGACCACGGCCGCCAATGCCGACCCGCACCGGTTGCTTCCCCTGGACGCCGCCCGCGCGCTGGAACGCGAAGGGGCGATCGGTCACCTGCACGGCGAGTTCCTGAGCACAGTGGGCAACGGCACCCCGGTGGCCACCGCGAAGCGGTTCGGCGTGGAGTGGGCCGCGGAGCTGCGCAAGGCAGGGGTACAGGCCGCGATCCTCACCGCCACTTGAGGAACCGGAACGCGTTGCGGGTCAACGCTTGCGAAGGAGCTGGAGCGATCCGGAATCCCGACCGCCCTGGTCACCAACCTCGTCACGATCGCCGAGCAGGTGGGCGCGCCGCGGATCGTGCCGGGCCGGGGTATTCCCTACCCCGCCGGCGATCCGAGCCTGTCAGCGGCCGCCGAGAGTGCGTGGCGACGACGGCTGGTCGAGCGGGCGCTTGACGCGGTCGCCACCGCGGTCGAGAAACCGACGATCTTCGACGTCGCAGCCGAGGAGCAGGCCGGTGCCTGACGCTGTCGTCCGCGCGGCCAGCCTCGTGCTGGCCCACACCCCCGGCCTGGCCCGGCACGGGTCCAAGCCGAGCCGCACGCTGGCCGGAGACGCCGATCTGACCGGTCGCTTCCTGGCGAACCTGCGCAGCTTCACCGACGCCGTCAGCTATCCGCCCTACCAGGCGTTCCTGGGTGCGCTACACCCTCGCGAGCTGCCGCCGCGGCCCTGGGTGGGGCCTGGGTCCGACGGCAAGGGGCGCCCCGATGCGGGCCGGTTCGCGCCGTTCGGTGAGCTGATGCCGGAGGAGGAGTTCCTCGGGCTGATGGCTGCGGTCGACGAGTTCGGTCTGGTCACGTTGACCCCGGAGGTCGCCGAGAGCGCGGCGAAGCGGCTGGCCGAGCACCCGCTGGGCACGCATATGAACCTGGCCCGGATTCCCGCTGCGGCCGGAGACGTCAACGCCATGCTCGGGGCGGGCGTGTTGGCGCTGCATCTGGCACCGGACACGCCGGCCGGGGCACTGCGCGGGGCGCACGACGAGGACGAGTCGCTGTCCGCTCCGGTGCTGCTGGAGAACCTGGCCTGCAAGGCCACCGGGACCCTGGCACTGCTGCACCTGATCCACGACAACGACGTCGCCCCGGCCGCCGTCGGCTACACGATCTCGTGCTCCGAGGAGGCCGTCGGAGACCGCTACCAGCGCGGTGGCGGAAACATGGGCAAGGCCATCGCGGCCTCGGCCGGGCTCACCGAGTCCTCCGGCGCCGACGTCAAGGACTTCTGCGCCGGGCCGATCCCCGCGCTGGTGATCGCGGCCAGCCTCGTGGTCGCCGGGGTGTTCGAGCAGGTCGTGGTGGTCGCAGGCGGGTCGCTGCCCAAGCTCGGGATGAAGTTCGAAGGGCATCTGAAACACGGACTGCCGGTGCTGGAGGACGTGATCGGCGGGGCCGCGCTGCTGGTGACCGCCGACGACGGGGTGTCGCCGAAGATCCGGCTGGACGCGGTGGGACGGCACCGGGTGTCCTCCGGAGGTTCCGGTGCCGCGATCCTGCAGGACCTGGCGGTGCGGCCGCTCGAAGCGCTGGGCATCCGGATGACCGACGTCGACGACTACGCCACCGAACTGCACGATCCCGAGATCACCGAGCCGCAGGGCTCCGGGGATGTGGCGGCCCGTAACTACAAGACGATCGCTGCGCTGGCCGCCCGCCGCGGCGACATCAGCCGGGACGAGATCGCCGACTTCATCGCGACCCGCGGGATGCCCGGTTACGCCCCCACCCAGGGCCACCTGGCGTCGGCGATCTGCTACCTGCCGCATGCGCTGAACCGGCTGCGGTCCGGCTCGGCCGACAAGATTCTGGTGCTGGCCAAGGGCAGCCTGTTCCTCGGGCGGATGAGCCAGGTGTCCGACGGGATGAGCGTCCTACTCGAACGCAACGGAGGCTGACGATGGGTCCGGAAACGGGTGACGTGCTGGACGCGACCAAGGAGACCTTCGGCGAACTCGTGGGATCCGGCCTCGTGCTCGTGGACATCTGGGCGGAAAGCTGCCGTCCCTGTGTGGCGCTGGCACCGCATATGAAGACCATCGCCGCCACGCACCCCGAACTGACCGTCGTGAAGCTGGACGCGAGCAAGGCGCGGCGGCAGTGCATGGCGCTGCAGGTGCGCGGCCTGCCGACCCTGCTGCTCTACCGGAATGGTCAGGAGATCGCGCGGATCACCGACCCCAGCCTGGTGGCCGAGCAGGTCGATACTTGGCTGGCCACGGAGTTGGATCGGCCGAGAGAAGAGGAGAGCTGATGTTCGACGGCAAACAGGTGATCGTGATCGGCGAACGCGACGGGGTCGCGGGACCGGCGATCGCCGCCTGTGTCGAGGCGGCAGGTGCGACAGTGGCCTACGTCTCCACCGAATGCTTCGTTTGAACGGCAGCCGGTGCCATGGACCTGACCACCCAGGAGACGATCAAGCGGCTGGTCGACGAGCACGGCGGCGACTCGCTGCTGGTGTTGCTCGGCGCGCCGGACGCGGAGAGCGCTGGGATCGCCGCCGAGACGGTGGTGCTCGGTGACCCGAGCTGGGCAGGACCGTTGGCCGGGGTCCAGTTGGGCCTCCCCGTTTATCACATCCTGGAGGACGAGCTGCGTCATGCCGTCCCCGACGCGGTGTGGGAGGAGCAGGTCGGCTTGATGGTTGACGTGCTGGAGGTGGATGACATCGCCGAAGCGGTCCGCGAGTTCCGCGAGCAGGGCGGTCCGTAGACTCGGCACGTGACAGCGATTGCGGAGGCCTGAGCGGTCGTGGCCCAGCGAGACGACGCGCTGGCGGCCCTTCGGGCGGTCGAGGCCGAGCTGGAGCGGCGCTGGCCGGAGAGCCGGATCGAGCCCTCGCTGACCCGGATTTCGGCGCTGGTCGATCTGCTCGGCTCGCCACAGCGGTCCTATCCGGTGCTGCACATCGCAGGCACCAACGGCAAGACCTCGGTCGCCCGGATGGTCGATGCCCTGCTTACCAGGGTCGCGCTGCGGGTGGGTCGCTACACCAGCCCGCATCTGCAGTCGACCACCGAGCGGATCAGCCTGGACGGGACGCCGATCAGCCCGGAGCGCTACGTCGAGGCCTACCAGGACATCGCGCAGTACGTGGCGCTGGGCGAGGCCGGCGCCGAGGTGCCGATGAGCAGGTTCGAGGTGCTGACCGGGATGGCCTTCGCCGTCTTCGCCGATGCGCCGGTGGACGTCGCTGTGGTGGAGGTCGGCCTCGGTGGTAGCTGGGACGCCACCAACGTCGCCGACGCCGTGGTCGCGACGATCACCCCGATCGCCCTGGATCACGTCGAGTACCTGGGCAGCGATCTCGCGGGCATCGCCGCGGAGAAGGCCGGGATCATCAAGCCGGGCTCGACCGCGGTGGTCGCCGAACAATCCCCCGAGGTGGCCAGGACGATCGCCGCACGTAGCCTGGCGGTGGACGCGACCGTGGCCAGGGAGGGGATGGAGTTCGGCGTGCTGCACCGCGACGTGGCCATCGGTGGGCAGCGGCTTCGGCTGCAGGGCCTCGGCGGCGCCTACGACGAGATCTTCCTGCCGTTGCACGGTGCGCACCAGGCCCGCAACGCCGCGCTCGCGCTGGCCACCGTTGAGGCGTTCTTCGGTGCGGGCGCCAGCCGGTCGCTGGACCTCGACGCGGTGCGGGAGGCCTTCGCCACGGTGACCGCGCCGGGGCGTCTGGAGCGGGTTCGCACCGCGCCGTCGGTCTTTCTCGACAGCGCCCACAATCCGCATGGCGCCCAGGCCCTGGCGGTGGCGCTGCGCGACGAGTTCGTCTTCCGCAGACTGGTCGCGGTGGTGGGGGTGCTGCGCGACAAGGATGCTCGCGGCATTCTCGCCGAGCTGGAACCGGTGGCCGATGAGCTGGTGGTCACCGCGAGCAACTCGCCCCGCGCGATGGACGTCGACGAGCTCGCCGCCGTGGCCAGGGAGGTGTTCGGCGAGGAGCGAATCCAGGTTGAGCCCCGGCTGCCGGAGGCGATCGAAGCGGCCGTGGCGTTGACCGAGGAGATGAGTCCGGGTGCGGACCGCATCTCCGGTGCCGGCGTAGTGATCACCGGATCGGTGACGACGGCCGGTGAGGCACGCACCCTGTTCGGTCGGAAACCCCAGTGATGTGGAAACTTCGGTGAGCGTTCGGCCGGATCCGTTGCGGGGGCTACGCGGCATCTTCGCGGGCACGCTGGTGATGGAGGCGGTCCTCGTCGCGCTGGCGCTGCTGGTCGTCAGCCGTCTCGGTGGCGGTGTGGGAGGCCCGGCCGGCTGGTACACCGGGGGCCTGGCCCTGGCGATGCTCGTCGCGGCCTTCGTGCAACGCAGGCCGTGGGGGTTGGGGCTGGCCCTGGCACTGCAGGTGGCGATGGTGGTGGGCTGGTTCGCTCATCCCTCGCTCGGGGTGATGGGGCTGCTGTTCGTGCTGGTCTGGGTCTACCTGCTGTACCTGCGGCAAGACGTCCTGCGTCGACTCGACACCTGATCGCCGGCCACCGCTCATCCGGTGCGGCGGTGGCCGAAACATCGTTCCCGGCGGATGACCCTGCGGCACGGTCGCTAGGCTCGCCCACGTCCGCACCACCCTGTCGACGAGGAGAACGAGCAGCAGTGAGTGAGCGCACCCTGGTCCTGGTCAAGCCCGACGGCGTCAGCCGTGGTCTGGTCGGCGAGGTGATCGCCAGAACCGAGCGGAAGGGACTGGCCCTGGCCGCGCTGGAACTGCGCACCGTCCCGCGCGAGCTGGCCGAGCAGCACTATGCCGAGCACGCGGACAAGCCGTTCTTCGGTGCGCTCCTGGAGTTCATCACCTCCGGTCCCGTCGTCGCCGCGGTCGTCGAGGGACCGCGGGCGGTAGCAGCCTTCCGGCAGCTGGCGGGCGGCACCGACCCGGTGGAGAAGGCCGTGCCGGGCACGATCCGCGGTGACTTCGCGCTGCAGACCCAGTCGAACCTGGTGCACGGATCGGACTCGGTGGACTCCGCCAAGCGCGAGATCCTGCTCTGGTTCCCGGAGTTGTAGGTCTGCTGGTCCCCGGGTTGGCCGCTCGTGAACACACGCCAACTACCCTGACCGCCATGGCTGTCGCATCGGTGTTCGAGCAACTCGAGCCTCTGCTGCCCCGGGTCTCCAAGCCGGTGCAGTACGTGGGAGGTGAGCTCAACTCCACGGTGAAGGACTGGGACGCCGTTGCGGTGCGCTGGGCGCTGATGTACCCGGACGCGTACGAGGTCGGGCTGCCCAACCAGGGGATCATGATCCTGTACGAGGTGCTCAACGAGCAGCCCGATGTCCTTGCCGAGCGGACCTACGCGGTCTGGCCCGATCTTGAGGAGTTGATGCGCGCGCACGGTGTCCCGCAGTTCACCGTGGAGTCGCATCGGCCGGTGGGGGCCTTCGATCTGCTGGGGGTCTCGTTCGCCACCGAACTCGGTTACACGAACCTGCTCACCGCGCTGGACCTGGCCGGCATCCCGCTGCACGCGCAGGACCGCACCGATGCCCATCCCGTCGTCATCGCCGGGGGCCACGCCGCGTTCAACCCGGAGCCGATCGCCGACTTCATCGACGCTGCGGTGCTCGGTGACGGTGAGGAGGCGGTACTCGAGATCACCGCGATCGTGCGGGACTGGAAGGCGCAGGGTTGCCCGGGCGGTCGCCACGAACTGCTGACTCGGCTGTCGGCGACGGACGGGGTGTATGTGCCTGCGTGCTATGACGTGAGCTACCGCCCCGATGGACAGATCGCGCTGATCGCCAACACCGGACGTGCCCCGCAGCGGGTGGCCAAGCGCACCACGATGGATCTGGACCAGTGGCCTTACCCCAAGCAGCCGCTGGTGCCGATCGCGGAGAGCGTGCACGAGCGGATGAGCGTGGAGATCTTCCGCGGCTGCACCCGGGGCTGCCGTTTCTGCCAGGCCGGAATGATCACCCGCCCGGTCCGGGAACGGTCGATCGAGGGCGTCGGGGACATGGTCCAACGCGGGCTGGAGGCCAGCGGGTTCAATGAGGTCGGGTTGCTGTCACTGTCCAGTGCCGACCATTCCGAGATCGGTGAGATCACCAAGGGCCTCGCGGACCGTTATGCGGGCACTGGCACCGGCCTGAGCCTGCCGTCGACCCGGGTCGACGCGTTCAACATCGACCTGGCCAATGAGATCTCCCGCAACGGCCGCCGCTCCGGGTTGACGTTCGCCCCCGAAGGCGGTTCCGAGCGGATCCGGCGTGTGATCAACAAGATGGTGTCCGAAGAGGACCTCATCCGCACCGTCTCCACCGCGTTCGGGGCCGGCTGGCGGCAGGTGAAGCTGTACTTCATGTGCGGGCTGCCCACCGAGACCGACGACGACGTCCTGCAGATCGCGCATATGGCGCACAACGTGATCCGGGCGGGCCGGGAAGCCAGCGGCAGCAAGGACATCCGCGCCACGATCTCGATCGGCGCCTTCGTACCCAAACCGCACACCCCCTTCCAATGGGCGGCCCAGGAGCATCCCGACGTGGTCGACGACCGGCTGCGCAAGCTACGGTCCGAGATCAACGCTGATCGCAAGATCGGGCGAAACGTCGGCATGCGCTACCACGACGGCAAGCCCTCGCTCATCGAAGGTCTGCTCTCCCGGGGCGACCGGCGGGTCGGCCGGGTGATCGAGCGGGTGTGGCACCAAGGCGGCCGTTTCGACGGTTGGAGCGAGCACTTCCGCTACGACCGTTGGGTTGCTGCGTCCGAAGCGGAGCTCACCCCCCTGGGCGTGTCGCTGGACTGGTTCACCACTCGCGAACGCGGCCACGACGAGGTGCTGCCCTGGGACCACCTGGACTCCGGTCTGGACAAGGAATGGCTCTGGGACGACTGGCAGGACGCCCTTGACGGCCGCGAGCAGGACGACTGCCGGTGGACCCCGTGCTTCGACTGCGGTGTCTGCCCGTCGATGGGCACGGATATCGAGGTCGGTCCGAGCGGACGTCAACTGTTACCGATCAGCCCGGTCGGTCACGGTACCCCGGTCCGCAATCCCGCGTTCCCCGGTTCCTGAGCCAGACTGGGAGGTCACTGCCTCCAGCGGCTCCGCTGTCGATCTCGGGGCGTAGCCGCTCGCCGCCGAATTGCACGTGAGGGCGGCTACCGGAACGTTGCCGGCACCGTTTGCACCGAACGACGACGGTACAGTCTTCGGTGCGGCGATGCTCGCGCAGCAGTGTCTTCTTCGCAAGCCGATGCAGTCGTTGCTCTCGCCATGGAGCCACCGGTCAGCGGCCTTACCGACCATATGCTGTGCACGCACCTGTGGGTGAAGCGGGAACGCACAAGGCTGCCGGGCAGCCATCGGACGGTGGTGTCCCGGCGGTACCGTTAGTGTGTCATGAGTGGCATCCGGTGCCAGAACGCAGTACGCACTCAGGGGGGTCCCGCAATGGTCCATCCCTCCGCGGCGCCGGTGTGCAAGATGCGGCTGCGCTACGCCAAGCGAGGGAAACTGCGGTTCACCTCGCACCGCGATGTCGCCAGGATGTTCGAGCGCGCGCTGCGCAGAGCCGGGTTGCCGATGGCCTACTCGCAGGGCTTCAACCCGCACCCGAAGGTCTCCTGGGTGGGTGCGGCACCTACCGGGACGGCCAGCGAGGCGGAGTACTTCGAGATCCAACTCGTCGCCTTCGCCGATCCGGAGGTGGTGCGTGTCGAACTCGACGCGGTCCTGCCCGTCGGGCTCGCCGTACTCGACAGTGTGCTGGCCGGCCCCGGTGGACTCGCCGAGCGGATCGAGGCCGGCCGATGGCGCATCGAGGTCCCCGGGGTGGGCGCCGAGCAACTGCGGCACGCGGTCAGTGCGTTGCTCGACACCCCGGAAGTACTGGTCGAGCGGGTCGTCAAGGACGGAAGGCGCCGCATCGACGCCCGGGCGGCGATCGTGTCGCTGGAGGTCGAGGAATCTCTGGTGCGCCCGGCCGGGCCCGGTCACCTCTCCGAGTGTGGGATACTGATTGCGGTTGTGCGGCAGGTTAGCCCCGCTGTGCGGCCCGACGACGTGTTGAGCGCGCTTGGCGTCGTCGCCGGACTCCGGCCTCTGGTACCCGTGAGGGCGACTCGGATGGCGCAAGGTCGGCTCGACGATGACGGGGGTCTCGTTGATCCGCTCGCTCCGGACCGGGCATCCGCCCGGATGGCTCCGGTGGAGTCCGGCGGCGGTGAGCCTGATCAGCACGGTGTCGCGGGACACACCAGCTGACTTCCCCGGACCGGGCAGCAGCCGGTGAACAACAGGATTGCCGTCGCCGGCGCGGCGACGGATGACGCGTAGGGCCTCTGTGCGGCCGCTTCCCGACCAACGGGACGCGCCCGGGGGCTGGAGGAGTTGAATGGCGAACATGAAAGCGCCCGCCGGTGGTACCGGCGGGCCGACGGGCGCATCCGAGGCAGACACATGCCACGGGACCGACCTTGGGGCCTCGCTACCGGACAAACTACGGGTACACGCGCTGGCCCGGCTGCTCTCGGTGAGCAGCAGGGAGATCATGGCCACCCTGACCGAACTCGGTGTCGCGGTGCGCAGCGCGCAGTCCAGCATCGACCGGGAGACCGCATTGCGAGCGGCTCAGGTGCTGCTGCCGGATCCGGAGCCGGACGAGGCCTCGATCGATTCCGCGTTGGAGCCGGAGATCGACTCGGATGCCGCCGAGGTATCGATGGCCAGTCCATCGCCGGTGCCACTGGCTCCGGTGTTCAACGCGCCTGCGCCGGTCTTCCTCCCGCCGAGCCCGAAGAAGCCCTCGTCCGCCGAGGAGTCCGAAGCCGACGGTGCGGACTCTTCGCCTGACGGCGAGATGGACACCGAGGGTGGTGCCCGGCGCAGGCGTCGGCGGGGACGGCGTGGCCGCGGCCGGGGTAAGACGGGCGACGGGACTGAGGACGACTCGGCCGAGCAGGGCGACGGCGATCTGCCGGACGCGGACAACTCCGCCGACGAGCAGTCCGAGGACAGCGAGTCAGGGGAGGCCGGTGCCAGGCGCCGCCGTCGCCGACGCCGTCGCCGCGACGGCGGAGACGACGAAGCAGCTCCCCGTGAGGACGACCCGCCGGACACCGTCGTGCACGTCCGGGAGATCAAGGATCGGCCTGCCGAGGACGAGGTGCAGGCCGTTCGCGGCTCCACCCGGCTGGAGGCCAAGCGGCAGCGTCGCAGGGACGGCAGGGAGGCGGGCAGGCGCCGAGCGCCCATCCTGTCCGAATCGGAGTTCCTCACCCGGCGGGAGGCCGTGGCGCGCACCATGGTCGTCCGGGAGGACGTCGAGCGCACCCAGATCGGGGTACTCGAAGACGATGTCCTGGTGGAGCACTTCGTCACCGCGTCGGGCTCTGGATCGCTGGTCGGCAACGTCTACCTCGGCAAGGTGCAGAACGTGCTGCCCTCCATGGAGGCCGCGTTCGTCGACATCGGCCGGGGTCGCAATGCCGTGCTCTACGCAGGCGAGGTCGACTGGGACGCGGCCGGCCTCGAAGGCAAGGCGCGCCGGATCGAGCAGGCCCTCTCCAGTGGAGACAGCGTTCTGGTCCAGGTGACCAAGGACCCGGTCGGCCACAAGGGCTCCCGGCTGACCACCCAGATCAGCCTGCCGGGTCGGTTCCTGGTGTACGTGCCGGGCGGCCGGGCCACCGGGATCAGCCGCAAGCTGCCCGACAATGAACGCAAACGGCTCAAGGACGTGCTCAAGCGGATCCTTCCCGAGGATGCCGGCGTGATCATCCGGACCGCCTCGGAAGGAGTCAGCGAGGACGAACTGGCCCGCGACGTCCGGCGGCTGCAGGCCCAGTGGGAGGTCATCCAGGGCAAGTCCGGCTCCCCGGGTGGCAAGGTGAAGACCCCGGAGCTGCTCTACGAGGAGCCTGATCTGTTGGTGAAGGTGGTGCGCGACCTGTTCACCGAGGACTTCCGTGAGCTGGTCGTGCAGGGCGAAGAGGCCTGGGACACCGTCGAGGGCTACGTCCAGCACGTCGCCCCGGACTTGATTCCCCGGGTACGGCGCTACACCGGTAATGGTGACGTGTTCGCCGAGTTCCGGATCGACGAGCAGATCGTCAAGGCGCTGGATCGCAAGGTGTGGCTGCCCTCGGGCGGGTATCTGGTCATCGACCGAACCGAGGCGATGACCGTGATCGATGTCAACACCGGCAAGTTCACCGGATCGGGCGGCAATCTCGAGGAGACCGTCACCCGTAACAACCTAGAGGCTGCGGAGGAGATCATCCGCCAGCTCCGGCTCAGGGATGTCGGCGGCATCATCGTGATCGACTTCATCGACATGGTGCTGGAGTCGAACCGGGACCTCGTGCTGCGGCGGCTCACCGAATGCCTGGGCCGGGATCGCACCCGCCACCAGGTTGCCGAGGTCACCTCGCTCGGGCTGGTCCAGATGACCAGGAAGAGGATCGGCACGGGCCTGCTGGAGGCGCACTCGACCACCTGCGAACACTGTAAGGGCCGCGGTGTGCTGATCTCCGCGGAGCCGGTGAACGTCCGCAGCGCGGTAGCCCAGCCCGCGTCCGGAAGCAGGGAGTCCAGTGGGGGCGGCACCCGGCGCGCGCGGTCCCGGGGCCGGGGTTCGGGCAGTGGCGCTGCCGCGGCCGAGCAGCCCGTCCCGGAGAACGGCGCGACAGCCTCGGGCGAACCGCCCGCGGAGCCCCAGCCCGTCACGAAGAACCAGCCCGTCACGAAGACCTCTGCGCCGCACCCGGAAGCTGAGCTGTCCGAACCTGCGGCGGCGTCGGAACCCGCGGTTGACCCGCACGCCGCGGCACAGTCGCCATCGGCGCCGACCGGAAAGTCGGACGACCCGATGTTCGGGCCCACCGTCAACGGCGCTGCGGTGCAGCCACCGACGACGACGGGCGAGGCGCAGGTACCTGCGCAGCCCGCGCCGCGCACGAGGACGCGACGACGTAGGGCGGCTTCCCGTCCCGCTGGGCCACCCACCACGGATCAGCCGAATGAGGCGGAGCCGGACGCCCAGGTGTCCTCCGCGGTCCAGCAGGCCGGGTGAGCACCCTGGTTTGACCCGGCTGCGCGGCGGGCCGTATTCTTCTGGACGGCCCGCCCGCGCGGCGGGCCGAGGTGTGTGCGCTCGCGCAGACAGCGCTGAACCTCGAAGCGCCAGACCCCATCCACCAGAGCACCAGGAGTCCCACCCGATGTACGCGATCGTGAAGACCGGCGGCAAGCAGTACAAGGTGGCCGTCGGGGATGTCGTTGAGGTGGAGAAACTCGAGGGCGAACCGGGCGCTGCGGTCAGTCTGCCCGCTGTGCTGGTCGTCGACGGCCCCGACGTGACCACCGATGTTGCCGTTCTGGGCGCTGTCTCGGTCACCGGAAAGGTCGTCGAGCAGACCAAGGGCCCCAAGATCCGGATTCACAAGTTCAAGAACAAGACCGGCTACCACAAGCGCCAGGGTCACCGGCAGAAGCTGACCCGCGTCGAGGTCACCGGCATCTCGAAGTGACTGACGCTGGTCTCGTGGTCATTGTCGGAAGGTAGAAGAACACCATGGCACACAAGAAGGGCGCTTCCAGCTCCCGGAACGGCCGCGACTCCAACGCCAAGCGGCTCGGGGTGAAGCGGTTCGGCGGCCAGGTGGTCAGCGCAGGTGAGATCCTGATTCGCCAGCGTGGCACCAAGTTCCACCCTGGCGTGCACGTCGGCCGCGGCGGTGACGACACCCTGTTCGCTCTCGAGGCGGGCGCGGTGGAGTTCGGCACCAAGCGAGGGCGCAAGACCGTCAATATCGTTCCGGCGCAGGCCTGAGCCCGGCCCACCCAGGACGTACCCGACGAGGGGCGGGACCGGCGATGACCGGCCCGCCCCTCGTCGGCGTTGCGGCACCGATCGAGAGGATCTGAGGTGTCCCGCTTCGTGGACCGTGTGGTGATCCACGTCGCCGCCGGCGACGGCGGTCACGGTTGCGCCTCGGTGCACCGGGAGAAGTTCAAGCCTCTGGGCGGCCCGGACGGTGGCAACGGTGGTCGTGGCGGCGACGTCGTGCTGGTGGTCGACCCGGGGGTGCACACGCTGCTCGACTTCCACTACCGCTCCCAGGCCAGGGCCTCTGGCGGCAAGCAGGGGCAGGGCGGGAATCGCAACGGTGCTGTCGGGGAGGACCTCGAACTGCGGGTGCCGAACGGTACTGTCGTGCTCACCCAGGACGGGGAGCTGCTGGGCGACCTGATGGGCGCAGGCACCCGATTCGTCGCCGCAGCGGGTGGGCGCGGTGGGCTGGGTAACGCCGCATTGGCCTCCACTGCGCGCAAGGCGCCCGGGTTCGCCCTGCTCGGTGAGCCCGGCGAGAGCCGTGAGCTGGTGTTGGAGTTGAAGTCGGTGGCCGACGTCGGGCTCATCGGATTCCCCTCGGCAGGTAAGTCTTCCCTGGTCTCGGTGCTCTCCGCGGCCCGGCCCAAGATCGCCGACTACCCGTTCACCACTCTGGTGCCTAACCTCGGAGTGGTCACCGCGGGCGAGATGGTGTTCACCGTCGCCGACGTTCCCGGCCTGATCCCCGGTGCCAGCCAGGGCAAGGGACTGGGGCTGGAGTTCCTCCGGCATATCGAACGCTGCGCGGTGCTGGTGCACGTCGTCGACTGCGCGACTCTCGACCCGTGCCGCGATCCACTGTCCGATGTGGACACCTTGGAGGACGAGCTCGCCGCCTACACCCCGGTGTTGAGTGCGGACCTGGCGTCCCGGCACCGGCTCGTGGTGCTCAACAAGATCGACGTCCCGGACGCGCGAGAGCTGGCCGAGATGGTGCGCCCGGAGATCGAGGCTCGCGGTCTGCCTGCGTTCGCCGTCTCGACCGCGAGTACCGAGGGCCTGCGCGAGCTCACCTTCGCGCTCGGCGCCGCCGTGCAGCAGCACCGGGCCTCACTGCCCCCGCCTGAGCCGACCCGGGTGGTGCTGCGGCCGGTCGCGGTCGACGAGTCCGGCTTCGACGTCAGCGTCGATCCGAACCAGCCGGACGGGTTCGTCGTCCGTGGTGCGCGTCCGGAGCGGTGGGTGCGCCAGACCAATTTCGACAACGCCGAGGCCGTCGGGTACCTCGCCGACCGGCTTGCCCGGTTGGGTGTCGAGGACGCCCTGGCCGGGGCGGGTGCCGGTGCTGGATCCGCGGTGACCATCGGCGGTGTCACCTTCGACTGGGAGCCCTCTACCCCGGCTGGAATGGCTGCGGTCCATCTCGGCGAGCGGGGGACCGACTCGCGGTTGGACAGCGACGAGCGTCTGCGCGCGGCCGATCGTAAGGCGGCCAGGACGGTCCGGCGCGCTCCTGGTGTTGACCACGACGTGGACCAGGAGTGAGCGCGACTCGCCATGCCGTGGCCCAGGCGCGTCACCTGGTGGTCAAGGTCGGTTCTTCCTCGCTCACCACCGCGGCAGGCGGGCTGGATCGGGTGCGGCTGGACACGCTGGTCGATGCGCTCGCCGCCCGGGTAACGGCAGGCACCCACCTGGTGTTGGTGTCCTCGGGGGCCATCGTCGCCGGGCTGGCGCCGCTGGGCCTGCGCCACCGGCCGCGCGATCTGGCCACTCAGCAGGCTGCGGCCAGCGTCGGGCAGCTGGCGTTGGCGCACGCCTATGCCGAGTCCTGGGCACGGCACGGCCGCACCGTGGGTCAGGTGCTGCTGACCTCCGACGACGTGGTCCGGCGGGCGCACTACCGCAACGCCCAGCGCACCTTCGCTCGGCTGCGCGGCCTCGGAGTGGTACCCGTGGTCAACGAGAACGACACGGTGGCCACCGATGAGATCCGGTTCGGGGACAACGACAGGCTGGCTGCCCTGGTGGCACACCTGGTCGGCGCCGACGCGCTGGTGCTGCTCTCCGACGTGGGCGGGCTCTATGACGGCGACCCCCGCCGCGGCGCGGCCCGCCTGGTTGTGGAGGTAGGCGGACCCGCCGACATCCACGGCGTACGGGCCGGCAACGGCGGTGTGCTCGGGACCGGGGGGATGGCATCCAAACTCGACGCTGCCACGGTGGCCTCGCAGGCCGGGGTTCCGGTGCTGCTCGCCGCGGCGGAGCAGGTCGGGCGGGCTTTGGGTGCAGCCGATGTCGGCACGGCGTTCGCTCCCACCAGTGCGCGGCTGTCTGCCCGGCGATTCTGGTTGCGCCACGCCGCGTGGGCAGCCGGTCGGCTGCTACTCGACGACGGGGCGGTGACGGCGGTGGTGGGTCGCAGGCGCTCGCTGCTCGCCGCGGGCATCACCGGGGTCGAGGGTGACTTCGAGGCGGGTGACGTGGTGGAGTTGATCGACGGCTGCGGCGCAGTGGTGGCCCGGGGGATGGTCGCGTTCGACGCTGCGGAGCTGCCCGCGCTCATCGGCCGTTCCACCCGGGACCTGCCGCCCGAGTTGCGCCGTGAAGTGGTGCACGCCGACGACCTGGTGCCCCTCTAGCGCCCCCCGGCGTGTCAGGCTCCCGTGTCCGGTGTGTCAGGCACTTGTGCCCGGTGTGTCGGTCCTTGGTGCACGGTTTATCGACGTTCGGGCGTGCAGGGCGTGCAGGGCGTGCAGGGCGTGCAGGGCGTGCAGAACATACCGGACACGAGAGCAGGACACACCGGACACGAGAGCCTGACACGCGCGGGGGTGGGGTCAGGTGGTGGTCGCTAGGGCGAGGGGGAGTACGGCGGGCGCTCCCGCGAGGCGAAGGCCGCGAGCCGCCACGGTGAGGGTCCAGCCGGTGTCCACCCGATCGTCGACGAGCAGTACCGGACCGTTCAGCCCGGTGAGCTCAGGCACCCGCAGGGAGCGCAGCAGTGCAGCGGCGCGGTGAGCCGAATTGGCCGAGGACAGTGGCTCCCCGGCGAGGGTCATGGTGCCCAGCATCGGCAACCGTCCTACAGTGGCGATCCGCTCGGTCAGATCGGATACCAGCTGCGGCCGGGAGCAGGAGCCCATGGCGACTACGCCCACCGGGCGCGCCGGCCAGTCCCAGCCGGCCAGCATGGTGATGCAGGCATCGAACAGATCATCCGGCACCGCTGCGTCTTCGGCACCCGGCGAGAAGACCTCCCGCAGCCGCCCACCCCAGCCCACATCGGTGAGCCGTCCCAGGGCGCGTCCGGGTTCGGGTAGCTCGGCCGCTGGAATACGCCCCGTGAGGTCGACCCCCAGAGCGGCGAGTCCGGTTGGCCACTGCCGCCGTGGTGTGATCTCCACGCCGGGCCGGCTCAGCCGATCGCGGGCCAGAACCCGGTCAGCCTCGGGAACCGAGGCCGACCAGTACTGGCCGGTGCAGTTGTCGCAGCGCCCGCATGGAGCAGCGGTCGGGTCGTCCAGCGCCCGGCGCAGGAACTCCATCCGGCACTGCTCGGTACGCACGTAGCAGGCCATCGCCTGCTGTTCGGCCTGCCTGGCCTCAGCGATCCGAGCATAGCGCTCGGCGTCGTAGTGCCACGGCGACCCGGTCGCGAGCCAGCCGCCACGCACCCGGCGAACCGCGCCGTCCACGTCGAGCACCTTGAGCACCACCTCCAGCCGGGTCCGGCTGAGGTCCACCCGGGACTCCAGCGCCGGAGTCGACAGCGGGTGTGGCGCGGCAGCGAGGACCTCCAGGATCCGCCGCACCACCGACTCGGCGGGGAAGGCGAGCGAGGCGAAGTACGCCCAGATGTCGCGGTCCTCCGTCCCGGGCAGCAGTAGTACCTCGGCGCGCCGCACGCCGCGCCCAGCGCGACCGACCTGCTGGTAGTAGGCGATCGGCGAGGCGGGTGCGCCCAGATGCACCACGAACCCCAGATCGGGTTTGTCGAACCCCATGCCCAGCGCCGAGGTGGCGACCACCGCCTTGACCCGATTGGCCAGTAGGTCAGCTTCGATCGACTCGCGCTCGGCCGCGTCGGTGCGCCCGGTGTACGCCGCTACATCGTGTCCGGCCGCCCGCAGGAACGCCGCGACGTCGTCGGCCGCCGCCACGGTGAGGACGTAGACGATCCCGGAACCGGGCAGCCCTTCGAGGTGCGCGGCCAGCCAGGCCAGCCGTTGCTCGGCGGTCGCCAGCCGCAGCACTCCCAGGTGCAGTGAGTCACGGTCCAGCGATCCGCGCAGCACCAACGCGTCCCCACCGACGTCGGAGATGGCCAGCTGCTCGGCGACGTCGTGCACTACCCGGTCATTCGCGGTCGCTGTCGTGGCCAGCACCGGTACCCCGTCCGGCAGCTCGGCGAGCAGGGTGCGCAACCGACGGTAGTCGGGCCGGAAATCGTGCCCCCAGTCGGAGATGCAGTGCGCCTCGTCGACTACCAGCAGGCCCGTCGTGGCGATCAGCGAGGGCAGCACGGCGTCCCGGAAGTCCGGGTTGTTCAGCCGCTCCGGGCTCACCAGCAGCACGTCCACATCGCCGGTGGCCACCCGGTCCTGCACCTGGGCCCAGGAGTCCACATTGGACGAGTTGATCGTGGCGGCGTGCACTCCGGCGCGACCGGCCGCCTCGACCTGGTTGCGCATCAACGCCAGTAGCGGTGAGACGATCACGGTGGGCCCGGCGCCCGCGGCCCGCAACAGGGCGGTCGCCACGAAGTACACCGCCGACTTCCCCCAGCCGGTGCGCTGCACGACCATCGCGCGACGACGGTGCGCCACCAATGCCTCGATCGCGATCCATTGGTCGTCCCGCAACCGTGCGTCCGGTCCGGCCAGCGCCTCGAGCACCGCCTCGGCGTGCCCGCGCAGCTCGATGGATGTCATGTCCCCAATGTTCTCCCACCGGTCCGACACCCATCGGCGGCAGGCCCCGTAGGCTCCGGAGCCGTGCAGCTGCGAACGACACCCCAGACGCCTACCGAGACCGCGGCCGAGGTGGTCGCCGACTGCGCCCGCAGAGCGCTGCGTGCCGCTCCCAGGCTGGCGACCGCGCCCGACAAGGACATCGACGCCGCGCTCCACGCCATGGCACAGCGGCTGACCGCGTCCGCCCAGATGGTCCTCGCGGCGAACGCCGAGGACGTGGCGGCCGCCGAGCAGTCCGGCATGACCGCGGCTCTGGTCGACCGGCTCCGGCTGGGTGAGGTCCGGCTCGCCGACATGGCCGATCAGCTCGCCCTGCTCGCGCAGGCCCCGTTCCCGCCGCGGGATCAGGTGCTGGAGGACCGCCCGGACGGGCTGCGGCTGATCGAGCGCCGCCGACCGGTCGGGGTGGTGGGTGCCACCTTCGAGGCGCGGCCCAACGTCACCGTCGACGTCGCCTCACAACTGGTGAAGTCGCGCAACGCGGGGGTGCTGCGAACCGGGTCGGCCGCCCTGCGCTCCGCGCTGGCGCTGCGGGACCAGGTCATCGTGCCTGCCCTGGCCGATGCCGGGCTGGACCCGGACGCGGTGCAACTGGTGCCCGATCCGCGCCGGGACAGTGCGGTAGCCTTGGTTCAGCTGCCCGAGCTGGTTCCGCTGGTCATCGTGCGGGGCAGCGGCGAGACCACCCGCGCGCTGGCCGCTGAGGGAGCGCGGCACGGAGTGCGGGTGCTGGCCCACGCCGACGGCGGCGGGGTTCTCTACATCGGCGCCGCGGCCGATCCCGCACTGGCCGTCGAGCTGCTCGTGGGTGGGTTGGACCGGCTGGGCGTCTGTAATCGGGTGAACCTGCTGCTGGTGGACGAGGGTGTCCCGGATCCACTGCACTATGAGGTGCTCGAGGCTGCCCGGCAGCGCGGGATCACACTGTCGTTGCCGCCGCATGACCACCCGCTCGGGCACGAGTGGGCGCTGGACAGTGGCCGGGAGGCGACGCTGACCGTGAGCCGGGTCACCGGTCCTGCGCACGCCGCCCAGGTCGCGAACCGGGAGACCTCTGGCCTGGCGGCCACGATCGTCACGCGCGACGCCGCCGCCGCACAGGAGTTCCTCGACACCTACACCGGCACCGGTGCGTTCTGGAACGCCAGTACCCGCCTGCTGGACGGGTTCAAGCTGCGGCGGGTCCCGGAGACCGGGATCAACGTCGACCGGGTGCCCGGCCCCCGAGGGCCGGTCACCTTTCAGGATCTGTACCTCCGCCAGTTCGTGGTCGTCCCCTCACCCTGACGGTCGGTGGCTACGCTGCGCCCATGTCGGGCCGGCGACTGGGAGTGATGGGCGGGACCTTCGATCCGATCCACCACGGCCACCTGGTCGCGGCGAGCGAGGTGCAGGCCCGTTTCGGCTTGGACGAGGTCGTCTTCGTGCCCACCGGTGTGCCGTGGCAGAAGGACGAGCGCACCGTGAGTCCCGCCGAGGACCGCTACCTGATGACGGTCATCGCCACCGCGTCGAATCCGAGGTTCTCCACCAGCCGAGTGGACGTGGACCGCGAGGGTCCCACCTTCACCGTGGATACCCTCACCGACCTGCACGCGAGGTTGCCCGCCCACGAGCTGTACTTCATCACCGGTGCTGATGCGCTGGCGCAGATACTGTCCTGGAAGCGGGTCAGCGAGTTGCTCGAGCTGGCGCATCTGGTCGGGGTGACCCGCCCAGGGTTCCATCTCGACGACGAGCATCTGCCTGACGGCACGGTGAGTCTGGTCGAGGTGCCCGCTATGGCGATCTCCTCGACCGACTGCCGGGAGCGCGTCGCCAGTGGTCTACCCGTCTGGTACCTGGTGCCCGACGGGGTGGTGCAGTACATCAGCAAACGCGGCCTGTACCGCAACACACGCCCTTGACCAGCAACAACAGTGCCGCTGGGTGCCTTGGGTACAAGAGCGGTACAACTCATCAGCACTGACCTCCCGTGGCGGTAGCCGACGACGGGCGTGACCCGAGTGCGGTGTCCACAAGCGTTCGTGTCCGGTCGAGAGCGTCCGGCCACTCGTGCGCGTAGGTGTTCAGAGTGATCATCGGTGTGCTGTGACCGAGCGCGAGCTGGACCGTCTTCACCGCCGCTCCGTTGTGGATCAACAGCGTCGCGAAGTAATGGCGCAGACCATGCAAGCCGAAGCCGTGCGGTAGTCCGGCACGTCGGACCGCCCCACGCCACACCGCCGACCAGTTCGAGCGGTGCAGCGGCCGATGATGAGCAGTGAGGAACAGCAGCCGCGCCGGACGTTGATGGATGTTCCGGGGGTCCGTCCGATCTTCGATGATTGTCTCCCGAACCGGGTACCGCTCGATGTGCCGAGCAAGCGCGAGCTGAACAATCTCCGGCAGCTCAACGGTGCGCCGACTCGTCTTCGTCTTGAGCTCACCCAGATAAGGCGGAACCCTCGGCATTCGCTTGAGCTGTTGCCGCACGTGGATCTCTCGGCTCAGGAAGTCAATCTGGTCGAGTTCGAGACCGAAGATCTCACTGCCGCGCAGGCCGCACCCTGCCGCAATGTAGGGGATAGGGCAGTACCTGTCCGCGATCGTGTCGACGAGCCGGTGGATCTGCTCTGGCTCTGGGATGAAGAACTCGCGCTCCCGGATCTCCGGGAGACGAATCCCGACGCACGGTGACGAAGCAAGAATCTTGTCAGCAGCGGCGGCGACGAACATCGACTTCACGTAGCTATAGACGAGGTGAACCGTCGAGGCTGCCAGGTTCTGGGCTGTCGCCTTGACCCACGCACGGATGTGACTCGCCCGAGCGTCAGCCATCGGCACGTGCCCGAGCACCGGGAGAATGTGCAGCCGAAACGCCCGCTCCACCATGTCAGCAGTCGAGTCCCGGTGAAGCTGATGCGCCCGCCACTGAGCCGCGTACTCCGAGATCGTGATCTTCCCGGCGCGTGGGTCGATGTACTGCCCACGCGAGATGTCCGCGTGCATGCTGATGTCGTGCCGCTCAGCGTCGGCCTTACGCTCAAACAGCGCTGTCTGGGTCTGACCCGTGTGTGGATCGTTCCATCGGACCCGCCACCGCTTGCCTCGGCCATATCGTTTCGACTGGCGACGCTCGCCGGTCTCCGGGTCACGTCTGCTGAGATACCAGAGATCGTCGACGGCCATCAGGCAACTCGTCCGTCAAGACTGTCGATCCAGCGCTCCACCTCAGCAGGGCGATAGCGAACATGCCTGCCCATCTTCCGACCGGGCGGCCCGTAATTCCGCTTTCGCCACTGGTAGATGGTCTGGACAGGCAGACCGAGGAAGTCGGCCAGGTCTTGCGTGCTCCACAGCTTTTCCATGGCGTCCCTCCCGTCAGGCGGCTTGATCGTCAGTTGCCGAACGGCTGTCCGGTGGTGGGTCGCCGGTAGCGAGCTGGGCGGCGGTGTATTCGGCTTTCCATCGTTGTCGTTCGGCGACGGCATGCAGCAGCAGCACCGGCCGGGGCGGTACATCGGCATCGGCCGGGGCGGTGCGTTCCCACAGGTACGGACCGTCCTCAGGACCGTGGGCGGGCTGGATTCCGGCCGCTTCGAGGAGTTGCCGAACGAATGCGGCCCGCTCGGCACGGTGGTCGTCCAGGGTCTTGTTCGACCACTTCCGGGAGACCAGGACCCGGCGGCCACCGATGCCGAGGTGCTCCGGCTTGTGCGCCCTGCCCTTGCACACACCGGGGGTCATGGCATGTCGGGCGCCCTTGGGTTGAATGCCGTAGAGCAGCCACACCGCGCAGCGCGGCGAGCACGGCGTAACCCGCAACTCAGCGTGCAACCGATGGGCGTGATCGCGCTGCGCATCGGTCGCGGTCTCATTGAGCCCGGCCGCCTGACCCACGCTCTTGGTTAGATAAACCGTAAGTTTCTTACCACAGTCTATGTGTAGCGTCTGAACTGCGGAAACGATCGATGATCTTAGCCGCACGACATCAGAGACAGCCGTGCTGCGCAGATTCAATCGGTCTGCGCCTGATCCAACCCGCACCATCTCCCGCGCAGGCCAGGTCAGGTGGTCTCGCCTGTCGGTGAGCACCGTCCCCTCACATCCCGTGGCTCGCCCGCGCCCGCCTGCTGAACCAGCTGGACGAACAGCGCAACCCGTGCGCCAGGGCCACGATCGATCAACTGATGAACCAGTACCTGAAGGTGCTCGATGTCGAGCCGACGACGCGCGAGTGTTATGAGAACTGCATCCAGCACCATGTTCGTCTGCTGCTCGGCAGCCTGCCGAGCAGCAGGCTCAGCGGTGAGACGATCCATGAGTTTTATGCGATTCTCCGGCGTTGCCGCGGCTCTACTAGCTGCCAGGGGCCGCAAGCAGCCTTCACCCAAGCGCGGAGAGACGGCCGGATACAATGCAGAGCACAGCTTTCATGCGCACGACGACCGGTGCCGTACAGGCCGTTCCTACGTCAAACGATGGATGGAGCGGACCAGGTTGACACGTTGTTGAGTCGTTGATGGACTGCATCTTGCGCTGGCGATAACCAAGGAGGAGAGGCAGTATAAGTGACACTTGACACGCAGCGAGCCGTCTTCCTCAGCTACCGCCGAGAAGAGACACGTCATCTAGCGGGCCGACTCGCTGACCGCTTCACAGATCGCTTGGGGTCAACGCAGGTCTTCATGGATGTCGACGCGATAGAACCCGGTGTCGATTTCGCTGCTGAAATTGCGCGAGCGGTTGCCTCCTGTGACGTATTGATCGCCCTAATTGGACCAACCTGGACCACGGTCACTGATCGGCAAGGGCGCCGCAAAATCGAAGATCCGGACGATATTGTGGCCCTTGAGATCCGAGCTGCACTGGAACGCGATATCCGCGTAATCCCAGTGCTGGTTGATGGTGCGGATATGCCCGGTCGCTACGAACTTCCAGAGGAACTACAGAGCCTCGTTCGGCGCAACGCTGTTCGGTTGGATCACACGACTTTTCGCTCCGATGTTGTTACCTTGCTCGACGCAGTAGACCGAATTCTGTCAACTCTTGGAAAGGAACATCCTAAACCAACGCCTGAGGTTAGCGCGTGCACTAATGACGATACTGGCAACAAAATTCCAATCGATTCTGCGGCCGAAGCTAACAACCTCGGGCTAGAACTAGCAGAACAGGGGGATCTGCCTGGCGCTCGCGCCGCTTACCAACAAGCCATCGGCAGTGGTCACATTGAATGGGCACCCAAAGCCGCGATCAACCTGGGTACCCTGCTCGCCCAACAAGAAGACGTCACCGGTGCCCGGATCGCTTACCAACAAGCCATCGGCAGTGGTCACATTGAATGGGCGCCCAAAGCCGCGATCAACCTGAAGACTCTGCTCGATGGTCGTCGCGAACTGGTTATTGAAGCGCTAAGTATACTTCGCTATAAGTCCGGCATATACTTCTTTCCTGATTTTCCAAGTAACGACAGGGTCACCCGAATACGAGACGCCGCAAGCATTTCACCTCACGAAGAGATCGTGGTCATTGTCGATTTATCTCTGACATCACAAGGCAAATCAGCCCTTACCTTCGGGCTTGAGGCTATTTATGGAAAAAACGCGGCAAAAGCAGCCCGTGTCGACTACACGTCAATGTTATATCCCGAAAACACGGTGACTTCTCGTGGGGGTATAACTTCACGTTTAAAAATAGGAGACACGGCATTCCTTCTCGGTGGTATCAAAATCGATACCCACTTACTCGGGCGCGCAGTCAGTTACCTTCAGGTTTTATTGCGTGGACGAGCGTTACGAAGCAGAGGAGCAGGCGAGGAAAGCGGAGAATGAATACACGCCCGGACCGTAAAAGTGCGACACAAAACCGCACCCTCTCGTGATCGGTCAGCAAATTCGGCCTGGCCTGAGACCAACCAGCAGACCGACCCGGCGGGCTGTCTGCGGACCGGTCCACCGGGGCATACCCGCGCCTGCTCTGGTGGTTCAGGTCAAGCTCTTGCTGAATTCCTGGGGTGGTAACCAGGTGTCACTGACCTTTGAAGTCTGAGGGTCGAGGGAGCCGCCCCGACGTCGGCTCCCTCGACACGGCGTGGTCCCGGTCGTGGTGTTGACCAGGCCATATACATCAACTCGCCGAGGTTGACGTTCGTTTACAAACGCCTAAACAGAGAGCACGATCTGAGCTCTCGACGACACCGACCCGGCATACTCGGACAAAATGGACCGCGCCGTCAGGACACAAACTCCTCCGGTTCGGGCCTGGTCACCTTCACAAGCATGGATTGGACGGGTTGAGTAGGTTCGAAGTCGCCGCCGCCAATGGTAACTACAATCTCATACAAAAAATGAGACTTCAACCGATCTAACGGAAGCCCGTCTGTGTTCATGGTTATTACTGCGGTACGGAATGGTATAGTCGGGAGTAGCTCGACTAGTGACTCTGTAAGGGATGTCGGCAAGTTGCTGAGTAGTACGTCACATCGGATATCCTGTAATAGAGCCAGTCCGTCACCTTGAACCACACGTGCATATGGAACATTAGCGCACATGATATCAATGAATCGGCTGTCGAGTTCAATCAGCGTTAAACTCGCACACGAAGGTAAGGCGCGTGCCACGGTACCTATGCCAGCACCAATCTCAACCACGTAATCAGTCTCGCGTATACCAGCCGCTTTGATCAAAAGCGACAGTTTTTCCGGCGACGTTAAAAAGTACTGATCTTTCGCGGTATCAGCAAGCTGCACAATCTCATCGTCAATCATGTCGACTTTACGTCCAGCGCATCATCAAGTATGGAGCTAATTTCTGCTCCTCGTTCAAGTAATCCTTCCGGTACTCTTCTATCGTCAGCTTGCAGTTCCTGAAGGACCCTTTGAATCAGAAGGGCAGTTCTTGTAGACGCAACTTCCGTAATCAATGGCCGCAGTTGACCCATCGTATTGTCAGCTGCCGTCCACGATCTTAGCTTCACCTGCGCCGCAAGCAGATATGCACGGTGAAGATACTGACTTCGAATTTCAGTCGAGGGCGTTGCCTCTACCGACCGTTCAAATTGAACGATTGCCGACTTACTGTCGCCAAGGTCCTGCCTGCACATCGCTTCATGCCACGCCAATTCACGCTCGTCAATCCACCAAGCCCAATCGGGATCGGTCGATTGCACGCCTTCGAAGTAGAGCGATTGAATCTCCCGAAACAATCGCAGGGAACTCTCATCGCCACCCTGCGCTAGAGCCCGCGCCTTCCGGGTCAAAAATAATGCCCGCACCCGAGGCGAAAGATGATAGCCACCGTCGAGTACAGACTCGGCGATATGCAGCGCCTCATGAGAACGGTTCAGGAAACCGGCATGCATACTCGCATTTTGCAGCGTCAGCAACTCCATCTTCTTGTCACCCGCAAGCCTCGTGAAATAGAGCGACTCCTGATTCATCCGCCGTACGGAATCTTGACGATCGGCGTCATACGAGAGCCACCCTGCAACTTCGGCTATTTCACCTGCTACAGCAAGGAGATCCTTCTTAATGCCCGGACTGTAGGAACCCTCTCCTAGCCGACTATGAATAGTCCTAAAAAATCGTTCCGCGAGTCTAGCAAGGTCGGCGCCCCCGAAGCGATTGTCAAGAGCAATGATCTGCTTTATGTAACCATGCGCTGCGGTAAGATAGTTCGAATCGACGTATTCAGCGGTCCAGATCGGGGTTATTGATGACAAGGAAGTCGATTCGTGAGATATTGGCAAACAAAGCTGAAGCATTGTGCCCGTCGTAATTCTTTCTAAAGCAGGAAGTTGGAGGCCAAGTTCGACTTGTGTTGCACAATATAGCGAACTGTACCGTTCTCGATATATTTCAATTGGCATTGAAATGCCGTGTTCGTGTTTCCGTACCATCTCTGCCGTAACGCCCACCACCTCGGCCACCTGCTCCTGCGTCAACCCCCTGCGACGTCGGTAGTCGGCTAGGCGAGGGTGGAACTCGGGGCGTCGGGGACGTGCCATACATCCTCCTCGTGTTGCCCGTACGGGCGCTGTTGTCTCTCGGTCACTGACGCTAACAGCTGACATTCTACCTGATCAGCGCAGGTTGAGATGGTTTCGCGGGGGGTTTCGCGAGGGGAAACTAGAGGGGTTTTACGACCTGGTAACCGACTCGAATCCTTGGTTTCCTTGCAATGTGTACCCGTGGCATGCCCCGTCAGCCAGGCTGCATGGCATAGCGCGGCTGGTCAGATGAGCGAAGGGACGGTATAGCCATCGGCGCCGTAACCGAGACACGTGAGGTTTTTCCGTTGGTTGATGGTCGGACGGGTGGTGTGCATTGGGTGGCTAGTGATGCGGTGGATGCGGGGCGTCGTGGGGGTTGTTATCGGGCGGTGTGTGGGGCGGTGGTGTTGGCTGCGAGTTTGACCGCGCCGGTGGAGGCGTATTGCGGGTCGTGTGTGGAGTGGGTGGTGTGGTGAGTGTGGAGGCGAGGGTGGAATGGCTCGCGCTGAACTGGTCGGGTGAGGGTGTGTTGGTGATGCGCGATGGTGGTTATTTCTCTGCTGGGTGTACCGGGAAGGTGCGGTACGCGGTGTTGAGTGGTGGGCAGCTCACCACGGGTGCGGGTGGTGGTGGGTGGTGAGTGTGCCGGATAGTCCGGCTGTGGTGCGGGCGAAGGGACTCCTGGACGAGTTGAAGGTGGCTGGTTTTGTGTTTCAGCGGACCGCGCCGGGTCTGGATGGTCCGTTGATGGGACGGCGGATCAGCGAGGAGTGGGTCGATTTCGTGTATGTCGAGGGATTTAGCCGGGATTGTATCGGGTGGCGTCAGCGGAGGTCACCGTTGATTGTGGCTGGTGAGGGAATGGTCGAGCGCCGGATCGTGGGTGGTGCGCTCAGTGTCCTCGGTGAGGTGTTGAGCTGGGAGACCGAATCATGACCCACACGACCCACACTTGCCATTGTGGACAGGAGGTGGTGATGTTCTGGACTGAGGACACCCACGGTGTGGTGGCGACTGGCTCCCAGTGTCGTTGTGGGGCCGTGTGATGGGAGCCGATTATCTCAAGTGCACCCCGTTGACCGACGCCGAGATCGACACGCTCGCGGTTCTGCGACTCGTGCACGGGGGCACCGTGGCGAAAGTGGGCGAGAGTTTCTATCACGAACAACGCCCGGTGCTGTCCTGGCTGGAAGGTCCCCTCGACGAGGTCTTCGACACCGGGCTGGTGTTGTTGGGTGATGCTCACCCGGCATACGGTTTCCGTCGACGCGCCACCCTCAGCGACACCGGATCAGCCCGGTACCGGGAACTGTGGACTACCCAGTTCCCCGGGGACGTGGGCACGACGCACTTCCCCTACACGGTGGGGGGCGAATGACCGTGACTCTGACCCGCTGGGTGTTCTGCTCGGCGGACTCCCTCGCCCACGTCCTGGCCGACGAGGGCAGCGCCCCGGAGGCCATGGTGGTCACGATGTGCGGACTCACCCTGCCGGACACAACACCGGCCTATTCGACACCCCCGAGCCTGGCGGTGTGCGCGCTCTGCGACCACTTCGGAACACCCCCACCCCCACCACCGGAATTCCCGATACACCCGACACCGAACAGCATATGAGAACTCGGCCGGTCGCCGGTTTCAGAGCACCCCAGACCGCCCCCAAGCTCCCGGCGACCGGCCGACACCACGCGATGCTCGGCGGGAGGTGATTTATTCATGGTGGCTCATGCCCTACGCAGGACTGCCACATCGATCCATAAACTGCTGACGCTCATCGACCCCCACAACTCCAATATCCCCTGATCGGCCGCCCGCCGACACCCGGTTCATTCCTCCCCTGTAACCGGCCCGGCGTGCCGATGGGCGGTTCGCCGGTCGGCCGCTGCCAACTGCCCCCTCGGCGGCCGACCGGCCCCCTCTCCGGACAGAGACCACCACAGAAGGAGCCGAACATATGAGGAAACCGGTAATGGTGGTCATGCTCGTGGTCGTCCTCGGACGGCGTTTCAGTGCTGACCGAAGTACTGACGTGGTCAAGGTGGATCATGATCCATGGCGCTGTGGTGTCACCGGGAAGGGCGGGGAATGAAATGGTGCGTACTGAAGCGGAGGTCACAGAGGTACGTGTGCTGTTCACGAGTACTGGTGATGATTCTCCTGCGATGAATACCGCCGTGCGTGACACCCTCACCTGGGTCCTGGGTGGTATTTCGGCTGGGGAATTGATGGAACACTACTTCGTGACGGGCGGGGACTTTCAGTGTTTTACCTGCCCGGCAGGCTGGTCAGAAGAGGCAAGGGGGTGACCGATGAGCAACGTGACACGGCGTACACGACGGGTGAGCGGCGGGCAGGTTCGGCGCAGCATTGTCTACAAGGATCATAACCGCCCGCACGAGAAACGATCTGTCACGGTGACGGTCCCGGAAACCGACATCATCGACGAACGACGAGCCGCTGGGATCGTCGCTCTTCGTACCGGTACTGCCCTCGACGACGTGCGCATCATCAAGATCCAGTAAAACCCGCCTACCCCCACGATTTCCGGTCGGTCACCGGTTGAGCGGGACACAGTCTGCGTCCCCGCCCGTTGGCTGTGTCCGCCCCGGGCTCCCGGTGACCGACCGGTCCCAGACCAGCAGTACGCAACGACGAGCCGTGAGCGTCACGGGGAAGGAAGAGGCATAGGTCGCGAGGAGAAGACAAGCCGGACCGCCCCTGTCCCGTGCAAAGAGTTCGGGGTGGTCCGGTTGGGAACGCGGTTCCCGGGTACGGAGGGTACCCGGGGCCGTCGTGCTGCGCACGTGACTATGGCCCCTGGGCAGGAAGGAAACGCCGACACTGAGGAGTTGATACACGCTGAGATATCTCCGGATAGGTGGTCAGCGGTGCGCTTGCGGCGCGCTGCCCCGTGAGGGAACCGTCATCTGCGAGAAATGCATCGCCCGCGCCCAGTGGCGACGCCGCACCCGACGGCGGCGCACGCCCGCCAGGGCGCGGTCAGCGCCACCCCAGACAGGCCACCCAGAACAGACAAGGGAGGTGAGAACCGCCAGCATCACTCACGAGTGGTCACGCCCGCCCACCATGACGCGGGCTGATTTGTGCTGCGCCGAAAACGCATGACCTGCGTAGCCCGATCAGTGCTGCGCTGAGTGCGTGGTGTGTGTCGTGTGCCGGACACACACCACTGAACAAGAACGATGACAACCAACCTCGATTACCTGTTCGACACAGGTAATGCGGGGTTGGGGAAAGGTTCATGAGATGACCGTAGCAGTGCCGTGCCCCGCGCACCAAGTCGCGCGGGGCACGGGAAAGGAGGCACATGACCGTATTCCCGATTCCTGGAGGTGATGATTCCACTTGAGAGACCAGACTGGAACGACCCAACAGACACCGTCACACCTGGACACCCGCGCCATCAATGCCCGGCTGGCGAGCCTGGCCGATCTGGCGCTGTGCCCGGACTGTGACGTGCCCGTGACAACACTCACGGCCGATATGGTGGATTTGCTGATCGAAGTGACCCGGCTGACCGGCGCGGTACTGGTGACACGCCGGGAATCGGCGAACCGGCTCGCCGCGATCCGGGCCGCCCTGCGGGCGGGCGCCGACGGGGTGTCGGACCCGTTGGGATTCCTGCGCGACGAGCTGCCCGACGCGATCGACACGGCTGGGCAGCTCGGCACGGGTCGGGGGTGGTGGCGATGAGAGACCGGCACCGGACCTCGGCGCGGCGAGCCCGGCGGGCGTGGCGCCGGGGTGAGGACAGCTACGCGGTGATGGTCCTCGGCCCGGATGAGCCACTGTGGCTGCTGGCCTGCGCCACCGTGGGGCGGTGGGTGTTTCGGCACCGCTCGGCCCTGCTGCCGTTCCTGCTCACCGGGGCCGGGTTCCTGACCGGGGCACTGCTGCACGCCCATCACCCAGGGTGGGCCGGACCGCTGGCCGGGATCACCACCGGGGTCACGGTCCTGCTCGGGGCGCCTGCGGGGTTGCTGCGTCGGTCCCGGGCCGGTCGGGTCGTGGCCGGTGGGCTGGCCCGGCTGTGGTGGGTCTGCGGCCTGGACCGCCCGATCGAACGGGCGTATGCGGCGGTGGTGGTCGCGGCCGGTGGGGGCTGGAT
>JBOHGD010000043.1:0-41386 GCA_050699955.1 Pseudonocardiaceae bacterium | reverse complement strand
TGGCGACGTCGCCGGTTCGACCATCACGGGCAGCAATCAATGCCGTGGTCAGGTGCAACATTCCGCACGCTTCGGCGACCCTCGTATCCTCCTGTGTCGGCCCCGGCAACGCCGAGATGGTCTGGAGTGTGTCGCCGCACACCACGGCAGCATGGCGCCGGGCACCGAGCCCGATCAGGGTGCTGGTCCGACTCATTTCCAGCATGCCCACCAGGTCCGGCCGCTCAGCGATCCGGGCTGCGTCTAAGCCCCGCTGGGCCGCGATACCCGCCAGCTCGATCTGTCCCGTTCTCTTGGCGAGGACGTAGGCCACCTTGCACGCCTCGGCCAGCCTGGCCAATGCGTCCCTGCGTTCCTCAACGCCGCTTGTCACAGCACGCACATGGAGTCCGATCAGGAGATCAGCCAGACCGTGCCCAGCCATGCCGTAATCCGCGGCATCGATGTGTGCATGAGCGAGCGCAGTAGCCCTGGCGAGCTCCCGCAACGTCTCGACAGGCACGTCTGGCACATCATCGAGGGTGGTGTCATGCAGCGCCCTGCTGATCTCCGCGACAGCCGCAACGACGCCTGCGCTCTGCCGGTCGGGCAAGGAGTACGGCTGACCGGTCAGCCGTAGAGCAGCTGAGCGCCTCAGCGAGGTCTTCGAGCAGGCCACGCCGGTTGAACCCACGTTCTCCGCGTTCCAGCATCGAGAGGTACTGCTTGCTCATACCGGCGAGCCCGGCCGCCACCGCCAGACCCAACCCGCGGCGACGGCGGACCATCCGCACCCGCTGACCGATCATCAGTGCTTCGTCAGCGTCCATGACGCGACCTACTTCCTTCGCCGAGATGGCTCTCTGCGCCGATGCCCCGGGGAGCGACCCCGGGGCGGACACCTCGGCGAAGAGGCAACGCCAGGCTACGTCCGGCCCTACTCGATCGGGGCTACAGGGTCACCGTGTGATAGCCGGTGATGGTCTCCGGTCGGAGGCGAGCGCCCGCAGGGCCCGGGCGCGGGCGAACTCGGCCGGAGTGAACGCCAGGGTGGCACGTTCAAACGTGAGCACCCCGCCTGCGGGGTCACTCAGCCGCATCGTCGTTCCGTCCACCCTGTCCGGTTCGCCCTGGTCGTCGCCGATCCGGCCCTCCCGACAGACGGTGGACGCGCCGAGCAACGCGCGCAGCGCGGCCGGCAGCTGCGCCCCGGTACCGGTCGCCTGGGCGGCCAGCGTGAGTACTCGGGTCGGGACGTCGACGAGGTCGTGCATGTCGGCACTGACGGCGTGAACGTCCCGCCCGCCACCGGTCTCGGTCGCGGCGACAACGTCGCTCCACTCGGTGCCCGAGGGTGCTTCCACGAGGAACTCATCGACCGCCCCGTCGGCTACCGCGTGGACCTGGACGGACAGGATGTTGAGGCCATGGCCGGCCAGGCTGGCGGCCAGCGCGGCGAGGCTGCCCGGGTTGTCACGCACCGCCGCCCGCACCCGCCACAGGTTCCTCCCCCCATCCGCTCCCCGGCTGCTACCGGTGAGGCCGGGCGCCGGGCGGGCCGCCCGCGGCGGGGCAACAGGCCCGGCGGGGCGGTGTGTCCAGCGGCGCCGCAACACCGCGCTGAGCACCAATGACACACCCAGGCCGATCAGCACGGCCGGGCCGAGCGGGCGGTGCGCGAGCGTGTTGGCGAACAGCTCGGCGAGGGCGACGGCCAGGAACAGCGCCGCAAGCTCGACGAGCTCGCGGCTCCAGCCCGGCGACTTGCCCTGCCCGCCCGACCGGTTGTCCTCCGGCGTCCGTGATTTGACCATGACCTCAGCCTGAGTGCCGCTCTTTACGGCCACACCGCGAGCTGTCACGATTCAGTTAAGTCGCGGGGGTTAAGTCGCGAGGGTGCCGGAGTCGACGACCGCGCCGTGCGGTGCCGGAGGGCTAGGCCTTGGACCTCACCTCGATCTTGCCTTCGCGAACCCGGGTCTCATAGCTGGCCTGCGGGGCGACGGCGGGTCCTCTGGTGACGGACCCGTCCGGGATGTGGAACCGGCTCTGGTGCCAAGGACAGATGACGTCCTGGCCGTCGATCTCGCCCTCGTGTAGCGGCCCGCCCCGGTGAGTGCACCGGTTGGCCAGCGCATAGATCGTGTCGTTCGCCCGGTAGAGCATGATGTCGCGGCCGCCCACGCTGACGCACTGGGGCTTTCCCCCGGGGAGCTCGTCGGCGGTCAAGGCAGCGGTCCAGTCCCCGATGGGTTCCTCGAAGACGGTGTGATCCACTCCCAGGCCCTTGCGGTAGGAGAGGTGCCCGCCCAGGAAGCCCGCGGCGGTGAGCAGGCCGGTGCCGATCAGGGACAACGCGATGCCCTGGCCGCGCTTGCCCCGGCGGCGGGCGATGTAGGAGGCGGCGAAGAGGCCGGTCGCGGCGAGGCTGCTGAGGGCGTGGGCTCCTCCGGCGGCCATCATCTGGTCGTCGTACTCGTCGGAGAGGTCGGACAGGCCGCTGGCCGCGGTGGGCAGGGCCGCCAGCACTCCCAGGCCCACCAGCGTGTCCGATCCGTGCCGGGTAGCGCCGTTCGCGCCGCCTGCGAGCTCGGTGAGATCGAGGAATACGGCGCTGCTCCACGCTCCGATGGGGATGTCGGTGAGCAGCGGATGCGCCGGATGGCCGAGCCAGGTGCCGCTGAGCAGGTCCTTGACCGGACCAGCCTTGACCAGCTTGGCCACCGGTTTGGTGATCGCCTTACCCGCGGCGCTCAGCACCGGGGTGCGTTCCAGCTGCCGAGTCAGCGATTCCAGCCAACGGTTGACCCGGGCTCCCATCGGCGCGGGAACGGGTGCGGCGGAAGGCGGGGTCGAATGAGCGGTGGCCATGCCATGCCTCCTTCGGAGCGTGCAGATGTCTTGTCCCCCTCCGCGTCCGGCCGAACACGAGGCCGAGTGACACGGTTGCGGAGGTGCTATCCGGTTACGTTAGTGAGCGCGAAGAACTCCTGGCGGGCAGCGGCGTCCGCGCGGACCAGCCCATGCAGGGCGGAGGTGACCGTCCGGGTGCCGACGGCCTGCACACCACGCAACGACATGCACAGGTGCTCGGCCTCGATCACCACGCCGACCCCCTTGGGTGCCAGGTGCTCCTGCAGCCAGTCGGCGATCTGCTGGGTGAGCCGTTCCTGGACCTGCAGGTCACGGGCGAACAACTCGACCACCCTGGCCAGCTTCGACAACCCCAGAATACGCTGCCCTGGCAGGTAGCCGACATGCGCGACGCCGTGGAAGGGCAGCAGGTGGTGCTCGCACAGAGACTGCATCGGGATGTGCCTGACCAGCACCATCTCGTCATAGCCCTCGTCGTTGGGGAAGGTGGTCAGGTCGAACTCGCGGGGCGACAACAACTCCGCGTAGGTGGCGGCGACCCGGCGTGGGGTGTCGGCCAGATGCTCCGCGGACGGGTCCCTGCCCAGGGCCACCAGCAGATCGGACACCGCCCGCTGCGCGGCCGCGACATCCACCTCGGCCCGCCCACTGCCCACCCGGAAACCACGGCGAGCGACGACGCGCTCACTGACCGTCCCCGGCTCACTGCCCGTCCCCGACAGGGAGCTACCAGCGCCACGAACCCGGGGCTGCAAGGTGGTCACCGCATACCTGCCTTCTACCGATGATGCCTGTGGAAGTTAGAACCCGAGAAGCGTTTTTGTCAACGACGGTTGATCCTAGAATAGAATGGTCGCATGGCAGAGCCTCTGGACCAGCGCGTCGCCGCCATCGCCGCGCTCGATGAGCCCACCCGTCGTCAGTTGTACGAGCACGTGGTGCGCCAGCCCGAACCGGTGGGCCGCGACGAGGCCGCCACAGCCGTCGGCATCCCTCGCAGCACCGCCGCCTTCCACCTGGACCGGCTCGTCGACGAGGGGCTCCTGGACGCCGTCTACCAGCGCCGCAGCGGCCGCAGCGGGCCAGGGGCCGGTCGCCCGGCCAAGCTCTACACCCGGTCCCAACGCCAGGTGGCCGTGTCGCTGCCGGAGCGCCACTACGAGCTGGCCGGGCACCTGCTGGCCGCCGCCATCGACGAAGCCGAGAACACCGGAGAACCCCCCCGCGCGGCCCTGCACCGCCGCGCCCACCAGGTCGGCGAGGACCTCGGCCGGGTGGCACGTGCCCAGCCTTCCCACGCCGACCCCGACCAACTGGTGCGTTCGGCTCTGGAGGCCTCCGGCTTCGAACCGCGCACCGAAGGGGCCGACCTGGTCCTCGGCAACTGCCCTTTCCACGCCCTCGCCAAGGATCACACCGCCCTGGTGTGCGGGATGAACCTCAGCCTGCTCACCGGACTGCTCCGCGGGCTCGACCACCGCGGGCTGGACGCCCACCTCGACCCCGCACCCGGGCGCTGCTGCGTCCGTCTGGGGCCACCCGTAGCGGATGGGTGCCGACGCTGAGGTGCGCTTACCTGCCGCGGTGCCGGTCGCGGTAGAGCAAGTCCAGGACGGCCGATCTGGCTGTGCGGCGGAGCCCGCCGAGTGCGCCGTGATCGGCCAGCGCAGCCCGGGCTGCCAGCCATCCACAGACTCCGTGCACCCCGCCGCCGGGATGCGCGGCGGCGCTGGCCAGGTACAGCCCGGGCACCGGGGTCTCGGCCCGACCCAGGCCCGGTACCGGGCGGAACACCAGCTGCTGGTGCAGTTGCGCGGTACCGCCGCCCACCGCTCCGTGCACCAGGTTGGCGTCGGCACGCTGCAGGTCGCCGGGGCGCTGCACCGTCCGGTGGAGTACCCGGGCACCGAATCCCGGGGCGAAGCGCTCCACCACGGCGTCGACCCGCTCGGCGAGCAGGTCCGCCGCCGCGTCGTCGGAGATCCCCCGGGGCAGGTGGGTGTAGGCCCAGGCACTCTCGGTGCCCCTGGGTGAGCGGCCGGGGTCGGCGGTGCTCATCTGCCCGACCAGCAGGAACGGCCTGCGCGGGATCGTGGCGCCCTCGAGGTCGGCCGACCAGTGCGCCATCTGGTTCTCGTCGCAGCCGACGTGCACCGTGCCCGCGCCGCGCACCCCGGCCGCGCGCCAGGGGATCGGGCCGCTCAGCGCCCAGTTGACCTTCACCACCGGGGTGTCCCACTGGAATCGCCGCAGATCGTCGCGCAGCGTCGCCGGCACGGCGCCCGCGGGCAGCAGGTCGAGGTAGAGGCTGGGCGCGGGAACGTCGGCGATGACCGCGCGGCGGGCGTGCACGGTCAGACCCGCCGCGGTGTGCACCCCCGCCGCGCGGCCGCCGGCCATCTCGATGCGCTCCACCCGCTGCCCGGTGCGCAGTTGCGCGCCGGCCGCCTCGGCCCGCCGGGCCAGCGCCTCGGCGAGTCGCCCGGCCCCACCCACCGGCACCGGGAATCCGACGTCCTGGCCCAGCATCGCGAGCAGCCAGCCGTACATCCCGCTGACCGGCGAGTCGATCGCGACGTCACTGTGCAGCGCGTTGCCTGCCAGCAGCAGCCGCCCGGCCTCACCGCGGAACAGCTCGTGGCCCATCCGGCGGGCAGGCAGCGCCAGGAATCGGGCCAGCCGCAGCGCCCCGCCGGTGCCCAGCCTGCGCAGCAGTCCGGCCGGCCCGCGCAGCGGAGGGAAGGCGGTGAACAGCGAGCGCAACAGGGGATCGCGGACCCGTTGCCAGTGCTCGACCAGCTCCAGCCAGGCCGGGCCGTCGGCGGGGTGCTCCTGGGCCAGTCCCTCGGCGGTGTCCTCGGGGTCGTGGTGCAGCACGGCGGCGACGTCCGAGTCCGGCCGCGGTGGGTGCGCGAGCACCGCGGGGGCGTGCGACCAGCGCAGTCCGTGCCTCTCCAGCTCCAGGGACCGCAGTACCGGTGAGGCGGCCGTCAGGGGATAGAAGGCGCTGTACAGATCGGTGACGAATCCGGGGTGCAACTCCTCCGAGCGCACCGCGCCGCCCAGCCGGTCACCGGCTTCGAGCAGGCACACCTCCCATCCCGCTTCGGCCAGCACGGTCGCTGCGACCAGCCCGTGGTGCCCCCCGCCGACGATCACCGCGTCCATGGCCCACACCCTGCCCCGTGAGTGGCGATGTGAGCTATAGCCCGCAACGCCACTCACGGGGCGCAGCCACGGCCTGCTCGGGCCGTCGCTACGCTGGCTGCACCCCCTCCCGATCGCCCGCCTGCCAGGAGCCCGTGCTGACCTCCGCGCCGACCGTGCACCAGCTCCGCCTGCCGGCGCCGACTCGCGTCGTCGTGCTGGTCTCCGGTTCCGGGACGCTGCTGCAGGCACTGCTGGACGCCGTCGGTCCGGACTATCCCGCCCACGTGGTCGCGGTCGGCGCGGACCGGGCCGGCGTCGAGGGGCTGGCGCGTGCCGAAAAGTGCGGTGTGCCCACCTTCGTCGTCGGGTTGGGTCAGCACCCGCACCGAGCCTCGTGGGACGCCGCGCTCACCGAGGCGGTCGCCGCCCACCGGCCCGATCTGGTGGTCTCGGCGGGCTTCCTGAAGATCCTCGGCCCGGCGTTCCTGGCCCGCTTCGCCGGTCGCATCGTGAACACCCACCCCGCGCTGTTGCCCGCGTTCCCCGGCCGCCGTCCGGTGGCCGACGCGCTGGCGCACGGGGTGCGGGTGAGCGGTGCGACCGTGCACCTGGTTGATGCGGGCGTGGACACCGGCCCGATCCTGGCCCAGCGTGCCGTCGAGGTGCTGGGCGACGACACCGAGGATCGACTGCACGAGAGGATCAAGATCGTGGAGCGGGGGCTGCTGGTCGACGTGGTCGCCCAGCTGGCCCGCCGTGGGTACACGGTCACCGGACGAAAGGTCTCCCTTCCGTGACTGTTGAAGATCGCCTGACTGCTGAGGATCGCCGGCCGGTGTGCAGGGCGCTGGTGAGCGTGTCGGACAAGAGCGGCCTGCTGGAGCTGGCCACCGGGTTGCACGCGGCCGGGGTCGAGATCATCTCCACCGGCTCGACCGCGGGCACCATCGCCGACGCGGGGGTGCCGGTCACCCGGATCGAACAGCTCACCGGCTTCCCGGAGTGCCTGGACGGGCGGGTGAAGACCCTGCATCCCCGGGTGCACGCCGGGGTGCTCGCCGACACCCGCAAGCCTGCGCACCTCGCGGAGCTGGCCTCCCTGCAGATCGCGCCGTTCGACCTGCTGGTCGTCAACCTGTATCCGTTCGAGGCGGCCGTCGCCTCCGGAGCCGGGTTCGACGAGTGCGTCGAGCAGATCGACATCGGCGGCCCGGCGATGATCCGGGGGGCGGCGAAGAACCACGGCTCGGTGGCCGTGGTGGTGGATCCGGGGGGCTACGCCGACGTGCTGCACGCCGTCCGGTCCGGCGGGTTCACCCTCGCCCAGCGTCAGGCGCTGGCCGTCGCCGCCTTCCGGCACACCGCGGACTACGACATCGCGGTGGCGTCCTGGCTGGGATCGGCGCTGGACGGCCCCGAGAACGGGTTCCCCGCCTGGGTGGGCTCATCCTGGCGGCGGGCCGCGCCGTTGCGCTACGGGGAGAACCCGCACCAGCGGGCCGCGCTCTATCACACCGGACACCGCGGCCCGGCGGGCCTGGCCGGTGCCGAGCAGTTGCACGGCAAGGAGATGTCCTACAACAACTACGTCGACGCGGACGCGGCCTGGCGGGCCGCGCACGATCACGACGCCACCTGCGTCGCGATCATCAAGCACGCCAACCCGTGCGGTATCGCGGTGTCGGTGACCGGGGATGTGGCCGATGCGCACCGCAAGGCGCACGCCTGCGATCCGATGAGCGCGTTCGGCGGCGTCATCGCGGTGAACCGGCAGGTCACCGTGGAGCTGGCCGAGCAGGTCGCCGAGGTGTTCACCGAGGTCGTGGTGGCGCCCTCCTACGACGACGGTGCGGTGGACGTGCTGTCCCGCAAGAAGAACGTGCGGCTGCTGGTGGCCGACCCGCCTACGCGCAGTGGTGTGGAGTTCCGGGCGGTGTCCGGCGGGCTGCTGCTGCAGACCCGGGACGTGCTCGACGCCCCCGGCGACGACCCGGCTGCCTGGACGCTGGCCACCGGCTCACCAGTGGACCCCGAGACCCTGGCTGACCTGGTTTTCGCCTGGCAGTCCTGCCGCGCGGTCCGGTCCAACGCCATCCTGCTCGCCGCGGACCGGGCGACGGTCGGGGTCGGCATGGGGCAGGTGAACCGGGTGGACGCCGCGCGGCTCGCGGTGAGCCGGGCCGGTGATCGGGCGGCCGGTGCGGTGGCGGCGTCCGACGCGTACTTCCCGTTCCCGGACGGACTGCAGGTGCTGATGGACGCGGGGGTCCGCGCCGTGGTGCAGCCAGGGGGATCGGTGCGCGACGCCGAGGTGACTGCCGCCGCGGAGGCGGCCCGGGTGCCGCTCTACCTCACCGGCACCCGGCATTTCGCGCACTGAGTATTCCGGGCACTGAGTATTCCGGGCCGGCGTTTCTGGGGCATCACCCCTGGGATGTGAGGCTTGATCGCCGGCTGCGCGGGTAAGGTGGCGAGTTTCCAGGTGCCGGGAGGACTGAGCCGATGCGGACCGTGGGAAATGTGCTGTGGCTGCTGCTCGCGGGCCTCGCCCTGGCCATCGGTTACGCACTGGCGGGTATCGTGAGCTTTCTGCTCATCATCACCATCCCGTTCGGAATCGCCTCCTTCCGGATCGCCGGTTACGTGATCTGGCCCTTCGGCCGGGTCGTGGTCGACCGTCCGACCGGTGCGCCGGTGCTGGTGTTCCTGGCGAACCTGCTGTGGCTGATCTTCGCGGGCTGGTGGCTGGCGTTGGCCCATCTGGCGTTCGGCCTGCTGCTGTGCCTGACGATTATCGGGATCCCGTTCGGTGTCGCCTCGTTCAAAATGGTTCCACTGGCGATCGTGCCGTTGGGCAGGAAGGTCGTCCGCCTTCGGGAGCTCGAACCAGAAGTTCCGGTGGTCGTCTCGGTGCCCCGACCCTGATATTCGGTCAGTGGTGACGGATCGCGTTCAGCCGAGTGGTGGCGCACTACTCGGAGCCATCCCCGAGCTTCCCCTTTGGTTGCCCGAAGGTGCCTTGGCCAGGGGGGCGATGTCATGGTGACCCTGAGTTATATTTCCGGTATGGAGGATCGGGCGACATCGTCCGTTCGGGGCGGTTTGGTCGGCCGTCAGCTGGAAGTGGGGGCTATCCGGCGACTCCTGGAGGCGTTGCGGGCTGCGAAGCGGCCCCGTGGTGCGGGATTCGTCGAGATCGTCGGCGAACCGGGGATCGGGAAGAGCCGGTTGCTGGGCGAGTCGGCCCTGTTGGCTGCCGGGCAGGGCCAGGTGGTGGTCTCGGGCCGGGCGACAGAGTTCGAGCGAGGTGTGCCGTTCGGGCTGGTGGTGGAGGCGCTGGACGACCACCTGGCCACCCTGGACCCGCCCGATCAGCAACGGCTGTGCGGTGAGTGGCTGGGGTTGCTGGCCGAGGTGTTTCCTGCGCTGCAGGCGTGGCGGCATCGTTTCGGAGTGCAGCTACGGGAAGCCGAGCGCTACCGGTTGCACCGCGCCGTCCGCGCGCTGCTCGAGGCGCTGGCCGAGCCGCCGGGACTTGTGATGCTGCTGGATGACCTGCACTGGGCGGACCCCGCCTCGATAGAGTTGCTGGTGCACCTGCTGCGGCACCCGCCCCGGGGGCCGGTGCTGGTGGCGGTGAGCTATCGGGTCCACCGGGCGCCTGCCGCATTGGCGGTGGCGTTGGCTGACGCCGCGCGCGGCGAGTCGGTGCAGCGTCTGGAGCTGGGGCCGCTCACCGTAGCGGCGACGGCCGAGCTGCTCGGCAGGCCGGTCGGGCAGTGCTGGCTGCTGCATGAGCGAAGCGGAGGCAACCCCTTCTATCTACAGCTGCTGGCCTGTGCCGACCCGGATACCCTGAACACCGCCGATCACCAGGGGATCGGTGACCTCGATGCCGCTGTTCCGGCGAATCTGCGCTGTGCCCTGCAGGCCGAGCTGGATGCACTCTCCCCGACCCAGCGGCTGGTCGTGCAGGCCGCAGCGGTGGCCGGGGATCCCTGTGAGCCGGAGCTCGTGGCGCTGACCGCCGGGACGGACGCCGCCGAGACCCTGCAGGCGCTCGATGAGCTGGTCACTCGTGACCTGCTGCGGACCGCCGATGCCCGGCGACGGTTCCGGTTTCGCCATCCGCTGGTGCGACATCTGATCTACAACTCGGCGGGCGCGGGGTGGTGTGCCGGTGCCCACGCCCGGTTGGCCGGCGAGCTGGCAGCGCGCAACGCCCCACTGGTGACTCGGGCCCAGCATGTCGCCCGGGCTGCCCGGACCGGCGATGAGAACGCGATCAGCCTGCTGCTGGCCGCCGCCGAGGCCACCTTGCCGCGTTCACCGGCCACCGCCGCGGAGTGGCTGAGCACCGCCCTCACCTTGCTGCCTGCGCAAGAGCAGGCGGCGCTACCCCGGAGGCTGGATCTGCTGCTTCGGCTGGCCGACGCGCTGCGGCTGTCGGGGCTGCTCGAGGCGAGCCGGGACGCCCTGGCTGATGCCTTGCCGCTGGTGCCTGCGGAGTCGAAGGGGCTGCGGGCCCGGGTGACCACGTCGCAGGCCGGACTGGAGCGCTTGCTCGGCCGGTACCCGCAGGCGCGCGCACTGCTGCGTGGTGAGCTGGACTCCTTGTCCCAGCTCGGGTCCTCGGAGGCGGCAGAGTTGTTGTTCGAGCTGGCCGGCTCGGCCCGGGTGCATGGCGACTTCAGCGAGGCCCACCGATGGGCGGAGCGAGCGGTGGCCGCGGCGCGGGATCATGACCCGCCGGTGTACGCGGCCGCTCTGGCGCTGCTCGCCGGGACGACGGCGTCCCGAGGAGATGCCCGGTACGCCACCACGCTGCTCGCCAAGGCGAGCGAACTACTGGACACACTGCCGGACTCCGCGCTCACCCCGCGGCTGGAGTCCACGGTGTGGGTGGGCTGGGCCGCACTGTTCTTCGACCGCTACGACGACGCATCGCGGCATTTCGCCCGAGGTCTGGTCCTGGCCAGAAGGGCCAGACAGGACCACGTGAGCACGCGGTTGCTCGTGGGGCAGGCCGGTGTGCGCGGGATCCTCGGACCGCTCAGCGAGGCGACCGAGGTGGCCGTGGCCGCGGCTGACGCGGCCGAGATCAGCGGCAGTCCGGAGTTGCTGGCGACCGCGCTGGCGATGCGCTGCTGGTTCGCCGGCTGGGCAGGCGACGTCGACACGGCGCGCTGGGCTGGGCAGCAGGCGGTGCAGGCGGCCAGAACGGTGACAGGTACGGCGCTGGTGCTCGCCGAGGGCATGCTCGCCCACGCTCGTCTCCTCGACGGCGACCCCGCGCGCTGCGTCAGCGACCTGCTTCGGGCCGGCGGCGGGGCCGAGCTGCCCAACGTCTACCCGCTGAGCCGGGCGACCTGGTACGAGATCCTGGTCCGCGCCGAGCTTGCGCAGGAGCAGCGCATCCGGGCGCTGGGCTGGGCGGACCGGGCCGAGGCCGCTGCGGCCACCGTGGGCGTCCCCGGCCAGGCCGGCATCGCCCAGCTCGGCCACGCCGAGGTGCTCCTCGACGGGGACGGCGCCGCCTGTGTCGAACGCGCTGGTGCCGCCGCGACGGTGTTCACCGAGCTCGGCGACCGGCTGCAGGCCGGCCGGGCCCGGCTGCTGGCCGGTCAGGCACTCACCGAGGTGGGCAAGCACGACGACGCGGTGCGTGAGCTGGAAGCTGCCCGCATGCTGTTCGCCGAGATGGAAGTGCCTCGGCTGGGTGCCGAGACGGTGCGGCGGCTGCGGCGGCTGGGTCGCCGGGTCGCCTCACCCCGGGCCGCCGGCGACGGAACGGTGGGACCGGGCGGCCTGACCAGCCGGGAGCGGGACGTGGCCGGCCTGGTGGCGCAGGGTTACTCGAACCGGCAGATCGCCGAAGATCTGGTGCTCAGCGTGCGCACCGTGACCACGCACATCTCACACATCTTCGCCAAGCTCGGGGTGTCCTCCCGCACCGGCATCGCCGCCGTCTGGGCCAACAGCCGCCGCACCAGCTGACGGCCCAGACTCAGGGCATATCTGCCGTGACGCCATTGTGACGGCGCGGGTAGAGGGTCGGTATCCACGGCTGCGGCCGTTGCGAAGGGAGATACGGCCATGCCCATCAGTCCCACCTACCCGGGCGTTTACATCGACGAGCTGCCGAGTGCGGTTCGCACCATTACGGGGGTACCCACGTCGATTGCGGCCTTCGTCGGTACCGCACCACGCGGTGCGGTCGACCGGCCGGTGCACATCACCAGCTGGGCCGACTATGAGCGGGAGTTCGGCGGCCTGGACAAGACCAGTGAGATGAGCTACGCGGTCTACCAGTTCTACCTCAACGGCGGCAGCGAAGCCGAAATCGTGCGAATTGTGCCGGCGAAACCCGATCCGGTGCCGGCGCCCGGTGCCGGAGTGCCTGCACCAACCTACCCGGAAACCGCGACACTCGAACTCTATGTCGATGGTACGAACAAGGTGGTCCTGACTGCTGTGAGCCCAGGAGAATGGGGCAACAAGCTCAGGGCGCGAGTCGATTATCACACTGCGGACCCGACGGATACCACGCTGTACAATTTGACGCTTCGAGACACGCAATCCGGTGTAACCGAGAGCTACCTCAACGTGAGCACCGCCGCCGGTAGTCCAGAAAAGCTCGCCACGGTGCTCGCCTCCTCGGGACTGGTCACCAAAGATGTTCAAGGAGGAGACCAGCGGCCGCATGATCACCCCTTGCCGTCGCCCCCGGGTCCGGAGAAACCCGAGCCGCTTCCGGTCGGCCAGGACCCGTTCGAGACGGGGCCCAAACGCGAGGGGGACTGGTATACGACCGCGTCTCATGGAAGTGATGGCAACCAGCTGCCCGTGCACTCGGACTACCTGGGCGGCGACAACGGCCAGTTGGACAAGACGGGCCTTTACCAGCTACTGAAGACCGATATCTTCAACATGCTGTGCCTTCCGGGTCGGCCGGGACAGCAAACCGACAACACCGACAACATCATCGTGGAGGCTGCGAACCTCTGCGACAAGCGCAGGGCGATGCTGATCGTCGATCCACCGTCCAGCTGGCAGACGGTGTCGAACGCGGCGGACGCCGCGGCGTTGCCGGTGGCCGGTGACCTCGCGAAGAACGCGGCGGTGTACTTCCCGCAAATCCGCCTCTCGGACCCCAAACAGAACAACATCGTCCGTTCCTTCCCGCCTTGCGGCGTTGTTGCGGGAATCTGGGCGCGCACCGACGTTCAGCGCGGCGTGTGGAAGGCGCCGGCCGGCACCGACGCATCCCTCAATGGCGTGAACGAGCTGTTCATCAAGATGACCGATGTCGAGAACGGGCGGCTCAACCCGCGCGGGATCAACTGCATTCGCCAATTCCCGGTGTACGGCCCGGTATTGTGGGGTGCTCGCACCTGCAAGGGGGCCGATGTCATGGCCGACCAGTGGAAGTACGTGCCGGTGCGGCGGTTGGCGCTATTTGTGGAGGAAAGTCTGTTCCGCGGTACGCAATGGGTGGTGTTCGAACCCAACGACGAGCCCTTGTGGTCCTCGATCCGGCTGAATGTCGGCGCGTTCATGAACACCCTGTTCCGCCAGGGTGCGTTCCAGGGCCGCACACCCCAGGAGGCCTACCTGGTCAAGTGTGACAGCACGAACAATCCGCAGAACGACATCGACCGCGGCATCGTGAATATCCTCGTCGGCTTCGCCCCGCTCAAGCCGGCTGAGTTCGTCATCATCCACATCCAGCAACTCGCCGGTCAGATCCAGGTCTAGGCGCAGGGGAGAGGGAGAGCTCAGCCATGGCCGACAGCAAGACGAAACGGCGTGACCCGTACAAGAACTTCCGGTTCCGGGTGAAGTTCAGCGGTGGCGCAGAATACATTCTCGGGGTCAGCAAGGTCACCGGTTTCAAGCGGACGACCGAGGTGGTCAAGCATCGGGCCGGCGGTGACCCGGCCACCAGCTACAAGCTCCCCGGCCGCACCGAATACGACGCGATCACTTTGGAACGCGGAGTCACCACGGACAAGGTGTTCGAGCAGTGGGCGAACCGGGTGTGGAGCTTTCACAACTCCGGTGGTGGCCTGGAGACCTCACTCAAGGACTTTCGCCGGGACCTGATCGTTGACGTCTTCAACGAGGGCGGGCAGAAGGTGCTCTCGTATCAGGTCTACAACTGCTGGGTCTCAGAGTGGCAGCCGGTGTCCGATTTGGACGCGAACGCGAACGCGGTGGCGATCCAGCACGTCAAGCTGGAGAACGAGGGCTGGGTGCGCGAGGACCTGCCCGAGCCGCCCGAAGTCAGCTTCGAAGACCCGGCGTGATCGGCGTGGCCGCGCTCACCGAGACCGGCCTGCTCGCGACCTGGGAGGCCGGGCTGGGGCAGGGTCCGACCCAGCGGGCTCTGATCCTGGCCGCCGCGGGCGGGGCGGAGCCGTCCTCGGTCGCGGATCTCAGCATCGGCAGGCGCGCCGAGTTCATGCTCGCGCTTCGGGAAAGTTGTTTCGGGACCACGTTTCCGTGCGCGGTCACCTGCCCGGCTTGCGGCGAGGAGCTCGAACTGGAGCTGACCATCGATGACGTTCGGGCAGCTGCGCCGCAGGACGGAACCCGGATTACCTCCGGAGACCTCGATGTCGAGTTCCGGCTGCTCACCAGCCGGGACCTGCTCGCCGTGCAGCCCGCCGCGCCGGATGCGCGCAGACGACTGCTGCACCGGTGCGTGCTCACGGCAGAGCAGCGAGGGCAGCAGGTGCCGGTCGGGGAGCTGCCGGACGAGGTGCTCGACGCGCTCACCACCGCACTGTCCACCCGGGACCCCCAGGCCGATGTGCTGCTGGCCCTGGACTGCGCGGTCTGCGGTCAGCAGTGGAGCTCACCGTTCGACATCGCGGCCTACCTGTGGACAGAGCTGGGCACCTACGTCCGCCGACTGCTGCACGACGTGCACGCGCTGGCCAGCGTCTACGGCTGGTCCGAGGACGAGGTACTGGCGGTGAGCCCGGCACGACGGCAGTGCTATCTGGAAATGTCCGGCCAACTGGAGATGGCCGGCCAACTCGAAATTACCGGTCAGCTGGAAATGGCCGGCCGATGACGGACTTCGTGGACCGGCTGCTCGGTCGAAGCGGCGCGCCGCCGATCCGGCCGGTAGTGCCCTCGCTGTTCGAGCCGTTCGCGCCCGCCGTCGCCGAGCCGCCGCTGCCGATGGGCACCGTCAGCGAGTCGGCACACGACCCGCAAGGGCACGACCGACAAGGGCACGATCCACAAGGGACTGTCAGCTCGACGCAGGCCGGACCGCCGATGGCGACTCCTGCGCTTTCCGCCTCGACGGTGCCGTCCTTCGTTCCGCCCGCCGGGGCGCCGATCGAGTCACCGCTGCCGATGGGCGCCTTCAGCGACTCGGCGCGGGGTCCGCATCGGGTGGCGGTGCCGTCGTCATCGGATCCGGCTGTTCCGGTGACGGCGCGGGCATCAGCCGCTCACCCGCCGCCACCACGAATCGAGCCGATTCGCGACATCGCCGAGACCGTGGCTAGGCAGCTGGGGGTACCCGTCGAGCATCGGGTGACGGCATCGAGAACCGCGGTGGCCGCGCCGCGCGGCGGGCACCCGGTCGCGCCGAGATACCAGCCGGTGACGTCCCCGGCCCGGGCAGCCGCGCGGCGCGAGGCCGCCGCCGGACCGGATGTGCACATCAGCATCGGCAGAGTCGAGGTCAGGGCGGTCGCGGAGCCGGTCGCGCCGCCACGCAAGGAGCAGCGCACCCAGCCGGTGCTCAGCCTGGACGACTACCTGCGCAGCAAGGCGGGGGGTGATCGGCGGTGAGCGACGCACGGGCCATCGAGGCGGTCACCGCGACCTTGGTGCGGCTGGTCGACGACGCCGTCAAAGAGGTAGGGGGCGCACGGGCGATCGCCCAGCCACCGCACGAGGTACAGACCAACGGCGATCCCCTGCAGGTGAACCTCTTCCTCTATCAGACCGATGTGGACGGTGCGCTGCGCAACGAGGACGCACCGGACCGGCTGCCCGGCGAGACCGGCGACCCGCCGCTTCCGCTGGTGCTGCACTACCTGCTCACCCCGTATGTGCGGGACGGCAAGGACATCGACGCCCACCGGTTGCTCGGGCTGGCCGTCCGCGCCCTGCAGGAACAAGCCCTGCTCAGCCGCACCCAGCTGGCCGACGCCGCACCGTTCAGCGACGTCGCGCAGCAGCTGGAGCGGATCAGGATCACCTGGCAGCCGCTGGGGGAGAAGGACATCTACTCGCTGTGGTCGGCCTTCCAGACGCCGTACCGGCTCTCCACCGCGTTCGAGGTGCGGGCGGTGCTGATCGACAGCAGGCGGCCGCCGCGCACCCCGGTACCGGTCCTGAAACGGGGCAGGCAGGACGAGGGCCCGGTCGCTCGCGGAGACCTCGAATCTCCGTTCCCGGAGCTCACCGCTGCCGTGCCGGCGGGCAACCAGCCCGCCGCCCGGCTCGGCGAACAGGTGGTGCTGCGGGGCGCCAACCTGGCCGCGCAGACCGTCGAGGTCCGGCTCAGCCACCCGCTGGTACCCGATCCGGTCACGATTGCGGTCCCAGCCGCCGACGCGGGTGCCGACCAGGTGCAGTTCTCGTTGGGCGACCACCCGGCCGGGCTGTGGTCGGTCTCCCTGGCGCTCGGCACGGTGGTCACCGGGGACCAGGTCAGCACGGTCACCAACGAGATACCGCTGGCGATCGCGCCCAAGATCACCAATGTGCCGATGGACGTGGGCCGCGACGCCGCCGGTGCCGCGACCATCAAGCTCACCTGTGCGCCGGCACCCTTGCCGGGGCAGCCGATGCTGCTGTTGCTCGGCGGCCGTGCGGTGCCACCAGATCCGCCGCCCGTCCCCCCGTCGCCGCCTCAGCCCCCCGACCATCCGCAGTTCACGGTGACGAAGGCGGAGGTGGGCAAGCACCTCGTCCGGCTGCGGATCGGTGGCGTGGACAGCCTGCTCATCGACCGGTCAGGACAGCGGCCCAGGTTCGACGACACCCAGACCGTGACGGTGACGTGATGGCCACCGCCAGCACCGACTGGGAAACCGCCAACGGCCGGTTCCTCGCGGCCTCACTGGAATGGCTGCGCCTGCTGCTGCGCCGCCGGATCGGCGAGCTGCGGCCGGCATCGATCGAACTCCCAGCACTATCGGTGCCACCCACACCGCCGATGCCGGCACCGCCACCAGCACCGCCGCCCCGCAAGTCCCGCCTGTTCGGCAGGCCGAACCCGCCGGTGGTGCGCACCGCACCGGTTGGCGACATACCGCCGATCTCCGACCAGCAGGCCACCCGGGTGGCCGGTGTGCCGCCGGCCTCCGACGAGCAGATCGCCCGCGCTGCTGAGGCGGTGCGGCTGGCGGAGGAGATCTCCCCGCCCCCTGCGCTGGCCGTACTGGCGAGCAGGCTCGGGCTGTCCCGGTTCGACCGGGACACCTTGCTGCTGTGCGCGGCGATCGAGCTGGACCCCTCGGTCGTCGAGCTGTGCGCGCACGCCCAGGGCAACGAGCGGATGTGCTACCCCACCTTCGGGCTCGCCCTCGGCCTGCTGCCCGATCCGGCCTGGGAGGTCGTGTCACCCCAGCAGGGCCTGCGGTTCTGGCGGCTGGTCGAGATCACCCAGCACACCGGCCAGGGGCTGATCGCGGGCGCCCTGCGGGCCGACGAGCGCATCGTCAACTACATCAAGGGCCTGAACTACCTCGACGATCGGCTGGCGCCGCTGGTCGCACGCCTGGACCCGGCCCTGGGACTGGAGCTGCCGCCGTCGCAACAGGCGGTCGTCGACGAGATCACCCGGCACTGGCGGCAGCCGGATGGGACGGCTCCGGTGATCCAGCTGGCCGGAGCGGATGAGGCAGGCAAGCAACTCATCGCCGCGCACGCGGCGGCGGAATGCGACCTGATCGCGCACCGGCTCTCCGCCGCGCTGCTGCCTACCCAGCCCACCGAGCTGGACAACCTGGCCCGGCTGTGGGAGCGCGAGTCGATGCTGCTGCCGCTCGCGCTGTATCTCGACGTCGAGGACGCTGACGACGCCGGTGCGGCCAGGCCGCCGGTCGCTCGCTTCCTGGCTCGGATCAGCGGGCGGACGGCCTTCGCCGCCAGGGAGAGCTGGTCCGATCTGGGCAGGCAGTCGTCGGTGCTGGACGTGGCGCCGCCCACTCCCGCCGAGCGTGCCGGTGCGTGGCGGGCGTCGCTGCACCCGGATGCGGACGGCGCGGCGATCGACGCCCTCGCCGCGCAGTTCGCCCTCGACGTGCCCGCGATCCGGGAGGCCGCAGCCATCGCCTGCGGTGATCCCGAGCAGGCCTGGCGGGCCTGCCGGACCAGGACCCGGCCCCGGCTCGACGCACTCGCCCAGCGATTGGTCCCCGGGGTCGGCTGGGAGGACATCGTGCTGCCTGCGGCGGGGCGGGCGTTGCTGGCGCAGGTCGCCGACCAGGTGGCGCACCGCACCACGGTCTACGAGACCTGGGGGTTCGGCGAACGGATCACCCGCGGGCTCGGGGTGAGCGTGCTGTTCGCCGGGCCGAGCGGCACCGGCAAGACCATGGCCGCCGAAGTGCTCGCCGGGCACCTTCGCCTCGACCTGTACCGGATCGACCTGTCCGCGGTGGTGAGCAAGTACATCGGGGAGACCGAGAAGAACCTGCGCAGGCTGTTCGACGCCGCCGAGGGCGGCGGGGCGATCCTGTTCTTCGACGAGGCGGACGCGCTGTTCGGCAAGCGCAGCGAAGTGCGGGACTCGCACGACCGGTACGCGAACATCGAGATCAACTACCTGTTGCAGCGCATGGAGTCGTACCGTGGCCTGGCCATCCTGGCCACCAACATGCGGACCGCATTGGACAATGCCTTCCTGCGGCGGCTGCGATTCATCATGGAATTTCCGTTTCCCGGACTCGCTGAGCGCAAGGCCATCTGGGAGAAGGCTTTCCCTTTGCAGGCGCCGCGCGGCGAGCTGGATTACGACCGGCTGGCGCAGCTCCAGGTCAGCGGCGGGATGACCCGCAACATCGCGCTCAACGCGGCATTCCTGGCGGCCTCGGCAGGCGCCGAGATCACCATGCCGCACGTGCTGGCGGCCGCCCGCACCGAGTTCCACAAACTGGAACTGCCGATCAGGGAACGCGACTTCACCTGGACCGAGGAGCGCGTGTGATGAAGATCGAACTGCACATCGACCGGGTGCTGCTGGACGGCATCGGTGTCTCACCCCGGCATGTTCGTGCCCTCCGGGAGGCCCTGCACACCGAGCTCACCCGGCTGATCACCGAGGCCCCGAGAACGACCTGGCAGCAATCCCGCCGGAGGCGCCGGATCACGACCCCGGCGATCACAGTGCCCAGGACGGGCACGCCGTCGGCCATTGGCAGGCAGGTCGCCCGAGCCGTCCACGGTGGGCTCCTCAGGTCTGGGAGTCGGGAGGTGCCGAGATGAGTTTCCATCCGGGCCGCCACGGTGCGACCGGGCCGGTCGTAGCGGCGGCTCATCCGCCGGTCTCCAAGGCGGGACGGCCACTCCCGGACGGCGTCCGCAGCACGATGGAAGGCCGTTACGGGCAGGACTTCAGCCGAGTGCGGGTACACGATGACCAGTCCGCTGCCGAGTCGGCAAGGCAGGCCGGGGCCAAGGCGTTCACGGTGGGCACCGACATCGTCTTCGGCGCGAGCCAGTTCCGGCCGGAGACGTCGTCCGGGAGCAGGCTTCTGACCCATGAGCTGGCGCATGTGGTGCAGCACCGCAGCGGCCGGGTCTCGGCCGACGCGGAGAGCCGGGCCGACGACGCCGCGGCGAAGGTACTGCGGGGTGGCACGGTCGACACCGCCGAACTCGGTGGCGCGCCGGAGGGGCTGGCCCGTCAGCCCGAGGACGGCGGCGAGGGGATCGGATTGTCCCCCGGGCGGCTGCGGGCCCCGATATTGGCAACCTTCGACGGGTTCGCGCCGAACAGCGCCACGCTGTCCGCGGCCGACCAGCGGAGCCTGAGCAGTTCGGTCGAGCTGATTCGCGGTGTGGCGCTGCGCACTTTGGGCCGAATCGTGCTCTCCGGGCACACCACGCCCGGCGAACCCGAGAGCCTGGGCGGCAGGCGCACTCTGGCTATCGCCCACGCGCTGGTCGAGGCCGGAGTGCTCGGCGCCTTGATCGATGTCGGGCAGAGTACGCGTGGCGGGCGAAGCGTCGACGTCACGATCTCGTCCTCCGCGACACCGACCCCGCACGGCGGCCCCACGCCTGCCAGCCCGGATCTGCTGCACCCGCGGATCCCGCCAGCTGTCCTGCCACCGCCGCGCGATCCGTACCTGCTGACCACCCCACTACCGCCGGGTGCGCAGTTGCCCGCAGAGTGCCGCCGTCCAGTCGATCCGTCCAGGCGGTTCACCGGGACGCGGGTGGGCACGCCGGGTGACGCGGTCAGTGCGGTCAGTTCGGTACCCGAGATCAAATGTGCACTGCTGGCCCTGCAGGAACTAGGTCTCGCGCCGCTACGGCGGTTGCCGACCGGGCAGCGTTGGGGGCTCGGACTCGGTCTGGCCGGCCTGTTCCTGCCTCCCCTGACGATCGCGATCGTGCAAAGCCAGGCCGCGCGCGACCTCGCCGTGCAGGGCCTGGGCAGCGCGCTGCCGGTGGGATTCTCGCTCGGTCTGGTCCCGGTGCAGATCCAGGTGATGGGTCAGCTACGTCCCCGGGACACGCCCGCCCCGGGCGGCCCGACCGCCGCGCCACCGCCCGACCTCTCGGGTCCGGTCAGCGTCACCGTTCCTGCGTTGGTTCCCCGGAACTGGCTGGCACCCGGTGCGGCTGAGCTGCGGCTGAACATCTCGGTCGATCTTCTGCCGGTGATCGACCGTGTGCTCTACGGCCGCCAGCCCGAGTCCGGTCCGCGCGACGGAGCGGAGGCCGGTCATGAGCGCTGAATCCGGGCGGGTGACCGTTCCCGCGCCGCGGCCGGTCGAGGCGCCGGTACTCCGTCGCTGCTGCGGTGAAGCGTGCGGTGACCAGAGGGAAGAGGAGCATTCGAGCCTCCGGCGCAGCGCGGTCGTTGCGGTTCCGGCCACGGCACCGCCGGTGGTACACGACGTGCTGCGATCGCCCGGCCAGCCGTTGGATGCCGACACCCGTGCGTTCATGGAGCCACGCTTCGGCCACGACTTCAGCCGGGTTCGGGTGCACGCCGACGCGCGGGCCACCGCGGCGGCCGACGCCGTGGGTGCACGTGCCTACACGGTCGGGCAGAATATCGCCTTCGCCGCGGGTATGTACTCGCCCGGTACTACACACGGACGCCGGTTGTTGGCCCACGAACTGACCCACGTTGTTCAGCAAGGCAACGCCGGACCAGGTGTCGTGGCGTCCCGGCTCACGGTCGGTGACGCGGATGCGCCGGCCGAACGAGTGGCGAACCAAACGGCAGACGCGATCACGGCAGGCATTTCGCCTCAGCCGATCTCGTTGTCGGGACCGGCGCTCTGCCGTGACACGCACACGTCGCATGCGGGCACTGCGGTGGTAACCGACACGCCAGAAGAGCGCATCGACCACGGCAATCGGACCTGGGAAGGGCGGATGCGCCGTACCCAATACCGCACGCAGGCCGAGGCGGACGCCGCGGGTCAGGGCGGCACACCAGAGCCAATGGACATCGGGTGGGCAAATATCAGGTTCGACGGCGCGGCCTGCCAGGTCACCATTCCGGTCAAGGTGCAGATCCGGGCCGCGACCGCAGCCGACATCGACCCCGCGCTACTGAGCAACCCCCAGCTGATCCCGGTCACCGTCGACCAGGCGTTGGTTCAGCGCGTCGGTGCGGATTATGTCGCAGCCTGCAATACCGCGCTCAACGGCTGGTACGAGGTGGTGTTGGAGAACTGCGGAAATGAACACTGTGCCGGGCGGCCGATCCCGATCCGGGTCGAGGTCACCCAGAGCACCACTGCGCCCGACTTCATGGTCTGTGTGAGCAACCTTGAAGGACGGTCCAACGTGGCTCACTCGGCGGGCGTTGGGAGCCCGGGCAAGGTCGTGCTGTTCGCCAGCGGCCTCAGCCGGGGCACCATGGCGCACGAGGGAGGGCACATGGCGCTCGGCCTGCCCGACGAATACCACGAATCCGACGCCGCTCTCCGGCAGCGCGCCCCGTTGCAGACGGGCATCGAGCGGGAGCACGACGACTGGTCGATCGCCGGTTCGTTTGTGAACTACGGGCGGTGGGTGCTGCTGCACCAGCGCCATTTCTCCTTTGTGCCGGCGTTCCTGCGTGCGGTGATGGCCGACGCCGGGCACCCGAATTGCCGTGCGGTACTTCAGGCGCTGCGACGGCCGGTGGTGCCAGAGTTCCGGGTGTCCTCCGGTTTCGGCTATTCGTCATACGGGCGTGGCGGGTTCGATCTCGGCGGTGGGTTCGACGTCGGGTTGGGGCTCGACCGGCTACGGCACTGGCAGCTGTTCCTCGGTGTGCACGGTCAATACCTCATGCCGCTGAGGGATTCGGAACGATACGCGTTCCTAGCGGGCGCTCGGATCGGCTTGGAGCATCGTTGGAATCCGTCCGGCGGGGGATTGCAGCTCGGCGCATTCGGTGAGTTCGGTGCTACGGGCGAGATCGGTGACCCCGGTTTAGCGGCGCCGCGCCGGCCGGTGGCCCCGTTTGCCGGTGCTGGGGCCAGGCTCGGTTACGGATTCGCGCCCGCGGGCGGGTTGATGTACCAGCTCGGGCTGGAGGCAGGTGGGGGAATGCGGATCGATCCCGAGGCTGCGCGCTGGTTCCGGTTGGGACTGTCGGCGGGAGTTGCGTTCTGATGAGAGGGAAGCCGATGGAAGCATTGAAGAACGAGAACCTGCGATGAGTATCTTTCCGGAGGCTTCGAAGCCGGTGCGGGGTGGGTTTGTGCTGGTGGACCCGGACTCCGGGCGGCCGGTGAAGACTATTCCGTTCCAGTACAACCCGGACACGCTGACCCGGACGCTGCAGCCGCAGGGGATCGGCAACGAACCGGGGGATCGGCTGGAGGCGTTGCGGCTCAAAGGGCCGCCGCACGAGTCGTTCAAGTTCGACGCCGAGTTCGACGCCACCGATGCGCCGGACCAGTACCCCGACGGGCTGTACCCGGTGCTGTCGGCGCTGGAGCTGAGCATCTATCCGACTGTCGCGCAGCTTCAGGAGGAGGACAGGCTGGCCGGCCAGGGGACGATCGAGGTCGCGCCTGCCGAGTCCGCGCTGATGGTGCTCGTGCTCGGGAAGAAACGGGTGGTACCCGTCCGGATCACCGATTTCAGCATTACTGAGGAAGCGTTCGACACCGCACTCAATCCCATCCGGGCGAAGGTCAGCGTGGGGGTGCGTGTGCTCACCGTCGACGATCTCGGTTACCGCCACAAGGGTGGCCTGCTGTATCTGACCTATCACCAGCAGAAAGAACGGTTCGCATCCTCGGTCAACCATTCCGTTACCGAGCTCGGCGTCACCGCGATTTGAGGAGTCCGCGATGTTCTCGATCACCAGCCGCTATCAGGGCATCCCGACCGCGGTGTACGAGCTGCCGGACGGGCGCAAGGTCGGCTACGTGCGCCGGCGCTTCCTGCCGCATCCTGAGGATCTGGCCCAGATCGGCGAGCATGTGGTGTTGCCGGGCGAGCGGCCGGACATCATCGCGGGCAAGGAGTTCGGCGACGTCGAACAATTCTGGCGAATCGCCGATGCGAACCGGGCGATGGACCCGGACGAGCTGGTCATCCAGCCGGGTAGGCGTTTGCGCATCACGTTGCCGTCGGGTCTGTCGCAGGCCGGCGTGCTCGGCACTCCGGGGGTTGTAGGCCATGGGTAAGAGCCTGCAACTGGCGCTGCAGATCGGGAACATCGTGACCGTACCGGCACCACAGGTGCTCATGGACGCGTTGCAATCCGTCCAGGTGACTTCCAGTGCTGGTCAGCGCAGTGGTTTCCAGTTGTCGTTCGCGGTGAGCACCCGGTCGGTGATCGCCACGATGCTGCTGCCTGCCGGCCTGCTCGACCCACCGGCCAGAGTGGTGATCGTCGGCATCGTCGGTGGTTCGTCCGAGGTGCTGATGGACGGGGTGATCACCCGTCACGAGGTGAGCCCGAGCGACACCCCTGGCGCGTCCACGCTCACCGTCACCGGTGAGGACCTGACCGTGCTGATGGACCTGCGACACGAGCGTGAATGTTTCCCCGCGATGCCGCTGAACCTGCGGGTGCTGCGAATTCTGTTGAAGTACGCGATGTACGGGATCATCCCGGCCCCGGTGCCAGCGGTGATCTTCAACGTGCCGAATCCGATCGAGACGATCCCGGTCCAGTCGAGCACGGATCTGGAGTACATCAAGGCACTGGCCTCGGAAGCGGGCTATTCCTTCTTCCTGATTCCCGGCCCGGCACCCGGTATCAGCACCGCCTACTGGGGGCCGGAAGCTCGGGCGGGTCTTGTGCAACCGGCGCTCACGGTCAGCTCGGGCACGGCGACGAATGTGGAGTCGCTGTCGTTCAGTTTCGACGGGATGGCCCGCACCCAGTACACCATCACGATCACCGAGCCGAACACGAAGATCGGGATTTCGGTGCCGATTCCGGACATCAGCCTGCTTCGCCCACCACTGGCGGCCCGACCCGCGGTCGCGCTGAAGCAGGAGCCGCTACCCGATCTGTCCGGGCGCCCGGTCGTCGACGTCATATTGCGTGGGCTGAGCAAGACGACGCAGGCCTCGGACGCGGTCAGCGGTCAGGGAAAGCTTGACGTGCTGCGGTACGGCCATGTTCTCAAGGCCCGCAATCTGGTCGGGGTGCGCGGTGCCGGCCTTGCTTACGACGGCCTCTACTACGTCAAGAGCGTCACCCACGACATCAAGCGCGGCGAGTACAAGCAGAGCTTCAACCTGACCAGGGACGGGTTCGTCCCCTTCTCCCAGCAGGTGAGCACATGACGACGGATGCGAAGAAGTTCAACCACATCTACCGGGGTGTTGTGGTGTCCAACGTGGACCTGACCGATGGCAATCGGGTGATGGTCCGGGTGGAGGACGTGCTCGGTAGTGACCCGTGCATCTGGGCCAGCCCGCAGACGGCAGTGCCGGGGATGAACGTCGTCCCGATGATCAATTCCGGGGTGTGGATCCAGTTCCAGGACGGCGATATCGATCGGGCCGTGTGGACCGGGTTCTGGCGCGGCGGACTGGGTGACGCGCCGCCGATCGCGAAGACCATTCCACCCGGGGTGCCGCAGATTGTGATGGGCACCCCCCTGCAGAACTACTTGCTGATTACCGACGCGCCCGGCCCGACCGGTGGCATCCAGATCCAGATCAAGGGGCCGGCAGGCCCGTACATCAAGCTCAGTGAGGCCGGCATCGAGATCTCCTGCGGTCCGGGTCTGGCCACGATCCGGCTGGCCGGCACAGCGGTGGACATCAACAACGGCGGGCTCACCGTTCTGAAGTAGAGGGGAAGATCATGCCGGGCTTTGTTGTCTCGGGTGCAGCGGTCATGACCTGTCCGCACAGTGGCAAGGTCACATTCGTGCCTGCCTCGCCACCGCGAGTCACGGTGAGCGGCACGCCGGTAGTCACCGCACTGGACCAGATGGTGGTCGCCGGCTGCACGTTCACCCCGCCGTGCGTCAAGGTCCAGTGGATCAATGTCTCGGCCCGGGCGGTGGTCAACGGTCAGCCGATCGTGCTGCAGACGCCGCCGACCCCGCCGCCCGCTCCGGGGAACGGCACCTGTGCCCCGACCCCGGCCCCGCCGCTGGTGCTGGCCATGCAGGTTCGGGCGATGGGGACGTGAGTGTGATGGATATCGACTTCCCGTTCCATATCGACGCTCGCGGCCGGAGCGCGGACACCGGCTATCCGGACCACGTGCTGGACCTGATCGAGCAGCTGCTGTTCACCACCCCCGGCGAGCGGGTGATGCGCCCGGACTTCGGCTGTGGACTGCTGGATCTGGTCTTCGAGCCCAACAGCCCCGAGTTGGCCGCGGCCCTGCAGGTCTCCGCCGAGGGCGCGTTGCAGCGCTGGCTCGGTGACCTGATCACCGTCGACTCGCTGGTGGTGACGGCCGAGGACGCCACGCTGCGGGTCGAGCTGAAGTACCTGATCAACGCGACCGGGCAACGCCGGGACGACGTCATCGAGGGGAGCGTGTCGCGGTGAGCTGTACCGACGAGCGGCGCCGGGCCACGGTGCGGGCCAGCGAGCACAACGGCATCGACGCGGTCAGCGTGAGCGACGACCGGGTGCACCTCACGGTGATCTTCTTCGGCAAGGCGCCGGAGGACCTGGAGCCGGCGAACTTCCGGATCGACGGCGGGCGGCGGGTCACCGGCATCGAGGTCGTCGGGGTGCAGTTGTGCGCCAGCGAGGATCCGCAGCTCGAAGATCAGGTGCGGCTCACCGTCGACCGGCCGGGCGACCGTTCGCCCTACCGGCTCTGCGTCGTCGAGGCCGGCCCGTGCGGTGAGCCCACCACCCGGCCCTACCCGGGCTTCGACCCGCGCTACAGCTGCCTGGACTTCACCTTCGCACCCGGCTGCACGGATCTCGACTGCGCGCCGGTCGCCACCTGCCCACCCCCGGTGTACCCGGAACCGGAGATCGACTACCTGGCAAAGGACTACGCCGGCTTCCGGCAGCTACTGCTGGACCGGCTGAGCCTGACCATGCCGGCCTGGACCGAGCGGCACGTGCCGGACATCGGGATCGCGCTGGTGGAACTGCTCGCCTACGAGGGCGACCGGCTGAGCTACCGGCAGGACGCGGTGGCCACCGAGGCGTATCTGGACACCGCACGGCTGCGGGTCTCGGTCCGCAGGCACACCCGCCTGGTCGACTACCCCATGCACGACGGTTGCGCCGCGCGGGCCTGGGTCTGCCTGGAGACCGACCAGCAACTCGCACTCCCGGCGGGTGACTTCCGGTTCGTCAGCCTCGGCGAGGGGGTGCTCCCCGATCGTGGCGTCGCGCTGCTCGCGGGGGATCTCGACCAGCCCGGCATCCCCGCCCACCCGGTGTTCGAGCCGGTGCACCGCGAGCAGGTCACGATCTACCCGGCGCATAGCACGATTCACCTGTGGACCTGGGGCGACCACGACTGTTGTCGGCCGGCCGGTGCGACCTCGGCCACCCTGACCGACAGCGCGCCGGACAGCAAGCCGGACGCCGAGGGCCACCTCACCCGGGTGCTCTCGCTGGCGCCCGGGGACGTGCTGATCTTCGAGGAGATCTGCGGGCCGAAGACCGGCGCGACCGCCGACGCCGACCACACCCACCGCCAGGCGGTCCGGTTGGTCTCGGTCACCCCGGCGGTGGACGAACTGTACGCCCAGCCCGTGCTGGAGGTGACCTGGGCGCGCGAGGACGCGCTGCGTTTCCCGTTGTGCGTCAACGCCCGAGGTGGCCCGGACTGTGCGGATCTCGAGGTGGGCGTGGCACGGGGGAACGTGGTGCTCGTCGAGCACGGTGGCGAGATCACCTGGTGCCTGGGTGATCCGGAGACGTTCTGCGTGCCGTCGCCGGAGCCCGGGACGCCGGGCTGCCCGGACCTGCCGGAGTTCGGTTGTCCGGATGCGACGGTGCCCGCGTATCGGCCCGGGTATCCACCGGTGCCCGTCCGGTTCCGGCCGACGCTGCGGCACACCTCGATCACCCAGACCGCGCCGTTCCCCCAGCCGGCCGACATCGCCCGCGGGCAGGCGCAGCGGCTGCTCGGCGTCGCCGAACGTGCCCGTGAACGGCTCCGTGCCCTGTGGCGCAAGGCCGGTCAGGGCGGGCTGTCTGAGGCGGACACCGGCTACCTGACCACGCTGTTCGGGCCGGACACGCTGCGCACAGTGCGGCTCGTCGAGCAACCGAGATCCGCCCTGCGCAGCCTGCTGGCCCGGTTCGACGAGCTGCTCGACACCAAGCTCGACCGGCTGGCCGAGCTGATCCGGCGGGCGCGTGCCGGTTATGTGCTCGCCGCCGCCGATGACGGCTGGGAGATCGGGCAGGGGTGGGGCGCGGACGAGGGCAGTGACCTTGACCCCGCGCGGCCCGCCTTCCGTGGCCCGGCCACCGCCGCACTGCAGCCCGATCCGCGGCTCGCGCTGCCGGCCGTCGAGGTCACCGACCGCTACAGGAACAGCTGGACGGCGCGCCGCGACCTGCTCGACAGCGGCCCCGGCGAGCGGCACTTCGTCGGCGAACTGGACGACGACGGGGCGTTGGCGCTGCGTTTCGGCGACGGCCGCAACGGGGCCGGCTACCCGCCCGGCGGCGACCTGACGGCAGGCTGCCGGGTCGGCAACGGCACCGCGGGCAACGTCGGGCGCGAAGCGATCAACCGGATCGTGTTCTGCGCGACTCGCCAGACCGGAATCCGGGTGGTGCGCAACCCGCTGCCCGCCGCCGGCGGCGCCGACCCCGAGCCGGTCGCCGTGGTGGTCCAGCGGGCCCCGCAGGAGGTCCGGCACCGCCTGCTGCGGGCGATCACCGCCGCCGACTACGCGACGCTGGCCGGTCTGGTTCCCGGCGTCCAGCGGGCAGCAGGTGACCTGCGCTGGACCGGCAGCTGGTACGAGGCGCAACTCGCGATCGACCCACTGGGCGCCGAGATCGCCCCGGACTGGCTGCTCGACGAGGTACGCGAGTCGATGCACCGCTACCGCCGGATCGGCCACGACCTGTCGGTGGGCACCGCCACGCTGGTACCGCTCGCCCTGACGTTGCGGGTCGAGGTGGACCCGGACTACCTGGTCGGGCAGGTGCAGGCGGCGTTGCTGCGGGTGTTCGGCACCGGCCGGGCCGGTTTCTTCCACCCGGACAACCTCACCTTCGGCACCCCGATCCGGATCAGCCGGGTGGTCGCCGCCGCAGCCGCGGTACCGGGTGTCCGGCACGTCGAGGTGACCGAGCTGCGGCGGCTGTTCGGCCAGCCCGGTGACGCGCTGGCGACCGGCCTGCTGACGATCCGCCCGCTCGAGGTGGCCCAGCTCGACAACGACCCGTCCCGGCCGGAGAACGGCCTGCTCACCCTCGACCTGGGAGGTGGCCGATGAGCGCCGACTGCGGGTGCTGCGACGACTGCGGTTGCTGCGACGGCGTGCAGACCGTGACGCCCACCCCCGCCTACAACCGGCCGGGGCTGCCTGCGCTCTCCTACCGGGCAGGCACCCACGGGCGGTTCCGGGAGTCGATGCTGGCCCGGCTGTCCAGCCGGCCTGCGCTGAGCCGGCTCACCACCCGGGAGCCGGACGACCCGGCGATCGCGCTGCTCGACTGCTGGGCGGTGATCGGCGATGTGCTGACCTTCTACCAGGAGCGGATCGCGAACGAGGGCTACCTGCGGACCGCGACCGAGCCGGAGTCGCTCACCCGGCTCGGCCGGCTCGTCGGGTACTCGCCGCGACCACCTCTGGCGGCCAGCAGCTACCTTGCGTACACCCTCGACCCCGGCGCCCGCACGGTGATCCCGGCCGGCTCGGGCGCCAAGAGCGTGCCTGCGCAGAACGAGCTGCCGCAGACCTTCGAGACCACCGAGGAACTCCTCGCCCGGGAGGAATGGAACACCCTGCAGGTACGCCGCACCGCACCACCGGACATCAACTCCGGCAACGTCACGAAGGACCTGACGAGGTTCGGTGTCGAGGGCACCGCGGCCAATCTCAAGGCCGGCGACCGGCTGCTGTTCCTGTTCGGTACCGCCGATCCCGCGACGCGGACCGTCAAGGAGTCCACACCGGACTTCCAGGCCGGCCGCACCGCAGTCACCCTGGCGTCCGATGCGGGCCCACCCGACGAGTTCACCGGGGCTCTCACCCTGCTTCGTACCGCGGTGGCCAACGCCAGAACGATCCCGTCCGGGCCGTTCGCAGCCGCAGTCGACGAGAACTACCTCGTTGCTCTACAGCAGAAACTCGGCTCGATCTCTGCGCCTGGGGCGGTTTTCGATACCCCCATTATTCTGCTGGACTCCCGGCAGGGCCTGCCCGCCTGGCTGGACGCGGTCCGCGAGGTGGGCGCGATCGCACGGAGGCACGAGAGTTGTGCCGTCACGGACTGGTTCGACACGACGATCAAGGCCGTGCTCGACGCCGGTGACGCGCTGGTGAGGCTGGCGGTGGCGCTCACCCGGCGCACCTCCACCGAACTCAGCGCGCTGCGGCAGCTGGGTCACGACCTGCTCTGCCCGCCGAGGAACGGTTCGGATGCGAGCGTGGCCGGGCGCGGTAGTGGTGGCGAGTACCCGGGCCGTGACTGTGACCAGGCTGCCGCGTTGATCGCCCTCACCCCGATGCTGCCCTGGCTGCGCCGGGAGCCGTCCCGGCCGCCACGGCGGGCCCGCGACCTCGACGCCAAGGTCGAGAACCTGTACCAGCCCGATTCCGACGTGCACCCGAAGCTGCTGATCGCAGCCGACCCACGGCTGCGCCCGAACCTGCATCGTGCCTGGGCGAACGAGCGAATCACAGTGCCCAGCCCGCTGTCCGGGGTGCAGGTGCTGCGGGTCAAGGCGACGGTGACCGAACCTCCCCCTACCGGATCTGGGTCCGCTGGGCTTTCGGCCGCGAGCCAGCAGGTGGCTACCACGCCGTCGAGTCCGATCTGGCTGGACGCGGTCTATGACGGCGTCCTGCCGGGCAGCTGGGTCATCGTGGACACGACACCCGCTCAGGTATCCGCCGTGACACAGCAGCTACTCGAGGTCAGGTCCGAGGGCGGAACGTTGTTGGCGAAGGTGCCGGTGACGGTGCTAAATCTCGACCGCTCGGTTACCGCCACGGTCGGTGCCGGCGTCTGGGCGCAGGGCGAGACGCTGACCGCGATCGGGGATCCGATCATCGAGGACATCGGCGGCGGCCAGATCGAGCTGGCCAGGGCCTACGACGGGCTGGCGCCGGGACGCTGGCTGATCGTCTCCGGGGAACGCACCGACGTGCCCTACACCAGCGGCGTCCAGGCCAGTGAGCTGGTGATGCTGGCCGGGATCGGGCAGCGGGTCGACGTCACCCGGCCCGGTGACGCGCTGCGCAGCACCCTGCTGCTGGCGAACGAACTGGCCTACACCTACCAGCGGGACACCGTGGTGATCCACGGCAACGTGGTCGGGGCCACCCAGGGGGAAAGCCGCACCGAGGTACTGGGCAGCGGTGACTCGGGGCAGGCCGGTCAGGTTTTCCGGCTGCGGCAGGTACTCGAGCAGACCCCGCTGACCTGGCTGCCCGCGGACAACCCACTCGGTGCGCAGAACACGCTCACCACGCGGGTCGGCGGGGTGGCCTGGCACGAGACGGACAGCCTGGTCTGGTCCGGTCCGACCGACCATTCCTACGCCGTGCAATTCGGTGTCGACAAATCCGCGTCGGTGGTATTCGGGGATGGCAGGTACGGCGCCCGGCTGCCGTCCGGAACGGAGAACGTGACCGCCCAGTACCGCACCGGCGCCGGGAAGTCCGGCAATGTGGCGGCCGGTCAGATCACCCAGCTGGCCAGCAGGCCGCTCGGGGTGAACGCGGTGACCAACCCGCTGCCCGCGACCGGCGGTGCGGACGGCGACGGCCCCGGCGACGCCAGGGTCACCACCCCGCTGCGCATGATCGCCCTGGACCGGCTGGTGTCGGTCCGCGACTACCAGGACTTCACCCACGCGCGGGCCGGGATCGGCAAGGCCAGCGCCAGCAAGCTGTTCGACGGTGCGCGAGAGGTGGTGCACGTCACCATCGCCGGCATCGGGGACGTGCCGATCGATCCCCTTTCCGGGCTGTTCGGCACGCTGGAGTCCGCGCTGACCGACTTCGGCGACCTCGGAGTGCCGGTCCGGGTGTCGGTCCGCGATCTCGTGCTGCTGGTGCTCAAGGCCGGGATCAGGGTGCTGCCCGACTACTCCTGGGACCTCGTCGAGCCGGTTGTCCGAGCCGCCGTGCTGGCCGAGTTCGGGTTCACCACCCGCGAGCTCGGCCAGCCCGCCTACCTCAGCCAGGCGATCGCCGCGATGCAGGCGGTCCCCGGGGTGGACTACGTCGACGTGGACCTGTTCCACGGCATCCCCGGCGACGTCAGCCCGGTGCAGCTCGCCACGATCGTCGACCGGCTGACCGGCGCGGACCCGTGCGTGCCTGCGTTGCCTGCTCGCTACGAAGAGCGGTTTGCCCTTGCCGGCGAGCCTGGGAACGACACGCTCACCGCGATCGCCCTGCGCACCGGCCTGACCGTCGACGAGCTGGTCCGGCTCAATCCCGGGCTGCGCACACCCGACCTGAGCGCCGAAAGCCGCCTGACCGTGTCCAAGGGGATCCGGCCCGCCCAGCTCGCCGTGCTCCCGGCCGACCTGCCGGAGGCCCTCATCCTGCGGAGGATCCCGTGAACCGCGACGTCGACCGGCTCTACCACCTGCTGCCGAGCGTCTACCCGCGCCGCGACGCGGAACGGGGCGAGCCGTTGAAGGCGCTGCTCGCCGTGATCACCGAACAGACCGACCTGATCGGCGCCGACATCGACCAGCTGTACGAGGACTGGTTCGTCGAGACCTGCCAGGACTGGGTGCTGCCCTACCTCGGCGAACTCGTCGGCTACCGGCTGCTGCCCGGCTCGGACGAGAGCCTGACCACCGGCACCGAGCAGGCGCGCAGGCTGCTCGCCGCGATCGCGCCGCGCCGCGACATCGCGCACACGGTCGGCGACCGGCGCCGCAAGGGCACGCTGGCGCTGCTCGAACAGCTCGCCGCCGACGTGGCGGGTTGGCCCGCCCGTGCGGTCGAGTTCCGGCGCCTGCTGGGGGTCACCCAGGCGGTCCGGCTGCACGGGCGTGACCACCGAGCCGACCGGCGTCGCCTGCGCCGGGGGCGGCTGGCCGACCTGCACGCGGGTGACGTGCTGGACCGCGTCGAAGGGCCGTTCGACACCCTCGCGCACACCGTGGACGTGCGACGCATCAACTCGGCCCGTGGCCAGGGGCGGCACAACATCCCCGAAGTCGGCCTGTTCGTGTGGCGGCTACGGCCCTACTCGATCACCAAGGGCCCCGCCTACTGCGAGGACCGCACGCGCACACACTTCACCTTCAGCATTCTCGGCAACGACACCCCACTGATCACCACACCCATCGTGGAGCCCTCGCCGACCCATATCGCGGACGAGACGAATGTGCCCGGGTTCATCCGCCGCCGAGCCTTCGCCGACCGGCTCGCGCACTACTACGGGCCGGGCAAGAGCCTCTGCATCTACCGGGAGGGCGACCAGCCGGTGCCGCTGAGCGACATCGTGGCCGCGGACCTGTCCGGCTGGCGCTACCTCCCGAGACACGGCCAGGTCGCCGTCGACCCGGTGCTCGGCAGGATCGCGTTCGCCACCCGCAGCGCCCCGGACACCGGGGTGTGGGTGTCCTACCACTACGGGTTCTCCGACGACCTCGGCGGCGGCGAGTACCCCCGGCCGCTGGACCCCGACCACCCGGAGCAGCGGTACCAGGTCGGGCCGGGCCGGCGTTTCGAGCGGATCATGCAGGCGGTCGATCAGTGGCGTGCGGACAAGGCGGCAGATGCCAAGTACCGCGAGGCGGTCATCGAGCTCACCGACACCGGCGCCTACCAGGAACAGATCGAGATCCCGCTGGATCGGGGGGACCGGCTCACCGTGCGCGCCGCCCAAGGCGCCCGCCCGGTGCTGCGACTGCTCGACTGGTACAGCAACCGCCCAGACGCCTTGCGCCTGGTGGGGACCGGCAACGGCGCTCAGGCGCTGCCGCTGCCCAGGATCGTGTTCGACGGCCTGCTCGTCACCGGCCGCAGCGTGCGCGTGCAGGGGCCGATCGGCCAGTTCGTGCTCCGGCACTCGACCCTGGTGCCCGGCTGGTCGCTCGACGAGCACTGCCACCCCCAGCACGAGGAGGAGGCCAGCATCGAGCTGTTCGACACCCCGGCCTGCCTGCAGGTGGAGCGCTGCATCCTCGGCACGATCCTGGTCAACGTCGACGAGACGCACCAGGAGCCGAACCGGATCTGGTTGTCCGACACCATCCTCGACGCCGCGGGCCAGGGACTGGCCGCGATCACCGCGCCCGACGACCGGCACGCGCACGCGGTGATCGACGCCCGGCGGACCACGGTTTTCGGTGCCGTGCTGGCACATGCGGTCGGCCTGGTGGAGAACTGCATCCTGGACGGTGAGGTGCGGATCGCCCGGCGGCAGTCCGGGTGCCTGCGGTTCTGCTGGCTGCCTGCCTGCTCGCGGACCCCGCCGCAGTTCCATTGCGAACCGGAGCATTCCGGCGAGCCGCTGCGGGTGGTGCCGCGCTTCACCAGCACCCGGTACGGCACGCCGGGTTACGCGCAGCTGGCGCCGTCCTGCCCGGAGGAGATCCGGCGCGGCGCCGAGGACCGCTCCGAGATGGGCGTCTTCCACGACCTGTTCCAACCGCAACGCGAGGACAACCTCCGGCTGCGGCTCGACGAGTACACCCCGGCCGGTTGTGACGCCGGCATCGTGATAGTCACCTAGGAGAACGTGATGCAAGCCGACTTCTCGCGCCGCACCTTCGACCGGGCCAAGCATTTCTCCGCGGTGCTGTCCCAGCAGGGCCGGGTGCAACTCGACGCCGACGCCAACGAGCAGGCGGCGATCCTGCTCTACCGGCTGCGCACGGTCATCGCCGACCTCGTCGGCCCGGCCGCCGCCCCGGAAAGCGCGGCCGGGTTCGCGATCGAGCCGCATTTCGATACCAGCCAGAAGCTCGACGACCTGCGTATCTCGCCGGGGCGGATTTATGTGCACGGCATCCTCGTCGAGAACGAGCAGGGCGCTCCAGCAGATCAGAACAGTTGGGCGACGTACTGGAACCAGCCGGACGGCTATCTCGAGCCCGACGCGGTGGCGGACCAACTCCCGCAGGCCGTGCCGTTCGTCGTCTACCTGCGGGTGTGGGAGCGGCTGATCACCGCGGTGCAGGACCCGGCCATCCGGGAGGTCGCCCTGGGCGATCCCGGCCCGGACACCGCGGCCCGGTCCAAGGTCATCTGGCAGGTCGCGACGCACGCGTTGACACAGGCCCGTGGGGGCAAAACCCCTACTCAACAGCTCACCGACTGGCTGAACAGCCTCAACCCTCGTCCTGGCGTGCTTGCGGCGCAGGCCAAGCGGCCGGCACATGCCGATGAGGATCCCTGCCACATCTCCCCGGAATCGCGCTTCCGCGGCCCGGAGAACCAGCTCTACCGGGTCGAGGTGCACAGCGGTGGGCAGGCAGGGACGGCCCAGACCGGGCGGACCGCCGCGACGAAGGCGAGCGATGCCGGCTCCTCGGCGCTGTCCGGCGCGACCTTCAAGTGGTCACGAGAGAACGCTTCGGTGGTGTTCCCGATCGTGTCGATGTCAGGTGCCGAGGTCGAGGTTGCCACGCTCGGCCGGGACGGCAAGCTCGGGCTGGAGGTGGGTAACTGGGTGGAGGTCGTCGACGACGCCTCGGCCAGCCGGGTGGCCGACGACGTGCTGCTGGCCGAGGTCCAGAAAGCCGCGCCTGCGCTGCGTCAGGTGGTATCGATCGACCCGGCAGATCGGCTGGTCACCCTGAGCGGCGAGGCGACCGGCGACTGCGGGCCCGGTACCCGCCCGGAGCTGCATCCGCTCCTGCGCCGCTGGGACCACCGCTCGCCGACCACGGCGGGCGACAGGAAGATCGAGATCGTCGACGACGGCGCGCTGCCCATCGTCGAGGGCAGCTGGATCGACCTGGAAGACGGCGTGCAGGTGCGCTTCCAGTCGTCGGTCGCGGAGGAAAGCCGCACCTATCGCCGTGGTGACTACTGGCTGATCCCGGCCCGCACGATCACCGGCGATGTGGAATGGCCGAACGACCACAACGGTCCCGTTGCCCGGAAACCGCACGGCGTCCACTACCACTACGCGCCGCTGGCCGTGATCGCGGCCGCCGATTCCGTGACCGAACTTCGCCCCACCTTCAAGCCACTGTCATCCGCGGGCCAGGTCGCCACGGTGACAAAGGCCGAGAACAGCGAGGAGGCCGTCGGCGCACCGTCGACACCCACTGCGAGCACCCAACCAGCTACCGCGCCGTCCACCCGGCGCAGCGCGACGGCCGCGAAGGAGAAGGACGAGGCGTGAACCCTCATCGGGGCTGCCGCTACACCACCGGAAGCCCGCCGTAAGAAACTGGATAGAAACTACCTATTCTTTTGATGTTCGGATGGTGTAATTCCACTCGCCGTGGAACTCGTGCCGAGTGATCGGTATGGATTCCTTCTGCTGGTCGGTGACTTTGATTTTGGTGGGATAGAGGTTGGGATCGAGCTTGCATTGGACGGCTAGGCCGGTAGTGGTTGTCGTGTTGGCGATGAGGTTGACGACTGTTTGAAATGTTTCCAACGGTCGCCCACGCCAGTTTAGGGTGATCCTAGAGAAGAGGCGGTGTTCGATCTTGTTCCATTTACTCGTGCCCGGCGGGTAATGGCAGACGATGATTTCTAGTCCGGTGGCTGCGGCTAGGCGGGCGAGTTCGAGTTTCCAGAGCCAGGGGCGGTGTCCATTCGATCCACCGCCATCGGCCGTGATGAGTAGACGGTGTGCGTTCGGATATTTATCCTTTCCCATCTGGGTCCACCATTGCTCAATGGTTGCCACGGCAAAGACCGACGTGTCGTGGTCGACACCAACGGATACCCACGCGCTGTTATCTGTTATGTCGTACACCCCATATGGAATGGCCTTACCGTCCGCTAGAGTAGGAAAGTCATAGGTCGATACGTCCTCCGGTTGACCCGTGTGTCGCCACTCCCTGCCGGCCTGCGCGAACCGTCCTACCAGCTCTTTCTTTTTTGTGTCAACACTAATCACCGGGTCACCAGCGGCCAGGAACCGCTCTGCCAGAGACTTGATGTATCGGAACTGGGCGTCCCGATCCGGGTGCTGCGCTCCTTCCAGCGTCTTGCGAGTTCCTTGCAGGCTGTATCCCATCGAATGGAGAATCTTTGCGACCGCGGAATGACTGATAGCATGTCCCATTACGGTCAACTCCCCAGCGAGATGTCGGGTCGACTTTGTTGTCCACCGCAACGGCGACTCCGGATCTCCCCGCGTTCCAGGTTCAATCAGGGAATCCAAGGAACCCAGCAACGCAGGGTTTGCCACCTCGGCCCTTTTCCGCCCTCCTCCCTCACTGCGCACACGAGTCGACGGGCGATGTTCGGTATCCGACTCCAACTCGGAGATTCCCCGACGGACAGTAGTCTTGGACACCCCGGTAGTCTCATACACCGCAACAATGCCACCATATCCCCACGACCGAGCCTCCGCGGCCAATGCCAGACGCCGGTCACGTTCATTCAGACGAGGCAGCAGCTTCGCTAACCGCGCGGCCATCGCCGCGAACTCCGCAGATCGATCAACTGGCACGCCAAAATCATACAGCCACCATCAGCAGAAGAACAGCTTATTTAATTACGATTTCTAACTACGCCGGTACCTCGCCGATCACCTCGGATCAGATGCCGCCGGGAATGAACTCATCGCCTCGGCGTTGTGCCTGCGATGCAGCACCGGCACGATTAACAACGGCGTCCCTGTAGTGGCGGGCCCGCGCACCGCTGCCATTGTACGCTCGGATCGCCTCTGCCCAACTGCTCACCGAGCGTCGCTTTTCGAACAGCCACCGAATTGCGGTCCTGATCCAGAAGTCGTAGTCCAGATTGAGTGGTGTACCCCCCGCCGCCGGTGCCGCGAAAAGATCCGTGACTGCCTCGGCGAAACCCTGGCTCTGCCCCGCTGCACGATATGACCAGATGAAGACCTCCCAACTCTGTGCGGAAAGCGCTGTCAGTTGGGTGAGCCGGGCCTGTTGGGCCGGTGTGGCGTTTCGCGTGCCGCGCAGGGTCGCCAGCTCACGTTGGGCCGATATCAAATCGTTACGGAGATTCTGCAGGTGGAAGGTCGTGAGCAGGGCCGGATTGATCTCGTCCATCATGGTGAGCAGGATGAGGCCAGAGGAATCGATGGCCTGCCCCAGGTTGAAACGTGTCTTCACCGGGTGACTCGGCGGGTCTTCGAGATGTTGGCCGGACGTGCCAAGCTGAGATTCCTCGAACAACATCGCCTTGACGAGATTCGGATCCAGCGGATCTGCGGTGCGCGTGCTTGGTTGCGTGTTATAGAAGGCTGTCCAACGGGAGATCGCCGCATCGAACCGGTTGAACATTCGCGCTTGAATGAGCCGACGATTCAGTAGACGTTCCCTTGTCTCCTGTAGCTGGGTCAACCTAGCGAGCTCCCTGGGTCGTGGACCACCGCGACGCGTTCTCTCCGTCGCAATCGCGGCCTCACCGCGTTCGACCGTACGGGCTTGCGCTGCGACACCCGTGCTGTAGGGGGCGACCCCGGCGACCGGAACGTGGTCAGGCTCGAGGAGGCGCTTGGGGATGTCGAACGGGGTGGACGCATTGAGATAAGGGGTCGGGAGCTGGACACGCGCGGTGGACGAGGTGTTCACCCACGTCACCACCAGGACGACGGAGCCAGCGGAAACGGGGAACGGTGCACCGGCGAAGCTGGCCGTGACGGTCATCCGGCTGCCCACCATCTCGCTTGCGACGTCTTCCGGGTCGATGCGTCGCCTCAGTACTCCCGGTTCGCTGGTCCGGCTCGCCAGTACGGTGTGGGCCAGTTCGTGTGCGACCAAGGCGCTTGTGGTGGCGCCGGTGGAAGAGAACCGGTCCGCGCGAATTACCACGTGCTGGCCGACCGTGTAAGCGGACGCGCCCATGGACCGCGCGGATTCGGTGGCCCGGTCATCGAAATGCAGGCGGACTCCGCTGAAGTCGATCGCGGCTCGCGGTGGTGCCGCCGTTCGCATGGCCTGGTCGGCCAGCCGGTCCGCCGCAGTCTCGTCCCAGTCCGACGGAGCGCCAACGCGTTTCACGGAGCTGTCGTCAGTCTTGACGGCGGTGTCGGTTTCTGTCGCGGCACCGAACCGGGCCTCATAGAACCGGCGAGTCGATGGGTCGAGTGGGCGTCCTGGCGAACGCAGCGCATTATCGACGTCGGCGGGCACATTGTCGCGGGAAGACATCGACCGCTCGGGCATGGGCGTACCTCCTGCTGGTCGTCCGGCACAACGGTGCCTACCATCGGGACGTCACTGTGACGTCACCACTGTCTTGGCGCACGATGAGACAGTCCTTCGGCGAGTGGCATCGTTGCGTCGTCGCTCGCTGTCATTTTTCGGGTCCGGGCCGGGGGCTGTGCACCTGGCAGTCCCGCAGCCACGACTCGACCTTGGTCAGCACCTGGAACGGACTGGTCACGACCACGGACTCCTCGGTGCCGCGCACGTCGCTGGTCCAGGTTATCCGGGCTCGAAAGCCTTGGCCTGAGGCGTCGGGCTCGAACCAGAGGCGGACCAGGAGCGCAGCGCCGAGGACGCCCGGTGGCTCCGCCATGTCCCTCCTCGGGATTCATGGATGGGGATTCATGGATGGGGTTCTTGGATGCGAAGCGGACGTTCGGACAGGCTTGCCCCCGGGCTTCACGGGCGCGTCACCGCGCATCCCTCCATCGCAGAGCGGGCGGGTTGCTTCGAGTCGCCGGGAGCATGGCGGTGAGCTGGGCAGACGGTTCGATGCCCAGCTCGCTGCGCAGCAGGTCACGGACGAAGCGGTAGTGGCGCAGTGCCTCAGCCACGTTGTTCTCGGCGAGATGGACCGCGATGACGGCGCGATGGGCGCTTTCCCGGAGTGGTTCGATGCGCACGGATTCCAGCGCGGCCTCCAACGCGCTCCCGTAGTGTCGCTGGGTCGTCAGCCATCCGGCGAGCGCCTCCAGGGTGTGCAGCCGGACCTGTCGCATCCGCTCCCGCTCGAAGATCACCCAGTCGTCGTACCAGCCGGGTAGCAGCTCGGCTCCGTCGATCGTCTCGTCGATGAGCACGTTGCGGGACGTCATCTCGTCGAGCAGCTCGGGTGAGCGAACCATGCCCAATGCAGTTTTGGCGAGCAGGTGGATGTCCACCGAGACGGCGGGCGCGAGGGTGAGTCCCTTCGGTGAGGACTCGACCAGGCGTGCGTTGTTGCGCCCCAGCCGCCACAGCGTCGTGCGCAGGCTGGCGAGGGCGTTGCGCTCCACGGCGTCGGACCACAGCGTGCCTGCTACCACGGCTCGCGGCGACCGTCCCCGGATGCTCAGAAAGGCCAGCACGCGTTGCTCGCTGCTCGGCAGGATCACCGTCCTGTCGTCCAGTCTGAGCCGGAATCCGCCGAGCAGCCGCAGTCGTACGCCGCGGTCCGGGCCGGCATCATCCTCGCTCGCCGGAGTGCTCGACGGCAGGTCGTTGAGTAGACAGCCCATGGCCCCCTCCACGTCAGTGGGTCGAGCCACCGCTGCGCCCGAGCTGCGATCGTCCTCAGCGGTCTTTGGGAATCCTTAGGGTTCTCTTTGGAAAGAAACCCCGGATACGTAACTCCTACGATGTCCCGGCTGGTGTCCGGCGGTCACTATGGGGACTCTCGATGGCCGCGGATGCGCAGGGCGGGGATTCGAAACGCGCACCGCAGGTCGTCGCGAAGGGGTGACGGTGGATGGGTGCGAACAGCGTTGTCCCAGCGGGATCGTGGGCGGGGACCGGGTCGGCACCGCGGCGCGTTGCGTTGCCCGCGGTGCCGGCCACCTGCGTGCCGCGCCCCGCCCTGCTGGGCGCGATGAACGAGGCGCTGCATCGGCGGCTGACCACCGTGGTGGCAGGCCCGGGTGGTGGCAAGACGACCCTGCTGGCGTCCTGGGCCCGCACCGTCCCCAGTGCGTGGTACACCCTGGGGGCCGAAGACGCGGCCTTGCCGGTGCTGGCCCGGGGCTTGCTCGCCGCCCTGCGGGTTGCGCTGCCGGGGTTGGGTGACCGGATCGCCACCGGCTGGGAGCCCGATGACCGCAGCGCCGCCGACACCGTCGCGGCCGCACTGGCCGATGCGGTCGAGCGGGAGTGCGCCACCGACCTCGCCCTGGTCGTCGACGACGTTCAGGAGCTGGGATCGGCGGGGCCGTCGGTGCGGCTGCTGGAGTCGCTGTGCAGGCTGGCCCCACCGGTGTTGCATCTTGTGCTCTCCTCACGGGCCAGGCCGCCGTTCCCGGTGCAGCGGCTGCGCGGCCGGGGTGAGGTACTGGAGCTGGATGGCGCGATGCTGGCGCTCGGCGCGGCCGAGACGGAGGTGCTGCTGGCCGGCGTGCTCGGCGACGTCGAGCCGGGCTGGCTCGCGCGGCAGGTGCACGACATCACCGACGGCTGGCCTGCGGCCACCCATCTGGCGGTGCAGTGGCTGCGTCGTCACGATCCGGCCGAGCGAGTCGCTGCGCTCGCGGTGCTGCGGGGGCCGGG
>JBOHGD010000042.1:0-42077 GCA_050699955.1 Pseudonocardiaceae bacterium | reverse complement strand
GGGTTGCGATCCTCGCCCGGCCCGAAGGCCGGGCGCTGCTGTAGGTCGTCGTGCTCATCGCTGGTCACCGCTCACGTTGCGATCCTCGCCCGGCCCGAAGGCCGGGCGCTGCCGGTGCACGACAATCGGCGCGGCACGGGCGCGAAATGCTGTTGCGATCCTCGCCCGGCCCGAAGGCCGGGCGCTGCGCCCACGCCGCGATCCGCCTCCACGCCAGAGGGATGTTGCGATCCTCGCCCGGCCCGAAGGCCGGGCGCTGCGGGCCCTGTCGATGGTCCACACGGATTCGTGCTCGATGTTGCGATCCTCGCCCGGCCCGAAGGCCGGGCGCTGCTGGTGCGGAGACGACCGCGACAATGCCCACGATGGAGTTGCGATCCTCGCCCGGCCCGAAGGCCGGGCGCTGCCAGTTGGCCGACACCGGAGTCATCGCGTTCAATGTGTTGCGATCCTCGCCCGGCCCGAAGGCCGGGCGCTGCTGGATCGGGTCGGCGTGTATGGCTCCTACTACGTCCTGTTGCGATCCTCGCCCGGCCCGAAGGCCGGGCGCTGCGAGCTATGTGGGTGATGATGTGACAGCACAGGACAACTGGTTGCGATCCTCGCCCGGCCCGAAGGCCGGGCGCTGCCTCACCCTTCCAGGCGTTGAGCTGGTCGCCGAGGTCGTTGCGATCCTCGCCCGGCCCGAAGGCCGGGCGCTGCGTTGATGAGTGCTTTCTTCGGCAGGCCCCCGTCGGTGTTGCGATCCTCGCCCGGCCCGAAGGCCGGGCGCTGCGCAACGGGACGTCCACGCCGACCGTCGAGCATTCGGCCAGGTTGCGATCCTCGCCCGGCCCGAAGGCCGGGCGCTGCCAGTGCATCAGCCGCTACCACCGGTTCGGTCAGACCCGTTGCGATCCTCGCCCGGCCCGAAGGCCGGGCGCTGCCGCAGCGGCGCCTGCAGCCGCCCCCGGACCACAACTCGTTGCGATCCTCGCCCGGCCCGAAGGCCGGGCGCTGCTTGATCAGGTAGCGGCCGTTCGCGCCGCAATCGAGGTCGTTGCGATCCTCGCCCGGCCCGAAGGCCGGGCGCTGCTCGCCCACCCGGGCGTCACGTTCTGATGCGGTGGCGTAGTTGCGATCCTCGCCCGGCCCGAAGGCCGGGCGCTGCCGGTGTGCTCGGCGAACTGCTTGGCCCTATCGCTATCGTTGCGATCCTCGCCCGGCCCGAAGGCCGGGCGCTGCATTCAGCGGCTATCGGGTGCTGATCGTGGACTGCGAGTTGCGATCCTCGCCCGGCCCGAAGGCCGGGCGCTGCCACGGCACTGGTGAGCATGGGGGGCGGGACTGTCCTCGTTGCGATCCTCGCCCGGCCCGAAGGCCGGGCGCTGCTCGGCGTGGAGCACGATCGTGCGGCTGGCCAACGTTGCGATCCTCGCCCGGCCCGAAGGCCGGGCGCTGCATCGCCGATGCCGCACTGTCCATCGGTAACCACGGTGTTGCGATCCTCGCCCGGCCCGAAGGCCGGGCGCTGCACGCGGACCGAATATCGTACTGATAGATAGGTGGTGGTTGCGATCCTCGCCCGGCCCGAAGGCCGGGCGCTGCTCGATGATGCCGCCACGGAACCAGGGCGGCTCGACGCTGTTGCGATCCTCGCCCGGCCCGAAGGCCGGGCGCTGCACCGGGGATCACCGCCCGCCGGGGTGAAACGGTCACATCCTGTTGCGATCCTCGCCCGGCCCGAAGGCCGGGCGCTGCGGTCAGCGGACAGACACCGCCCGACGCCGACGGCACCGTTGCGATCCTCGCCCGGCCCGAAGGCCGGGCGCTGCTAGATCCCGTCCCGCACCGTGTCGTAAGGGCCGTACTGGGTTGCGATCCTCGCCCGGCCCGAAGGCCGGGCGCTGCCGGGTCCAGTGCGGCGGCGAGCGCGATCAGCCGGGTCGTGTTGCGATCCTCGCCCGGCCCGAAGGCCGGGCGCTGCCTCCCACTTGTGCCCGCAGTCCTCGTCACCGCAGATGAGTTGCGATCCTCGCCCGGCCCGAAGGCCGGGCGCTGCGCGGAGGAGCACGCCGCTGATGTCGCTCCCGGCGATGAGTTGCGATCCTCGCCCGGCCCGAAGGCCGGGCGCTGCCCTGCGTGAGCAGGGCTTACCACCGAGAGTCATCGGTTGCGAAGGCATTGTCTCAGGTCGTGGGAAGACACGCCGGTCTTGAGTTCGGAACCCTTCGGCGTGTCACGCGACGCTTGGGGTTCCGAAGCCGGTCAGATGATCATCGGTCCGTCGTGGGTCGGGTCCACGGCTGCGCCGAGGTGGCGGGCGGTTCGGAAGGTACTGCGCGTGAGGTGGTAGATCCGGACGCTGTCCAGGGCTGGGTCGATGATGTCCAGCAGTTGAGCTTCGAGCAGAAGCCGTTGCGCGGGGTTGCAGACGATCTCGAAAACAGACTTCTGCACCCGATAGCCGTAACCTTCGCATGCCTTGGCGACCCGCCGGAGCCGGCGTTCTCCTTCTCGGGTGGTGGTGTCGACGTCGTAGGTGAGGAGCAGTTCCATCAGCTCAGCGTCCAGGGCAGATATGCGTCGCTGTCGCCGCGAAGGTGCCGCGCGAGCAACCGCGCCTGAACCAGCGGGAGCAACGCAGCGGGGATATCGCGGCCGAGTCCGGCGTGGTGCCATTCGCGTTGTCGGGCCGTGGACCAGTGTTCCAGGAAGAAGCGGCGGCCGTCGTCGGTGAGCTGGACGGCTCCGCCCGGCAGCGTTTCGGTGTGCTTGCCATTGAGCTGCTCGCGATTGATCAGGGTGAGAACGAGACGATCGACCAGTAATGGGCGGAACTCTTCCATGAGATCCAGGGCGAGGGCTGGCTTTCCCGAACGGATGCCATGCAGGTATCCGAGGTAGGGATCGAGGCCGACCTGTTCCAGCGCACCATGAACGGCGACGCGCAGCATTCCGTACCCGAAGGAGAGCAGGCAGTTGACCGGGTCGAGAGGCGGCCGACGGGTTCGACCGGCCATCGCGCCCGGTGCGAGGAGTTCGAGACCCTGAAAGTAGTCACGGGCCGCATGTCCTTCAATTCCCAGCACTTCGGGCAGCGCGGTGGCCCGGCTGAGGTCCGCCAAGGCCACCGCGTGCCGTTCGGCGACGTCCCGCAATCCGGTCTGCCGATCACCGGTGGTGTCCCGGGCGGAGCGCAGCAGCAGTTGCCGGTAGTTGTGCAGCTTTCCGGCCACGATTGCCCGCGCGATGCCGATCCGGTGCTCTGGCCGCTCGTAGGCCCGGAACTGGGCGAGCCGCAGTAAGGGGTTGCCGGTCTGCGGACCACTGACCCGGCCGAGGAAACGCCCGTTGCGGGTGACCCAGGTAACCGACCTGCCGTCGGCGGCGCACCGGTGCAGCAGGTCGTCGGACAGGTCCACACCGTTCCACGCGACGATGTGGTCGAGGCGGACCAGCGGTATCAGATTCCGGCCCGTCCGTTCGGGGTGGAATACGCGGAGTGCGTCGCCGTCGAGGTGCAGGCTGGTTCCCGCTGTCGTGACGTAGAGCGTATTCAACAGTTCGGTCACCGGTGGGTTCCTGTCTCCCAGTCGACTGCTTGGCGTGGCCTGAACAGGCCTGCGGAGATCACGGCGGGAGCGGCTGGTTCGCAGCCCGGCCGAAGCGAGCACCGGCGACAGCGCTTGTCGTTGACCGGTGGCGGCAGTGTCCCCTCGGCTATCAGGGTCCGGAGGGCGTCCGCCGTCTCACCCACCCGCGCGGCGAGGAGGTCGTCGACGACGACCTCGTGGCGTCGTCGGTCCCGTCCGGCGAACACCACCCCGATCGGCACCGACGAGTCGAACATCTCCCGCAGGCACAGGACCTGGGCGGCGACCTGCAGGTCAGCCGGACCGCCACCACGGTAGGTGCCGGATTTGTGTTCGACCGGCAGCGGACCGTCCGCATCGAACTGCACCACATCGCAGACGCCGTGCACCCCGAACACGTCACTCCATACCGGCAAGGACCGCCACACCCGCTGCCGCCGCCGATCCTGCCCGGCACCGGCCCGGTCAACGGCGGCGTGCGCGAGGTCCCCGCGCACGGTGTCGATATTGCTGTCGAAGTAGGCGTCGACGTGGATGAGAGCCGCCTGACGTGGACAGTAGGCGTAGTGCTCCAGCGCCGAGATCGGCACGCTTCGGCGGCCCGGCGCTACCTCCTCGTCCATCTGATCTGCCGGTCAGCTGACCAGTTTGGTGAGCGTGACACCCTGCGGCAATCCGCTGTCGTCAACCGAGACGACGTAGTCACCGAAGGCCCGGGGCGCGACTTCGGCGTTGAGAAGGGACGGCCGGACGCGCTCGGTGAGCCGGTGAGCCGGTGCGGAGCCGAAGGCGTCGGCGTGGCTGAACACGTAGAGGCCCCGTGGCGTGAGCGTTCCGCGAGTGGCGGAGCGGTCGTGGTCGAACATCATCTCCAGCGTGCGGTACAGCAGCTCGAGGTCCTTGGCGTCGACGCCGGTCTGCTGCCCTCGAGTGGCGGAGTAGTACAGCTCGGCGCGGTAGAGGCCGTAGGCGACGGTCCACTTGCCGCCCATCTCGGTGCTCTCGCCCTTGTCGATGTCCTCCTGCTTGGTCTGAGTGACCCGGGTGATGGTGTGGTCCATCGGGAACACCGGGTCAATGCTGCGGGCCATGCTGACCTGCAGTGGGCCACGGATCTGCCCGAGAGCGCCGGTCTTGCCCACCGAGAGCACCGCGCCGAACAGCCGGATGTCGGCGTATCGGTCGCACAGCCATGCGCGCGCGGCGGCGGCCTGCTCCGGCGTGATCTTCGTGCCCAGCTTGAGCCCGGTGGCCTCGTACGAGGCTTCCAGACGGGGGTTGAGCGCGTACCCGGCCTGCACGAACACCCCGTAGCGGGGATCGTCGCCCGCGGCCAGGGCGAGGGTGTCGCGGATCTTGCGCTTCAGGGCGACGTCGGTCACCAGGCCCTGGCCGCTCTCGTCGTCGGTGCGGGGACGGTTACCGGCGTCCGGGTCGCCGTTCGGGTTGCCGTCGGTGACGTCGAACAGGAAGACCATGTCGTGGCGGACGGTCGGGTCCAGGTGTGGCTGGGTCATCAGGAGGTCTCCTCGGGGGCGGCCGCGACGGAGCGCGACGCGAAGTGGTGAGCGCGCTGGTGGTGGTAGCCGAGCAGGAACATCGACTGCTGGCGCAGGGTGGTGCGGGCGGGCAGGCCGACACCCGCATCGAGCAGCCCGAACAGCTCGTCGAGCCGCTTGTCGTGGTTCACGGCCGCGCCACGCTTCGTGCGGCGCAGCTTGCGCAGCCAGGCGTTGGCGTCCCGGCGGCCGTTGACGATGGCGGCTCGCGGGTTGGTCACGGCGCCGGAGAAGAACCGATCACTGTAGGTGGTGTTGAGCTTGCCGTCGGAGACGTCGTACTGCATTTGCGCCAGGGCGGCGAACAACCGGCCGGCCACATAGGCGGGGTCGGTGTTGGTTTGGTCGAGGTCAGGCATCGGCTTCTCTCGGGCAGAATCGGGGCGGGTCAGGGCGAGGCGGATCAGGGCGGCCCGCGGCTCGTCGAGGCGGCCGTCGGTGCCCACCCGGTGCACCAGGTGGGCCAGCAGGGACGGGGGCAGGGGGACGCCTCGGATGGCGGCGCGGAGCAGGTCACGCTGCACCCCGTCGGGCCGGTCAGCGGCCTTGGCGCCGAAGTCGGCATAGCGCTTGCGGTCCCGCAGCCACCGCCCGGTGACCAGGGCGAATCGGCTGACTCCGTGGTGGCGGCGCCGGTCGTCCCACCGGGTGGCGATCTCGTGGTCGGTGAACCACCGGGCGATGTTCTCCTTCAGCTCGGGCAGCGGCATCTGCACCCAGTCCCGCACCATCACCCGCGCGACGTTGCCGCCGACGGCCAGCGAGCAGAACACCTCTTTCTCCTCGTCCCGGCTGGGCTTGCGTCCGCTGTGCACCGCCTGCAGCAGCGCGGTGACCCGTTCCGGGTCGGGCCCGTCGAGCAGATCCACATAGCCCGGGTCCGCCTCTCCGGTCACCCACCAGGCCAGGCGGCTGTCCTGCCCGCCATAGGACGCGATGTTGCGGGAGCTGAGCACATCGACCAGGGCGGCGGTCATCGCCTCGCCGCACACGACGCACAGTGGGGTGCTGCCCAACTGGGTGCCCAGCCCGTAGCCGAACACCCGCTCGTTGATGCTGACCAGCGCGGCGTCGTTGCTCGCACCCGGGACGAACCGGGCCGGGATCTTGCCCGGGACGGTGTCCAGCAGCGGCCGCACCTGCCCGCAGACCAGGCACAACCCTTCGGCGCCGCCACCCTTGCGGCGGGCGACCTCGGCGCTCCAGAACGGCACGACGGACGGCGCGTCGTAGGCACGTCGCCCGTCCACCGAGATCAGCACACCCTGTTTCGCGGTGTAGTCCTCCGGCCGACGCAGCTTGGCGAGGGCGCCACTGCGGTAGAACGCGGCGACGGCCTGCGCCATCGGATCACCCTTGCCCTCATCGCTGTCCGCCCAGCGCTGGGTCAGGTCGACGAACGCGGCGTGGCACTGCGTGACTCTCGTGGGCTTGGTGTCCGGATCACCCCAGCCCAGCACGTACTGCACATCATCGGCGGCCAGGTTCGCGGCGACCCCGACAGTGCGCACGGTCGACGGGGTGGTGTGCGGCACAGCCCGCGACCTGCCCTTGGCATCCACTTCGGTGAGCGGCTGCAGATCCGGCGAGCGCAGCGTGCCGTCGCCGGTGAGGTTGAGCTGCCAGGAGAACAGCCGCTCCCGGTGGAATGGTGTGGCCTCGCCGTGCTGCTCGGCGTATTCGACCAGGCGCTGGAGCAGCATCAGGCCACCCCAGTGGCCGGGATGCCCTGCTCGGGCACGTAGAGCACACCGTGATCGAGCCGCGCGGTGAACCAGCTGAACGCCGGCGGCGACGTCGAGTGATCCACCGAGTGCAGCATGATCCCCAGATCCTCGGTGAGATCGGGCTGCGCCGGGGTCTCGTCGGGATCGCCGAAGTACGCGGTGAACTCCCGGGTGCCCAGATAAGGCTGGGTGAAGCAGCTACCCCGGCTGACCCGGCGGCGGAACTGGTCCCGGTAAGCCGACTCCGCCTTCGTCGCGTGGTCACGTAGCACCACATGTGCGTGAATCCGGTACGCCACATCGCGCAGGCACACGGCGTTGCGTTGCACCCGATGCACCACCGTGTCGATACGACGCCGCCCGGACGCGGCATCGGCCAGCGACGCCAGATCAGTCGTCTCGTTGCGGCGCTGGGTGAACTGCTTAATCTTGTTGAGCACCTCGATCGCCACGACCCGCCAGACGAACTCGGGCTTCCAGAAGATCGACTCCAGCACCCCAACCGCCGCCGACGGCGTCATCACCGGGTAGGACACCCGCTCGACCTTCAGCTCCGGCCGGGTGAACAGCGCGCCCTCCCCCCACACCTGCACCACCACCGGTGGTGCCCCTTCAGCCGATTTCGGCAGATCCAGCTCCATCACCGATCACCTCCCCTGCGGGGGTGGTAGCCCTTAAGGGCCTCGGTACCGGCGGCGTCGTACCGCTCACACCACAGGACAAGAACGGCGGCTTCAACACCGACCTCAGCAGCTACAGGTTCGATCGGTTCACCAGCCTGCACTCGTCTGACTACAGCCGCCTTGCGGCGGGCGCCCCACCGGACCTCCCGTGACCGTCCAGCCTTATCCATAACTACTGCCATGTCGCCTCCGAGTGTTGATGTTGGGGACCCTCGCGGCGGCGGCACAGCGTCGGCACGCGCTGTCCGGTAGTACACAGCGCGGCAGACAGCATGTCAAATGGACCTAAATTACCGCTAGCTAAAAGTTGCAGGTCTCGACGATTCGGCTTGGGTAACCCACACCAGCGGGGCAGGTCCTCGACAGCAGAGGGGCCGGGTTCGCCCGTGTTAGCGCGAACCCGGCCCCTGCTAATCTCCCGCGCATACCGGTAGCTGTTGCGACCCTCACCGATGGTCGGTGCTGTACAGGACAGGGTAGGTGGGACGCAGCCGGACTTGAAACAGGCTCGTTCGGCGATCACCAGACTGTCTCCTCGCCGATTGCCGAGTCATCAATTCCGAGGTGTTCGTGGTAGTCGCCGTGCCACTCCCAGAGCTGCCCTACCACTGGTCGACACATCGCCGTGAATGCCGGATTAGTTACGATACGTTGCGGAATCGTGACGACGTAGGGGCGCAGAGCGCGGAAGGTCTCCCGTCGCGGCCCTTCGGGTGCCCGCAGCTCGGCCAGCAATGCCTCGACCTGGGCGGCGGTGTCCAGGTAGCCGGTGACCGCGATCGGCACGGTGTCGTCGTCGATCATCCGAAACGACAGCTTCCAGTCGCGCTGCGAGCTGGCGGCGTCGTACAGCGGGCCCTCCGCGACGCTGAGGAAGTCCAATTTGGCGCGCCGCTCTTGGATCGTCCGCCCGCGCTCCCCCCGGTTCGCGTTCAGGGAGTTGTAGAGATCCTGGTAGTAGCGATCGAGGGCGATCACGTCATCGGGGTCAGCACGACCTGGTTCCGGTCCGAAGCTAACTCGGGTTGCGCCGACTCCTGTGCAGTAGAACGTGGGCATCGAGGTGTCGGAGGCGTCGAACACCACGACTCGTCCGGGCTCGTCACGGTGGCCCTCGCGGTTGGCCCGCCCAGCCGCCTGCTGCAACGACTCGGCCGGGGCCAGCGCCCGGAACACCACGGGGAAGTCGACATCCACCCCGGCCTCGATGAGCTGGGTGGACACCAGTAGCACCGGCTTGTCGTCCGCCAGCAGCGTGCGGACCTCGTCCAGCACCGCGCGCCGGTGCTCCGCGCACATCCGGGTGGACAGGTGCCGCACCGCGACGTCGGCCCGCTCCACCAGCAGCCCGAACATGCGCCGCGCGTGGCCCACGGTGTTGACCACCACCAGGGCCTGCCGCTGTTCCGCCACCTTGTCGGCCACGTCGGCCAACTCCGGCTGGGGATCGATCCACCATTCGTAGCGCGCCCGGCGCAGTCGCCGGAAAAGCTCCACCGGCTCGTCCACCAGTTCCGTCGGCCGGCGGCCGGACCACACGGCCAGCGCCTCGAAGCTCGGCTGGGTGGCCGAGGTCAGCAGCACTGTCGTGCCGAAGTGCTCGGCCAGCAGCTTCAGCGCGTCCAGGATCGGCACCAGCAGCGGCACCGGCAGCGCCTGCACCTCGTCCAGCACCAGCACCGCGTTGGCCAGCCGGTGCAGTTTGCGGGACCGCGCGGGCTTGCGCCCGAACAGCGAGTCGAACAACTGCACCGTGGTCGTCACCACGAACGGCGAGTCCCAGTTCTCCGCGGCCAACCGCAACCGATTCTCGTCGAACTCGGACTGCGAATGGTGCTCCAGCACGGTCTGCTCGCCGAGTAGCCGGCGGTAGACATCCGCGTTCTGCTCGGTGATCGTCAGGAACGGCACCGCCACGATCACCCGTGCCTTGCCGTGTCGCGCCGCGTGGTGCAGGGCGAACCCCGCCGAGGTGATCGTCTTGCCCGAACCGGTCGGCGCGGGCAACCGGTAGATCCCGCCCGGACCGGCCGCGCGGCGCACCACCGCGTCGTACAACCCGGTCCGTACCTCGTCGATCGGTGACCACGGCCGGTCCGCGAGCAGCGCACTGCGGCGCTGCTCGAACCGGCGGACCAGCTCCGCCATGTCCGCGGGCGGCGCGACCACGGGTGAGCCGAACCCCTGGAAGTGCGCCGCGGTGTCCAGGTGATCGGCGTCCACCAGTGCGGAGAAGACCAGCCGAGTACCCATCTCCAGCAGCAGCGCGTCGCGCCGCCATGCCTCCGGTAGGAGAAGCGGGCCGTCGATGACATCTCCGGCCTCCGGTACCTGCTCGAACAGCCGCGACTTCGTCCTGACCTCGTCATCCACCGGCTGATGACGAACCCCGAGCAGGTGATCGATGTTGGTCAGGCCGCCGTGGTGACCCAGGATCGTCATCGCGGCTTCCCGGCCAACGCCGACCAGCAACCGAGCGCCCAACTCCTTGTGGTCACAACCCACCGGACGGCCGGTGTTCTCGACGGCGAGCAGCTTGTCCTGCCAGGTGCACGAGGCCTTGCCCGCGTCGTGCAGCAGGCCCGCGGCCGCCGCCAGATCACCGGCGCCGAACGGCTCGGCGAACCGCCTGGCCAGGGCAGACGTGGACCGCAAGTGGTCAGCTAAGCCGTGTCGCCTACCGCTGGCCTCGGACCGGCTATGCGCCCACATGGGCAACCCTCCTGAAGTGTCATCGCGGCGGCCCGCTGCCTGGCTACCGCTCAGCCGCCAGAAACGCGGCTGTGATCGCGTGGAGGCAGTCTGACGGGTCGGACCGACAGTTCTCGGCCTGACCGAATCCGCGGATAACCGCGGTCGCACTGGCCGGGTTACTCGAAGAGGGTCGCGGGGTAGGTCAGCCGCCCAGCCAGGATCTCCCCCAGCAGATCGGGCAGTGCCGGCGGCAGCAGCTTGTCCCCGCATTCCAGCAGCTCACCGTGGCCCCACCACCGCCTGCCGAGCAGGCCCGCTCGCTCATTGTCGGTCGGCTTGGTGCGCGTAGTGGGGGTGAGGTCAACGGGCCGGGCGAGGAAGACGTGCTCGCGGCGGTGGTGGGTTCGGTTGCGATAGTGGAACCGGGTCTCACGTATCCAGACGCAAGGGCCGACGGTGTCGAGGACGATGCCGGTCTCCTCGGCGACCTCGCGGATCGCGGTGTCGATCAGGGATTCGCCCGGGTCGACGCCTCCCCCAGGCAGCTCCCACCAGTGGTGGTCGCGATCGTCAGGGTCACAGGCGTGCATGAGCAATGTGCGGTCGGCCTCGTCGAGCAGGAGCACACGGGCGCCGATACGTGGGTTGTCGGTGACCGCGGCAGTGGGCGTGGGCATCCGCTCCGTGTCCCTCGGTGCATCGCTGGCTGATCATCGGTCGCCAGCCCGCACCTGCCCGAGGACGCGGTTCAGAACAGCGTCGGCGGACTGGTCACGCTGGCCGGGTCGGACGTTAGCAGCGCCTCCGGAGGCTCGACGGCCAGGCGCACCGTGAGTCCGGAATGATCGCTCAGCCGCCACGGCAGCTGTGGAGGGCCAGGTTCAGCCGTAACCCTTCCGATCCGACCTTTGCGCCGCTGGACGGCCGAACGGCACGTTGCGAGAGATACTGCGCACACCGACTGTCCGTTGGTGCGCACCAGCGACCATCCGCAGGGCCTCCGGGTCGATGCGCGTGTAGTCCATGACCACCCGCACCTGATCGGCCGGGACGTCCAGCCACATCGCCACCAGTTCCCGTGCCGTGTCCTTCGCGGTGGCCAGCGAGCGGGCCTGACCGATGGCGTCCAGCTCGGGAACCTCCAGGATCAGGAACCCGTGGTCACGGAAGACCTGCACCGTGTAGGCATGCGCATCTGCGATGGCATTCACTGCCACCATTCCTTCCCGAGACACGGCATCTGCCGCCCGATCTTGTCGACCACGTAGGGCGACACGGTAAGCGGAGAGGTGGGCTATACGCACGCCCGGTGCGATCCTCGCCCGACTCGGAAGTCGGGCGCTACGACTCGATATCCGGCCACGGCACATGCAGGACGTACTGCCGGCAACACCGGCACCCCAGTCGGGTATCCGATCGGGTGAGAGCGGTTACGGTATGCGTGACATGGCGAGTCGGCGGGGTGTGCGGTGGGTACCGCGCTTCCTGCTGCTGGTCGCCGTGTCCCTGGGCCTGCTGATCATGCACGGCGACCTGCCACCATCGGCCGGGAGCATGCCCGGTCCTGGAGCCGTGGCCGTCGCACAGATGGCGACCCAGCCGCCGGCCGGCATCACCTCCGCTGGGCCGGGCGCAGGCGTTGCCCAGGCATCCGATCACGCAGAGCATGCGATGGACACGTCATCGATGATGCCGGGCGCGATGGACTGTGCCGGGATGCTGACCGGCGGCTCTATGGCTCTCGCCGTCCCGGACATGCCCGGCGATGCCACGGTGCGGCCGGCCGGTGCGTCGGTGACGGACAGGTCGAGCCCGGTTCCGGTGCGGTGGGGTCGAGCGCGCCCGGAGGTGCTGCGGACGTGATGGGCCTGCGGACACGTGTGTCCGCGTTCGCGCCCTGCACCGTTCCTCCCGGCTCATCCGGAGTTGATCTCGTATGTCTTTCGCTGATCGTGTGTCTCGTCCTGTCTCCCGTCGTCAACTGCTTGCTGGCGGTGGTGCGCTGGCAACCCTGGGACTGGTAGCCGCCTACCGCACCCACACCACCTCCACCGCCATCGGGCCGAATTCGCCGGCGGTCCAACAGGCCGCCACGGCGGCACGCCGTCGCGGTGCACCGGTGCGCGACTACACCCTGACCCCGAAGAGCACGCGTCTGGATCTGGGTGGTCCGGTGGTGAGCACCTGGGCTTTCGGAGACGACCTGCCCGGTCCAATGCTGCGTGGCACCGCTGGCGACGTGCTGCGGGTGAGCGTCGCCAACCAACTGCCCGCTGGCACCACGGTGCACTGGCACGGCCTGCCTGTCGCCAACAACATGGACGGCGTCCCGGACGTCACCCAGCCGGCGATCGCCTCGGGTAAGCCGTTCACCTATGAGTTCACCCTGCCCGGCCCGGGCACCTACTGGTACCACTCGCATGTCGGCGTGCAGCGCGAGCGCGGCCTGTACGGGCCGTTGATCATCGATGATCCGAGCGAGCCCGGCCGCTACGACGTCGAGTGGATCGTCGTACTGGACGACTGGATCGACGGCACCGGCACCACCCCCGATCAGGTCCTGGCCACGCTGGAGTCCGGCGGCACGCCCACCTCCACCATGTCCGGCATGCCGGGGATGAGCATGGCCGGCTCGTCGGGCATGACCTCACGAGTGCTGGGCGGCGAGGCCGGTGACGTGACCTATCCGTACTACCTACTCAACGGCCGGGTGCCCACCGCTGCCGTGTCGTTCGCGGCCAAGCCGCGCCAAAAGGCCCGGATCCGCATCATCAACGCCGGCGGGGACACCGCGTTCCGGGTCGCGTTGGGTGGGCACCAACTGATCGTGACCCACACCGACGGTTATCCGGTGGAGCCGGTCACTGTGGACACGCTGGTGGTCGCGATGGGAGAGCGCTACGACGTCGAGGTCACCCTGGCTGACGGGGTGTTCCCGCTGGTCGCGGTCGCCGAGGGCAAGAACGGCCAGGCGCTGGGCGTGGTGCGCACCGGCACCGGTGCGACGCCGCCGGCGGATGCCCGCCCGAGCGAACTCGACGGCCGGATGTTGGCCTACACCGACCTGCGCGCGACGACGGCGGCCGTGCTGCCGCAGCGGCCCCCGGACGTCACCCACGATCTGGTGCTCGCCGGCGCCATGATGCCCTACCGGTGGACCATCAACGGCCGCGCCTACCCGGATGACCGACCGCTGCCGGTGCACAAGGGGCAGTATGTCCGGCTGCGGTATGTCAACCAGACGACGATGTATCACCCGATGCACCTGCACGGCCACACCTTCGCGCTGCGCCACGGCAGTGCCGTCAACGGTCCGCGTAAGGACACCGCGATCGTCCTTCCCGGACAGACCGTGGTGGCCGACCTCGTCGCGAACAACCCCGGGCAGTGGGTCACGCACTGCCACAACGCCTACCACGAGGCCGTCGGCATGATGACAGTGCTGTCCTACCAAACCTGATCACACCCGGGGTGGCACGATATGGCCCGCAGCGGACCTCATGTTGACGTTGCGATCCTCGCCCGACTCGGAAGTCGGGCGCTGCCGCAGGCAGCACTCCTGCGGGCCGGTGAGCTGCGGTGTTGCGATCCTCGCCCGACTCGGAAGTCGGGCGCTGCAGTCCGCGCGCCAGATGTACTTGACGGCGTTACCCAGACAGTTGCGATCCTCGCCCGACTCGGAAGTCGGGCGCTGCCGGACGGGCTGACGTGCACGTCGGCCTGCGGGCGAAGGTTGCGATCCTCGCCCGACTCGGAAGTCGGGCGCTGCAGCACACCACCATCCGGTTCGAGCCCGACGTCCGTGTTGCGATCCTCGCCCGACTCGGAAGTCGGGCGCTGCCTGCGATGCTTGGGTGGCGTACCTCGATGACCGGTCCTCGTTGCGATCCTCGCCCGACTCGGAAGTCGGGCGCTGCTCGCCCGGTAGGGGGTGACCTGGTTGCCGCCCGTGTTGTTGCGATCCTCGCCCGACTCGGAAATCGGGCGCTGCTCATCGGCGAGCAGGCAGAGGAGACTCAGTCATGAGTTGCGATCCTCGCCCGACTCGGAAGTCGGGCGCTGCAGTGGGTCCGACCGCCGTGTACGCCCGCATCCAGGTTGCGATCCTCGCCCGACTCGGAAGTCGGGCGCTGCAGCGGATACCTTCTCGACCGCCATCACTGGCCGCCCTTGTTGCGATCCTCGCCCGACTCGGAAGTCGGGCGCTGCGCTCGGGCATGAACTCGCCGTGCGGGTACCCCCATGCCGTGTTGCGATCCTCGCCCGACTCGGAAGTCGGGCGCTGCCCGAGGATCGGGTGCGCGGCCGGACCTGCACCAGGAGTTGCGATCCTCGCCCGACTCGGAAGTCGGGCGCTGCTCGTCCTGGCCCACGAGCTGCATGAGCAGGCCGTAAATGTTGCGATCCTCGCCCGACTCGGAAGTCGGGCGCTGCTGCAACACAAGAGAAGTAGAGATGAACCCTGCACAGGACAAGTTGCGATCCTCGCCCGACTCGGAAGTCGGGCGCTGCTCTTCACGGCTGTCGTAGCGATCATCGCTGCCCAGGACAGTTGCGATCCTCGCCCGACTCGGAAGTCGGGCGCTGCTACGGGTCCGAATGCACCAAAGCCGACCGGTACAGCACGGTTGCGATCCTCGCCCGACTCGGAAGTCGGGCGCTGCTACGGGTCCGAATGCACCAAAGCCGACCGGTACAGCACGGTTGCGATCCTCGCCCGACTCGGAAGTCGGGCGCTGCCATGCTCGGCATCACCGAGGACGTCAACCGGGCTAACGCCGTTGCGATCCTCGCCCGACTCGGAAGTCGGGCGCTGCGGCCTTGCTGACCCGCACCGTGGGCGCGATGAACGCGTTGCGATCCTCGCCCGACTCGGAAGTCGGGCGCTGCCCATAGTGGGTGTATGGCGCCCCGACCAGGTCCGCAACCAGTTGCGATCCTCGCCCGACTCGGAAGTCGGGCGCTGCTGACCGATCAGGGCACTGGGCGCGCCTTCGCAGTGGTGGTTGCGATCCTCGCCCGACTCGGAAGTCGGGCGCTGCCGGGCAACCGGATCAAGCGGCTCTGTGGCGAGGAGGGTTGCGATCCTCGCCCGACTCGGAAGTCGGGCGCTGCCGGCGCGGTCGCGGCGATGGCCGGTGGTGGGGCGCTGTTGCGATCCTCGCCCGACTCGGAAGTCGGGCGCTGCTGCCGTGACCGCCCGGCCGATGGTCTCCGCTGCAAAGAGTTGCGATCCTCGCCCGACTCGGAAGTCGGGCGCTGCCGGGAGCGACGGTTCGAGTGGAGCGCGGCAGGTGTGTTGCGATCCTCGCCCGACTCGGAAGTCGGGCGCTGCAATGCGGGAAATAGCAATCTCATTAGTGAGGTTATGTTGCGATCCTCGCCCGACTCGGAAGTCGGGCGCTGCCCCCTGCCCGGCGCTGGCAATGGGGCCAGTCCCGGCGTTGCGATCCTCGCCCGACTCGGAAGTCGGGCGCTGCCTACGGCGTTCGGCTCCGAACTGCGGCGACGCAGAGTTGCGATCCTCGCCCGACTCGGAAGTCGGGCGCTGCCTAGCGGGCCAGCAGTCCCGGTGGACGTAGGCCAGTTGCGATCCTCGCCCGACTCGGAAGTCGGGCGCTGCCTCATCTACATCCGGCAGTCCAAGACTGACCAGGAAGCGTTGCGATCCTCGCCCGACTCGGAAGTCGGGCGCTGCTGGGCCTTGTTCCAGGCATGCCTGTGCTTGCGGCTGAGAGTTGCGATCCTCGCCCGACTCGGAAGTCGGGCGCTGCCCGGTCGAGCAGACCTCCATGCGGACACCACGGAGGTTGCGATCCTCGCCCGACTCGGAAGTCGGGCGCTGCCGACCACCACGCGCGTGATGTGCGGCGACACGGAAGAGTTGCGATCCTCGCCCGACTCGGAAGTCGGGCGCTGCCTCGGTGCCGGTCACGCCGGCGAACAACAGGTTGGGGTTGCGATCCTCGCCCGACTCGGAAGTCGGGCGCTGCGTCGTCACTGGCCCGCGCCCGGGACAAGGAGAAGAAGTTGCGATCCTCGCCCGACTCGGAAGTCGGGCGCTGCCACCGCCGAAGAAGGCTCCGGCGTCTCCGAAAAAGGCATCGTTGCGATCCTCGCCCGACTCGGAAGTCGGGCGCTGCTGCTGACCCGGTGGCAGGCCAGCGAGTACTGCGACGTGTTGCGATCCTCGCCCGACTCGGAAGTCGGGCGCTGCACCGATCACTGAAACCGGCAGTAGCGTAATGACCAACAAAGTTGCGATCCTCGCCCGACTCGGAAGTCGGGCGCTGCCCGGCGCCACTCGGCCCGCTGCTCGGCCCAGTCCTCGGCGTTGCGATCCTCGCCCGACTCGGAAGTCGGGCGCTGCCTTGGTCCGCCGCTCCGACACCTGCGAAATTAACGAGTTGCGATCCTCGCCCGACTCGGAAGTCGGGCGCTGCAATGAAAGACGGCAGCGTGTCCCAGGTCGTCAACATGGCGTTGCGATCCTCGCCCGACTCGGAAGTCGGGCGCTGCACCCGCCGCAGTTCGGCAGGGACGACAGGGAGAAGTTGCGATCCTCGCCCGACTCGGAAGTCGGGCGCTGCGGGATCGGGTTCACCGTCGCGGCGCAGGGCGCGGCGACGTTGCGATCCTCGCCCGACTCGGAAGTCGGGCGCTGCCGCCTTCATGTGGCGTTTCACGGCCTTGCCGTTCGGGGCGTTGCGATCCTCGCCCGACTCGGAAGTCGGGCGCTGCTGGCGATCCGCGTCTCACCACCGGCCTGCGTTTCCTTGTTGCGATCCTCGCCCGACTCGGAAGTCGGGCGCTGCGTGGAGGTCTGCAGCAGCGCCTGGACCTGTTCGGCGGTGTTGCGATCCTCGCCCGACTCGGAAGTCGGGCGCTGCCCTGGATGACCAGGGTTTACTACCGAGGGTGATCGGTTGCGAAGCTATCATCTCAGATTGTGGAAAGACACGCCTGCCTTGAGTTCGGAACCCTCCGGCGTGTCGGGCGACGCTAGGGGTTCCGAAGCGCCTGTCTCAGACGCTGGCCAAGGTGTGGTTGAGGCGATGGCGGAGGTCGGCGACGGCGGCGAGTGTGCGGTGTTTGGTGGTGGCGTGGCGCAGGCTGGTCAGGTCGCTGGTGATCCGGCGCGATTGCACGGCGCGCGCTTCGTCCAGGCAAGAGTTGGCCACAGTGACGGCCTCGTGCGGGTCGCCGTGGGTGAGCTGCAGGGTGGCCAGGCGGGCCAGGCAATACGTCCGGGACCGCACGTGGCCCGGTGGATAGGTGTTGGCTGCAGTACGCAGCTGCTGGGCGCTCACATCAACAGCATGACCGCGCATGGCAAACGGCCAAAGGGCGTGACCTCTGTCTGAGGCGAGTTGGGCCGGAGAGTAGAACGCGGCCATGCGGGTCGACTCGGCGGCCGGGTCAGCGGCAGCAACGTGGTCTTCAGTGCGGCCGATGGCGGCCAAGCAGGCCTCGACGTCGCCACGCCTGCCCTGTGCGCGGGCCTCGGCAGCACCTCCGCAGGCGCGGCTCAGCGGGGTGAGCCGGTCGGAGCGCACTCTCACCTGCTGTGCCAAAGTCAGCGCGGTCTCGGCGTCGCCGGAGTATTCAGCGATCCGGGACAGGTCCGACAGTGCCTCGGCCCGCAACGACCAGTCGCCAGCCCGATCGGCACAGTGCAACGCCACCTGGTAGTAGCGGTGCGCGGCGGTGTCCGCACCCGCATCGTGTGAGGACCACCCAGCGTAAGCGGCCAGTTCGCCGACTGCGGAGTGCAGTTCACTACTCGCCGCCGGGTCCACGTGAGCATCGAGCAAGCTCACCGCCCAGCGCACCTGCGCACTCAGCATTTCCCGCATTCCGGCGCCACCGAACCGATGGGTCATCTCGTCGACGTGCACAGTCAGCGCGCGGACCTGCACCACCTGGTCGGCACCGACCCGACGCGGAATCGGCACAGCCTCAGCAGCCGCCGCCTCCACCAACGCACCCAACGTCCCCGAGGTGGCCAGCCCAGCTATCGGGAGCGCGGCCAGCAACGCCCGGCGTCTCATCTCATCCTCCCACGCAGGAGCAGGGGCAGAACGGCGACAGTAGAAACCCAACTCCTCATCCGAGGCTACCCCGAAGTAAGCCCGCAACGCCTCACGGTGATAGCCATGCGGCCAAGTCAACACCCCCCGCTCCAACCGACCGACATACTCCGGATCCACCGGCTGCCCCAACAACTCACCCATCCCCCACGCCACCTGCGCCTGAGTCCGACCAAGCGCCTTACGCGCCCGAACCAACCGCAGATTCACCCGACGATCCCCATCCATACTCACACAATAACCACACATGATCACCCAGGAAACCCGCCGGGTTCCATACCCACCCGGCAGATACCGACGGACCATCACCTCCTCGATACAGCACCAGGCGTCTACCTGGGTAGAATACCACCCCGGTGTTGCGATCCTCGCTCGACTCGGAAGTCGGGCGCTGCCAGGCCAATCTCCCCCCTTCTTCGCCCAAGCCGGGCAAGTTGCGATCCTCGCCCGACTCGGAAGTCGGCCGCTGCTTGGCCTGGTGTGGCGCTACTGCGACTCGTTCGAGAAGGTTGCGATCCTCGCCCGACTCGGAAGTCGGGCGCTGCAACTACCGGGTCCAGATGTGGCGGGTCGTCGCGGCGGTTGCGATCCTCGCCCGACTCGGAAGTCGGGCGCTGCGACCGCGACGTGGCGGGCGACAAGGCGGTCAGCGGGCGCGTTGCGATCCTCGCCCGACTCGGAAGTCGGGCGCTGCAGGAGCGAGTCAGAATCATGGATCGCTATCCGGCGTTGCGATCCTCGCCCGACTCGGAAGTCGGGCGCTGCCGGATCACTCGCCACACAACAGCGCGTCAACAGTCTGGTTGCGATCCTCGCCCGACTCGGAAGTCGGGCGCTGCGGGTTCGACATCGTGTCGACTCTGCTGGTGACCGCCAAGTTGCGATCCTCGCCCGACTCGGAAGTCGGGCGCTGCCCCGATGTAACCCACGGTGCGATCGGTGATCTGTCCTCGTTGCGATCCTCGCCCGACTCGGAAGTCGGGCGCTGCCGAGGTGTACGGCGGCAAGACCAGTAGTGGAGCGAAGTTGCGATCCTCGCCCGACTCGGAAGTCGGGCGCTGCTGCAGGGGGGTGCCCATCACAATCTGCGGCACCCCGGTTGCGATCCTCGCCCGACTCGGAAGTCGGGCGCTGCCGGTATATCGTAGAGATACGAACGTCTAGTGCTACAGGGTTGCGATCCTCGCCCGACTCGGAAGTCGGGCGCTGCCTGTTGAAGCTGCGCGCACAGGCCGGGTACATCTCGCAGTTGCGATCCTCGCCCGACTCGGAAGTCGGGCGCTGCAGCCCTCGAAGGTCCGGCCGTCGCCGGGTTCCAACTCGTTACGATCCTCGCCCGACTCGGAAGTCGGGCGCTGCCTGCCCCTGCGGTGGCGCCACCCACGGCATGGCGCACAAGTTGCGATCCTCGCCCGACTCGGAAGTCGGGCGCTGCCGGCGTTCTTCGCGTCCTGGCGGGTCTTGTAGGCGTTGCGATCCTCGCCCGACTCGGAAGTCGGGCGCTGCAGAGCTGCATAAATCCCCCATCATGCAACGCCCACGTCAGTTGCGATCCTCGCCCGACTCGGAAGTCGGGCGCTGCATCCCGGCTCCGGCGGTGTCGGTGGACGTCTCGGGCGGGTTGCGATCCTCGCCCGACTCGGAAGTCGGGCGCTGCCCGCCGAGGTAGCCGCTGCGCTCGCAGAGTGGTGGTTGCGATCCTCGCCCGACTCGGAAGTCGGGCGCTGCGCATGGGTCCCTCTCTTTGGTCAGCAGTCGCGGGTGGGGTTGCGATCCTCGCCCGACTCGGAAGTCGGGCGCTGCGACCACGCGACCGCCGAACCGGCGCAGTCCATTCGGTTGCGATCCTCGCCCGACTCGGAAGTCGGGCGCTGCGGGTCTCCCCTCGTGATCTCGTCAGGCCCGGAACGGCCGTTGCGATCCTCGCCCGACTCGGAAGTCGGGCGCTGCGGCGAGCACCACCGCCGAGTATGCGGTCGACCACTGGGATGTTGCGATCCTCGCCCGACTCGGAAGTCGGGCGCTGCCTCGGTGCACGGTCGGCGGTGGGCAAGCTCGACAGTCAGTTGCGATCCTCGCCCGACTCGGAAGTCGGGCGCTGCGATCGTATCCAGGTCGAGGAACTCCACCCCGAACACCGCGTTGCGATCCTCGCCCGACTCGGAAGTCGGGCGCTGCTATCCGACGTCTGGGTACTGGGTCGCCATCAGAGAGCGTTGCGATCCTCGCCCGACTCGGAAGTCGGGCGCTGCTCACCTCGAATAGGTGGTTACTCCACAACTCAATCTTTGTTGCGATCCTCGCCCGACTCGGAAGTCGGGCGCTGCGTATTCGAAGTGCTCAAGGTCGCACTGGCCGACGTCAAGTTGCGATCCTCGCCCGACTCGGAAGTCGGGCGCTGCGCGGAGTTCGCAAAGAAGGGGAGAGGCGAGTGATGAGTTGCGATCCTCGCCCGACTCGGAAGTCGGGCGCTGCGTGCGATGGCCACCATTGTAGCCTGGTCGTTCGAGGGGTTGCGATCCTCGCCCGACTCGGAAGTCGGGCGCTGCGTGGGAAAACTTTATGATTCGGCGCACACAATGGATGTTGCGATCCTCGCCCGACTCGGAAGTCGGGCGCTGCCCTGGATGACCAGGGTTTACTACCGAGGGTGATCGGTTGCGAAGCTATCATCTCAGATTGTGGAAAGACACGCCTGCGTTGAGTTCGGAACCCTCCGGCGTGTCGGGCGACGCTAGGGGTTCCGAAGCGCCTGTCTCAGACGCTGGCCAAGGTGTGGTTGAGACGATGGCGGAGGTCGGCGACGGCGGTGAGTGTGTGGTGTTTGGTGGTGGCGTGGCGCAGGCTGGTCAGTTCGCCGGTGATCCGGCGGGACTGCACGGTGCGGGCCGCGTCGAGGTAGGTACGGGCGGTGGTGACGGCCTCGTGCGGGTCCCCGTGAGTGAACTGCAGGGTGGCCAGCCGGGCCAGGCAGGAGTTCCGGGAGCGCGCAGCGCCGGACGGGTAAGTGTCGGCGGCGGTGTGCAGCAGTCGAGCTGTCTCAGTGACGCCTTGCCCACGCATGGCCAGCGGCCACCGAGCGCAACCGGTTTCACCGGCCAGTTCAGCGGGAGAGAAGAACGCAACCATAGCCGGGTACTCGCTGGCCGGGTCGGCGGCGGCGACGTGATCTTCGGCTCGGCCGGCGGCGGCCAGGCACGCTGCGTCGTCGCCGCGCTTGCCATGAGCGCGGGCCTCCACTGTGGTCAGGTCAGCGCGTTGCAGCAGGGTGAGCCGGTCCGGACGCACCATCGCCTGCTGGGCCAGGGTCAGCGCGGTCTCACCGTCGCCGGAGTACTCGGCGATCCGCGCCAGTTTCTTCAGCGTCGCGGCCCGCAGCCACCAGTCCTGGGACTGCTCGGCGCAGTACAGCGCTACCTGGTGGTAGCGGTGCGCCGCGCCATCCGCACCCACATCATGCGAAGACGACCCGGCAAGGCGGGCCATATGGCCCACAGCGGAGTGCAGGCCACGGCTCGCGACCGGATCGACATGGGCATCGAGCAACCCGACCGCCCAGCGCACCTGTGCACTCAGCGTCTCGCGCACGGCACCGCCACCGAACTGCTCACCCATCTGATAGGCATGCGTCGACAACGCGCGGACCTGCGCCACCTGATCGGCACCGACCCGGCGCGGAATCGGCACAGCCTCAGCAGCCGCCGCCTCCACCAACGCACCCAACGTCCCGGAGGTGGCCAGCCCGGCCAGTGGGAGCGCGGCCAGCAACGCCCGGCGTCTCATCTCATCCTCCCACGCAGGAGCAGGGGCAGAACGGCGACAGTAGAAACCCAACTCCTCATCCGAGGCTACCCCGAAGTAAGCCCGCAACGCCTCACGGTGATAGCCATGCGGCCAAGTCAACACCCCCCGCTCCAACCGACCGACATACTCCGGATCCACCGGCTGCCCCAACAACTCACCCATCCCCCACGCCACCTGCGCCTGAGTCCGACCAAGCGCCTTACGCGCCCGAACCAACCGCAGATTCACCCGACGATCCCCATCCATACTCACACAATAACCACACATGATCACCCAGGAAACCCGCCGGGTTCCATACCCACCCGGCAGATACCGACGAGCGAGTTCGGCTGGCATTTCCCCGGTAACGACGCGAATCGGCCGGGCGGAACTCCGGCGGGCTCGGTGCCCTACTCGGCCGCCATTCACTGCGACATCGTTGAGCATGCCCACAACGCGAACCGTGCAGCCCCGAAAGACCCCGGCCGTCTCGCCCCCGCCTCCTCCCCGCGGATACCCCAGGGCGGGACGGCCGGACCTATCCGTTGAGAAACCACGGTTCAGTCCGCGCCGGTCGCTGCTGTTCACCAGGAGTGCGGAATGACGGCGCGATACGGCACGAAGCGGTGGGTCTGCTGGGCGTACTCCTCCCGGGACCGCCAGGTACACGCCTTCCCGCTGGTCGAGGGCCCGGTGGACCGCGACCGCGAGGCGGTGTGCTCGCACACCGCCTCGCCGGCCGAGTTGAACTCCCGCATCGAAGGCCCGCGCTGCCCGCGATGCGTGCGCGGTGTCGGTTCGCCGAGCACCGCTGTATCGAGCTAGGTGCAGTTCGTCAGCAGCTGCGAGACGACGATGCACGACGTGCTTGCCGAGTCGTTAGCTGGATTGAGATCCCGCGACAGCGACAATGTACGGGTGCTGGTGATGGTGTACGGCAGTCCGAGGCTGAGCAGGTTCAGCGGGACACTGAAGTTCAGCGTGGTGCTGGCACCTTTCGCCAGAGAAGGCACCAGGCAGGTCACCTGCCCGGGGAGCGGCACACACGTCGGGCTGACCGGAATGGCGAGGAGAAGATTCGGCAGCGTGGTGGTGATCGTGGCGACGCGGAGTACGCCAGGACCATTGTTCGTGACGGTCACCGCGATGTCCAGATTCTTCGCGAGCAAGCCGAGCTTCGTGCCGGTGACCGACACGGCGGCGTCGGCATTGGCGTCCACGATGAGCAGCGGCCCTTCGAGGAGCTCACGCAGGAAGCTCAGGCCGAGCAGTTGCCCCTGCAGGGTCTCCTGGAGGTCCGGGGCATCGTCGTTGATTCGCAGCGTGTAGGTGACGGTTCGGGTGATACCGGGACTGAGCGAGGAGGGCAGCAGGGCCTGGTAACCGATCGGCTGACCACCACTGGTCACCGTGGAACAGGTCGTGCCTGCCGGGCCGGTGCAGCCCACCAGCGAGGTGAAGGACGCGATCCCGTCGGGATCGCTGAGTATCCGGGCAGCAGGTTGCAGGATGGCGGAAAGGATGTTGTTGGTGACGCTCTGGGTGATCGTCACGAGGTCGCCGGGGTGGACCGTCGACTGGGACGTGCTCAGCGCCACGTCGGGCTCGGCTGCCTGGGCGGGGGTCGCGGCCACTGTGGTGGCGCCTGCGGTGAGTAACACGAGTCCGGTGAGCGCGATAACGCGCCGGAATAAGGACTTCGCGGACATGACGATTTCCTTGTGTCTGGCGGTCGGAGTGGCCGCGGATAATCAATCATTCGCCCATACCGGTCAGACTGTTACAAACATTGCTTTTATGTCACAAAATGGTGTGTAAATGATTGCGGACGCCTCGAGCGATCACCGTCGCGAGTGGCTGAGCAGGAACGGAACGAGCTGATCAGCGGGGGTCAACGAGCCGTGGTGCCCGACCATGGCGGTCTGCCTCGGCTCGACGGCCGACTGCACCACCCCATGGTGGCCCCGGGCCGCCACCACCACGTCCCCGATCCGGGGTAGCACCGCAGGCAGCACCGAAGGACCGAACCAGCCCGCCGCGACGGCCTCGGCGCGGGACACCACCCAGGCGCGCTCCCCGAGCACCTCCCGCCAGGCGGCGAGCACGTCGTCGGCCGCCCCCGGCTCGGTGTACACGTACCGGGCACGGACGTCCCCGGCGATCAGCCGGACCCCGCAACGCAGCCGCAGGTCGGCGTCGGCGTCGACCGGGTCGGCGAGGGTGGCCATCCCATGATCGGCGACCACGCAGAGCAGCGCCCCCGGGCACAGCCGGCCCGCGATGGCGGCGACCAGGTGGTCGAGGTGGGCCAGCTGCAGCCGCCACGGCGTGCTGCCCGGCCCGTAGGAGTGTCCCATCACGTCGAGATCGGCGAGGTAGGCGTAGCACAGCGCGCGGCCTTCGAGAGCGGCGAGTACCCCGGCGGTCAGGTCGCCCAGGGCGTGCACGCCGTGGTACTCGGCGCCGCGCAACGCAGCCCTGGTCAGCCCGGATCTCCGCACGGCTGCCGGACCGATCACCCGCACCGCCAGGCCCGCGGCCGCCGCCCGCTGCAGCGCCGTGGGGTGGCACTGCAGCTCCTCGGGCGGCACCGTGTCCCGCAGGTCGACGCCGCCGCGAGAGCGCCACGTCAGCGCGTTGAGTACCTCCCCGGTGGGCCCGGCGAAGGTGTAGCCGACGATGCCGTGCTCGCCCGGCGGGCGGCCGGTGGTCAGCGACGTGATGTTCGTCGCGGTGGTAGCCGGGAACCCCGCGTCCAGCGGCTCACTGCGCTGGGCCAGCGCGGCCAGGTGGGGCGCGTCGGCGGCGTGTTCGGTGAGCAGCTCCCAGCCGAGCCCGTCGAGCAGCAGCACGCACGCCGACCGGGCCGCAGGCACCTGCAACGGCCCGGCGCACCCCGGGACGCCCAGGGCACCCAGCACCGAGGGCAGCACATCGGACAGCGAGCGCACCCCGTAGCGGGGTGCCACCGGTATCGACGGTTCGGTCCGGGTCGCAGATCTCATCCCGTCACGGTAGGCCGCCGATACGCTGCGCAACCGTGACTGCCGCCGAACCGGCCGACGACGGAGCCTGTTGCGCCCTGGGCAACACACTTCTTCCCATGCGGGTAGAGCACCCAGCGGCGGGGATCGCGCTCATGCACTGCCACGAGGGTGCACCGCCCGCCGCCATCGACACGCTTGCCGTCAACGACCGCTCGACCGCGCTCGTTGTCTCGCTGCATAACGGGCACGTGTACCATCAGTGTTCGCGGCCAAGGAGAATATGTGGGTAGCCTCGGTTAATACGCTCACCCAGTTCCACGTCCAGGGACGTGATGAATTCATCGAGCCGGTCAATGGCGTTCTCCGGATTTTCGGAATCGCCTTTGAACTCAAACTCGACGAAGTGTCCTGCGCCCGCGACGGTATCGAAGGCTACCTCGATGTCAATCAGTTTCCATTCTTCACGGACCTTGTTGACGGTGACCAGTGGCGGGAAGTCCAGCGACTCAAGGATCAGTCGTACGGCCTCGCCATCCTGTACCGTGGTCTCGTACTCGTCGCAGTGGGTCTTAATTGTGGCGTCGATTGGCAACCAGCGCTTGAAGTTGATCGAGGTGCCTCGATCTTCGGTCCTGATGCGCATCCATTCGGAAATGGATACAGGAGCCAGGAAGTCGCGGTGCGGAGCGTTGTAGTAGGTGTCGACTTGGTGGGTTTGCGGGCTGGGCTTGGCGCCCAATTCGGCGAGTTTCGACTTCAGTGCTTCCGGATCGGTGAGCTGGAATTTCCTCTCGACCTCGATGTACTTCATGTGTGGTGACCTCCCAGTGGGGTGAGTGTATTTGAACCGATGTGGAGTACTGTGCGGATTTCGACGATTTCCTCCGGGTGAAGTGGTTCGCCAAGGCAGGTGAGATTCGTACGGATCTGTGCGGCGTTGCGGAACCCGACGAGAACCGCCGCGTCGGGGGCGTGTTGCAGTGCGTAGCGCAACGCCACACGTGCCAACTCGGAGGGGGTTTCCCCGAACCGGGAGCGGATCGGTGCCATCCGATCGCGCAGGAGTCGCAGGGATTCGGCGGTGAATCGAGGGTCTCGCGAGCGGTGGTCGGCAGTACTGAAGGTCGGCGGTGTGTCGGGTCGGTGCCTGTCGAGAAGCAGGCCCTGGCCGAGGATCTGCTTGATCAGGACGCCGACGTTGCGTTGCCGCGCGAAGGCGAAGATGTCGGTCTCGCCAACGGCATAGAGCGGGCTGAGCAGGTTGTACCGGGCGGTCACTACGTTGGGCTGGATCGCGTGGAACAACTGGAGGAATCGGACAGCCTCCGCCGCATTAGGTCCGTCGCCACTGGCCCACTGCTCGGCGAAGGTGTGCGGTGCGCGCATCCCGATCGTCCGGATCAGGCCCTTATCCGGGAAGCCGTGCATCAACTCGATCGCGTCGTGCAGATACCGGTCGTCGCCGCCGAAGTTCGTGCTATGAAAAAAGTAGGCGTCGAGGTAGTCGGTGCCCAGGTTGGCCAGGGTGGTAGCGAGCTGGTGGCGGATCTGCGCTGGATGGTACGGGTGTGGTCCGGTTCCTGCGAAGTAGCCGACCTTGCTGGAGATCACGACCGACTCGCGCGGAACGCTGCACAGTAGCCGACCGAGCAAACGTTCGGATCGACCGAGCCCGTAGACGTCGGCGGTGTCGTACAGCGTGACGCCCAGTTCGTAGGCCTGAGCCAGCCCGGCATAAGCAGTTTGCACGTCAACGTCGTCCCAGCCGATCGGAACGCCGCGGTTGGTAGCTTGCCCTCCGATGGTCCAGCATCCGGCCCCAATCGCGGATACCTCGACGTCCAGGCCAGGTAGGAGCCGGCGCTCCAGCGGGTACACAGGGGTTCTCCGATCCGGTCAGGTGCCGCACGGGTCACTGGCGTTGATGAGCTTCCATGCATCCATCTCTGCCCACTTGGTGTGCTCGCGTCGCAGGAACTGGAGGTGATCCACCGATAGATGGGTAGCCACCGCCGCGATGGCCGGGGCCAGATCATCACTCAATTCACCGATCAGGGCCTCGGCTAGCGCGGCACAACTCGCGTGAAGCTCCCCCCGGTTGTTGGCGACGACATCGGGCCCGGCCATGAGTCCGATCATTCCTCCGAGCAGCCGGTAAGCGGCATGCTTGAGGACGCTACGCAGACCCCGAATCAAGTGGCGCGGCTGGCCATCGAGGATCTTCTCCAAGGACTTCAGGGTGTAGTCCAAAGTGAAGTTCCGGTCGATCCAGAGCTGCGACCAGTTGCTCAGCACGCCGATGCGCCAGTCCGCGAATTCGGCCTCTACCCTGCCCATCGACGGCTCGGCCTTCCCGGTCAGCCCAGCGTCCGCCGCCTTCCGGGTGTATGCAGCACTGATCAGGCACTCCATCGACACGAGCATGTAGCTGATGCCGGTGTAAAACGGGTGGCCGGTGGTGTGCTCGGCGACGAACGCCTCGTCGTGCACACCGTCGACGATCTCCTCCACGCACATGCCGGGCAACGCGCGGAGCAACAGGTCGGTGCGGCCTTGGAAAGCGTAGGTCGCCCGAAGCTCGGCCTCGGTCATCAGATGATCGAAGGTGATGTAGGTGAACCTGGTCGGCACCCCCAGGGCGGAAAGGGTGCGGATCGCCAGGATGTTCTGCTCTGCAGTGCTCTCCTTGTTGAAGCGATTCAAGATCGACGTCAACCCAGACTCCACCCCGAACAGGCAGCGACGGAGCTTGCGCGCCACCAACCCGCGCCACAACTCGGCGCGCTCGACATGCCAGGCGCGGTCCCGATCCGATCGAACCACCTGATCGATGCGACAGGAGGTCTCCCAGGTAAACCCGGCGCCCGCGAGGGTATCGGCGACGCCGATGGCCCGCGCCACGGCATCATCGCCACGCCCGATGAACTCCTCGTCCACCAGGTAGAGGGTTCTGCTGATGTCCGAGTGCTGGTCGAAGATCTCGCCCATCGCTCGGAGCACCCACGGCAGCGCGTCCGGAGCCGCGCCAGCCCACTGACCCTTGTGCCCGCGCGGACAGAACGAGCAGTAGTTCGTGCATCCCCTGGATGCTTCCAGCTGAGCAACCCCACGATGCTGGAAGGTCTTGTCCAGCAGATCCAGTTCGGGCCACATGTCGGTCTGGAGCCGATTGGCGACGATGCCGGTGTGCCGCACCCGCCCGATCGCCAAAGCACCCGACCCGCGTGGCGCTCCCCGGTAGCCCACGCCCCGGATCTGGTCGACATCTACGTCGCCATGCCAGTAAGCGAGTACGTCCTGGATTGTGGGCTCGCCCGCGCCCCGGCCGATGAGCAGGCGAGGATAGCGCTCCAGCAAGATCTTCTCGTTGCGGGCGGTCAGACTTCCCCCGGCCACTACGAGCGGATGGCTGTCGCTGCTAGTGATCTCGTCCAACAAACGGGTCATCAGATCGTGCTGCCCGAAGGTCACCGAGACCCCGACGACATCGACCGCTCCGGCGAAGACCCGATGGAGGATTTTCTCCTGCGTCACCCCCAATTGCATGTCCATCAGTTCCACGTCACCCAGCAGCGTGGATCGCGCCGCCCGGGCGAGGTCGGAAATCGCTAGCGGGAACCTGGGCAGTGGGAAGTATTCCGGATGGTAGAGCGAGACCAACAGCAGCCGGGGTCTGAGCAGGCGATTGCATCCCTCCGGCGTGATCTCGGCTTGCGAGAGCCATTCTTGTGGCTTGCGAAAGGTCAAGTGGTCCTTCGTCCACTCCGGCCACCTCCGGGAGTCGTGCGACAGCCCGGACAGGTCCGCAGCCGTCCACGCTTCTCCCACGGCATTCTCGATGAGGACCAGCCGACGATCCAATGTTCCGGTCACTACCACTCTGCGCCCGTCACCAAGATGTTCAGCAATCATTTCGCGTAGCAGGCCAGGCTCGGCAAGAGGAACCGTCAGGAGCTGGGCAGCGGCAGCCTGGGCAACGCCAGTGACATGTGAGACAGCGTGCAATAACCGATCATGAGGGGAAAGGGGTAGCTTGTGCATTTGGTGCTCCTACAAATGGTCAGGCCATACCGGAAACTGGCATGGCGATGGGCCTGGCTACCGTTACGTTTTTCCCCTGGTGAACCGGGTTGAGGTGTGGCCTGATTAGTCAGCCTGCTCGTCCCAGGCCATTAGTCCGGGTAGGGCCTGGCGTCGGGAGAGACTGTTTGTGTTGGAAGCCCGGATTCATGAGGTTGTGGCCACAGCCTGGGATGCAAGTCCAGCGGGATCAGTTCCCCGATCCTCAGATGGGCTTCCTGTAGGCGATATGCAGCGGCATCGAATCCTGCGCACGGCCAGGGCTGACTGGAACACAATGGGCATGCCCAGGGTTGGCTTGGTGGCGGCAGATGCGCGGTCAGTTGGTCGACCGCTTCGGCGACCCGCCCCGCTGGGCTGTCGGCTGCGACGACGACAGCCACGATGTCGCGCACCTCGCCCGCCACGCCGTCCCGTTTCAGATTGTCGCTCCGCTCAGACCATCCACCTCAGGCCGACCGACGCCGCATGTGTTGGTTTCAGTACTCACGTCGCCAACCTCCTTGTCACTGTCCTTGGTCTCCAGTGGTGGATGCACTGGTGCCCTGACATCAAGCGGGCACACCCGCCGAAAGGCAACGTAAACGTAGGAGCCGCATGAGGTCGTCTCCTAGGAACTTGCGGAAACTTGCAGCTTGACCGGCGTCGTACTGCCCGCGAATATGGCGTCACGGCAAGTTGCCGCAAAGTCCTACAGGAGGCGGGCATGGACCTCACCTTCGTTGCCAAAGATCCCGATTCGATGCCGGACGGGTCGCCGACGCTGTACCGCACCGACCGCCAGTCGTGGGTAGTGCAGGGCTGGGCGGTCACCGACCCCGATGCGCTGGGGGCCATGGACATTCCGGAAGGCGAGAGCTGCGTGGAGATCCCCGACCGGCTGATCCCGTTCTTTCAGCAGCACCTGTGACGCGCCCGGCCAGCCACCAGGAGCTCAAAGAGCTGTGCCGGGGCATCACGAAGTCGTTCGTGCACCTGGAGACCCGAGACGCCTACGGCACCGAGGTCGAGCAGCCGCATATGGCCAAGTGGCGTCGGGGCGAGCCCGACGACCTCGCGTGGCTGGGCTGGTGGCTGGAGATGCTGCGCGACCACCGTGACGCGGGCCGAACGTGCCGCCGCGCCCGGATCGTGTCCGAGCCATTGAGCGACTATCAGCGCTGGACGTCGAGCTACGCCCAGGTGTTCATCGACGCAGGCGAGGACACCCGTTACCTCCCCCGCCCCAGGCTGAGCACCGTCGCGCTGCCCGGCAGCGGAGACTTCTACGTCTTCGACGACGAACTCGTGCTGTTCCTGCACTACGCCGGCAACGGCACCAACGCCTCCTTCGAGATCACCGAGGACCCGCAGACGGTGCGAACCTGCCGGGAGGCGTTCGAGACCGTCTGGAACCTGGCTACACCGTTTCGTGCCTACCGACCCGACTAGCTCCGCCGCCCAGGCCCGCACGGAACTCGGCGCCCGGCTGCGTCAACTGCGCAAGTCCGCCGGGCTGACCGGCCAGGCCCTCGCCGACGCCACCGGCCAGCACTTCACCCGCGTCAGCCGCATCGAGAACGGTGCCCAGGCGCCGACCGAGCGCAACATCCGCGACTGGTGCGGCGCCTGCGGCGCTGAAGATCAGATCCCCGACCTGATCGCCACCGCCCAGTCGGTCGAGTCCGCCTACCTCGAGTGGGCCCGGCAATCCCGCGCCGGTATGCGCCGCCTCGGCACCCTGCACTCGATCGCCACCTACCGGCGCACCACCACCTTCCGCATCCACGAACCGATCGTCATGCCCGGCATTTTCCAGACCGAGGCATACATCCGGCAGATGCTCACCTTCTGGTACGCATTCCTCGACGCTCCCAACGATGCCGACGCCACCGTGGCCTTTAAGGCCGAACGCACCGCCATCGCCCTCAGCCCAGCCAAGCGCATCGCCGTCGTCCTCGGCGAACAAGCCCTGCATACCCGATACGGCACCCCCGCCGAACACGCCGACCAGCTCACCCACCTGCTCTCCCTCATGCGCCTGCCGGTGGTATCCGTCGGCGTCATCCCGGCCACTATCCAGCGGCGGGCCATTTCCACCATCGGGTTCTGGATCTTCGACAACAACGCCGTTGCACTGGAAACCCCCACCGCGGCGATTAAAGTGACCCGACCGAAGGAAGTCGCGCTCTACGTGGCGATGTTCAACCAGCTTCACGACCAGGCCATCTATGGCCATGACGCGCGCCAGCTAGTCGCCACAGTCCTCGCGAGCCTGTGAGCGCGACGAACTCGTGGCCCGAGACAAGGCCAACCCGACATCACCTGGCGACGCGACCCGGACGTCGAGAACAGCGACAACCTGACACCACCCGAAGTGATTGCCCAGGAGATCGTCGACGACCTGCAAGCCGCACTCAACGAGTTCACCGCCGTCGCCGAAGCCCTCGAAGCCGCCGAACCCCCCGGCGCCCGAGCACAGGGCTGGGGTTTTTCTGGGCATTGTGCTTCACTCACTGCATGCCCAGAAAAAGCCCAGTAGAGGACGAGGTGGTCGCTGCGGTCGGGCGGCTGCTACGGCGTGGGCTGCCGGTCACCCCGGCCACCGCGGACTCGGTCCTGCTCGACCTGCGCGGGATCGTTGCCAGGGCGGCCGATCCCGCTGATGAGGCCAGCCGCACCGCAGCGCTGGACGGCACCCTGCGCGGCCTGCTGGCCCGGTTCCCGGACACCCGCTACGCCTCGGCGGCGCGGGCGCTGTTCGGACTGCCGCCGGCCGAGCCCGGACAGAACCTGACCGTTCGCCGGAACCTGGCGGCCGAGCAGGCCGGACACGAGGGCCACCACTTCCGCAAGCGGGTCGAGCCCAAGCTGATCGAGAGGATCGCCTGGGAACTGTTGGCCGACGCCGAACGATTCACCCGCTCGGTGATGATCGGGCCCCGGCTCGCCCCGGCCACCGGACGGCAGCCGGTCCAGGTGGACCCGTTCGCCTGGGAAGTCGCCGAACATGAGGAGCAACTCAGCAGGCTGTGGTCGGCGATCTACGCCGCCCGCGCTGAACTGCTCGCCGTCGAGCGGCTGATCAGCTTGCAGGCCGACCGTACGGACATCCTGCGCACGACGGTGACCGCCGCCTGGCGGTGGGCAGCAGCCCGCGCCGAGGCGATCAGCTACACCACCGCGTTCGCCCCCGACCTGGAGTCCTCAGCAGACGAACTGGTCACCCTGGCCGGCTGGACCCCAGCCCTGACCTCGGCGCAGGTATCCCGGCTGACCGAGGCTGCTACCGGCGGAGCCAGCCGGGAGCAGTTCGTTGCCGCCCTGCACGGCGAAACCGGGCTGGGCAACGCCTGGACCCACGGTTTCCTCACCCACCCCGCAGCCACCGAGAACATCCCCGATGAACAGAACGGACAACTGCCGTGACCACCACCAACCCGGCCCTGGCCGCCGCCCTGGAGGCAGCGTCGACCGGCGACCCGCACCGCTATGTCATCACCGGCGGTCCCTCCTCCGGCAAGGACGACCTGATCGAGGCGGTCCACACAGCCGGAATCCCCTGCATGGCCGAGGAACCCGGCCGGGAGATCTACCACAAGCACCGTGAACGACTGGGCCGACACCTGCTCAAGGAGGACCGCCGTGACTACTCCCTGGAAGTCCTCGACGCATTCATCACTGAATACACAACACACAAACACGGGATTCGCTTCTATAACAGGGGAATCCCGGACGGCTACGGCTGGGAGGGGTTCTTCGGGCTGCGACCGACCCCCCAGTTGGAGGAATCCACCCGCCGCTACCGCTACGACGCGATCTTCGTACTCGACCCGTTGGACACCTTCGAGGACCCCGACGACATCGTCTGGGCCAAAGACCGCGAGATCCGCCGCGTCCACGAGCTGATCGTGCAGGGCTACTACGACGCCGACTACGAACCGGTGTTCGTCGCCCCCGACTCCGCCGCCGCCCGGCTGGACTTCATCTGCGCCAACCTTCGCCTGCCCAACTCGGCCGCATCATGACCGCACGCCCCACCGAACCCGTCGTCCGCGCCCACGAGATGGGCATCTACAAGCGCTATTTCGACCTCATCGCCACCGCCCGCAAGACCACCGAGATCCGCGTCAACGACTCCAGCCGCCGCAAGATCAAGCAGAACTCGCTGATCCGGTTCCGCTGCCAAAGCGACCAAGTCCTCACCCGCGTCACCCGCGTCACCCGCTACAACACATTCGACGAGATGTTCGACCACGAGGACATCGCCTCGGTCAACCCCCTCGCCACCCGCGACGAGCAACTCGCCAACATCCGCCAGATCTACCCCCCCGAACGCGAAGCCCTCGGCGTCGTCGCCCTCGAAATCGAACTGGTCGACCCACCCCGCACCACATGAACCAGGATTGAACGCGGCCGTCGATACGCCGCACAACCGTGACTGCCGCCGAATCGGCCGACGACGGAGCCTGTTCGCGCATCGGGTTGGTCCGTGTGGTGCGGCCGATGCGTTGTTCGGCGCGGGTTACCCATCTCGGCCACCAGGTCCCGGCCTCGTCCTCCTGTTGCCAGGTATCCAACCACGAACAGATCCGGGTGATGGCGTCAGTTCGTACCCGCTTGTCCCGGTCAGCGCAGGGTGAACTGGCGGCCGTGCAGCCCGCGCAGCGCCCGGCGTTCGGACTCGTTCAGCGGCGCGCCGTCCAGCGTGTCCAGCGCTCCGGCCAACCGGGCCGAGAAGGCCGCCGCGGGGGCGCTCCACTCCCGGGCGTGCTGCTCGCGGTCGAGGTCCCAGACCGGCACCAGGACCCCGTGAGCGCGAAACGAACCCGCGTAGCGGGAGCCCTCGCCGAGGTCCAGCTCGTCGCGGGCGGCCAGCCGGGCCAGCGCGGCGAGCAGCCGCTCCTCGGGCTCCGGGCGGACCCAGCGCAGATGTGCCTTGTCGCCCGCGTCGACCCAGTAGGCCGCTTCGATTCCGTCGCCGTGGATCGGCTCGGTCGGCATGATCGCCTCGTTGGCCCGCTGCATGGACAGCGCCACCGCGCCCGCCGGGGGTTCCTCGCCGGGAATCCACCAGGCGAAGTCGGGGTAGAGGGTGATGTCGAGCTTCGCGTCGGGCACCATCAGGTCCTGCAGCCGGGTCTGCGCCCCCCCTTCGGTGTTCGGGCCGACCACCGGCAGCAGCTGGCCAGGCGGTGCGCTCAGCACCCAGCTCACCGCGCGGCCGAGGTCCCGGGACACGTCACCGGAGCGGGTCAGCACCTGCAGCGCGACCAGGGCGGAGCCGTCCGCCCGCACCATCGCGGCGGCGGCCGTCGGCAGCACGGTGGCCAGCGTGACCTCCCGGTCGCCCGGCTCGGCCAGTGGCAGCAGCGCGGTCGCGGAGGGCACGAACTCCCGTAACGCGACGAGCTGGCACTCGGCGGCGAGCCCGGCATAGGGCCGGATGACGATGATGTCCTCGGCGCCCCGAGCGGCGCCGTGGCAGGCCTTGTACCGCTTGCCCGATCCGCACGGGCACGGCTGGCGGGGGTTGCACTGATCGGTCATGGCCGGGCGGGGTTTCGTCTCACTGCGCTTTGACACGGGGGGCACGCTAGCGTGCCCGTGGGTGCGGGAGGGTGATCGCCACTCACGGGCGCAGCACCTTCCTGGCGTCCGCGGGGCGGTTGGTGGCCAGGTAGCTGACTCCGCACTCGGCGCACAGCGTCACGTCGGCAGGCTCGTCGACCGTCCAGCAGTAGGTGGGGTGACCGCGCGCGGCGGCCCGCTCGACGAACCCCGGATCAGCGCGCAGGGCGCGCACGCCGGGCCCGGCGATGTCGGCCCAGGCGGGCAGCCGGCCGGAACGGATCCCGCTCAGCACACCGACCAGCGCCACGGTGGGCAGCCTCGGTGCCTCGGCCCGGACCCGGCGCAACGCGCAGGCGGAGAACGACATGACCAGCACCGTGGAGTCCGCCCGGCAGGCCGGCTCGGCCAGCCCGTACCTGCCCAGCAGGGCCACCAGCCGGGCCTCGACCAACCCGGAATAGCGCACCGGGTGTTTGGTCTCGACGAACAACCGCACCGGCTCCGGCCAGTCGACCACCAGGCCGAGCAGGTCCGGCAGGGTGAGCAGGCCGCTTTCGGCCGGGTCCGGGCTGGCGACGCGCTGCGCGATCAGATCGTCGGCGTGCTGCAGATCGTCGTGCCAGCTACCGTAGTCATGCTCGGCGAGGGTGGCCAGATCCTGGGCACTGACCGCGCCGCGGCCGGTGGAGGTGCGGTTCACCCGCCGGTCGTGCACGCACACCAGGTGCCCGTCCCTGGTCAGCCGGACGTCGCACTCCAGCCCGTCGGCACCCTGCTCCAGAGCCAGCGCGTAGGCGCCCAGGGTGTGCTCGGCCCGGTGCGCCGACGCACCCCGGTGCGCGACGACCAAGGGCACTCTCCCAGCCATCACCACTCCATGATTGCGCCTCTTCGAGACCGTGAGTCCCCGATCACCCGACCGGCGCAGCAGCACTGCCGATCCTGACGACCACCATCCGATGGGTGCCGCACACCGCCGGACTGAGCAACCCGGTCAGCCGCCGCACGACGACCATCGTGGTGATCGCGACGGCCCCGGCCACCAGATCGGTCGCCGCATGCAGCAGCACCCCGTCGGCCTGCGCCTGCACCCCGTGGCGCAGCCCCCACAGCATGGTGACGGCGGCCAGCCCCAGCCCGAATGCCCAGATCGCCCACCACCCGGCGACCAGCAGGGAGGGACGTGGTCTGCGATCGGGGTCCCGGCCCAGCGCGGTGTGCTCCAGCTCGGCGAGCACCGCGCCCGGCAGCAGCACGTTCACCCCTGGCACCAGCACACCGGCCACCAGCTGCCAGTCGGGCCGGGGCGGGGCGACCCCGGCGGCCTGGGCCGCGGCCGCGCAGGCCCGCACCAGCCAGCCGATCGTGACCAGACCGGCCAGGGCGGCGACCAACAGCGAGATCACTCCACCGGTGACGACCAGGGCATCACTGATGTGCAGCGGCCAGGCGGATACCGCGTCGGTTCGGCTTTCCAGCAGCAGCGCGTAGCGCCACCCCTCGCCGCCCGCGGTGACCAGCACCACGGCGGCGGTCAGCCCGAGCATCGGGACCGCGGTGGCGGCCATCGTCCGCATCAGCTCCGCGGCGCTCACCTCGGGCGCGGTCAGCGACACCGGCCTGCGCCAGCCGAGCAGCGGGAAGCCCCAGCGTGGCGGGGCGAGATAACGCGGCGGACCGGTGTAGCCGCCCTGGGCGGGCGTCGGCGGCCGGTCGGTCGCCTCGCTCGGGGGCGGGGTCGCCACCCACCGCAGTGCGGGCACCGCCGTCCCGCAGCCGGCACAGGGCGCGCCCGGAGTCGCCGGGCGCCCGCAGTGCACACAGGCCGGCATCATCGCGCCCTACAGCACTTGCGGCGGCGCGCTCGTCTCGGCCACCAGGGGACGGCCATCGGCCACCCAGGACTCCATCCCACCCTCGACGTTCACCGCCTCCAGCCCTATCCCCACCAGATAGGCGGTGATCTGGGCGGAGCGCATCCCGGCGCGGCACACCACGTACACCGGGGGCTCGGGGAAGGCGGCGGCGATCTCCTTGACCCGCTGCGACACCTGTCCCATCGGGACGTGTAGCGCCTGTGGTGCGTGTCCCGCGGTCCACTCGTCGTCCTCACGGACGTCGAGCAGCGCGACGTCTTCGGGCAGCTTGAACACTGGCGATCCGGGGACCATGTACTGATCGTGCCACGTCCCGTTGTGGGTACCCAGTGAAGGTCCGCGTCCGCGCCGGACAGTCAAGATCCACTAGGCCATCCAGGTGGACTTACTACCACTTTAGAGCTAATGCATTTATCTTGCGCTAGCCGGGGAATCGCGACTGGAACGATGGGAAGGGTCCAAGACATGCACATTCCCGACGGGTATCTGAGCCCGCAGACCTGCGCGGCAGGGTTAGTGGTGGCGGTCCCGGTACTCGCGGTGGCGTCGACCAAGGTGCGCGACCGGGTGAAGACCCGCAACGTACCGACGCTGGCGGTGCTGGCGGCCGTCTGCTTCCTGGTCATGATGTTCAACGTGCCGATCCCGGACGGCACCACGGCCCACGCGGTGGGCGGAGCCCTGGTCGCGATACTGCTGGGGCCGTGGGCCGCGGTGATAGCGGTCAGCGTGGCCCTGGCTTTCCAGGCCCTGCTCTTCGGTGACGGCGGGGTGCTCTCGTTCGGCGTCAACGTGTTCAACATGGCCATCGTGCTGCCGTTCGTCTCCTACGGACTGTACCGGCTGATCTCCGGCAGAACGGTGCTGACCAGCCGACGCCGGGTGGCTGCGGCGTTCGTCGGGGGATATATCGGGCTCAACACCGCCGCGCTGTGCTGCGGGATCGAGCTGGGCATCCAGCCGGACCTGTTCCACGATGCCGCGGGGGCTCCGCTGTACTCGCCCTACCACCTCTCGCAAGCGGTGCCCGCGATGCTGCTGGCCCACCTGGCGGTGGCCGGGATAGCGGAGGGCATCATCACCGCGGCGGTGGTGGCCTACCTGCAGCGGGCGAACCTGCCGCTGCTGCGGGTCAACCACCTCGGCATCCCGGTGACCGCGGAGGAAGCGGCGCGGGAGAGCACTCGTCGGCGTCGGCTACGCCCCGCAGTGGTCGCAGGCGGGGTGATGGCCTTGCTCGTGGTGCTCACCCCGCTGGGTCTGCTGGCACCGGGCGGCGCCTTCGGTGAGGACTCGCCACAGGATCTGGATCTGCACAAACTCGGGCTGTCGACGGTTCCGGAGGGCCTGAACAAGTACAACGGGCTCTGGCACAACGCGATCTTCAGCGGCTACGACTTCACCGGTGACTCCCACCCGACGCTGGGCTACCTCATCTCCGCCGTGGTCGGAATCCTGGTGGTCGGAGCAGTTGTGCTGCTCATCGGCAAGCTCATCGCACAGATGACCGGCTCCGGTACCTCCGGCTCCGGTACCTCCGGCTCCGACCCGGAGTCGACGGAGCCCGCGGAGACGTCCGGAACGGTCCGGTCATGACCGGCGCGGCTGTCGGCACCACCCCCGACCGGGTGCCGGTACCGCAGTGGCTGCTGCAACAGGACATGGCGATGTGTCCCTGCGGGTGCATCGGCAAGCGCAAGAAGGGCAGCTACCTGACCAAGACCATCCAGGGCGGCTCGAAGCTGCTGCAACAGGTGATGTTCGGCGAGGACGTCGCGGGGGCGGGCGGGCTGCTGCAGCGGATCGACCCCCGGGTGAAACTGCTGAGCCTGATCGGCCTGCTCGTCGTCGCCGGTCTGGCGCACTCGATGGTCACGCTCGGGGTGATGTACGCGGCGACGCTCGTGCTCGCGTCGGCCTCCGCGCTACCGGTCGGCTTCTTCGTCAAGCGGGTCTGGCTGTTCGTGCCGATCTTCACCGGCATCGTGGTGCTGCCCGCGACGCTGTCGGTGGTGACCCACGGGGACATCGTGCTCACCCTGTGGCACTGGAACGGGCATCCCCAAGGGTTCACCGCGCAGGGGCTCACCGCCGCCGCACGCGTGGTCGCCCGGGTCGCCGTGTCGATCTCGCTGGTCGTGTTGCTGACCCTGACCACGCCGTGGATCCGGTTGCTCGCCGCGCTGCGCAGCCTCGGCGTGCCGCGCATCTTCATCCTGATCATCGGGATGGCCTACCGCTACATTTTCTTGCTGCTGACCTCGGTGACGGACATGTACCAGGCTCGCCAGGCCCGCACCCCGGGCACGCCGAAGCACGACCGCAGCGCCCGAGCCTTCCTCGGGGCGAGCGTGGGTGCGCTGCTGGGCAAGGCGAGCCAACTGTCCGAAGAGGTGCACCAGGCCATGACCGCCCGCGGCTACCGAGGGGATGCGATGACCCTCGACCGGCACCGGCTACGAGCCATCGATACCTACTACGCGGTGGTCGTGGTGGCCTTCGCCGTGGCCGTATTGATCGGAGATCACCTCCTTGTCCGCTGACGACACTGCGCCGATCCTCCTCACCGAGGGGCTCAGCTACTCCTACCTGGAACGGTATCCAGCTCTGGACAACGTGTCGGTCACGATCCGGCGCGGTGAACGGGTCGCGCTGCTCGGCGCGAACGGCTGCGGCAAGTCGACCCTGCTCAAGGTGCTCGACGGCCTCGTCTTCCCGACCGCGGGTTCCTACTCGGCCTTCGGCGAACCCATCACCGAGGACACCATGGAAGACGAGCAGATGTCGGAGGGCTTCCGGTCCCGGGTCGGCTTCGTGTTCCAGAACTCCGACGCCCAGGTCTTCTCCCCCACGGTGCGGGAGGAGATCGCGTTCGGGCCTCTGCAGCTCGGCCTGTCCCGCGAGAACGCCGCCGGCCGACTGGACGATGTCGTCACGATGCTCGGCATCACCGACCTGCTCGACCGCGCCCCCTTCCAGCTCTCCGGCGGTCAGAAGAAGAAGGTGGCCATCGCCACCGTGCTGGTGATGGGTCCCGAGGTGCTGCTGTTCGACGAGCCCACCGCCGCCTTGGACCCCCGCACCCAGTACTGGCTGATGGACCTGATCGAACAGCTCGGCACCGCCGGAAAGACCATCGTGCACGCCACCCATGACCTCGACGCACTGCACCGCATCGCGGACCGTTGCATCGTGTTCAACGAGGACCATCAGATCGTCGCCGAAGGCTCACCGCAGCAGGTGCTCACCGACCGCGACCTGCTGCTGGCCGTGAACCTCATCCACGAGCACAGTGTGCTGCCGGTGACCGCTACTGCGGGATACGCAGCACCTGGCCCACGAAGATCCGGTTCGGGTCGGTGATCTGGTCCCGATTCGCCTCGAAGATCCGTGGGTACTTAGTGGCGTCGCCGTACCAGTGCTGGGCGATACCCGAAAGCGTGTCACCGCCGACGACGGTGTATTGCGCGAACCCATGATAGGGAGTGATCAGTGCGGGACCGAAGACGATCCGGACCACCCGCTTGTTGATCTCGGTCCCGTCTCCCTTCGGGGAGAACTCGAACACCTCGAGTGTCCCGCCGGGGGTCTGAGGTGTGCTGGGCAGTGTCAGCTGCTGGTGGAAGTTGCCCCAAATGCCACTTCCGCCCGCGTGCACAGTGTGCTCGGCGAGCACGGTGCCGTGGTCATCGCGGATTCGAGCGGTAATCTGTCCCTCGAAGCCGGTACCGATCCCACAGACGTCGACCGGATTGTCGACGAGGTCATTCGCGAGCGGTTGCCGGACAGTGATCGGCGGAAATCCAGACATTGGTTCACCCCTGGAAGACGTGAAAGGAAAGTGAGCTGCACCGCCGCCGGGGCGGCCAGGTGGTGGACACGTACCAGCGGATCGGGTCCGGCTCAGGTCGGCCACGGCACTGCGCCAAGTCACACCTCTGCCCATCAAACCGAAACCCACCGCACCTGGAGTCCATCACACCAGGAATATCGAGATACGTTGTGCTACGTTACCCGGCCGCCATTCGAGGCCGAATCGGCGGCGATCCACCGGCGTGCACAAAAGCCTGACACACCGTGCACGAGAGCCTGACACACCGTGCACGAGAGCCCGACACAGCGTGCACGAGAGCCGGACACGCGGGGTGGTGAGCTTGGTCAGGGCTGCTGGTAGATGGCCTCGATGTCAATGGTGATGCGCAGCGTGCGACCGACGGCGAACACACCGGCCAGCAGCGACTGGTTCCAGATGATGCCGAACTGGTCGCGGTCGAGTTGGGTGGTGACGTGGAATCCGGCGCGGATGTCGCCCATCGGGCCGTCTCCGGTGCCCAGATAGCTGACATGCAGTGAGACAGGTCGGGTGACGGTCTTCATGGTGAGCTCGCCGTCGAGTTGCCAGGCCTCCGGGCGCAGCACGGTCAGGCCCTGCCCGGCATAGCGGATCTGTGGGAAGGCCGCCACGTCAAGGAAGTCCGGTGAGCGCAGGTGGGCATCACGATCGGCGTTGTCGGTGTCGATGCTGGCCGCGTCGATGAGCACCTCGACCGAGCTCTCCACCAGCGGGTCGGCCACGGTCAGGGTACCTGCGAAGTTCCGGAACCGGCCGTGGATCTTGGCGAAGCCGATGTGCACGGCGGTGGCCGACACGGTGGAGTGGATCGGGTCGATGTGCCAGATCCCCGGAGTGGGCAACACGGCGCCGCTGATCCGGGAGAGCACCAGGCGACCCAGGTCGACCGGGCTCGCGCCATTGATCAGGCGGGTGCGGGCCTGGGGAGAGTGCCCGGCCGCGGCGGTGATCACCGTGTAGGTGCCGGGGCTCAGCCCGGCCACCGCGAAGCGGCCGTCATGGCCGACGGCGGTGCGGCCGGACTGGACACCGGTCTCGTCGACGATGGTGACCACGGCGTGCGGTACCGGCCATCCGTCCCCGGTGATCACGGTGCCGGTGAGCACGCCGCCGGCATCAGTCGCTGCCATGGTCGGCATCCTCCCGTTCGGCACTGCGCACGGCACCGTTGCCCGCCGCGGCATCAGCCAGCCTGGGAGGTCCCAAGGTGATCACCGTCTCGGTGGGATCTCCGACGCCGAGGTGTACCTCGGCAGCCACCGGCGGGTAACCGGTCGCTATGACGGTGTACACCCCGGCATTCAGGTCGTCAAAGACGAACCCACCATCGACATCGGTGATGGCCGACGCGACGACCTGGCCGTCCGCCGCGATCAGGGTGGTCAGCGCCTCGGGCACCGGCGCATTCGCGGTCGCGGTGCGCACCACGCCGATCAGCTGGACCCGGGTGGCCACCTCCACGTCACGGGTGACGTGCCCGCTGGCGGGCAACTCGACGCTACTGGCCACCGGCTGCAGCGAGGCGGCCGCCACGGTCAGCGTGTAGTGACCCTGGGCGAGCGCGAAGAAGGCGAAGTGACCGTCGGCCTCGGTGGTCGTCGCACCCACCACATCAC